>NZ_AMXG01000023.1:0-629961 GCF_000313235.1 Pseudomonas sp. PAMC 26793
CCAGCGTTCAATCTGAGCCATGATCAAACTCTTCAGTTCAAACATCTTTGGGTTTTAAGAAACCCTAAACTTGGCTCAGCAATCGTTGGTTACATCTTTGATTTCTCGCGGAGTAACTTGTGATGCTGATAATCTTGTTGACTATCAGTCTGACTCCACAAGCACCCACACGAATTGCTTGATTCAGTTGTTAAAGAGCGGTTGGTTAAGATCTTTCGTCTCAACCGAGGCGCGCATTCTACAGCAGCCTCATTTGCTGTCAAGTGATTATTTTCAGAAGTTTTCAAAGCTTCCTTTGTAACTTCAACCACTTGCGCTTCCGATCTCTCGTTAGCGGGAGGCGAATTCTACAGCGTTACACGCTGCTGTCAACACCTCTTTTTCTCCGCTTTCGACCGAGAAGATCGAACCGTTAATAGGGCTAAACAACACGGCCTTACTAACTCCTTCTGGGCTTCGATGACCTGAAGCAACTCGCTGTCGAAACTTACATAACTCTTTGTTTACCAAGGAGTTTTCCGTTTCGACTGCGCCGGAAGTGGGGCGAATTATAGACAGATATAAATCGCCGTCAACAGTTAATTTCAGGTTTATTCGGATTTAAGCGTAATACGCGCAAATGCCTTCTTACCCGCCTGGCAAACGTGAGTCGCACCCAGCTCGTATATAAAGGTGCGATCAACAACCTCACCATCAATACGCACACCACCAGCCCCCAGAAGGTCGCGCGCCACAGCCGAGTTCTTCACCAGGCCCGCCTTATTAAGGACCGCAGCAATCGGCATTGCCTCGGCAGCAGTCAACTCAACCTCCGGCAGATCGTCCGGCAGCTCGCCATCCTTCATGCGGTTACCCGCAGCACGGTGAGCGCTGGCAGCAGCCTCCTCACCATGGAAGCGCGCAACAATCTCTTCCGCCAGCTTGATCTTCACGTCCCGCGGATTCGCACCAGCCTCTACTTCAGCACGCAATGCATTGATCTCATCCATCGAGCGGAAGCTCAACAGTTCGAAGTAACGCCACATCAGCGCATCCGGAATCGAAACCAGCTTGCCGTACATCACACCCGGTGCCTCCTGGATACCTACATAGTTACCCAAGGACTTGGACATCTTCTTGACGCCATCCAACCCCTCCAGCAATGGCATGGTCAGAATGCATTGAGCCTCTTGCCCATACGCGCGCTGCAACTCACGCCCCATCAGCAGGTTGAACTTCTGATCGGTACCGCCCAACTCGACATCGGCACGCAACGCCACCGAGTCATACCCTTGAACCAACGGGTACAGGAACTCATGGATAGCGATCGGCTGATTGGTGGAGTAGCGCTTATCGAAGTCATCGCGCTCGAGCATGCGAGCAACGGTGTACTGGGACGTAAGACGAATGAAATCCGCCGGCCCCATTTGATCCATCCAGGTGGAGTTGAATGCCACCTCGGTCTTGGCCGGATCGAGAATCTTGAAGACCTGGGTCTTATAGGTCTCGGCATTATCGAGGACCTGCTCACGGGTCAGCGGCGGACGCGTAGCGCTCTTGCCGCTCGGGTCGCCGATCATCCCGGTGAAGTCACCTATAAGGAAGATCACCTGATGCCCCAGCTCCTGGAACTGACGCAGCTTATTAATAAGCACCGTATGCCCAAGGTGCAGATCCGGCGCTGTCGGATCAAAGCCGGCCTTAATACGCAGGGGCTGGCCACGCTTGAGCTTTTCGATCAGCTCAGCTTCGACCAACAGTTCTTCCGCACCACGTTTGATCAGCGCTAGCTGCTCTTCAACCGACTTCATAACAGACCCGCAAGGCTCAGATTCAAAAGGGAACCAACCATACAAGATCAGGGACTAATTACAAGTTTTGCCCTGCGCACGGACACCGTTCAGCAAGCCTAGCGTTCGCAAGCTTGCACCACAGATGATTTGGTTATATTTTATACAGTTATTTCATCTTCATCATGTCATTCATCTTTTCCAATTCATCTTTTCAAAGTCAAAATTACTTATGACCACAGAACCGTCTAAAGCGCCGCCGCTTTACCCGAAGACCCACCTGCTCGCCGCAAGTGGGATCGCCGCCCTCCTGAGCCTGGCACTCCTGGTATTTCCTTCCAGCGATGTGGAAGCCAAACGAACGACACTGAGCCTTGACCTGGAAAGTCCGGTTGAGCAACTGACACAAGATCAAGACGCTTCCGACGCACTGCAAGCCACAAATAGCGCAACAGAGTCGCCGTTTGCCCAGATTGAAAACAGCGCCGAAGACACTAAAGAGACCGCGCAGGCCAAGCCTGCGGTAGAAGCCCCCAAGAACCCGCTACACCGGGAAGTTATTGTTGCCAAGGGCGACACCCTTTCGACCCTGTTCGAAAAGGTCGGCCTCCCAGCCGCGACGGTCAATGATGTGCTGGCAAGCGACAAGCAGGCCAAGCAGTTCACCCAACTCAAGCATGGCCAGAAGCTTGAATTCGAACTGACAGCCGACGGGCAACTGCACAACCTGCACAGCAATATCAGCGACCTGGAAAGCATCACGCTGACCAAAGGCGCCAAAGGCTTTGCATTCAACCGCATCACCACCAAGCCAGTGATGCGCTCTGCCTATGTACACGGCGTGATCAACAGCTCGCTGTCCCAATCAGCCGCACGCGCCGGCTTGTCCCACAGCATGACCATGGACATGGCCAGCGTGTTTGGCTACGACATCGACTTTGCCCAGGACATTCGCCAGGGCGACGAATTCGACGTGATCTACGAGCAAAAGGTCGCCAACGGCAAGGTCGTCGGCACCGGCAACATCCTTTCTGCGCGGTTCACCAACCGTGGCAAGACCTACACCGCCGTGCGCTACACCAACAAACAAGGCAACAGCAGCTACTACACCGCTGACGGCAACAGCATGCGCAAGGCGTTCATCCGTACTCCGGTTGACTTCGCCCGTATTAGCTCGCGTTTCTCGATGGGTCGCAAGCATCCAATTCTGAACAAAATTCGCGCCCATAAAGGCGTCGACTACGCAGCTCCGCGCGGCACGCCAATCAAGGCGGCTGGTGACGGCAAGGTTTTGCTGGCCGGTCGCCGTGGCGGCTACGGCAATACTGTGATCATCCAGCACGGCAATACCTACCGTACGCTGTATGGCCACATGCAAGGCTTTGCTAAAGGCATCCAGACTGGCGGCAACGTCAAGCAAGGCCAGGTGATCGGCTATATCGGCACCACTGGCCTGTCCACCGGACCACACCTGCACTACGAGTTCCAAGTCAACGGCGTGCACGTCGACCCACTGGGCCAGAAGCTGCCAATGGCCGACCCGATCGCCAAGGCCGAGCGCGCGCGCTTCCTGCAGCAGAGCCAGCCATTGATGGCCCGCATGGATCAGGAGCGCTCGACCCTCCTGGCCTCGGCGAAACGCTAAGCCATGTCGCTCTATATAGGTGTGATGTCCGGGACCAGCCTTGATGGCTTGGACATTGCGCTGATCGAGTTGGCACCGGCGATCAAGCTGATTGCCACCCATTACATCCCTATGCCTGACTCCCTGCGTTCCGAGCTGCTTGGCCTGTGCGCCAGTGGCCCGGACGAGATTGCCCGTTCGGCGATTGCCCAGCAGAACTGGGTGACACTCGCCGCCCAAGGCATTCACGCCTTACTGGACCAGCAGAAACTCAAACCCCAGGACATTCGAGCAATTGGCAGCCACGGCCAAACCATTCGCCACGAACCTGCCCGGGGCTTTACCGTGCAGATCGGCAACCCGGCGCTGCTCACCGAATTGACCGGAATCACCGTCGTCAGTGATTTCCGCAGCCGCGATGTCGCCGCAGGTGGCCAAGGCGCCCCGCTGGTTCCTGCATTTCATGAGGCATTGTTTGGCGAGCGCACGGGCAACCGCGCCGTACTGAACATCGGCGGCTTCAGCAACCTCAGCCTGATCGAGACCGACAAGCCAGTCGCCGGCTTTGATTGCGGCCCGGGCAACGTCCTGCTGGATGCCTGGATTCACCAGCAACGCGGCGAGAACTTCGACCGCGATGGCCTGTGGGCTGCCAGCGGGAAAGTTGAACCCCTGCTACTCAAGGCGTTACTCAGCGACCCGTTCTTCGTGACCAAAGGGCCAAAAAGCACCGGACGTGAAGTCTTCAACCTGGGATGGCTTGAGCATCATCTGGGACGGCTGCCGCCATTCGCAGCCCAGGACGTGCAAGCCACACTGCTTGAGCTGACCGCCCTGACCATCGTCGAATCCCTGCAAACCGCACAACCGCAGACCGAAACCCTGCTGGTCTGCGGCGGCGGCGCCCATAACGCAACCTTGATGAGCCGCCTCAGCGCACTGCTACCAGCCACCCAAGTCAGCAGTACCGCCACTTACGGCGTGGACCCCGACTGGGTCGAAGCCATGGCCTTCGCCTGGCTTGCCCATTGCTGCCTTGAAGGCATCGCCGCCAATCGCCCCAGCGTCACCGGCGCCCGCGGCCTTCGGGTACTCGGCGCGATCTACCCGGCCTGACCCCCCCACAGCAAAACGCCGCTTGACCCTATCAAGGCCAAGCGGCGTTTTTACATCCGCTTTCGATCAGATCGAGAACGAAGACCCGCAACCACAGGTAGTAGTGGCATTCGGGTTCTTGATCACGAAGCGCGAACCTTCCAGACCTTCCTGATAGTCCACCTCGGCTCCTGCCAGGTACTGGAAGCTCATCGGATCGACGACCAGGCTTACGCCCTCGCGCTCAACGATGGTGTCGTCATCGGCCACGTCTTCATCGAAGGTGAAACCGTACTGAAACCCTGAACAACCGCCGCCCGTAACAAATACGCGCAGCTTCAAGCGATCATTACCCTCTTCATCGACCAGGCTCTTCACCTTGTGCGCAGCACCGTGGGTGAATTGCAAAGCCGTGGGGGTGAAGGATTCAACGCTCATGCTGATAATCTCCCGGCGTAGCGCCGCCATATGCGTGATGGCGGGCATTATCCGCTTCTCCTAGAAAAGCGGTCAACTATTGTTACGGTATATCAATCTGCGCAGCGGCCGTTAAAAACACGAAAGGCCCGATCAACGGGCCTTTGCGCGACAGCAGAAAACTTACGGCAGCATGCCCGCATGGGACAGGCCCAGCTTCTCATCCAGGCCAAACAGGATGTTCATGTTCTGCACAGCCTGGCCCGAGGCGCCCTTGACCAGGTTATCGATCACCGACAGCACCACCACCAGGTCACCATCCTGTGGACGGTGCACCGCGATACGGCACACATTGGCACCACGCACACTGCGGGTTTCCGGGTGGCTGCCCGCCGGCATCACATCGACGAACGGCTCATTGGCATAACGTTTTTCAAACAGCGCCTGCAGGTCCACCGAACGATCAACGACTGTCGCATACAGCGTGGAGTGGATCCCGCGGATCATCGGCGTCAGGTGAGGCACAAACGTCAGGCCGACATCTTTACCTGCTGCGCGACGCAGCCCCTGCCGAATTTCCGGCAAGTGACGATGACCTTTCACCGCATAGGCTTTCATGCTTTCCGACGTTTCGGAGTAAAGCGAGCCGACAGCAGCACCACGGCCCGCACCGCTGACACCCGACTTGCAGTCAGCAATCAGCCGCGATGCGTCCGCCAGCCCGGCTTCCAGCAATGGCAGGAAACCCAGCTGTGTAGCGGTTGGATAGCAACCTGGTACGGCGATCAGGCGCGCTTGTTTGATCTGCTCGCGATTGACCTCCGGCAGGCCATACACCGCCTCTTCCAGTAACTCCGGCGCGCCGTGAGGCTGGCCGTACCACTTGGCCCACTCATCGGCGTCCTGCAGGCGGAAGTCGGCCGACAAGTCGATCACTTTGGTGCCCGCTGCCAGCAACTCGCCCGCCAGGGCATGGGCAACACCGTGAGGCGTGGCGAAGAACACCACATCACAGGCACCCAGGGTCTTGATGTCCGGCACGCTGAACGCCAGGCCATCGTAGTGGCCTCGCAGGTTCGGATACATGTCCGCCACAGCCAGACCGGCCTCGGATCGGGAAGTGATCACCACCACCTCAGCTTGCGGATGCTGAGCCAACAGACGCAGCAATTCGACACCGGTGTAACCCGTGCCGCCGACGATACCGACCTTGACCATAAACCTGCCCTCAACGAACCCACTGGAAAGCCGTCGATAATAGGGTCCGTATCGTCCTGCGACAACCGTCAACGTGACGTGTGGACGCTTGAGCCACTACTATCTTCAGCTACCGTGAACCTGGGAATAACTAAAAATGCTTTATCTATGGGTCAAAGCCTTCCATATCGTCAGCATCGTCTGCTGGTTTGCCGCGCTGTTCTACCTTCCGCGCCTGTTCGTCTACCACGCGCAAAGCGAGGACACCGTCAGCAAGGAGCGCTTCAGCGTGATGGAGCGCAAGCTCTACCGGGGCATCATGGGGCCGGCGATGATTGCCAGCCTGGTGTTCGGCGGCTGGCTGATCTACCTCAACCCGGCCATCTTTCAATCCGGCGCGTGGATTCACGCCAAGTTGACCCTGGTAGTACTGCTGATTGGCTACCACCACATGTGTGGCGCGCAGGTAAAACGTTTTGCCCGTGGCGAAAATACCCGCAGCCATGTCTTTTATCGCTGGTTCAATGAAGTGCCAGTTCTGATATTGCTGGCTATCGTAATTTTGGTCGTAGTTAAACCGTTCTAATCTCTATTACTCGGGGTACTTCCAATGTCGCTGCCCGCTTCGCTCGAACACAGTCTGCGCCTGCCTGTCGTGGCCGCGCCGATGTTTCTTATTTCCAACCCGCAACTGGTCCTGGCCTGCTGCCGTAATGGAATCGTCGGCAGTTTCCCTGCCCTCAACCAACGGGAAAGCAGCGGTTTCAAGGCATGGCTGGAAGAGATCGAAGCGGGCCTGGCGCTGCTGGACAACCCGGCGCCCTATGCGGTCAACCTGATCGTGCACAACAGCAACCCACGTGTGGAAGCTGACCTGGCGATCTGCGTCGAGCACAAAGTGCCGATCGTCATCACCAGCCTGGGCGCAGTGAAAGAACTGGTGGACGCCGTACACAGCTACGGCGGCCTGGTATTCCACGATGTCACCACCCGGCGCCATGCAGAGAAAGCCGCTGAAGCGGGCGTTGATGGCCTGATCGCCGTTGCGGCGGGTGCCGGTGGCCATGCCGGTACCTGGAGCCCATTCTCGCTGATTGCAGAAATCCGTCAGTTCTTCGACAAGACCCTGCTCCTCGCCGGTTGCCTCAACCACGGCCACGAGATCCTGGCCGCGCAGCTGCTCGGCGCCGACCTGGCCTATTTCGGTACCCGCTTTATCGGCACCACCGAAAGCCACGCCCCGGATGCTTATAAAGAGATGCTGCTCACATCGCGCGCCGCCGACATCGTGCACACTCCAGCCGTCTCCGGTGTACCCGCAAGCTTTATGCGCCAGAGCCTGGAAAACGCCGGTTTTGACCTCGCTGCGCTGCAAGGCAAGGGCGAAGTCAATTTCGGCTCCAAGCTCAAGCCTCTCAACGACGAAGCCAAAGCCTGGAAGACCGTGTGGTCCGCGGGCCAGGGCGTCGGCGAGATTAATGATTTGCCCAGCGTCGATGAACTCGTGGCCCGCCTGGATGCCGAATACCGCAAGGCGCTCGAACATGCGGCACAATTGCCTGAACGCTGGCCACGCTGATCCGCGATGTAACGCCTGCTGACCGAAGCAGGCCTCCCCTATTCAAGTGACAAGGATGCCCGCATGAGCGACAACCGTTTCAAGATTGTGTTTGATGGCGCATTGCTCCCGGGTGTCGAAAGCACCACCGCCAAGCTGAATCTCGCCGAACTGTTCAAAAGCGACGTTGAAGCGATCGAAAAACTCTTTACCGGCCGCCCGGTCGCCCTGAAACGCGACCTTTCCCGCGCCGATGCCGAGACCTATCTGCAAGCGTTGAAAAACGCCGGGGTCGATGCACGCATAGAAGAAGAGCAGCCTGTCGCCTTCAGCCTTGCCGAAACCCACGAAACGGACGCCGGCAGTTCCACTGATTACACCCGCCCCGCCGCTTCGCCTTACGCCCCGCCCCGGGCAGCCGTCGGCGAGAACCTGCCGGAGTTTTCCACCCTTAAAGTGTTCACCGTCAACGGTCGTATCGGACGCCTGCGCTTCCTGGCGTGGACACTGGTGTTGAGCGTGGTGATGCTCCTTATCTCAGGCGCGTTCTTCACTGTCGGGCTGGGCATCGCCGCGGTGTCTCCAACGATTGCCATGGTCATTGGCTTCCTGGTGGGGATTGCCCTGCTCGTGGCCGCTGTGTGGGTCAGCGTGCAGATCACCGTGCAGCGCCTGCATGACCTGGGCTGGTCCGGCTGGCTGTGGTTTCTGCACCTAGTGCCCTTCGTAGGCAGCATCTTCCCGATCCTGCTGATGGTGCTCCCGGGCAATACCGGCGCCAACCAGTACGGCGCGCCGCCACCGCGCAACTCTACCGCGGTCAAAATCCTGTCCGCCCTGTGGCTGGCATTCATTCCGCTGGTCTTTGCCGGCGCAGTGCTAGTGGGCATGAGCGGCTACCTGGACCAACTGGAAAGCGACGTAGGCGGTAGCTACGAAAGCAGCTCCATCAACTCCGATGACGACAGCGACCAGGCCACCACCGTCGATGAAGTCGATGTGCAAAGTGCTGACGACGCAGCCGAACCTGTAGACTCTACGCAACAGTGAAAAACGCCCGACGCCTGTGACGCCTTTGTCACAGGCCCGGTAGCGTTGCGATGGAGAAACGCATGACCCGTTACGCTCTGATCACCGGTGCCTCCAGCGGCATCGGCCTGGCCTTGGCCGAAGCACTGGCCCGTCGCGGCCGCAGCTTGATTCTGGTGGCCCGCCAGCGTGATCAGTTGGAAAGCATTGCAATCGAATTGACTCAACGCTTCGGCGTCGAAGTGCTGTTCCGTGCCTGCGACCTCGGCGAGCCCTTGCGGCTGTCGGGGTTCCTGCTGGAGCTTGAGGAAGGCGAGCGGCAGATCGACCTGCTGGTCAACTGCGCCGGCATCGGCACCAGCGGCCCGTTCCTGGCACAGGACTGGATGACCGAACAGGACCTGATGGAAGTCAACATCCTGGCCCTGACCCGCATGTGCCATGCACTCGGCAACGCCATGGCCCTGCACGGCGGCGGGCAGATTCTCAACGTGGCGTCGGTTGCCGCATTCCAGCCGGGGCCGTGGATGAGCACCTACTACGCCAGCAAGGCTTACGTGCTGCACTTTTCCGAAGGCTTGCGCGAGGAACTGAAGACCTGCGGCATCAAGGTTTCCGTACTCTGCCCGGGCCCGACCCGTACCGCGTTCTTCGGCACCGCGCAAATGGACACCGCCAAGCTGGACCGCAGCCAACAGCTGATGAGCCCGGAAGAAGTCGCGCTCTACACCGTGCGCGCCCTGGCCAAGAACAAAGCCATCATCATTCCGGGCCGGCGTAATCGCTGGCTGGCGTTCAGCCCGCGCCTGAGCCCGCGCTGGCTGACCCGCAAAATCGCCGGCGCGATCAACAAGGCCTATTGCCCGCGCTGATCGCCTGAGTACACTCACCCTGCACTTTCACAATGGAGAAACAGCTGTGGATACTCTGTTCACCAAGATCATCAACAGAGAAATACCCGCGAAGATCATCTACGAGGATGACCAGGTCCTGGCGTTCCACGACATCGCGCCAATGGCCCCGGTGCACTTCCTGGTGATACCGAAAAAGCCGATCCGCACCCTTAACGACCTCACCGAGGAAGACAAGGCACTGGCCGGGCATATCCTGTTCACCGCCCAGCGCCTGGCGGTGGAGCAAGGCTGCGAAAAGGGCTTCCGTGTGGTGATGAACTGCAATGAAGATGGCGGGCAGACCGTTTATCACATCCATATGCATGTGCTGGGTCAACGCCAGATGAACTGGCCGCCGGGCTGAGCACTACCTGTGGCAAGGGAGCTTGCTGTGGCGAGGGAGCTTGCTCCCTCGCCACACAAGCAATTTGACCCAGCGCAAACGCGTCCCCCTCTCTTGCGGTAAACTGGCCGCCGAGATTCTTCCCGGAGGTCAGCATGACTACCCAACGTCACTACTCGCCGATTGATCGCCTGTTGCTGCAAGCCGACACGGCCATGCGCACGCTGTTGCCATTCAGCGGCCAACCGCAGCGTCCGTCGCCCGCCATCGTGCAGCCCGAAGCGCAGATGAGCGAGACCGACACCCGCCACGTCGCCGGCCTGATGCGCATCAACCATACCGGCGAAGTCTGTGCCCAGGCGCTGTACCAAGGCCAGGCCCTGACCGCCAAGCTGCCGCAAGTACGCGCCGCGATGGAACACGCCGCCGAAGAAGAAATCGACCACCTGGCGTGGTGCGAGCAACGCATCCGCCAGCTCAACAGCCACCCAAGCGTGCTAAACCCGCTGTTCTACGGCTTATCGTTTGGTATTGGCGCGGTAGCCGGGCTGATCAGCGACAAAGTCAGCCTGGGTTTTGTGGCCGCCACCGAGCATCAGGTGTGCAAGCACCTCAATGAACACCTTGAGCAACTGCCGGCTGAAGACGAAAAGTCTCGGGCGATTCTTGAGCAGATGCGCATTGATGAAGAGCATCACGCCGAAAGCGCGCTGGACGCGGGCGGCTTCCGCTTCCCGGCGCCGGTGAAGTTTGGCATGAGCCTGTTGGCCAAGGTCATGACCAAGAGCACCTACCGCATCTGACAGTCCCGCATAACGCAGAAAGGGCGCTTTTTAAGCGCCCTTTCTTTTTGCCTGCCAATCAACGATCAGCCCAGCTCAATGATCTCGTAGTCATGAGTGATGACAACACCCGCAGCGCCCAACATGATCGAGGCCGAGCAATACTTCTCAGCCGACAGCTCGATGGCACGTTTGACCTGGGCTTCTTTCAGCGCCCGGCCCTTGACGACAAAGTGCATATGGATCTTGGTAAACACCTTCGGGTCTTCGGTCGCACGCTCTGCTTCCAGGAACGCTTCGCAGCTTTCCACCGCCTGGCGGGACTTCTTCAGGATGCTGACCACGTCGAAATTGCTGCAACCGCCTACACCGAGCAGGAGCATTTCCATCGGGCGTACGCCCAGGTTGCGGCCACCGGCCTCCGGCGGACCGTCCATGACCACGACATGGCCACTGCCCGACTCACCGAGGAACATGGCTTCGCCCGCCCATTGGATGCGTGCCTTCATCGCCCAGACTCCACTGCTAAAAAAGGGTCGCCAGCTTAGCACAGGGCTTTGGGCCGTCAGCGTTTCCCATCAAAGCGATCAACAGCAGGGATTACGGGGTAAATTCCCTAATGAAGCCGGAATGTGTCTGTTAAGCTGGCGCCAAATCAATGGCGCATTGCCATCCACTGGATGACATGACTTAACCGTTGATCGCGCTGAACAAAAAAACAAGCTCAACAACACCGTGCAGTCTTTTCGGGATACAACCATGGTTGCGATTACTCCCACACCCAAGATCAAGAACCTCGACAAACTGCTGATGCATTGTCAGCGCCGGCGTCATCCGGCCAAGCACAACATCATCTGCGCGGGGGAGCGTTCGGAAACCCTGTTCTTCATTATCAAAGGCTCAGTCACCATCCTGATCGAGGATGACGATGGCCGCGAAATGATCATCGCCTACCTCAATACCGGTGACTTCTTCGGCGAACTCGGGCTTTTCGAACAAGCCGGCAAGGAACAGGAACGCAGCGCCTGGGTGCGGGCCAAGGTCGAATGCGAAGTCGCCGAGATCAGTTATGCAAAATTTCGCGAATTGGCCCAGCAGGATCCCGACATTCTGTACGCCTTGAGCGGCCAGATCGCCCAGCGCCTGAGAGACACCACGCGCAAAGTCGGCGACCTGGCGTTCTTCGACGTCACCGGCCGGGTTGCCCGCTGCCTGCTGGAACTGTGCAAGCAGCCGGATGCCATGACCCATCCCGACGGGATGCAGATCAAGATCACCCGTCAGGAAATCGGACGGATCGTCGGTTGCTCAAGGGAAATGGTTGGACGGGTGCTGAAGGACTTGGAAGAACGCAACCTGGTGCATGTCAAAGGCAAGACCATGGTGGTTTTCGGAACGCGTTAACCCGGAAGGAAGCTCGCGAGCATCTGTCGGTACAACGTGTCGAGCCGGGCAATCGCGTCTGGCGCAGCAAAGGCTTCGTGCAGGGCGATGTGGCTTTCAGCGCGCACCCGTTGTTCCAGGCCACACGCTTCATTGAAGCGATTGACCGCGGCGATCAACTCGACGCGATCATCATCCAGCAACAACGCACCATGCACCAACCCCACCGGGCGCCCGCCACTCTGGCGCCAGCGCTGGGCAGTACCGACCATTTTGCGGCCATCCAGGTTGACGTTGTAGCGACCGTCGCAAAAAGCCCCGTCAATCTCGCCCACCGATGCATTGCCACCCAGCTCGATAAGCAGGTCGCAAATCGGCTGGCACAAACGCTGGTAACCGGTTTCGATGCGTCCTTGGTCGCCTTCACTTCGCGGTGGCGCGTAGACCAGCGCGATATTGACCGTGGCGGCCGATTGCGGAACCGGCTCACCGCCCGTTTCCCGCAGCAGCACCGGCCAACCAGCATCTGCCGATACCTGGCTGGCGGTCTCGAATGCCGGAAGGCGGCTCAAACGACGAGGCATCACCAACGCTTGATCGCTGGGCTGCCAGAACAGCAGGCCGAACGGCTGCTCCCCCGCGCAGACAGCGGCGAGCAAATCCTGCTCGGCCTTAAGGCCCGCCTCGACCGTCATCGCCACCGGCTGGGTCATCATCAATCCAGGGTTGAACCGCTGACAGCAACGCCACGCTCCGGGAAGAACAGGCGCTGCAATTCAGCCCCCGGGTTCTCGGCACGCATGAAGGTTTCGCCGACGAGGAACGAGTACACGCCGCTGATTTCCATCAGTTCGACATCGGCGCGATTGACGATGCCACTTTCGGTAATCACCAACCGGTCGCGCGGGATACGCGGCAACAGGTCGAGGGTGTTTTCCAGGCTGACTTCAAACGTGTGCAGGTTGCGGTTGTTGACGCCCACCAACGGTGTGTCGAGGGTTTTCAACGCGCGTTCCAGTTCATCACCGTCGTGCACTTCCACCAGCACATCGAGGCCAACACTTTTGGCCACGGCTGCCAGTTCGGCCATCTTCACGTCATCCAGTGCGGAGACGATCAACAGCACGCAATCGGCGCCCAAGGCACGGGCTTCGACGATCTGGTACGGGTCGACCATGAAGTCCTTGCGGATCACCGGCAGCGAGCACGCGGCACGTGCTTGCTGCAAGTACAGGTCGGAACCCTGGAAGAAGTCGATATCAGTCAACACCGAGAGGCATGTCGCGCCGCCCTTCTCGTAGCTCTTGGCAATGTCTTCAGGGATGAAGATCTCGCGGATCACGCCCTTGCTCGGCGAAGCCTTCTTGATTTCAGCGATAACGGCCGGCTGCTTTTCCTTGGCCTGCTTGATCAGCGCACTGGCAAACCCGCGCGGTGCATCAGCGGTTTTCGCCAGGCTTTCCAGCTCAGCCAGGCTGACCCGGGCACGGCGTTCGGCGACTTCTTCTGCCTTGCGGGCCAGGATTTTTTCCAGAACGGTCGGAACACTCATCCTTCATTCTCCACTTTGAACACCGCAGTAAACGCACCCAGTTCTTCGAGCTTTTCGCGCGCCAGCCCGGTATGCAATGCATCATGAGCGAGGGCAACACCCTCTTTAAGACTGTAGGCGTGATCCGCGGCATACAGCGCCGCACCGGCATTGAGCACGATCATTTCTGCAGCTTTCTGGCCGTTTTCGGTCTTGCGACGCCCCAGGGCATCGCGAATCAATTCAAGGGAGGCCGCCGGGCTTTCCACCGCCAGGCCGTGCAGGCTCTGGCTTTTCATGCCGAGGTCCTCAGGTTCGACCCAATATTCGGTGACCTGGTCATCCTTCAGCTCCGCCACGAAGGTCGGTGCGGCCAGGCTGAACTCGTCCAGGCCATCCTTGGAGTGCACCACCAGCACATGCTTGCTGCCCAGGCGCTGCAAGACTTCGGCCAATGGCCGGCAGAGCGCCTGGCTGAACACGCCCACCACCTGATGCTTCACACCGGCCGGATTCGTAAGCGGGCCGAGCATGTTGAACAGGGTGCGCAGGCCCAAGTCCTTGCGCGGACCGGCGGCGTGCTTCATCGCGCCGTGATGGGACTGGGCAAACATGAAGCCGATGCCGACGTTATCGATGCAGCGCGCCACTTGTACCGGGGTCAGGTTCAGGTAGATGCCTGCCGCTTCCAGCAAATCGGCGCTGCCGCTTTTACCCGACACCGCACGGTTACCGTGTTTGGCCACGGTGCAGCCGGCAGCTGCCACCACAAAGGATGAGGCCGTCGACACGTTGAAGATGTTCGCACCGTCGCCGCCGGTGCCGACCACGTCGACCACGCCGTCGAGGGTCTTGAGTTCGACTTTGTCCGCCAGCTCACGCATGACCGACACGGCGCCGACGATTTCGTCGATGCTCTCGCTCTTCATGCGCATGGCCATCATGAACGCGCCAATCTGTGCATCGGTGCATTGACCGGTCATGATCTCGCGCATCACATCGCTCATTTCGGCGGTGCTCAGGTCCAAGTGGCCGACGATACGGCTCAGGGCAGTCTTGATATCCATGAAAAGTCCTTAGCGCGTGCCGCCGCTCTGCTTGAGAAAGTTAGCGAACAGCTCGTAGCCCTGCTCGGTCAAAATCGATTCCGGGTGAAACTGTACCCCTTCGACATTCAGTGTCTTGTGACGCAGCCCCATGATCTCGTCAACGGAGCCGTCTTCCAGTTGAGTCCAGGCCGTCAGCTCGAGGCACTCGGGCAGGGTTTCACGCTTGACCACCAGCGAGTGGTAGCGGGTGACCGTCACCGGAAGGTTCAAACCGTGGAATACGCCCTGGTCCTTGTGGAACACCGGGCTGGTCTTGCCGTGCATCACCTGGCGGGCGCGCACTACGTCGCCGCCGAAGGCCTGGCCGATGGACTGATGGCCCAGGCAAACGCCCAGGATCGGCAGCTTGCCGGCAAAGTATTGGATGGCTTCGAGGGAGATGCCCGCTTCGGTCGGGGTGCACGGGCCCGGGGAGACGACGATGCGTTCAGGGTTCAACGCGGCGATTTGCGCCACGGTCAATTCGTCGTTGCGCACTACCTTGACCTCGGCGCCGAGCTCACCCAGGTACTGCACAACGTTGTAGGTAAAGGAGTCGTAGTTATCAATCATCAGCAACATGTGGGTTAAAACCTCTTGAATTCACTGACTTCTAATGACGGCCTTCCAAGGGAGTGACCCGCTGCCAGACGCACTTTCCGGTTACCGGGGTTGGCCGGCAAGGGGCGTCGAACAAAGGGTGAAGAAGGCAAATCGGTACAGGTCCGGCGGGGCCGGTAGAGAAAAGTTAGGCGCGCCAACGCCAACGGGCGTGTGCCTTGACTACTCGCATCAAGAGTTTGCTGATGATCAACACGGGGAGGGTCTCATTCATACGTTCAGGCACAGTAACGTAGCCTCGCCAGCGGTGCAATATGGCGCCGCAAATACGGGGGGAAGTGCCCGACCGATAATTGGCGTCAATTTTTTCAGAACCCTTGAAAGGTCGCTACAGTCACAGTGCTGATAAAAAAACAAAAGCATGGACGGACTCATGACCAAGACCCCTTATTTCGCTCCACTCGTCGGCTGCCTGTTAACCCTGGCCTGCTTCCAAGCGTTCGCCGCGCCGTCGCCCTACTCGACCATGATCGTATTCGGCGACAGCCTGGCCGATGCCGGGACATTCGCCGACCCTGGGGCACCCGGCTCAACCTATCGCTTCACCAACCGCACCGGCCCGCAGTACTTCGACGGCAGCGGCGAAAGCACTTCGCTGATTTCCTCGACATTGTTGGGCGGCAAGCTGGGAGTGGCAGCAGGCGACCTGAACGCATCCTCCTCGCCGGAGCGCGCCGCGTTGGGCCAGGCAGACGGCAACAACTGGGCCGTCGGCGGCTACACCACCCAGCAGATCTACGATGCCATTACCGGTAACTCCACCGTCACCGATAGCGACACCGGGCTGGTGTTGCGTACACGCCCCGGATATCTGGCATCCACGGGTGGCCGAGCCGACCCCAACGCGTTGTACTTTCTCTCCGGCGGCGGCAATGACTTCCTCGACGGCCTGGTCCTCAGCCCCGGTCAAGCCTCGGCCGCAGCCGGTCGCCTGGCCGACAGCGCCCAGGCTCTGCAACAGGCTGGCGCCCGATATGTCATGGTGTGGATGCTGCCGGACCTGGGCCTGACGCCTGCCGTCAATGGCACGCCGCTCCAAGGGACCGTCAGCGCCCTGGCCGGCGTGTTCAACCAGACCCTGGTGCAGCGCCTGTCACAAATCGATGCGCAGATCGTCCCGCTGAACATTCCGTTGTTGCTCAAGGAAACCTTCGCCGATCCCGGACGCTTTGGCTTTGCCACCGATCAAAACCTCAACCAGACCTGCTTTAGCGGCACCACCTGCCGGAACCCAGTGTATGGCGTCGGCGGCACCAACCCGGACCCGACCAAGCTGATTTACAACGACACGGTCCACCCGACCGAGGCCGGCCAGGTATTGATCGCCGACTACGCGTATTCGCTGCTGGCTGCCCCTTGGGAAATCACCCTGCTTCCGGAAATGGCCCAAGGTACCTTGCGCGCCCATCAGGATTCATTGCGTAACCAATGGCAAGCCGACTCTGGTAGCTGGCAGGCCGTAGGCCAATGGCGAGCGATTGTCGACGCTGGCGGCCAGCACCTGGACTTCGATGATCAAAACAGCTCGGCCAGCGGCGACGGCAGTGGCTATAACCTGAATATTGGTGGCAGCTACAGGCTCAATGACGAGTGGCGCGTGGGTGTGGCGGCAGGCTTCTATCGCCAGAGCCTTGAGGCCGGCGCCAGCGATTCGGACTACAAGCTCAATAGCTACCTGGGCACCGCGTTCGCCCAGTATCAGGAAGATCACTGGTGGGCCGACGCCGCATTGACCGGCGGCAAACTGGACTTCGACAACCTCAAACGCAAGTTCGCCCTGGGTATCAGTGAAGGCACCGAGAAAGGCGACACTGACGGCTGGCTATGGGCCTTGAGCGCACGCGTGGGGTATGACATCGCCGAGCCGAATAGCGAATGGCACTTCTCGCCCTTCATCAGCGCCGATTACTCGCGGGTCGAGGTGAATGGTTATTCGGAGAAAGATGCCCGCTCCACCGCGCTGACCTTTGGTGACCAACAGCGCGACTCCAAGCGCCTGGGAATCGGATTACAAGCCAACTACCGCCTCACTCCGCAAACCCTGGTGTTTGGTGAAGTGGCCCACGAACACGAGTTTGAAAACGATACGCAGCGAGTGGGCATGTCCCTCAACAGCGTGCCGGGGATTGATTTCAAACTGGACGGCTACACGCCACGCAGCAATTCGGACCGCTTGAACCTGGGGATTACCCACAAGGTGACCAAGGACCTGGCGTTGAACGCGGCCTATAACGTGAGAAAGGACGACAACTTTACCCAGCAGGGGGTGAGTGTCGGGGTGAGTCTGGATTTCTGACTCGGATTTGAAGATTGCACAAAAACAAATGTGGGAGCGGGCTTGCTCGCGAATGCAGTGGGTCAGTCAATACATCAGGTGACTGTCACACCGCCTTCGCGAGCAAGCCCGCTCCCACATTTTTTGATCTACGTCTGACTTCAGTCCTGCGGGGTCTGCTCAGCCAACGCCACCGCACGGAACATCGCCCGGCGCTTGTTCAGCGTCTCTTCCCACTCCAGGGCCGGCACCGAGTCGGCCACAATCCCGCCGCCCGCCTGCACATGCAGTTCGCCGTCCTTGATCACCGCCGTACGAATCGCGATCGCAGTGTCCATATTGCCGTTCCAGGCGAAATACCCCACCGCACCGCCATACACACCACGCTTGACCGGCTCCAGCTCGTCGATGATTTCCATCGCACGAATCTTCGGCGCGCCCGACAAGGTGCCCGCCGGCAGAATCGCCCGCAGCGCATCCATCGCCGTCAACCCGGCCTTCAGCTCGCCGGTGACGTTGGACACGATGTGCATCACGTTGGAATAACGCTCGATCACCATCTTCTCGGTGAGTTTCACCGAGCCGATTTCCGAGACACGCCCGGTGTCGTTGCGGCCCAGGTCGATCAGCATCAAGTGCTCGGCGATTTCCTTGTCGTCGCTCAGCAGGTCCTGCTCCAGCGCCAGGTCCGCCTCCTCGGTCGCACCGCGAGGGCGCGTGCCGGCGATCGGGCGCACGGTGATCAGGTTGTCTTCCACACGCACCAGCACTTCCGGCGAACTGCCCACCACATGGAAGTCGCCAAAGTTGAAGAAGTACATGTACGGCGTCGGGTTGAAGCAGCGCAGCGCCCGGTACAAATCAATCGGCGCAGCCTTGAAGTCGATGGACATGCGTTGCGACGGCACCACCTGCATGCAGTCACCGGCAAGGATATATTCCTTGATGGTATCGACGGCACGCTCGTAGTCATCCTGGGTAAAGCTGGAGCGGAACACCGGGTCAGCCGCCGGTGGACGGCTAAGGTCCAGGCCGCGACGCGGGGTGATTGGCTGGCGCAGTTTTTCCAGCAGCGCTTCGAGGCTGGCCTGGCCTTGCTCGAACGCGTCGGCCTGGGAAGGATCGGCCAACACAATCGCGTGCATCTTGCCCGCGAGGTTGTCGAACACCACCACCGCGTCGGAAACCATCAGCAGAATGTCCGGCACGCCCAACGGATCGGGGTTCGGGGATTTGCCCAGGCGTTTTTCTACGTAGCGCACGCAGTCGTAGCCGAAGTAACCCACCAGGCCGCCGTTGAAGCGCGGCAGGCCGGCGATGGTCGGCACGTTGTAGCGCGCCTTGAACTCCTCGACGAAGGCCAGCGGATCGTCCACGTCGTGGCTTTCAATCTCGACGCCGTCCAGGGTGATGCTCACATGGTGATCATGTACCCGCAGCACCGTACGGCACGGCAGGCCGATGATCGAATAACGACCCCATTTCTCGCCGCCCTGCACCGACTCCAGCAGATAGGAGTTGGGCTCGTCGGCCAGTTTCAGGTAGATCGACAATGGCGTGTCGAAGTCGGCCAGGGTTTCGCAGGCCATGGGGATACGGTTGTAGCCGGCAGCGGCCAAACGCAGGAATTCTTCGCGGATCATGGGGTGCCTCGTGGCTTGAGGGTCTAACGGTCAGGTGTGCAAACGTGCCGCAGCGCGGCCAGGATCAGTCAGGCGCGCCAACGCCAGCGGGCCAGGGCCTTGATGACTTTCATCCAGAGTTTGCGAGTGACCACCACGATGGGATTTCCAGAAGGGGATGGAACAGCGTCGGGCAACGTTATCTCAGCGCCCGCTCCCAAGCAACCGGGGATTAACAGGCGCAGGTCATCAATCACCAGCGCCGGGGATTCCTCGGCAATCGGCCGGCCATGGTTGTAGCCGTAACTCAAGGCCACGCACTTGACCCCCGCCGCTTTCGCCGCCAGCACATCGCTGCGTGAATCGCCGACAAACAGCGATTGGGACGCCGGAATATTGGCCATTTTCATCACGAAAAACAGTGCCGCCGGATCGGGCTTCTTCTGCGGCAAGGTATCGCCACCGATGATCCAGCGGAAATACCGGCCGATCTTCATCTGGTCCAACAAAGGCGCGACAAAGCGCTCCGGTTTGTTGGTGATCAGGGCCATTTCCACGCCCTGCTTGTGCAGCCATTTAAGGGTGTCGCGCACGCCGGGATAAACCACGGTCAGCTCGTGGCCGTTTTCATAGGCCACGTTGAACAACTCAAGGGCGTGCTCGGCCTCCACCTCATCGACACCCTCGGCCTCGATGTTGTTGGCCAGGGCCCGGCGCACCAGCATCTGCACGCCGTTGCCAACCCACTCGCGCACCGACTCGATGCCCGCTGGCTTGCGCCCCAGCTTGAGCAGCATCTGGTCCACCGCCGCCGCCAGGTCCGGCACCGAATCGATCAACGTACCGTCCAGATCGAACATCACCAACCGTGGCAGTTTGCCGGGGAACAACTGCTCAAAGCCACTCATGGACGCGCCAGCGCCAGTTCTGCGCGCATCTTGGCGATCACTTCCTGATAGTCCGGGGCATTGAAAATCGCCGAGCCGGCCACAAAGGTGTCGGCACCCGCTGCGGCGATTTCGCGGATGTTGTTGACGTTGACGCCACCGTCGATCTCAAGGCGGATATCACGGCCCGAGGCATCGATCAGCGCCCGTGCTTCGCGCAGCTTGTCGAGGGTGCCGGGGATGAACTTCTGCCCGCCGAAGCCTGGGTTGACGCTCATCAGCAGCACCATGTCGACCTTGTCCATCACGTACTTGAGCACGTCCAGCGGGGTGGCCGGGTTGAACACCAGGCCGGCCTTGCAACCGCCCTCGCGGATCAGTTGCAGAGTGCGGTCCACGTGCAGCGTGGCTTCCGGGTGGAACGTGATGTAGGTCGCACCGGCCTCGATGAAGTCACCGACGATGCGGTCCACCGGGCTGACCATCAAGTGCGCGTCGATGGGCGCGGTCACGCCGTATTTGCGCAGGGCGGCGCAGACCATCGGACCAATGGTCAGGTTCGGCACATAGTGGTTGTCCATGACATCGAAGTGAACGAAGTCGGCACCGGCGGCCAACACCTTGTCCACTTCCTCACCCAGGCGGGCGAAGTCGGCGGAGAGAATCGATGGAGCAATGACGAAGGGCTGCATGACGCACCTTTTTGAGCTAAATCACGATGGCGCGCATTGTATACCTCATGCTTTGCCGCGCGCACCGTGACCTCGCTCAATGGTTAGAACGCGGCCCGGTAGATTTTCTCGATATCCGCGGCGCTGAGCTTGCGCGGATTGTTGCGCATCAGGCGTTCGATCCCCGCGGCCTCTATGGCCATGGCCGGGATGGCGTCTTCGGGCACACCGAAGCTGCGCAGGCCGGACGGGATCTCCACTGCGGCACACAGTCGCGTCATCGCCTCGACGGCCTGATCCGCCGCATCCACGGCACTCAGCCCCGTGACGTTCACGCCCATGGCCTCGGCAATCTCCTGCATGCGCTCCACGCATGCCAGCTTGTTCCAATGCATCACGTAGGGCAGCAGCAAGGCATTGCTCACGCCGTGGGCGATGTTGAAGCGCCCGCCCAGTGGATAGGCCAACGCATGCACCGCGCCCACGCCGGCATTTCCGAACGCCATCCCGGCCATCAGGCTGGCGGTGGCCATGTCGTCACGGGCTTGCAGGTTGAGCGGATTGGCGTAGGCCTTGGGCAACGCCTTGGCGATGAGCTTGATCGCACCGATGGCCAGCGCATCAGTGATCGGCGAAGCATTCAGCGACAAGTAGGACTCGATGGCATGCACCAGCGCATCCACGCCACTGGCGGCCGTCACGCTGCGGGGGCAGGTCAGGGTCATTTGCGGGCTGATCAGGGCCACGTCCGGTAGCAGGAAGTCGCTGACGATGCCTTTTTTCAGTTGCGCGACCTTGTCCGACAGAATCGCCACGTTGGTCACTTCAGAACCGGTGCCGGCGGTGGTAGGAATCGCGATCAGCGGCGGGCCTTTGCGCGGCACCTGGTCCACGCCGAACAGGTCGGCCAGGGCACCGTGGTAACCGGCGTAGGCCGCCACGCTCTTGGCGATGTCGATCGCACTGCCGCCGCCGACGCCGATCAGGCCATCGTGCCCGCCTTCGCGGTAGACACGCATGCAGTCCTCGACGATGGCGATTTCCGGGTCGGGCAGCACGCGGTCGAAAATTTCATAGGTCCGCTCACCCAGGTGCGCCAGCGCCAGCGCCACGGTGCCGGACTTGACCAGCGCCGCGTCAGTGACAATCAGCGGGTTGTCGACATCCAGCCGCGTCAGCTCGGCGGCCAGTTGCTCGATGGCGCCTGGGCCGGTGAGCAGTTTATGGGCGATCTTGAATGAGGAAGTACTCATGTGCGCGGCCTCTTATCAGTTATGGGCTGGCACAAGAGTAGCTGACTTAGGCTGGTTGTCTTGCATTCAGCTACTGAATAGACACAGGCCCAATGTGGGAGCGGGCTTGCTCGCGAAGGCGGTAGGCCAGTCGATATCTCTGTTGACTGACACACCGCCTTCGCGAGCAAGCCCGCTCCCACATTTTGATTTCTGTTTGGCTTCAGACTTGGGCGGTGCGCAGTTTCTCGCTGCGCCCGCGCAGCCATTCCAGGGTCAGCAACAGCACCACCGAGAACGCAATCAACAAGGTCGCCGCTGCGGCAATGGTAGGGCTGAGGTTTTCGCGGATGCCGCTGAACATCTGGCGGGGCAAGGTCGCCTGTTCGGGCCCGGCGAGGAACAGCGTCACCACCACTTCATCAAACGAGGTGGCAAACGCAAACAGCGCCCCGGAGATCACCCCCGGCGCAATCAGCGGCAAGGTCACCCGGCGAAACGCCGTCAGCGGTGATGCGCCCAGGCTGGCCGCCGCCCGCACCAGGTTATGGTTGAACCCCTGCAAGGTCGCCGACACCGTGATGATCACAAACGGCACGCCCAGCACCGCGTGCACCACGATCAGCGAGAAGAAGCTGTTGCCCAGGCCCAGCGGTGCGAAGAACAGGTAACTGGCCACGCCGATAATCACCACCGGCACCACCATCGGCGAAATCACCAGGGCCATGACCAGCGCCTTGCCCGGGAAATGCCCACGGGTCAGGCCGATCGCTGCCAAGGTGCCGAACACCATCGCCAGCACCGTCGCCGCCGGAGCCACGATGATGCTGTTCTTCAGGGCCCGCATCCATTCCGCCGAGCCGAAGAAGTCCTGGTACCAGTGCAGCGAGAAACCTTGCAGCGGGTAGACCAGGAAACTTCCGCTGTTGAACGACAGCGGGATGATCACCAGCACCGGCAAGATCAGGAACAACAGGATCAGGCCGCAGAGAATCCGCAAGCTGTAGAACCAGACCCGTTCCACGGGCGACATATAAGGGCTCAGCATCGCAACGGTCTCCTTAGCTCAGGCGCAGGCGGCTGGCGCCCACCAGCCAGTTGTAGATCAGGTACAGCACCACGGTGGCCAGCAGCAGCAAGCCGCCCAAGGCCGTGGCCATGCCCCAGTTGATGCTGGTGTTGGTGTAGAAGGCCACGAAGTAGCTGACCATCTGGTCGTTCGGGCTGCCCAGCAACGCCGGGGTGATGTAGTAGCCAATCGCCAAAATGAACACCAACAGGCAGCCGGCGCCAACGCCGGCGTAGGTCTGCGGGAAGTACACGCGCCAGAAGCTGGCGAATGGGTGGCAGCCCAGGGAAATTGCCGCTCGCATGTAGGTGGGCGAGATGCCCTTCATTACGCTGTAGATCGGCAAGATCATGAACGGCAACAGGATGTGCACCATGGAGATGTAGACCCCCAGCCGGTTGAACACCAACTCGACGGGTTTATCGATCAGCCCCATTCCCATCAGCGCGCTGTTGATCAAGCCGCCGGACTGCAGCAACACGATCCAGGCCGCCACGCGCACCAATACCGAGGTCCAGAACGGCAGCAGCACCAGGATCATCAGCAGGTTGCTTTGCCGTGCCGGCAAGTTGGCCAGCAGGTAAGCCAGCGGGTAGGCCAGCAGCAGGCAGCACACGGTGATGACCAGGCCCATCCAGAACGTACGGGCGAAGATATCGAGGTAGATCGCCTGGTCCGGAGTGGCCGGGGCGATTTCGCCGAGGTCGTCGATGCGATGATCCACGGCCGCCAGCAGGTAGTACGGCGTCAGGCTGCTGGTGTTGCGCCGGATCGCCTGCCAGTACGCCGGGTCACCCCAGCGTTCGTCGAGGTTTTCCAGCGCTTCTTTATAAGAGGCAGGCGCTTCGGTAAACGGCAGCGCCCGCGCGGTTTTCGTCAGCAGGCTGCGATAGCCCGCCAGTTCCATGTTCAAGCGTTTTGAGAGGTCGCCCAGGGTCGAGTTTTTCCGGGCTTCGCCCAGGTCCTCGCTGATGGCCTGGTACACCGGCTCGCCGGGCAGGCCACGACCGTCCCAGGCGGTTACCGCTACCACCGTGCGCGGCAGGCCGCCCACCACTTCCGGGTTGCCGACGCTTTTGTAGAGCAGCGCCACAATCGGCACCAGGAACACCAGCAGCAAAAACACCACCAGCGGCGCGATCAAGGCCTGGGCCTTCCAGCGGTTGAGCCGCTCGGCACGCGCCAGGCGCTGTTTCAGGGTGGGGCTGGGAATGGCGATGGCCATGGCGAACTCCGGGTTCTTAAACATGAATGCAAAACGTTGGTGTGGCGCTTGTCCTGTGGCGAGGGAGCTTGCTCCCGCTGGGCTGCGAAGCGGCCCCAAAAGATGGGACTGCTGCGCAGTCCAGCGGGAGCAAGCTCCCTCGCCACCAGGTGGGTGTCACATTGGCAACCGAGTTACTTGGCAGCCCAGGAATTGAAGCGCTGCTCCAGTTGCTCACCGTTATCCGCCCAGAAGCTCACGTCGATCTGCACCTGGTTGGCGATGTTTTCCGGGGTAGTCGGCATATCCTTCAGGATGTCCTTGGCCAGCAACGGTACGGCTTGCGTATTGGCCGGGCCGTAGGCGATGTTTTCCGAGTAGGTCTTCTGCTGCTGCGGCTGAACCGAGAAGGCGATGAATTTCTTCGCCGCGTCAGCACGGTCCTTGGCCAGGCCTTTTGGAATGGCCCAGGCGTCGAAGTCGTAGATCCCGCCGTTCCACACCACTTTCAGGTTGCTTTCTTTCTGCACGGCGGCGATCCGGCCGTTGTAGGCAGAACTCATCACGACGTCGCCAGAAGCGAGGTACTGCGGCGGCTGGGCGCCCGCTTCCCACCACTGGATATACGGCTTGAGCTCATCGAGTTTCTTGAACGCGCGGTCCTGACCATCTTTGCCGGCCAGCACTTTGTACACATCCTTCGGCGCCACACCGTCAGCCATCAAGGCGAATTCCAGGGTGTACTTGGCGCCCTTGCGCAGGCCGCGTTTGCCCGGGAATTTCTTGGTGTCCCAGAAATCTGCCCAGCCGCCTGGCGGTGCTTTGAGTTTGTCGGCGTTGTAGGCCAGCACGGTGGACCATACGAAGAAGCCCACGCCGCAGGGCTGGATCGCGCCCTTCACGTAGTCGCCTGGGTTGCCGAACAGTTTCGGGTCCAGGGGTTCGAACATGTCTTCGTCACAACCACGGGACAGTTCCGGTGACTCCACTTCCACCAGGTCCCAGGACACGCTCTTGGTGTCGACCATGGCCTTGACCTTGGCCATTTCACCGTTGTACTCGCCGGCGACAATCTTACCGTTGCCCGCACTTTCCCACGGGGCGTAGAAGGCCTTGACCTGCGCCGCCTTGTTCGCGCCACCGAAGGACACGACCGTCAAATCGGGGCCTGCCATGGCCTGTGTCGCCCCCATCAGGCTCAAAGCCAGGGCGGAATATTTCAGGGATCTCAACATTGTTGTTCTCTCCACGTGCGAGGTTGGTGAAGCAAGGGGGCGATCAATTCGCCTCTAGAAGTGGGTCGAGTGCGCGAACGTGCTCGACCTGCCAGCCAATCGGTACCACGTCGCCGACCGCCAGGGCCGTGTCCAGCTCGGCGATCGGTTGTTTCACAAAAAAATCGGACTTGCCGCAGACTTCCAGGCGCACCCGCACGTGGTCGCCCAGGTAGATGAATTCGGCCACGCGCCCGGAGAAGCGGTTGACGCAGCTTTCGCTGGAACCATTCACGCTGACGCGCTCCGGGCGTACCGACAGGGTCACCGGACCGCCGACCTGGCCAACGTTCACCGCCAGCGCCTCGACCTTTTCGCCGCGCGCCAACTCGACCACGCAGCGGTCGCCGGTGTGGCTGTGCAGGCGGCCATTGAGACGGTTGTTCTCACCGATGAAGTTGGCGACGAAGGTGTTTTTCGGTTCTTCATACAGGGTGCGCGGGGCGGCGATCTGCTGGATCTCGCCCTGGTGGAAAACTGCCACCCGGTCGGACATGGTCAGCGCTTCGCCCTGGTCGTGGGTCACGTACACCACGGTCACGCCGAGGCGCTGGTGCAGGTGCTTGATCTCCATCTGCATGTGTTCGCGCAGTTGCTTGTCGAGGGCGCCGAGGGGTTCGTCCATCAGCACCAGCTGTGGCTCGAACACCAGCGCCCGGGCCAGGGCCACACGCTGTTGCTGGCCGCCAGAGAGTTGCGCCGGGTAGCGCTGGGCGAAGGCATCGAGTTGGACCATGCTCAGTACACGCTTGACCCGCTCGCTGATGTCGGTCTTGCTCAGGCCGCGTACAGAGAGCGGAAACGCCAGGTTCTCGGAGACCGTCATGTGCGGGAACAGCGCGTAGTTCTGGAACACCATGCCGATGTCACGCTTGTGGGGCGGCACGTTGTTGATGGAACGACCGGCCAGCTGGATCTCGCCGGCGGTAGGGGTTTCGAAGCCGGCGAGCATCATCAGGCTGGTGGTCTTGCCCGAGCCGGACGGCCCGAGCAGGGTCAGGAACTCGCCCTTGCGAATCTCCAGGTTGAGGTCTTTGACGATCAGGTTCTCGCCGTCGTAGCTCTTCTGCACGCCACGAAAGCTGACCAGCACATCATTTGAATCCACCTCGCTCATACCCGCACCTTTTTGTTTTGGACTGCCATGAACCCAGCGTAGTCCAGCCGCAAGTTGGCGAAAATCGGGGGCCCGGAGAGATTGGCATCAGCAGGATGGAAGGTTTGGGGTAGGGATCGCCCTACACGGATGGCGGGCACAGAACAGTGCGACAGCTGCAGGTGGCAGGAATGGGTTTTCTAGCGGCACAGGGTGGTCGCAAATAGATAGGCGGCTATAGGAGCTTGTGCTCCATGGCGTACTTCACCAGTTCCGCCAGGGAGGTGATGTTGAGCTTTTGCATCAAGCGCGCCTTGTGGGTGCTGATGGTTTTGCTGCTCAACGCCAACTGCTGGGCGATGTCGTTGACGTTGGCGCCCTGGGCCAGGCGCTCGAAGACCGAGAACTCGCGCTCCGACAACAGCGAATGCAGTGGCCGGGAGTCGGTCAGGCCGACCTCGAAGACCATGCGGTCCGCCAGGTCCGGATCGATGTACCGTCCGCCCGCCGCAACCTTGCGGATCGCCGTCAGCAGCAGCGCCGGGTCACTGTCCTTGGTGGCATAACCGGCGGCACCGACCTTCAGCGCACGGGCGGCCATTTGCGCTTCATCGTGCATCGACAGCACCAGGATCGCCGGGGGGTTGTTCAGCGCACGAATCCGCGGGATGGCTTCCAGGCCGTTGACGCCGGGCATCGAGATGTCCAGCAACACCACCTCGCAAGGCACGTGGCGCAGAGTTTCCAGCAACTGCTCGCCATTGCTCGCCTCGCCCACCACCAGCAGGTCCTTGGCCAGGCCGATCAGTTGCTTGATGCCTTCGCGAACGATGGTGTGGTCTTCAGCTACCAGTACACGGATCACTGTGGATGTCCTCTTCTTTTGGTTATCAATCCAGCGGCACCGTCACACTCAGGGTGGTGCCTTCACCCAATGCGCTGTCCAGGCTCAACTGCCCGCCCATGATCAGCACCCGTTCGCGCATGCCCACCAGGCCAAACGACACTGGTCGACCGGGGGCCTGGACGAAACCAATGCCATCGTCGCTGATGGTCAGCCGCAAGTACGCGCCCTCCACCACCAGCGTCAGTTCGACAGTATGCGCCTGGGCATGGCGCATCACATTGGTCAGTGCCTCCTGCAGGATGCGGAACAGGCCGATGGCCTTGGCGTCGCTCAGTAGCGGCAGGTTATCCGGCACCTGCACCAGGCACGGAATCTGCGTACGGGCTTCGAAACGCCGGGCCTGCCATTCGATCGCCGAGGCAATCCCGGCATCGAGAATCGGCGGACGCAAGGCGGTGGCCACATCGCGTACCAGTTGGAACAGTTGGGCGATCAGGCGCTTCATACTGTTCAGCCGCTCGTGCAGGCCGGGATCCAGTTGCGCGTAGGTCAGTTCGCACATCGAGGTTTCCAGTTTGAGCACGGTGAGCATCTGCCCCAGTTCGTCGTGCACTTCCCGGGCGATGCGGGCCTTCTCTTCCTCGCGCACGGTTTCCAGGTGGGCCGACAATTCCCGCAGTTGCGCGCGGGAGGCGTCCAGCTCCAGCTCGATGCGTTTGCTCTCGCTGATGTCCCAGACAATGCCGTCCCAGACCACGGCGCCGTCTTCCAGGCGCCGGGTCACAGCCTTGATATCGGCCCAGCGCTGCTCGCCCAGGCGGGTCAGGATGCGGCCCTGCCAGGCCCAGTTGCTCTCGGTCTCGATGGCGTGGTCCTGGGTGCGGTGATAACTGGCGCGGTCGTCGGGATGCACCAGGCTGCGAATGCCCATGGCCGGGTGACTGAGCACTTCCGGCGCGTAACCTACCAGCCCCTCGCTGCCCTGGCTGATATAGGCAAACTCGATCGCCTCGCTGCGCGGCAAGCGCTCCAGGCGAAACACCAGCCCCGGCACATTGGCGGCGATCCCTTGCAGCCGCGCCTCGCTTTCCTGCAAGGCCGCGAGGGCCCGGCGACGCTCGGTGACGTCGTTGAGGTAGACCACCAGGTATTCGCCGTCGGCAAAGCGCAGGAAACTCAGCGACACGTCGGCCGGCAATACACTGCCATCGGCGCGCAGGCAATTGGTCGCAAAACTCTGCGGCCCGTCTTCGCTGGCCCGGGCGCGTTTCCACAGGTTGAGCCAGCGGTCCATGGTCAGCGTCGGGTCGAATTCGATCAGCGGTCGCTCGATCAGGGCGCCGGGAGCGTAGCCGAGCATGGTTTCTGCGGCCTGGTTGGCGTAGCGCACATGGCTGTCCCAATTGACCCAGAGGATGCCGACGGTGCTTTGGTCGATGGAGAACTGGGTCAGGCGCAAGGCTTCGGCACCGGCGGCACGGGCGGCGCTTTCTTCCCGGGCGGCCAGCAGGTTGTGTTCCAGGCCGCGTTGCTGGCGGCGTTGCCAGAACACCACGGCCAGGCTGGCGAGCAAGAGAAGGCCGAGAAGCAAGGTGAGGTTTTGCCAGAACCCGGGGGACTCGGTCACACGAGGATATTTGGGCTGCAGCCAGCGGGTGTGCAACTGGTCCAGATCCCGGGCGGGAATCGCGCGCAAGGCGCTTTGCATGATGTCGGCCAACTCGGGCCAGTCGCGCCGCGTCGCCACCCGCAACAATTGCGGCAGGCCGATATCGCCCACCACGGCCAGGCCGGCGAACTCGGTTTCCCCAGACAACCGGCTCAATTGCGCCTCATCCACCACGGCATACCGGGCTTGCTGGCTTACCAGCAATTGCAGGGCCTGGCGCTCCATGGGCACGCCTTGCAGGTTGAGGTTCGGGTAGGTGCTGCGCAGGTAATCCGCCACCGCGCTGGGCATGCGCACGGCGACGCGGGCTTGGTCGTCGAGTTTTTCCAGGTCTACCGACGTGCCTCCGTCGCGAATCCCGACGATGTGCTGGGGAACCCGCATATACGGATCAGAGAATAGCCACAGCCGCAGCCCGGCCGGGGTTTGCAGCAGCCCGGGAGCGAGGTCGACCTCGCCGTCACGCACGGCTGCCTCCAGTTGCTCCTGACTGGGAAAGTTGCGCCAGGTCAGCTCGATATTCAGCGCCTTGGCCAGCCACTGCATCAATTCGACGTTGGCCCCGGACAGCCGCTGCAAGCGCCGATCGTATTGGGCATAAGGCGCCTGCAACACCAGGCCGACCCGCAAGTCGGGATGCTGGCCGAGCCATTCACGCTGGCCGGCATCGAGCTGCGCCTGGTGAGGGGCAGGCGCAGGCACGGCGCCCACGATCAAGGGAAAGCATAAACAGCCGATAACCAGCAGGTAGCGAAAACCCATGATCCACGTCTCATCTCACTGACAAATACTGACCAACCCATTAGGCTGCCGGAATCACTTCTGGCCGGAATTCAACGATGCCACTTTCCCACCGTTCGGCACTGCCAGCATTGTGCCTGTCGCTGCTGTTTACCAGCGCCTTTTGTGTCGAGGCTGCCGACACGCCCGCTCCGGCCCCGGAAAAACCGGTGGCGCGCCAGCCTTTGCCGGAGCGCAGCCAGGAAGAAGCCAATGCCCTGGAGCGACAAATCCCGCAGCAGGAACAGCAACAGTTGCAGGCGGGCAGCGACTCCTTCCTCGCCTTATGGAAGCCGGCCAACACTGGCGAACCTGAAGGCGTGGTGATTATCGTCCCGGGCAACGGCGAAAGTGCTGACTGGCCTCAAGCAATCGGGCCGTTGCGCCAGAAATTACCGGACGCGGCATGGGGCACCCTCAGTTTGTCCCTACCGGACCTGACCCTGGACACACTGCCGCCGCGCCTCATCGAATCGCCCAAGGCGGCCGTGGACACCAGCAGCAAAGACGCGAGCACTGTCGCCAAACCCGTGGAGCAGGCCGCCAGCGCCGAAGCTGAAGGCACCGACCCGGCCGTGGTTCCGGGCAACGATGAACAAGACAAGACCGATGCCACGCGAATCTTTGCGCGCATTGACGCCGCCCTCGCCTTCGCCCAGACCCAGAATGCCCGCAGCGTTGTGCTGCTCGGCCACGGCACCGGCGCATGGTGGGCCGCGCGTTACCTGAGTGAAAAACAACCGGCGCAGGTGCAGAAATTCGTTATGGTGGCCGGGCAAACCCCGGTGGGCCGTGCCCCGGACCTGCAACAACTGGCACCGAAACTGAAGTTGGCGACGGCAGACTTTTTCTATCAGGACGACACCCAGTCACGCAAGACCGCCCAAGAACGTTCCCAGGCCAGTAAGCGTTTGAAGAATGACAACTACAAACAAGTGTCCCTGAAGGCCTTCCCCGACAACAGCCCGGCCGGACAAGAGCAACTGTATCGGCGGATTCGCGGCTGGCTGAGCCCGCAAAATCCCGGGGACTGATCGCCAATCTCAAAAACACTGGAGAGTAAAATGTGGGAGCGGCGGTGCGACGATTCGACTTGCTCGCGAATGCGGTGAGTCAGTCACTATATCTGTTACTGATCCACCGCATTCGCGAGCAAGCCCGCCCCCACAATTGATCCGGTTTACACCATAAAAAACAGCGGCTCCTGCTTCTGCTATCGAAAGTCTCGTCTTTCGCGAATCAGCGCATAGGCGTTGTGCAGCTCCCGGGTACGTTCGGTCGCCTCCCGCACCTGCGCGGGGCTGGCGCCAATGCCGGCAATCTTGTCCGGGTGGTGCCGGCTGAGCAGGCGCCGGTAGGCGCGTTTGATCACCGAAGGCTCAGTGGTCGAGGTCACCCCCAGAATTCGCAGCGCCTCCTGATAGGCCCCGCCACGATTGGCCAACGGTTTGCGCTCTGGCTCGTAGTCAGCCGCCAGGGCCTGGATCTGCTGGACCGTCCAACCCAGCCATTTGCCCCATTGCTCAATCAACTCTCGCTCGGCGGTACTGGCCTTGCCGTCCGCCCAGGCCATGCGCCAACAGGCACGCAGCACACCTTCCGCCGCATGAGGCTGGGCCTTGAGCACGCCCAAATAACTGCGCACCCGGTCCGAGCCGGATTTGCCGCGATTGAACGCGGCAATCGCACGGCGCTGAGCCGGCTCGGACATGTCCAGCGAGCGCATTTCCTGGCGCGCCTGCTGGATATGCCCGTCCACTACCCGGCCATTACTCTTGGCCAGGCGGCCGAGCAACACGAACAGCAATTCGTCATTACGCAGCGCCGGCCGACCGCCGAGGCGCTCACGTAGCTGCGCCCAGCTTTGCAGTTCCAAACGCCGGTCCAACGCCTGGCCCAGCAACGCGCCCAACATAGCCCCCGGAATGCTGGCAATGGCAAAGCCTGCCCCGGCTCCAATCAGAGTCCCTGGCCACAACATCCTAGTGCCCCGCTGCCAGCAGGGTTTCGACTTGCGCCAGGCGCTCCAGCGTCCCGACATCAATCCAGCGTCCGTTCATGTGTTCCCCCGTCACCAACCCTTTCGCCATGGCGTCACGCAACAGCGGCGCCAGTTTGAAAGCACCCGCACTGCAACCCGCGAACAGCTTGGGATGGAGCACGGAAATGCCACTGAAGGTCAGGTTATCGGCACCGGGAGCGGCATCATGAAGCGCGCCGTCCTTTATGTAGAAGTCACCGCCGGACGGGTGATGGGCCGGATTGTCGACCATTACCAGGTGGGCCAGGCCATTCAACGGCTGGTTCAGGCTGGCGAAGTCATAGTCGGTCCAGATGTCGCCATTGACCACCAGGAACGGTTCGTCCCCCAGCAGCGGCAAGGCCTTGAAAATCCCGCCGCCGGTTTCCAGCGGCTCGCCTTCGGCCGAGTATTGGATACGTACGCCGTACTGCGCGCCGTCCCCCAGGTAGCCTTCGATCTGCTGGCCGAGCCAGGCATGGTTGATGACGATATCGGTGAAGCCGGCTTTCGCCAGCGCCTCGAGGTGATACTCGATCAGGCGCTTGCCGCCGGCCTGGATCAGCGGCTTGGGAGTGTGCAGGGTGAGCGGGCGCATCCGCTCTCCTTTGCCGGCGGCCAGGATCATGGCCTTCATACCGCCGCCTCGACACGCAGGCTCGCCAGCAACTCACCCAGTTCGCTCAACTCTGGCCGGTCCGCGAGTACCGCATCTATATAAGCAAAGAAGCGCGGCACGTCCGCCAGGTAGCGTGGTTTGCCATCGCGATGGCAAATGCGCGCGAAGATGCCAATCACCTTCAGGTGACGCTGCACGCCCATCAGGTCGCTGGCCCGCAGGAATTCTTCAAAGTCTGCCTGCACCGGTATGCCCAACTCGCCAGCACGCTGCCAATAACCCCGCTGCCATTCCCGCACGCGGGCCTGCGGCCAACTGAGGAACGCATCCTTGAACAGGCACGTGATGTCGTAGGTCACCGGGCCGTAGACCGCGTCCTGGAAATCCAGCACGCCGGGGTTCGGCTCGCTGATCATCAGGTTGCGCGGCATATAGTCGCGATGCACCAGCACCTTGGGCTGGGCCAGGGCGCTGTTTATCAGGTGTTCGCTGACGCGCTGCCACAGGCCAAGTTGCCGCGCGTCGAACTCGATGCCCAACTCCCGGCGAACGTACCATTCAGGAAACAATTCCAGCTCCCGACGTAAAAGCGCGACGTCATAGCTGGGCAATGGCGCTTCCATCGGCAATTGCTGGAAAGCCAGCAACGCATCGATGGCATCGGCGAACAATTGATCAGCATTTTGCTCGTCAATGACGTCCAGATAGGTTTTTTTCCCCAGGTCGTTAAGCAAAAGAAAGCCGCGAATCAGATCTTGCGCATAAATTTTCGGAACATTTATTCCCGATTGACCGAGCAAATGAGCGATATCGACGAAAGGTTTGCAGTTTTCCTGGGGGGGTGGAGCGTCCATTACGACAAAACTGCGACCTCCTCCGTCCCATCGGAAGTAACGCCTGAAACTCGCGTCACTGCTGGCCGCAGTCAACGTGGCCGGGGGTACGACACCCCAGCCCTGGGCGGTAAAAAGGCTGGGCAATTGCTCATCAAGCCAGACTTTCAGCTGTTGCAAACGTAGATCTTGGTCGGGCATTACAAGGGTCTCCGACGGCGCTAGCCGTCAAGCGGGTCATGCTTTATTATCACGCATCTTTTTCAGACCATCGAGAGGCGTGCGGCCCACACCGCGGGCAGATGGCACGCAGGAAGCCCGGACTAATAAGATGGCATTGAAATCCCCCGCGTTTCGTAGAAAATTTCCGTTGCTGGTAACCGGCAGTCTGCTGGCCATGCAACCTTTCGCCACCTCATTCGTGGTCGCCGCGGAACAGTATGACTGCTCAGTCTCTGCTTCGGGTGCCTGGGATTGCGCGCCGAAGACGGCCGCAGCCCCGCTGCCACCGCGCCCGGTGCATGACGGCAGTGCCGTCAGCTCCGCCAGTGGCACGCCGCAAGGCGAGTCCGGCGGCAGTGCCGAGGCCGTGCCGCAGACCACGCTGGTCACCGAAGCCAAGGGCCGTGGCCTGCGTTCGCGCAGCGCCGACTACAGCCATCTGGACTGGGTCCCTCGCGAGAAGCTCACCGCTGCGCAACTGGCCGAAACCGGCCCGTACTGCTCCGGTGCGTACATCGAGCCGATCCGTCCTGGCATGAACGACAAGACGAACAAGAGCGACGCGCCGACCTTTATCGGCGCCAAGGTCTCTCGTTACGAGCAGGAACAACAGATCGCCTCCCTGGCCGGTGACGTCGTCATGCGCCAGGGCAGCATGCAGGTCGAGGCCGACGAGGCCAACCTCTACCAGGCCGAGAACCGTGGCGAGCTGAACGGCAACGTCCGTCTGCGCGACAACGGCGCCCTGCTGGTGGGCGACCACGCTGAAGTCCAACTGGACACCGGTGCCGCCAAGGTCGACAACGCCGAATACGTGATGCACAAATCGCGCATCCGCGGCAACGCGCTGTACGCCAAGCGCGCCGAGAACGCGATCATCCGTCTCAAGGACGGTACGTACACCACCTGTGAGCCGAACAGCAACGCCTGGCAGCTCAAGGGCAACAACATCACGCTCAACCCGGCCACCGGTTTCGGTACGGCGACCAACGTGACGTTGCGAGTGAAGGACATTCCGATCCTTTACACCCCGTACATCTACTTCCCGATCGACAACCGTCGTCAATCCGGCTTCCTGCCGCCGAGCTTCAGCACCGGTGGCGAGACTGGCTTCACGCTGGTTACGCCGTACTACTTCAACCTGGCGCCGAACTACGATGCCACGTTGTACCCGCAATACATGACCAAGCGCGGCATGTTGATGGAAGGCGAATTCCGCTACCTCACCAAGTCCAGCGAAGGGCAGTTTGGCGGCGCGTACCTGAACGACGATAGCGACGAGCGAAGCAAGCAGACCGACTACGAAAAAACCCGCTACATGCTCAACTGGCAGCATAAGGGCGGGTTGGATTCGCGTGTACTGACACAGGTTGATTACACGAATATCAGCGATCCATATTACTTCCAGGATTTGAAGTCCTATCAGGAAGGGATCAAGAGTTCGGACTACATCAATCAGCAAGGTTCGGTGACCTATCGTGGTGATAGCTACCAGGCGCGGCTGAATCTTCAGGCTTACCAATTGGCGACGATCTCCCAGATCACTCCTTATAACCGCTTGCCGCAGATCACCTTCAATGGTCAGCTGCCGTACCATCCGGGCGGGTTGAACTTCTCTTACGAGACTGAAGCAGTACGCTTTGATCGTGACCTAGAGAACGGCACCTTTACCGATGAAAATGGCCTGGTATCGCCTCGCCTGGATACCTACGTAACAGGTCTGACCCGTGCAAACGGTACTCGTCTGAACGTAGCGCCAGCCGTCGACTACCCGATGAACTGGACTTATGGCTTCGTTACGCCAAAGTTGAAGTATGTCTATACCAAGTACGATCTTGATCTGGACAGCACCGGCAAGAATCAGATTATCGCAGCGCAAGCAGCGTCAACTGCAGCCAACCCTTATGCCGGCGGCAGCTTCAAAAGCTCGCAAGACCGCGCGATTCCGGTTGCCAGCGTAGACAGCGGCCTGTATTTCGACCGCAACACCAACTGGTTTGGCAAAGACTACCGCCAGACGTTGGAACCTCGTGCGTTCTACCTGTACGTACCGAATAAAGATCAGAGCGATATCCCGGTATTCGACACCAGCGAGTACTCGTTCAGCTATGCATCCCTGTTCCGCGACAACCGCTTCAGCGGCTCTGACCGTATCGGCGACGAGAACAAACTGTCTCTGGGCGTGACTAGCCGCTGGATCGAAGAGAACGGTTTCGAACGTCAACGCGTTGCAATCGGCCAAGCCATTTACTTCAAGGATCGTGAAGTACAGTTGCCTGGCATCCTCGCAAGCCAGCGTGATGATGCGCAATCCAACGTTTCACCGGTTGCACTGGACTACGAGTTCCGCTTCAACCGCGACTGGCGTGCCACTGCCGACTACAACTGGGACACCGAAAGCCATAGCCCACGCTCCGGCAGTGCGATGTTCCACTATCAGCCGGAAGATAACCCGAACAAGGTCATCAACGTCGGCTACCGCTACCGTAACGACCAGGTTGTTTACAACCAGCTGACCGGCAAATACCAGTTTGGTGGCGACTACGGCAGTGCTTCGGACCCGTCGACCTTCATCAAGGATTACTACAAAATCCAGCAACACGACTTCTCGATGATGTGGCCGATCGTTCCCCAGTGGAACCTGATCACCCGCTGGCAGTATGACTATGCCCGCAACCGTACCCTGGAAGCCTTCGGTGGTTTCGAGTACGACAACTGCTGCTGGAAACTGCGCGTCATCAACCGTTACTGGGTTTCCAACGACGAATACAGCCAGATCGCCCCGCTGAACGAAAAGGGTGACCACGGGCTCTTCTTCCAGATCGTCCTTAAAGGACTCGGCGGCCTGACCGGCGCCAAGGTAGAGAGCTTCCTCGACAAAGGCATTGAAGGTTATCGTGAACGTGAAGACCAAGCTTTCTGATTGTCTGCGCCCGCTGATGCTGGGCGCGCTGTTCCTGGGTACCGCCGCAGCTCACGCTGCGGTTCAACCGCTGGACAAGGTAGTGGCCATCGTCGATAACGACGTGATCATGCAGAGCCAACTGGACCAGCGGGTCAAGGAAGTTCAGCAAACCATCGCCAAGCGTGGTGGCGGCGTACCGCCGACCAGCGTGCTGGACCAGCAGGTGCTTGAGCGCCTGATCGTTGAGAACCTGCAATTGCAGATCGGCGATCGTTCCGGCATCCGTATCAGCGACGAAGAATTGAACCAGGCTGTCGGCACCATCGCCCAGCGCAACAACATGAGTGTTGATCAGTTCCGCGCCGCCCTGGCTCACGACGGCCTGTCCTATGAGGACGCCCGTGACCAGATTCGCCGTGAAATGATCATCAGCCGTGTGCGTCAGCGCCGTGTGGCCGAGCGGGTTCAGGTGTCCGAGCAGGAAGTGAAGAACTTCCTGGCCTCTGACCTTGGCAAGATGCAGCTTTCCGAAGAACTGCACCTGGCCAACATCCTGGTTCCGACACCAGACAGCGCCAACGCAGAACAACTCAACGCTGCTGCGGCGAAAACCCAGGCTATCTATGACCGTCTCAAGCAAGGTGCTGACTTTGCCCAGATGGCCATTGCCCAGTCCGGCAGCGACAACGCCCTCGAAGGCGGTGACATGGGCTGGCGTAAAGCCGCGCAACTGCCACCACCGTTCGACCGCGAGCTGAGCGCCATGGAAGTCGGTGGCATCACCCAGCCTGCGCGTACGCCAGGCGGGTTCATCATCCTCAAGTTGCTCGGCAAGCGCGGTGGCGAAGAAGCCCAGATGAAGGACGAAGTTCACGTTCGACACATCCTGGTCAAGCCAAGCGAGATCCGTACCGAAGCCCAAACCAAGGAACTGGCCCAGAAGCTCTATGACCGCATCGAAGCGGGCGAAGACTTCGGCGAGTTGGCGAAGAGCTATTCCGAAGACCCGGGTTCGGCGCTTAACGGCGGTGATCTGAACTGGATCGACCCGAAAGCACTGGTTCCCGAGTTCCAGGACGTCATGGCCAAGACTCCGCAAGGCGTACTGTCCAAGCCGTTCAAGACCCAATATGGCTGGCATGTGCTGGAAGTCCTTGGCCGTCGCGCCACTGACAACACCGCCCAGGCCCGCGAGCAACAAGCCCTGACCGTGCTGCGTAACCGCAAATACGACGAAGAGCTGCAAACCTGGTTGCGTCAGATCCGTGACGAAGCCTACGTAGAGAACAAGCTTCCTGGCGCCGACCAAACAGGCACCGACCAGGCAGCCCAGTGAAACCCAAGCGTTTCGCATTGACACCCGGCGAGCCGGCCGGCATTGGTCCTGACCTTTGCCTGCTGCTCGCCTCGCACACCCAGCCACATCCCCTGATTGCCATTACCAGCCGCGACCTGCTCCTTGAGCGGGCCGCGCAGTTGGGCGTGGTTGTCGATCTGCTGTCGGTGGGCCCGGGCAACTGGCCTGACCTTCCGGCACCGGCAAACAGCCTGTATGTGTGGGATACCCCGCTGGCGACCAAGGTCGTCGCCGGGCAACTGGACAAGGCCAACGCGGCCTTTGTCCTGGAAACCCTGACCCGGGCCGGTCAAGGCTGCATCGACGGCGATTTCGCGGGAATGATCACCGCCCCGGTGCACAAGGGTGTGATCAATGAGTCCGGGATCGCCTTTTCGGGCCATACCGAATTCCTCGCCGAGCTGACCCACACCGAACAAGTGGTAATGATGCTGGCAACGGGCGACCTGCGGGTGGCGCTGGTGACCACTCACCTGCCCCTGCGGGAGATTGCCGACGCCATTACCCCCGAGCGCCTGGAGCGTGTCACACGCATCCTGCACGCCGACCTGCAACAGAAATTCGGCATCGCCCAACCACGCATCCTGGTCTGCGGGCTCAACCCCCACGCCGGTGAAGGTGGCCACCTGGGCCATGAAGAAATCGACATCATCGAACCAACCCTGGAGCGTCTGCGCCTTGAGGGCATGGACCTGCGCGGCCCATTGCCTGCCGACACTCTGTTTACCCCCAAATATCTGGAGCACTGCGACGCAGTGCTGGCGATGTACCATGACCAGGGGCTGCCCGTGCTGAAGTACAAAGGCTTCGGCGCCGCCGTCAACGTGACGCTGGGCCTGCCGATCATCCGCACCTCCGTCGACCATGGCACCGCCCTGGACCTCGCAGGCAGCGGCAAGATCGATACCGGCAGCCTGCACGTGGCCCTGGAAACCGCCTATCAGATGGCCGAGACCCGTATATGACCGAGCATTACCAACACCGGGCGCGCAAGCGTTTCGGGCAAAACTTCCTGCACGACGCTGGCGTGATTGATCGCATCCTGCGCTCCATCCATGCCAAGCCCGAAGACCGCCTGCTGGAAATCGGCCCGGGCCAGGGCGCCCTGACCCAAGGCCTGTTGAAGAGCGGCGGCCAGCTGGACGTGGTTGAGTTGGACAAGGACCTGATCCCGATCCTCAACCAGCAGTTCGCCAGCATGCCCAACTTCAACCTGCACCAGGGCGATGCGCTAAAGTTCGACTTCACCAGCCTCAATGCAGCGCCCAACAGCCTGCGGGTGGTCGGCAACCTGCCTTACAACATCTCCACCCCGCTGATTTTTCACCTGCTGAACAACGCCGGCATCATCCGCGACATGCACTTCATGCTGCAAAAGGAAGTGGTTGAGCGTCTGGCCGCAGGCCCTGGCGGCGGTGATTGGGGTCGTCTGTCGATCATGGTTCAGTACCATTGCCGCGTAGAACACCTGTTCAACGTCGGCCCGGGCGCGTTCAACCCGCCGCCGAAGGTCGACTCCGCCATCGTGCGCCTGGTGCCTCACGCGGTGCTGCCGCACCCGGCCAAAGACCACAAATTGCTGGAGCGCGTGGTGCGCGAGGCGTTCAACCAACGCCGCAAGACCTTGCGCAATACGCTGAAGGCTTTGCTCAGCAACGCCGAAATCGAAGCCGCCGGTGTCGACGGCAGCCTGCGCCCCGAGCAGCTTGACCTGGCCGCCTTCGTGCGCCTGGCTGACCAGCTCGCCATTCAGCCTGCGCCAGCGGCCGAATAAAGTAGAGTCGGGCACCGCCAGACAGCATGTCTGGCCTAGTGCCCACCACTTGGCCTAGACTGATCGGCATCCGCTGTTCCCCCGCTTTTGCTTTTAAGGCCTCTTGCATGTCCGATCCTCGTTATCAGATCGACGTCAGCGTCGTCACCCGCTTTCTGGCGGAACAATCGCAACCCGAGCAGAACCGTTTTGCGTTCGCCTACACCATTACCGTGCAAAACAACGGCGAGCTGCCTGCCAAGCTGCTGTCGCGCCACTGGGTCATCACCGACGGTGACGGCCAGGTCGAGGAAGTCCGCGGCGCCGGCGTGGTTGGCCAGCAACCGCTGATCGCCCCCGGCAAGAGCCACACCTACAGCAGCGGCACCGTCATGACCTCCCGCGTCGGCAACATGCAAGGCAGCTACCAGATGCTCGCCGAGGACGGCAAACACTTCGACGCCATCATCGCCCCGTTCCGCCTCGCGGTACCTGGAGCCCTGCACTGATGGCGACGTACGCCGTCGGCGACCTGCAAGGCTGCCTGGAACCGCTCAAGTGCCTGCTCGACCGCGTGGCCTTCGATCCGGCCAAGGATCGCCTGTGGCTGGTAGGCGACCTGGTCAACCGTGGCCCGCAATCCCTGGAAACCCTGCGCTTCCTTTATGGCATGCGCGATTCCCTGGTGTGTGTGCTGGGTAACCATGACCTGCACCTGCTGGCCGCCGGCAATAACATCGAGCGCCTGAAAAAGGGCGACACCCTGCGGGAAATCCTCGAAGCGCCGGACCGCACCGAGCTGCTTGACTGGCTGCGCCGGCAAAAAATCATGCACTACGACGAGAGCCGCGACACCGCGCTGGTGCATGCCGGGATTCCACCGCAGTGGACGCTGAAGAAAGCCCTCAAGTGCGCCGCCGAAGTCGAGGCTGCCCTGGCCGACGACAACCTGTACACGGCCTACCTGGATGGCATGTACGGCAACGATCCCGTGAAGTGGGACAACGAACTCACCGGCGTCGCCCGCCTTCGGGTAATCACCAACTACTTCACCCGCATGCGCTTCTGCACCGCCGAAGGCAAACTGGACCTCAAGAGCAAGGAAGGCGCCGACACCGCGCTGCCCGGCTACAAGCCCTGGTTCGCCCACAAGGAACGCAAGACCCGTGAAACGAAGATCATCTTCGGCCACTGGGCAGCCCTGGAAGGCAAATGTGATGAACCTGGCGTCTTCGCCCTCGACACCGGCTGTGTGTGGGGCGGCGCCATGACCCTGATGAACATCGACACCGGCGAGCGCTCGAGCTGCCAGTGCGACTCCCCCCTTCCCGAACAACTGCAGGCCACGGCAAAGCGCTGAGCTGCGCTTTCACACAGGCCAAAGGAGCCAGCCATGACTGAATTCAAACGTATCCCTCCCGAGCAAGCCCAGGCCCTGCGCGAAAAAGGCGCAGTGGTTGTCGACATCCGCGACCAGCCGACCTACATCGCCGGCCACATCAGTGGCGCCCAGCATCTGGATAACCACAACATCGCCGATTTCATCCGCGCCGCCGACCTCGACGCGCCGGTGATTGTGGCGTGCTACCACGGCAACTCCAGCCAAAGCGCCGCGGCCTACCTGGTGAGCCAGGGTTTCTCCGACGTCTATAGCCTCGACGGTGGCTTTGAGCTATGGCGTACGACCTATCCTGCAGAAATTGCCGCAGGCGACGCGCAATAATTTTTTTCAAACCCCGCTACCCCGCGTGACGCTTGGCCTCGCGCCGTTTCTGACGAACGGCGCGGCCAAACTAATTACGTATCGCGCCTTGAACTCCCGGATTCCGAACTATCCTTAAGCGCAGGCCATCCAAAACAGGGGAGAGCCGGTACACCGGCGTGCGGGTCATCGGTAGCGTTTCAGGGTGTTCTGGGGGGAAAACGGCCATTGGTGTCCACCAATGGCTGCCAGCATCGACTGATTGATCCGGCGTCGGCTCCACGTATCGAGCGAGGTGACGACGTCATGAGTATTTTTAGCCACTTCCAACAACGCTTCGAGTCCACCCGCCAGGAAGAGCTCTCGCTTCAGGAGTATCTCGAACTGTGCAAAAAGGACCGCAGCGCCTACGCGTCTGCCGCTGAACGCCTGCTCTTGGCGATCGGCGAGCCGGAGCTGGTGGACACCGCAGCCAATTCGCGCCTGTCGCGAATTTTCTCGAACAAGGTGATCCGTCGCTACCCGGCCTTTGAAGACTTCCACGGCATGGAAGAATGCATTGACCAGATCGTCTCGTATTTCCGCCATGCCGCCCAAGGCCTGGAAGAGAAGAAACAGATCCTCTACCTGCTCGGTCCCGTCGGCGGGGGCAAGTCGTCCCTGGCCGAGAAGCTCAAACAACTGATCGAAAAGGTGCCGTTCTACGCCATCAAGGGCTCGCCCGTGTTCGAGTCGCCCCTGGGGCTGTTCAACGCCACGGAAGATGGCGCGATCCTCGAAGAGGACTTCGGCATTCCACGGCGCTACCTCAACACCATCATGTCGCCGTGGGCGACCAAGCGCCTGGCCGAGTTCGGCGGCGACATCAGCCAGTTCCGGGTGGTGAAGCTCTATCCATCGATCCTCAACCAGATCGCCGTGGCCAAGACCGAACCGGGTGACGAGAACAACCAGGACATCTCGGCGCTGGTGGGTAAGGTCGATATTCGCAAACTGGAAGAATTCCCACAGAACGATGCCGACGCTTACAGCTACTCGGGCGCACTGTGCCGGGCCAACCAGGGCCTGATGGAGTTCGTGGAAATGTTCAAGGCACCGATCAAGGTGCTGCACCCACTGCTTACGGCGACACAAGAAGGTAACTACAACAGCACCGAGGGCCTGGGGGCGATTCCGTTTACCGGGATCCTGCTGGCCCACTCCAATGAATCGGAATGGCACACCTTCCGCAACAACAAGAACAACGAAGCCTTCATCGACCGGATCTACATCGTCAAGGTGCCGTACTGCCTGCGGGTCAGCGATGAAATCAAGATTTACGACAAGCTGCTGTTCAACAGTTCCCTGGCCAAGGCCCATTGCGCGCCTGACACCCTGAAGATGCTGGCCCAGTTCACCGTACTGTCGCGCCTCAAGGAGCCGGAAAACTCCAACATCTACTCGAAGATGCGGGTGTACGACGGCGAAAACCTCAAGGACACCGATCCGAAGGCCAAGTCGATCCAGGAATACCGCGATACCGCGGGCGTTGACGAGGGCATGAACGGCCTGTCGACACGCTTTGCGTTCAAGATCCTGTCCAAGGTCTTCAACTTCGACCCCCACGAAATCGCCGCCAACCCGGTGCACCTGCTGTATGTGCTGGAACAGCAGATCGAACAGGAACAATTCCAGGCCGAAACCCGCGAGCGCTACCTGCGCTTCCTCAAGGAATACCTGGCACCGCGCTACATCGAGTTCATCGGCAAGGAAATCCAGACCGCGTACCTGGAGTCCTACAGCGAATACGGCCAGAACATCTTCGACCGCTACGTGCTGTACGCAGACTTCTGGATCCAGGACCAGGAATACCGCGACCCGGAAACCGGCGAGATCCTCAACCGCGTAGCCCTCAACGAGGAGCTGGAAAAGATCGAAAAACCCGCCGGCATCAGCAATCCGAAGGATTTCCGCAACGAAATCGTCAACTTCGTGCTGCGCGCCCGGGCCAACAACAATGGCAAGAACCCTACCTGGCTCAGCTACGAGAAGCTGCGGGTGGTCATCGAGAAGAAAATGTTCTCCAATACCGAGGATCTGCTGCCGGTCATCAGCTTCAACGCCAAGGCCAGCAAGGAGGATCAGCAAAAACACAACGACTTCGTCACTCGAATGGTCGAGCGTGGCTACACCGACAAACAGGTACGACTGCTCTCCGAGTGGTACCTGCGGGTCCGGAAATCGCAGTAAGGCAGCGACAAGCGTGCAATGCCAGGCTCCCGGTACGCCGGACAGCCTGGCAATCGACCGCTTGTCTTTAAGCTTCCAGCTTGCCGCTTGAAGCTTGTAACTTGAAGCTGCCCGGAGGGCTCCTACATGAGCTACGTGATCGACCGACGTCTCAATGGCAAGAACAAGAGCACGGTAAACCGTCAGCGTTTCCTGCGGCGTTACCGTGACCACATCAAAAAGGCCGTCGAAGAGGCCGTCAGTCGCCGCTCCATCACCGACATGGAGCATGGCGAACAGATCAGCATTCCCGGACGGGACATCGATGAACCGGTGCTGCACCACGGCCGGGGCGGCAAGCAAACCGTCGTGCATCCCGGCAACAAGGAATTCACCAGCGGCGAACATATCCAGCGCCCCCAGGGCGGCGCGGGCGGCAAAGGCCCGGGCAAGGCCGGCAACTCCGGCGAAGGCATGGACGAGTTCGTGTTCCAGATCACCCAGGAAGAGTTCCTGGAGTTCATGTTCGAAGACCTGGAACTGCCCAACCTGGTCAAACGCAACCTGACCGGCACCGACACCTTTAAAACCGTGCGCGCCGGGATCAGCAACGAAGGCAACCCGTCACGGATCAACATCATCCGCACCCTGCGTTCGGCCCATGCGCGGCGTATTGCCTTGTCTGGCAGCAGCCGGGCAAAGCTGCGGGATGCCAAGGCTGAACTGGAGCGCCTGAAACGCGAAGAGCCGGATAACTTCGGCGATATTCAGGAAATCGAAGCCGAAATCGCCAAACTCAGCGCGCGCATTCACCGCGTGCCGTTTCTCGACACCTTCGACTTGAAGTACAACCTGCTGGTCAAGCAACCCAACCCCAGCTCCAAGGCAGTGATGTTCTGCCTGATGGACGTGTCCGGCTCCATGACCCAGGCGACCAAGGACATCGCCAAGCGCTTCTTCATCCTGTTGTACCTGTTTCTCAAGCGTAACTACGACAAGATCGATGTGGTGTTCATCCGCCATCACACCAGCGCCCGGGAAGTCGACGAAGAGGAGTTTTTCTACTCGCGGGAAACCGGCGGCACCATCGTTTCCAGCGCCTTGAAGCTGATGCAGGAAATCATGGCCGAACGTTATCCGGCCAACGAGTGGAACATCTACGCCGCCCAGGCCTCCGACGGCGACAACTGGAATGACGACTCACCCATTTGCCGCGACATCCTGATCAACCAGATCATGCCGTTCGTGCAGTACTACACCTACGTCGAAATCACCCCGCGTGAGCATCAGGCCCTGTGGTTCGAATACGAGCGCATCAGCGAAGCCTTCGCTGACACCTTCGCCCAGCAACAATTGGTCTCGGCCGGCGATATCTATCCGGTCTTCCGTGAACTCTTCCAGCGCAGGTTAGTGACATGACCGCCAAAGAGCATAAGCGCCAACCCATATCCACGGGGTCCGAATGGACCTTCGAACTGATCCAGGCCTATGACCGGGAAATCAGCCGCATCGCGGCGGGTTATGCCCTGGATACCTACCCCAACCAGATCGAAGTGATCACCGCCGAACAGATGATGGATGCCTATGCGTCCGTGGGCATGCCCCTGGGCTATCACCACTGGTCCTACGGCAAACACTTCCTCAGCACTGAAAAGTCCTACACCCGCGGCCAGATGGGCCTGGCCTACGAAATCGTTATCAACTCCGACCCGTGCATCGCCTACCTGATGGAAGAAAACACCATCTGCATGCAGGCGCTGGTGGTGGCCCACGCGTGCTACGGGCATAACAGCTTTTTCAAGGGTAACTACCTGTTCCGCACCTGGACCGATGCCAGCTCGATCATCGATTACCTGGTGTTCGCCAAGCAGTACATCATGCAGTGCGAGGAGCGCCACGGCATCGACGCGGTGGAAGACCTGTTGGACTCCTGCCATGCCCTGATGAACTACGGCGTAGACCGCTACAAACGCCCGTACCCGATCTCCGCCGAAGAAGAACGGCTGCGCCAGAAGGACCGTGAAGAGCATCTGCAAAAGCAGATCAACGACCTGTGGCGCACCATTCCCAAACGCGCCGGCAAGAACAGCGACAAGGACAATGCGCGCTTCCCCGCCGAACCTCAGGAAAACATCCTGTACTTCATCGAAAAGCATGCGCCGTTACTGGAACCCTGGCAGCGGGAAATCGTGCGGATCGTGCGCAAGATTGCCCAGTACTTCTACCCACAACGCCAGACCCAGGTGATGAACGAAGGCTGGGCCACGTTCTGGCACTACACCCTGATGAACGACCTGTACGACGAGGGCTTGGTGACCGACGGCTTCATGATGGAATTCCTGACGTCCCACACCAGTGTCGTCTATCAACCGGGCTTCGATAGCCCGTACTACAGCGGCATCAACCCGTATGCTCTGGGTTTTGCCATGTACCGCGACATCCGGCGCATGTGCGAACACCCCACCGAAGAAGACCGCCGCTGGTTCCCGGAGATTGCCGGCAGCGATTGGCTGTCCACCATCAAGTTCGCCATGAGCAGCTTCAAGGATGAAAGCTTCATCCTGCAGTACCTGTCACCTCAGGTGATTCGTGATCTCAAGCTGTTCAGCATCATGGACGACGACCTCAAGGACGACCTGCTGGTGCCGGCGATTCATGATGAGCCGGGTTACCGCACCATTCGCGAGACCCTGGCAGCGCAGTACAACCTGGGCAACCGCGAACCCAACGTGCAGATCTACAGCATCGACGTACGCGGCGATCGCTCGCTGACCCTGCGCCACCAGCAACACGACCGTAAACCGCTGGGAGAGTCCACTGAGGAGGTCCTCAAGCACCTGCACCGGCTGTGGGGGTTCGATATCCACCTGGAAACCCTGCAGGGCGACCAGGTGATGAAAACCCACCATGTTCCGCCCCGCAACGAACACAGCGACAACGATTACGGCCGCCTGGACCTGGCCGTCGTGCATCTGTGAAACGGCAAAGCCTCCATTGGCGGGCCGCAGGCGTTATCCTGTGCCGCTAATGGAGGCTTTTTCATGCAAATCTACAAAGTCGGCGGTGCGGTGCGTGATCGCCTGCTGGGCATCCCCGTTACCGATGTCGACCGTGTCGTAGTCGGCGCGACCACTGAAGAAATGCTCGCCCTGGGCTACAAGCCTGTGGGTTCGGACTTCCCGGTATTTCTTGACCCGAAAAATGGCGACGAGTACGCCCTCGCCCGCACAGAGCGCAAGAGCGGCCGGGGTTATGGCGGCTTTGTGTTTCACGCCAGTCCCGAAGTCACCCTGGAAGAAGACCTGATCCGCCGCGACTTGACCATCAACGCGATGGCCGAAGACGACGGCGGCAACCTGACCGATCCTTATCACGGTCAGCGCGACCTGGAAGCACGCATTCTGCGCCACGTTTCCCCCGCGTTTGCCGAAGATCCGCTCCGAGTCCTGCGCGTTGCTCGCTTTGCTGCGCGATACGCCAGCCTTGGTTTTCGCGTTGCGCCAGAAACCCTCGAACTGATGCGCGAACTCAGCAATTCAGGCGAGTTGGAGGCCCTGACGCCTGAGCGCAGCTGGAAAGAAATTTCCCGCGCCCTGATGGAAAATCAGCCACAGGTTTTTATCCAGGTGCTGCGCGATTGCGGCGCGCTGAAGACCCTGATGCCGGAAATCGAAGCACTGTTTGGTGTACCGCAGCCCGAAGTCCATCACCCCGAGATCGATACCGGCATCCACACCTTAAGCGTCCTGGAACAGGCGGCCATCCACGCCCAACCCCTCACTGTGCGCTGGGCCTGCCTGCTGCACGACCTGGGCAAGGGCCTCACGCCTGTGGATAAGTTACCGCAGCACATCGCTCACGAACATCGCGGCCTGGCGCTGATCAAGGCAGTGAACGAGCGCTTCAAAGTGCCAAGGGATTGCCAGGAACTGGCGCTGCTGGTGGGCGAATATCATACCCATGGCCATCGCGCCCTGGAGCTGAAGCCCTCGACGTTGCTGGAGCTGCTGCAACGTTTTGACGTGTACCGTCGGCCGCAGCGCTTCGAAGAGTTTGTGGTGGCATGCGAGATGGATGCCCGCGGCCGCAAGGGCCTTGAGCAGAGAAGTTATCCACAGGCGGAATATCTGCGTGGCGCAGCAATGGCGGCACGGAGCGTGGCGGTCGCTCCGCTATTGGAACAAGGACTCAAAGGCCCCGAGCTGGGTGAAGCGCTGAAACGCGAACGGCTCAAGGCGTTGAAAGCCTACAAGAGCGCATCCGGCGTTAACGGCTGATTCCGCCACTCGAAAGCGACCGGCGCCAGTACCTGATCGATTTGCGCATCCTGCCAAAGCGCGGCAAATGTCTTGCCTGCTTCAGGATGCACACGTCCCGGCGCCATCAACGACAGCGGCCACAGCACAAACGCGTTCTTCAGAATTTCGGCCCGGGGCAGAATCAGGCCATCGAAGTTACCCACCAACTCGCCATACAGCAGCACGTCGATGTCCAGCGGCAAGCCCTTGCGATCCGGGGCGTAGCGGCCATTGTCGGCCTCGATGAATTTCAGTCGGCGGTCCAGCTCCATCAACGGCAGGTCGGTATAGGCCGACACCACCAGATTGAAGAACGGCCCGCTCTTGATGCCCACCGGCTGGCTTTCAAACACCGGCGAACAGCGCAGATCCGTCAGGAAACCCGCCAGCGCATCGAGGCCAGCGCGTAAATGGGCCTCACGCTCAATATTGCTGCCAAGACCAAGGTAAACCTGAGTTAGCGACATCCGCGCTCGATCTCCACGCCCACGCCCTTGGCGGCCGGAACGGCGCCAGGCTTGGTCAGCTTGAGGTGCAGCCAGGGAATCTGGAATTCACTCATCAACACTTCAGCCAGGCGCTCGGCGAAGGTTTCCACCAGTTGGAACTGCGCCTGCTCGGCAAAGGCCTGGATGCGCGCGGACACGCTGGCATAATCCAGCGCCAGCGTCAGGTCATCACCGGCGGCGGCCGGGCGATTATCCCAGGCGAAGCTCAGGTCCAGACGCAGGCATTGCCGGATACCGCGCTCCCAGTCGTAGGCCCCGATCACGGTGTCGACTTCCAGGCCTTCGATAAACACTCTGTCCAAGCACTCTTCTCCGCTGCACGACAAGGGCGCGATGCCCCGTTAGAATCAGGGCGTCCTCGCCCGGAATAGTTAGCATGTTTTGGTTACTGGCGACTCTCGCCTACCTGCTCGGCTCGCTGTCCTTCGCCATTTTGCTCAGCCGCCTGACGGGAAATCCCGACCCGCGAATGAGTGGCTCAGGCAATGCCGGCGCCACCAATATGTTGCGCCTGGCCGGCAAGAAACTCGCCGTATTGACACTGTTCGGTGACGTCTGCAAGGGCCTGTTGCCGGTGCTGATCGCCGATCTCGCCGGGCTGTCGCTGCAACAGCAAGCCTGGATCGGCGTCTGCGCGGTGCTCGGCCACCTGTTCCCGCTGTACTTCCGCTTCCGCGGCGGCAAAGGCGTTGCGACGGCGGCCGGCATGCTGCTGGGGATCTACCCACCGGCGGCGCTGCTGGCCATCCTGGCCTGGCTGCTGACGTTCTACCTGACCCGCACCAGCTCGCTGGCCGCATTGATCGCCACGCCCCTGACCCTGCCGTTGCTGGCCTGGCAGGAGCCGGCGGCGCTGGTGCCGATGAGCATGCTCACGCTGCTGATCGTCTGGCGCCATCGAGGCAATTTACGCGACCTGTTTGCCGGGCGCGAACGGCATTTTTAAATACGCCCGGTGAACCCGGTTCACGTTCGCCCGTTACAGCGGCGGCAACTGCTCCATCGGCCAGCGTGCCTGCACGCTGATTGCCAGGCTTTCATGCTGCCCGGCCTGCAAACGCTGGCAACCGGCATAAGCGATCATCGCGCCGTTATCGGTACAGAATTCGGGGCGGGCGTAAAATACGTCGCCCTTCATGTCGCCGAGCATTTTCTCCAGGGAGCTGCGTAACGCCTTATTCGCGCTGACGCCGCCCGCGATCACCAGGCGCTTCATGCCCGCCTGCTTCAGGGCCCGCTTGCACTTGATGGTCAAAGTCTCCACCACGGCCTGCTGGAACGCCAGCGAGATGTCGCAACGGGCTTGCTCACTGTCGTCTGCGGCGCTGACGCTCTGCTGCCAGGTGTTCAGGGCAGAGGTTTTCAAGCCGCTGAAGCTGAACATCAGGCCGGGGCGATCGCACATCGGACGCGGGAAGGTGTAGCGCCCTGCCACACCTTTTTCCGCCAACCGCGCGATTTCCGGACCTCCTGGATAATTGAGGCCCATCATCTTTGCGGTCTTGTCGAACGCTTCACCGGCCGCGTCGTCCAGGCTTTCGCCCAGCAGCGTGTATTGACCGATTCCGTCGACCTGAACCAGCTGCGTATGGCCACCTGAAACCAACAAAGCGACGAACGGGAACTCTGGCGGGTTTTCTTCCAGCATCGGCGCCAGTAAATGGCCTTCCATGTGGTGCACACCGAGGGCCGGAATGCCCCAGGCAAATGCCAGCGCCTGGGCGCAAGAGGCCCCAACCAGCAGGGCTCCGACCAATCCCGGGCCTGCGGTGTAGGCAATGGCGTCGATCTCGGTCGGCACGCAGCCGGCCTCGTCCAATACCTGGCGAATCAATGGCAGCATGCGTTTCACATGATCACGGCTGGCCAGCTCCGGCACCACGCCACCATAGGCGCGGTGCAGGTCGATCTGACTGAACAGTGCGTCGGCCAAAAGCCCGCGTTCACTGTCGTAAAGTGCGACACCGGTTTCGTCGCACGAGGTTTCTAATCCCAGAACTAGCATGGGTTTGCGCCTTGTAGAGGCTGAATTCGAAGGCGCGCATAATAGTCGCCACTCCCCCTCCCGACTAGCGGTTTTCGATCAGAGGCTTTGCATTCCGGGCAATGAGGGGTTAACATCCGCAACCCTTAAAAACCGACGACCTCAGCCGCGAATTTTTTGCGACGAGAACGTTGATTCCCGGTAATGAAAGAAGGTAGCTCTGGATGCCAGCCGTCAAAGTAAAAGAGAACGAACCCTTCGACGTAGCTCTGCGTCGTTTCAAGCGCTCCTGCGAAAAAGCCGGTGTTCTGGCTGAAGTTCGTAGCCGCGAATTTTACGAGAAGCCAACTTCTGAGCGTAAGCGTAAAGCAGCAGCCGCTGTTAAGCGTCACGCCAAGAAAGTTCAGCGCGAGCAGCGCCGCGCCGTTCGTCTGTACTAATACACAGACGTTCGTAGCAAGCTTCTGCCAAGCCCGGCCCTCAGCCGGGCTGTTGGCATTTGCGGATATCGCTTGATGCTTCACCGTTGAGGCCGCCCATGCGACTGAAACGAACTGCTTCACACGTCAGGACTGGCTCTTTTGCCAGCGGTGCACGTCTCTTCTGACGAGCCTAACAAGGCTACTGACGAGCACACTTATTTTTTAACAGGCGATCAACAGGTCGGCTGCGCCCACCGATGAGTTTCCGAGGCCCCCACATGGCCAAGACCGGACTCCCGGGCAACATTTCTACGCCGGGCACTGATCGGAACTAACGTCAGTGAATGTTCGGCAGATACACTTCCTGACAGACCAAGCAGACGACAGTTGATCGAGCCGCACAATACGCGCGCCTTGAGCACTTTGCGGGCCCTCTTTTACACGCAGTGATGACGAGAACGCCATGGCCGGGCTAATTCCCCAGAGCTTTATTGACGACCTTCTGAACCGCACCGACATCGTCGATGTTGTCAGCTCGCGCCTGCAAATGAAAAAGGCCGGCAAGAACTACACCGCCTGCTGCCCGTTCCACAAGGAAAAGACCCCGTCCTTCAGCGTCAGCCCCGACAAGCAGTTCTACTACTGCTTTGGCTGCGGCGCTGGCGGCAACGCCCTCGGCTTCATCATGGACCACGACAACCTGGATTTCCCCCAGGCCGTCGAGGAACTGGCGAAAGCCGCCGGCATGGAAATCCCCCGCGAAGAAAGTGGCCGCCCGCACAAACCGCGGCAACCCACCGATTCGCCGTTGTACCCACTGCTCACCGCGGCCGCCGACTTTTACCGCCAGGCGCTGAAAAGCCACCCGCAGCGCAAAGCCGCCGTCGATTACCTCAAGGGCCGCGGCCTGACCGGTGAAATCGCCCGCGACTTCGGCCTCGGCTTCGCCCCGCCCGGCTGGGACAATCTGTACAAGCACCTGAGCAGTGACACCCTGCAGCAAAAAGCCATGATCGACGCCGGCCTGTTGGTGGAAAACGCCGAGACCGGCAAGCGTTATGACCGCTTCCGCGATCGCGTGATGTTCCCGATCCGTGACAGTCGCGGCCGCATCATCGCGTTCGGCGGCCGGGTGTTGGGGGACGACAAGCCTAAATACCTGAACTCACCGGAAACCCCGGTGTTTCATAAAGGCCAGGAACTCTACGGCCTGTTTGAAGCGCGCAAGAACAACCGCAACCTCGACGAGATCATCGTGGTTGAAGGCTATATGGACGTGATCGCCCTGGCCCAGCAAGGCTTGCGCAACGCCGTGGCCACCCTGGGCACCGCGACCAGCGAAGAACACTTGAAACGCCTGTTTCGCGTAGTGCCCAACGTGCTGTTCTGCTTCGACGGCGACCAGGCCGGCCGCAATGCCGCCTGGCGCGCCCTTGAGTCAACACTTTCAAGCCTGCAGGACGGACGCCGCGCACGCTTCCTGTTCCTCCCCGAGGGCGAAGACCCGGACACCCTGGTCCGCTCCGAAGGGACCGACGCGTTCCGCGCGCGCATCAACCAGCACGCACAACCGCTGGCCGATTATTTCTTCCAGCAACTGACCGAAGAGTCCGACCCGCGCTCCCTCGAAGGCAAGGCCCATATGGTGACCCTCGCGGCACCACTGATCGACAAGGTTCCGGGGGCCAACCTGCGAACCCTGATGCGCCAGCGACTGCTGGAAATTACCGGATTGAGTGGCGAGGCCGTCAGCCAGCTGGCGCGCAGCGCGCCGCAAGAGGCGCCGCCGGCCTACGACCCGGGCATGGATTACGACGCCATGCCGGACTATTCCGACTTCCACCAACCGCAGGAGGCGTACACGCCCCAGCAGGAGTGGACACCGAAGAAACCCGGCGCCGGCGGCAAGAAATGGGAAAAGAAACCCTGGGACAAAAACGGCAAACGTGGCGGTGACCGTGACGAACCGCGCGGCCCGCGCGTCCCAGCAGCAGTAGAGCCACCTACCATGGCGGCCCTGCGTACACTTTTGCACCACCCGCAACTGGCACAAAAAGTCGAAGATGCGGGGCACTTTGCGGCTGAAGACCACACCAATACACAACTGTTGGTGGCCCTGCTCGAAGCCGTACAGAAGAATCCTAAGCTAAACTCATTCCAGCTGATTGCACGCTGGCACGGCACCGAACAGGGCCGTTTGCTAAAGGCGTTGGCAGAAAAGGAATGGCTGATTGATGGCGATAACCTTGAACAACAGTTTTTCGACACCATTACTAGCTTGGTAGCTCGTCAACGCGAGCGAAACCTGGAACAACTTCTTCGAAAAGCGCGTCAGAGTGAATTGACCGCCGAAGAGAAAAATCAACTGCGCGACCTTTTAAGTCGCAATGTTTCCGCATCAAACCCGACCTCAGCTGGCGTGTGAGGTCATAGCTCGGGTATAATCCTCGGCTTGTTTTTTGCCCGCCAAGACCTTCAGTGGATAGGGTGTTATGTCCGGAAAAGCGCAACAGCAGTCTCGTATCAAAGAGTTGATCACCCTTGGTCGTGAGCAGAAGTATCTGACTTACGCAGAGGTCAACGACCACCTGCCTGAGGATATTTCAGATCCAGAGCAGGTGGAAGACATCATCCGCATGATTAATGACATGGGGATCCCCGTACACGAGAGTGCTCCGGATGCGGACGCCCTTATGTTGGCCGACGCCGATACCGACGAGGCAGCCGCTGAAGAAGCAGCCGCCGCGTTGGCAGCGGTCGAGACCGACATCGGTCGCACGACTGACCCTGTGCGCATGTATATGCGCGAAATGGGTACGGTAGAGCTGCTGACACGTGAAGGCGAAATCGAAATCGCCAAGCGTATCGAAGAGGGCATCCGTGAAGTAATGGGCGCAATCGCGCACTTCCCAGGCACGGTTGACCACATTCTCTCCGAGTACACTCGCGTCACCACCGAAGGTGGCCGCCTGTCCGACGTCCTGAGCGGTTATATCGACCCGGATGACGGCATTGCGCCACCTGCGGCTGAAGTTCCTCCACCGATCGATGCCAAGGCTGCCAAAGCAGACGACGACACCGACGATGAAGAAGCTGAAGCCAGCACCGATGACGACGAAGAAGTCGAAAGCGGTCCGGATCCGATCATCGCAGCCCAGCGCTTTGGCGCGGTCTCCGATCAGATGGAACTGGCTCGCAAGGCCCTGAAGAAGCACGGTCGCGGCAGCAAGCAGGCAACTGCTGAATTGCTGGCCCTGGCTGAACTCTTCATGCCGATCAAACTGGTACCGAAGCAATTCGAAGGCCTGGTTGAGCGGGTTCGTAGCGCCCTTGAGCGTCTGCGTGCACAAGAGCGTGCGATCATGCAGCTCTGTGTCCGTGATGCGCGCATGCCGCGTGCCGACTTCCTGCGCCAGTTCCCGGGCAACGAAGTCGACGAAAGCTGGACCGACGCACTGGCCAAAGGCAAAAGCAAATACGCTGAAGCCATTGGTCGCTTCCAGGCCGACATCGTTCGTTGCCAGCAGAAGCTGACTGCATTGCAGACCGAAACCGGTCTGACGATTGCCGAGATCAAGGACATCAACCGTCGCATGTCGATCGGTGAGGCCAAGGCCCGCCGCGCGAAGAAAGAGATGGTTGAAGCGAACCTGCGTCTGGTGATCTCCATCGCCAAGAAGTACACCAACCGTGGCCTGCAATTCCTCGATCTGATCCAGGAAGGCAACATCGGCTTGATGAAGGCTGTGGACAAGTTCGAATACCGTCGCGGCTACAAGTTCTCGACTTATGCCACCTGGTGGATCCGTCAGGCGATCACTCGCTCGATCGCCGACCAAGCCCGCACCATCCGTATTCCGGTGCACATGATCGAGACGATCAACAAGCTCAACCGTATTTCCCGGCAGATGTTGCAGGAAATGGGTCGCGAACCGACCCCGGAAGAGCTGGGCGAACGCATGGAAATGCCTGAGGATAAAATCCGCAAGGTATTGAAGATCGCTAAAGAGCCGATCTCCATGGAAACCCCGATCGGTGATGACGAAGACTCCCACCTGGGTGACTTCATCGAAGACTCGACCATGCAGTCGCCAATCGATGTAGCCACCGTTGAGAGCCTGAAAGAAGCGACTCGCGACGTACTGTCCGGCCTCACTGCCCGTGAAGCCAAGGTACTGCGCATGCGCTTCGGCATCGACATGAATACCGACCACACCCTTGAGGAGGTTGGTAAGCAGTTCGACGTTACCCGTGAGCGGATTCGTCAGATCGAAGCCAAGGCGCTGCGCAAGCTGCGCCACCCGACGAGAAGCGAGCATTTGCGCTCCTTCCTCGACGAGTGATCACAAAAACCCCGGCCCAGGCCGGGGTTTTTGGTTCTACAGATTAAATCCTCGCGGCCTCCCCTCCCCCGCAATGCCCGTCTACACTCGAAACATTCCCCGTGCCATAACGAGACCGTTATGCCCAGATTGCCGACCGTGTTACTGCTGTCGCTGCTGACCTGGACCGCAACGGCTGGCGCGTTGACTCTCACCGATGAAGAGCGTGGCTGGCTGGCGGACCATCAAGAGTTGCGCCTGGGCGTCGATGCCTCCTGGCCCCCCTTTGAATACCGTGATGAAGACGGTCGCTACCAGGGCCTGGCCGCCGATTACGTGCGGCTGATGCAGGATCGCCTTGGCATCAGGATCAAACTGATCGAGCCGGTCAACTGGAGCGCCGTGCTGGAACAGGCCCGCAACAACCAGATCGACCTGTTGCCGGGCATCATGTCCACACCGGAACGCCAGAGTTTCCTGTCGTTTACCCGGCCTTATCTCGACTTCCCCATCGTCATCCTCGCCCATGAAGGGGGCCCACAACCGCGCAGCCTCAAGGACTTGTATGGGTTGAAAGTCGCCGTGGTGGAAAACTACGCGCCCCACGAACTGCTGCGCACTCACCACCCAGACCTCAATCTGGTGGCCATGCCCAATGTCAGCGCAACGTTGCAGGCCCTGGCCACCGATAAAGTCGATGCCGTAGTCGGCGATCTGGCCTCCAGCGTGTGGAGCCTGCGCCAACTCAAGCTGGAAGGCCTGTACATCAGCGGCGAAACACCCTACCGCTATCAGTTGGCGATGGGCGTCCCCAAGGACGACAAGATGCTGGTGGGCATCCTCGACAAGGTCCTGGCCGACATCAGCCCGGCCGAGACCGAAGCCATCCAGCAACGCTGGGTCGGCAATGTCATCGACCACCGCACCCTTTGGACGGACGTGCTGCTCTACGGGCTGCCAGCCGTACTGCTCCTGAGCATCGTGCTGGCCGTGGTTATCCGGATCAATCGTCGGCTCAGTTCGGAAATTTCCCGCCGGGTCGCCCTCGAACAGGAACTGCGCAGCAGCGAATACCACTATCGCGGCCTGGTGGAGAGCCTTTCCGCGATCGCCTGGGAAGCGAGCATCAGCGATTTCACCTACAGCTACGTGTCGCCCCATGCCGAGGAACTGCTCGGCTACCCCCGCGCTCACTGGCTGATCCCGGGCTTCTGGCGGAACATCATCCACCCGGCCGACCTGACCCGAACAGAGGCCTATTGCTACGCCGAAACCCGGGCCAACCGCGACCACAGTGTCGACTACCGGGTAATCACCGCCGATGGCCGCTGTCTGTGGGTGCGGGACATCGTCAGCCTGATCGAACACGGCCACGAACCGGTGCTGCGCGGCCTGATGATCGACATCAGCGAAGCCAAGCGCACCGAGGAAGCGCTGCAGCTTTCGGAGCAGAAGTTTGCTTCCGTGTTCCAGCAATGCCCGGACATCCTGGTGATCGCCCGCCTGTCCGACGGCTGCCTGATGGAGGTCAATAAGGCATTCGAAGACCAGATCGGCCTGAGCGCTGAAGAAGTCGTAGGAAAAACCGCCACCGAATTGAATATCTGGGGCATCCAGGGCGTAGGCCCCGGCCTGCTGCAGCGGGTACAGACCACCAGCATCCGCAACCTGGAAATGCCCTTCCTGCGCAGCAACGGCCAGGCCTTCACCGGGCTGATCTCCGCCGAACCCTTTCAGCTCGATACCACCGAAGCCCTGGTGGTGGTGGTGCGCGACATCACCCAACTGAAAGAAACCCAGCAACGCCTGCAAACCTCCGAAGAGAAATTCGCCAAGGCTTTCCACGCTTCCCCCGACGGCCTGCTGCTGTCACGCCAAAGCGACGGTTTGCTGATTGAGGTCAACGAAGGATTCAGTCGCATTACCGGCTTCAACAGCGTGATGTCGCTGGACCAGTCAACCCTGGACCTCGGCATCTGGGTCGACCTGAACGAACGCAAGCGCATGCTGGAGATGCTGCACCGGGATGGATTTGTGCGCGACTTTGTCTGCCATATCCGCCGCAACGACGGCGAGATTCGCCTCTGCGAGGTCTCCAGCCGACCGCTGCCCATCGGCGACGAAGACTGCATGCTGACCATCGCCCGGGACATCACCGAGCGCCAACTGATGCAGGAAAAACTGCAACAGGCGGCCACCGTGTTCGAGAGCACGGCCGAAGGCGTACTGATCACCGACACCCGGCAAAACATCAGCGCCGTGAACCGCGCCTTCAGCGAGATCACCGGCTACAGCGAGGCCGAAGCCCTTGGCCAAACCCCGCGCCTGCTCGCTTCCGGCCTGCACGACAGCGCCTTCTACGCGGCCATGTGGCACCAACTGACGGCCAACGGCCACTGGCAAGGCGAGATCTCCAACCGGCGCAAGAACGGCGAGCTGTACCCCAGCTGGCTGACCATCAGCGCGGTGCGCAACCGCGAGGAGTCGATCACTCACTTCGTCGCCGTGTTTGCCGACATCTCCAGCCTCAAGCACGCCCAGGCGCGCCTCGATTACCAGGCCCACCACGACCCATTGACCGGCCTGCCCAACCGCACCCTGTTCGAAAGCCGCCTGCAAGCCGCGCTCAACAACCAACAGGAAACCGGCAACCAGGGCGCCGTGCTGTTCCTCGACCTCGACCGCTTCAAACACATCAACGACAGCCTCGGCCACCCGATTGGCGACCTGCTGCTCAAGGACATCGCCGTACGCCTCAAGGACCAACTGCGGGACGTCGACACCGTCGCCCGCCTGGGTGGCGACGAATTCATCATCCTGCTGCCCGGCCTGCAACAAGCCAGCGACGCCGAACACCTGGCCAATAAACTGCTGGCCTGCTTCACCCCACCGTTCCAGGCGGGCGAGCATGAGTTCTTTATCAGCGCCAGCATCGGCACCAGCCTGTATCCACGGGACGGCATCGACGTCGCCACCCTGGTGAAAAACGCCGACGCCGCCATGTACCGCTCCAAGGCCAAAGGCCGCAACCGCGTCGAAAGCTACACCCAGGACCTCACCGCCCAGGCCAACGAACGCGTGGCGCTGGAACACGAACTGCGCCGGGCGATCGAACGCGACGAATTTTCGCTCTATTACCAGCCGAAGCTGAGCCTCGACACCCAACAACTGATCGGCGCCGAAGCCCTGATTCGCTGGCGGCACCCCACCTTCGGCGAAGTGCCGCCCGAGCACTTCATTGCCCTGGCCGAAGAGAACGGCATGATCCTGCAGATTGGCGACTGGGTACTGGAACAGGCCTGCCGGCAGATGCACCACTGGAGAAAAGCCTTTGATGACTTCGGCCCACTGTCCGTCAACCTCGCCGGTGCACAACTGCGCCACCCCAACCTGCTGGCGCGCATCGAGCAACTGCTGCGGGACAACCGCCTGGAGCCCGGCTGCCTGCAACTGGAGATCACCGAAAACTTCATCATGAGCCAGGCCGAAGAAGCGCTGGAGGTGCTGCACCAGCTCAAGCGACTGGGCGTGCAACTGGCCATTGATGACTTCGGCACCGGCTACTCGTCCCTCAGCTACCTGAAACGCCTGCCGCTGGACTTCCTGAAGATCGACCAATCCTTCGTGCGCGGCCTGCCCGACGACCCACACGACGCCGCGATCGTGCGCGCCATCATCGCCCTTGGGCACAGCATGCAATTCACCATCATTGCCGAGGGCGTAGAAACACCGGCCCAGCAAGCGTTCCTGGCGGCGGAAGGTTGTGAACAGATGCAGGGCTACATCGTCAGCCTGCCGCTGCCGCCGGAGCTTTTCGCCGCTACGTTCCTTCGTATGAGTGTTTCGGACTTTTCGGATGGCACAGCGAAGAAACCATCGCTATAATCCGCGGCCTACTGAGGGCCTATAGCTCAGTTGGTTAGAGCAGAGGACTCATAATCCTTTGGTCGTAGGTTCGAGTCCTACTGGGCCCACCATCTTGAAAGCCGCGCATTGCGCGGCTTTGCCGTTTCTGGCGTGCCGCAATGAAACATTAGTTAGTTGTCCCGAACGGCAACGGCGAAGACCATGATTCCCAATCAACGCCACTCCAGCACGAGGGAAACTTGTTCCATGCCTCAGAAGAAACGTTCGCCGCAAAACGCTATCCACCGCCTGGGCATGCGTGCCGCAGCCGCCGTCGCAATCACCCTCGCCACCATGAGCGGCGCACAAGCCGCCCCCGCTGCCACTGACACCATCAAGGCTTTCAAGCTGTGCACCGGCGCCGACAACAACTCCCACGTACTGGAAGGCACCATCGACCAGAGCATGCGCAACGACGTGACTGCCATTCACTTCAAGCAAACCCCGGCGCACGCCTCGTATGGCTGGCATAACGACCCGGAGCCTCAGTACGTGATGACGCTGTCCGGCACCCTGGCATTCGTGACTCGCGGCGGTGAGAAGTTCACGTTGCATCCGGGTGAAGTACTGATCGCCGAAGACAATACCGGCACAGGGCATCGCTGGAATTTGGTGGACGATCAACCATGGCGGCGCGGGTACGTAGTGTTGAAGCCAGGAGCGCCGGATTCGTTTATCCCGAACGATCCTGCCGCTGCGAAGGTGTGCAAGGGGTCTTAATCTCGTCGATCACGCCAGCGCATTAACAATGACTTGCGCCGCACCTAGCAACGGCGCATCCCCTCTAAACGCCCCAATCACCTGCAACCCCGCCGGCAACTCGCCGTCACCACGCGCCACCTGCACATTCACCTGCGGCAACCCAAACGCGCCCCAGAACTTGATGAAGTCCGACGGCCCCGTGGTCTCCAACCCCACCGGCGCCAACATCCCGCAGGAAACACTCAACATCGCATCAAACGGCTGGCAGATTTGCGCCAACTGCGGGGCCAGTTGTGCCAGGCGCACCTGGGCAGCCGACTCCTGTTCCCAGCTAATAGCCTTGGCACGCTCGATCATGGCCAACGTCGAGTCGCTGAGTAGTTCGGGATGAGACTGAAACTCCTTGGCCAATGAGCGGGCACCTTCACAATCGTTGATCAACTGGTGATCATCGAACACTCCGTCGAACGCCTCGGGCAACACGACTTCACTGACAAGAGGCCCCAACTTGCCTACCGCTTGCTCAATCGCCTGGGCTACTAACGGCTGCACGTCAGACCAGCGAGAGGTACGGCAGAAACCAAGCCGCAAGGGCCGATGCCCCACCTCAACAGCCGGAAACCCCGGGATCAACACCTGCGCCACCCGCTCAAGATCACGCACCGAGCGCCCATACCAACCCACCGTATCGAAGCTCGGCGCCAGGGGTTTCACGCCTTCCAGCGAGACCAGTCCAAACGACGGTTTGAAGGCATACAGCCCACAGTAAGCCGCTGGCTTGAGCAGCGACCCCGCCGTCTGGGTCCCCAACGCCAACGGGAAAAACCCGGCCGCCATCCCCGCCGCAGAACCCGCACTGGAGCTACCCGGCGTTCGGGAAAGATCGAGCGGATTACGCGTCGGCCCCGTGTGCATGTAGGCAAATTCAGTGGTGTGGGTCTTGCCCATGATGATCGCGCCCGCCTGGCGCAACAGTGTCACCACATGAGCATCCCGCGATGGACGATTGCCTTGGTAAATCAGCGAATAGAACTCCGTTGGATGGTCGGCGGTATCGAAGATGTCCTTGATCCCCACAGGCACTCCCGCCAGCGGACCGGCACAGCCGTCAAGCTGCCTTGCCTGCTCGCGTACCTCTTCAGGATCGAAGGATACAAAAGCCTGGATCTGCGGCTCGTCGATACCGATCCGCTCAAGAAAGTGTTCAGCAACCAGAGCCGGCTTACTAGCACCAGAACCCACCGCGTCGGCAATGTCCGTCGCATCAAGGTGATTCATCGACGCGCCCTCACTTGGCAAACAACTGCCCAATATCCTTGAACGCCTTGAACTCCAACGCGTTGCCGCACGGATCAAACAGAAACAACGTCGCCTGCTCACCCATCTGGCCTTTGAAACGAATATGCGGCTCCAGCACAAACCGGGTATTGCGCGCCTGCAATCGCTCCGCCAGCGCATGCCAATCATCCCAACTCAACACCACGCCAAAATGCGGCACCGGTACATCGTGGCCGTCTACCGCATTGGTGTGCGCCGCTTCCTGAGAAGCGGTTTTCGGATGTTCATGGATGACCAGTTGATGCCCGAAGAAGTCGAAGTCGACCCAGTGATCACTGGCACGTCCCTCCTCCAACCCAAACACCTCACCGTAAAACTGCCGCGCAGCCGCCAAGTCGAATACCGGAATTGCCAGGTGAAAAGGAGCCAGTGCCATCAGGTCTAACCTCTATGGGTATTAAGTCCTTCCGAGTCTAGCCTTGCCGTCATCGATGGAAAGACGATAGTTTTCGCATCGAGCTCAAATTATTTCGATCAATCGAGACGTCCATGCTGCGGGAACTGAAAACCTTTATCGCCGTCACCCGACATGGCACGTTCGCCGCGGCGGGCATGCATGTCGGGCTGACGCAGTCGGCGGTCAGCGCGCAGATCCGCCAATTGGAGCAGGTGCTCGGCGTGCAGCTGTTCGACCGAACCGGGCGCCAGGCCACGCTGAATGCGGCAGGCATCCGCGCGCTGCCGCTGGCCAAGGAGATTCTCGAGACGTTCAACCGCATGGCCGTGCCGGTGGATGCCAACGAATACCGTGGCGAATTGAAAGTCGGCGCCATCACCACCGCCCAGACCGGCCTGCTGCCCCAAGCCCTGGTGCGCCTGCGACAGGCGGCGCCGACGGTGGAGTGCAAGTTGGTGCCGGGGGTTTCCCTGGAGTTGCTCAGCCAGGTGGACGCAGGTGAGCTGGACTCGGCGATCATCATTCGCCCGCCCTTTGATTTACCCAAGGAGTTGCACGTACAGGTGCTGCGCAAGGAGCCGTTTGTGTTGATCGTGCCCCAGGCGGTCGGGGGTGATGACCCGTTGCAACTGCTCGAAGCTCATCCCCACGTGCGCTACGACCGCGCTTCGTTTGGCGGGCGGCTGGTCAGCCGTTTTCTGCGGGAGCAGCGGCTGGATGTGCAAGTGGCGCTGGAACTGGACGAGATCGAGGCCCTGGTCAAAATGGTCGAATGCGGCCTGGGGGTGTCACTGGTTCCTCACGCAGGTCTGTGGCTGGACCGATCCCCACAGGTCCGTGTCATCCCGCTGGGCGAGCTGACCTTTCACCGTGAAATCATCCTGCTCAGCCGCTACAGCCAGCGCAACCTTCCCGTGCCGCAACTCTTTGCCCGATGCCTGCTGGCTGACGTGATCTAAGACGCAAAAAAAGCCGCACATCCGTGCGGCTTTTTCAGGCCCTATTTCTTGGGCAACGCGTAGGCAATCACATAGTCCCCACGGTCCGGCGACTGTCGCGCGCCACCGGCGGTGAGCACGATGTACTGCGTTCCCGTCTTGGGCGAGACGTAAGTCATCGGCCCAGACTGGCTACCGACGGGCAGCCGGGACTTCCAGATCTCGTTACCGTTGCCGGTATCGAAGGCGCGCAGGTAGAAGTCCTGGGTGCCAGCGAAAAACAGCAAGCCCGACTGGGTCGCCAGGGACGCGCCAAGAGTCGGCATGCCTATCGGAATCGGCATGTGCATGCGGATCCCCAGCGGGCCGGTGTCTTCAACCGTGCCCACCGGCACTTGCCACATCAGCTTGTGGGTTTTCAGATCGATGGCCGACATAGTGCCAAACGGCGGTTTCTGACACGGAATGCCCGCCGCCGAGAGGAAGCGCTCGCGCATGGCGCCGAACGGCGTGCCTTCTTGCGGCACCACGCCCATTTCGATGCCACTGGCACCGGCGGCGATCTTGTCGCGCGGGATCATGTAGTTGGCCAAACCCAGGCGCATGTCGTTAACGAACATGTAGTGGGTGTTCGGGTCCACCGACACACTGCCCCAGTTCATCCCCCCCAGCGAACCCGGGAATTGCAGCGCGCGGTCCAGGCCTGGCGGCGTATAGACGCCCTGGTGCCGCATGCCCTTGAACTGGATGCGGCACATCAGTTGGTCAAACGGCGTGGCGCCCCACATGTCGGATTCGGTCAGTTGCTGATTGCCGATGGAAGGCATGTCCACCGAGAACGGCTGGGTCGGCGAATAACGCTCGCCGGGCACATTGCCCTGGGGCACCGGACGCTCTTCGACCCGGGCGATGGGTACGCCGGTTTCGCGGTTGAGCAGGAAAATTTCGCCTTGCTTGGTGACTTGAGCCAGTGCCGGCTGTACGCCGCCGTTGCCGTCCGGAATGTCGTAGAGCAGCGGTTGCGCCGGCAGGTCAAAGTCCCACAGGTCGTGGTGAGTGGTCTGGAAGTGCCAGCGCACCTGGCCGGTCTTCACGTCGAGGGCGACGATGGAGGAACTCCACTTGTCGTCATAGGCGGTGCGTTCACCGGCGAAGAAATCCGGGGTGGCGTTGCCGGTAGGCAGGTAGACCAGGCCGAGCTTGGCGTCGTAGGACATGGCCGACCACACGTTCGGCGTGCCTCGGGTATAGGTCTCGCCCGCAGGCGGGCGCTTGGTGGTGTTCGGGTTGCCCGGGTCCCAGGCCCACACCAGTTCGCCGCTGTGCACGTCAAAGGCACGCACCACGCCTGGCGGTTCGCCGGTGGAGAAGTTGTCTGCCACACGCCCGCCGACGATCACCACATTGCCCGCCACCAGTGGCGTCGAGGTTTGCTGGTAATAGCCGGGTTTTACTTCGCCCATGTCGGTTTTCAGGTCGACGGTGCCGTGGTCGCCGAAGTCTTCGCAGGGCGCGCCGGTTTCAGCATTGAGCGCAATCATACGGGCATCGCCGGTCGGCAGAAACAGACGTTTCACACAGGCTTTAGCACTGGCGGGTTGCTCGCTGGCGCTGCTGTCGAAATAGCCCAGGCCACGGCAACGCTGCCAGTTCGGGCCACTGCCCTGGGGGTCGAATTTCCAGCGTTGGGCGCCGGTGTCGGCGTCCAGGGAGAAGACTTTGCCGTAGGCGGTGCACACGTAAACGCTGTCACCGATCTGCAGCGGGGTGTTCTGGTCTTCGGCACCGGCGCCATTGCTCTCGGGAATATCGCCGGTGTGGAAGGTCCAGGCCACCTGCAACTTGTCGATGTTGCCTTTGTTGATCTGGTCCAGCGCGGCAAATCGGTTGCCAGCAGTGGTATTGCCCCAGTGGGCCCAATCTTTTTGCTCGGTGCCCGGTGTCACCGGCGTCACCGCAGGCTCACTGCTGACCTTGACCACATGGGTCGGCACAAACATGTACGCCAGCGTGGCGACCACGCCAAGGCCCAGCAGCCCGGCGACACCATAGGCGCCGCGCCCGGGTGTCGATCCCGAGGCGCGGGCGAGCTGTGGATAAATCAGCGCGACCACCAGGCCGATGACGGCAAAGGTCAGGACTCGTGAAACAAGCGGCCAGTATTCCAGCCCGGTGTCCCACACCGCCCAGATCGCGGTCAGTACCAACGCCACGGCGTACAGCCAGGCGCCTTGAGGCCGACGTTTGGCGATCAGTACGCCGGAGACCAGCATCGCCAGGCCCATCAGCAGGAAATACCAACTGCCGCCCAGCGCTACGAGGTAACCGCCGCCACCTGCCAAACCCAGGCCGATCAAGGCGATCAGCAGGCCCAGCCCAACCAGCAACCATCTGCTGCCGGTGGCAGCCCCAAAGTTATTCATCTCGCACACGTCCTTCCTGTATACCCAACGGGAAATAATGTACCAAACAGTTACTTTTAACAATCTGGCACAAATTAATGTGTTCGATCATCGGCGAAAAGAAATTCCGAGGCTTACTTGAAGTGGAATTTTATTTCCAATAGTGTCTACTTCAGAATCTTTGTCGCACCAGAACAATAAAAAGGAACCTCCCATGAAGCGCCTGCTTGGCTGTGCCTGTGCCCTGTTGCTGTCCACCGCCGCCCACGCCGAATTGCGCATCGGGGTATCGGTTGGGCAGTTCGATAACTACGTGTCCTACCTGGTGCAGGCCATGCAGGATCGGGCCAAGGCCTCACCTGATGGAGTCAAGCTGCAGGTGGAAGATTCCGCCAGTGACGTGGTGCGCCAGTTGAACCAGGTGGAAAGCTTTATCAGCCAGAAAGTCGACGCGATCATCGTCAACCCGGCGGACACCGCGGCCACCCGCAAGATCACCGAGAAAGCCAACACCGCCGGTATCCCGCTGGTGTACATGAATAGCCGTCCCGAGGTCGAAACCTTCCCGCCTGGCGTCGTCTTCGTCGGCACCGACGAGCGCGCCATCGGCCGGATGCAGATGGAGTACCTGGCCGAGAAAATGGGCGGCAAAGGCAACCTGGCGATCATCCTCGGCCGCCTCGCCCACAGTGATACCGGCAAGCGCACCAATGGGGTCAAGGATGTGCTGGCCAAGTACCCCGGGATCAAAGTCGTCGAGGAACAGTCCGGCGACTGGCAGCGGGAAAAAGGCATGGACCTGATGAATGATTGGCTGACCAAGGGCCAGACCATCAACGCCGTGGCCTCCAACAATGACGAGATGGGCATCGGCGCCGCCATGGCCCTGCACCAGACCGGGCGCCAGGACATTCTGGTGGGCGGCATCGACGGTACGCCGGATGGTTTGCAGGCGCTGAAAAAGGGCCAACTGGCAGTGACCGTTTTCCGCGACCCGGTGGCCATCGGCGCCGGCTCAGTGGACGCCGCGCTGATGCTGATCAAGCATGCCGCCCTGCAAGGCGATGTATGGATTCCTACGCAACTGGTCACCCCGGAAAACTACCAGCAGTTCCTGCGCAACTGAGCCAAACGCCGCCGCGAGCATCAAGGGGACCGAGCCTGTAACATGATCGCCCATTGATGCCCGCGCCGGAGAACACCTTGCCCGCCTCTCACACTCCCGTCCTCGATGAAATCGATCGACAGTTGATTGCCGCCTTGCAGATCAACGCCCGCGAAAGTGTGGCCATGCTCGCCCGGCAGTTGGGCATCGCCCGCACCACCGTCACCTCGCGCCTCGCGCGCCTGGAAAAAACCCAAGTGATTACCGGCTACGGCGTGCGCCTGAGCCAGCGCGTGGTAAATGGCGGCTTGCAGGCCTACGTGGGGATTACCGTGCAACCGCGCTCCGGCAAGGAAGTGCTGCGCCGGATCAGCGCCATGGCGCAGGTTCAGCAACTGTGTGCAGTCAGTGGCGAGTTCGATTACGTGGCCTGGCTGCGTACCGATTCGCCGGAACAGCTTGATCAACTGCTGGACCAGATCGGCAGCGTCGACGGCGTGGAGAAGACCACCACCTCGATCATCCTCAGTAACAAACTGGATCGCGGCCAACCAATCTGATCAATGACCTCGTCACTCTGACTAAAAACAATTCATTCCGGCGACACATTGCGTCTTATTAACGAATGCTACGCTCCCTAGAATGGCTGCCATCTTTTCCTATACTCAGTGGGTCGCGCCCCGCCGAGCCGCCAGCAAGGTCAGCCATGAGCATTCCTTCCAGCACCATCAGCAAGCCCAACCGCCACCCCGCCAACGGTAAAAAGCCAATCACCATCTTTGGCCCGGACTTCCCGTTCGCCTTTGATGACTGGATCGAACACCCGGCGGGCCCGGGCAGTATTCCGGCGGCCAACCACGGCGCCGAAGTGGCGATCGTCGGCGCCGGGATTGCCGGATTGGTGGCCGCCTATGAGCTGATGAAGCTCGGCCTGAAACCCGTGGTGTATGAAGCCTCGAAAATGGGTGGCCGCCTGCGCTCCCAGGCGTTCGAAGGCGCCGAAGGCATCATCGCGGAACTGGGCGGCATGCGCTTCCCGGTGTCCTCCACTGCGTTCTACCACTATGTGGACAAGCTCGGGCTTGAGACGAAACCCTTTCCCAACCCGCTGACGCCCGCCTCCGGCAGCACGGTCATCGACCTCGAAGGCCAGACGCACTACGCACAGAAACTCGCCGACCTTCCTGCACTGTTCCAGGAAGTGGCTGACGCCTGGGCCGACGCCCTGGAGGCCGGCTCGCAGTTCAGCGATATCCAGCAAGCGATTCGCGACCGTGACGTACCGCGTCTGAAAGAGTTGTGGAATACGCTGGTTCCGTTGTGGGACGACCGCACCTTCTACGACTTCGTCGCCACCTCCAAAGCGTTTGCCAAGTTGTCGTTCCATCACCGCGAAGTGTTCGGCCAGGTCGGCTTCGGCACCGGCGGCTGGGACTCGGACTTCCCCAACTCGATGCTGGAAATCTTCCGCGTGGTGATGACCAACTGCGACGATCACCAGCACCTGGTGGTGGGCGGCGTCGCCCAAGTGCCCATGGGCATCTGGCGCCATGTGCCGGAGCGTTGCGCCCACTGGCCGGAAGGCACCAGCCTCAGCTCCCTGCACAACGGCGCGCCACGGGCGGGGGTCAAGCGCATTGCCCACGCGCCGGACGGCCGTTTCGCGGTCACCGACAACTACGGCGACACCCGTGAATACGCCGCCGTGCTGACCACCTGCCAGAGCTGGCTGCTGACCACCCAGATCGAGTGCGACGAAACCCTGTTTTCGCAAAAGATGTGGATGGCTCTGGACCGCACCCGCTATATGCAGTCGTCGAAAACCTTCGTGATGGTCGACCGGCCATTCTGGAAGGACAAGGATCCGGAAACCGGCCGCGACCTGATGAGCATGACGCTGACGGATCGCCTGACCCGCGGCACCTATCTGTTCGACAATGGCGACGATAAGCCGGGGGTGATTTGCCTGTCCTATTCCTGGATGAGCGACGCCCTGAAAATGCTCCCGCAGCCCATCGAGAAGCGGGTGAAACTGGCCCTCGACGCGTTGAAAAAGATCTACCCGAAAGTCGACATCGCCGCACGGATCATCGGCGATCCGATCACCGTATCGTGGGAAGCCGACCCGCATTTCCTCGGTGCCTTCAAAGGCGCACTGCCGGGCCACTATCGCTACAACCAACGAATGTATGCGCACTTCATGCAGAAGGACATGCCGGCTGAGCAACGCGGTATTTTCATCGCCGGTGACGACGTGTCCTGGACGCCTGCGTGGGTCGAAGGTGCCGTGCAAACCTCGCTGAACGCGGTGTGGGGCATCATGACTCACTTCGGTGGCAGCACTCACCCGCAGAACCCGGGGCCGGGGGATGTATTCGATGAGATCGGGCCAATCGCGCTGCCCGAGTAAGGAGTTGCCCATGCGTGTCGCCCTGTATCAATGCCCGCCTCTGCCGCTGGACGTGGCCGGCAATCTCAAGCGCCTGCATCAGTTGGCGCAGGAGGCCACCGACGCCGACCTGCTGGTACTGCCGGAGATGTTTCTCACCGGCTACAACATCGGCGTGGAAGCGGTCGGCGCCTTGGCTGAAACCCAGGACGGCCCCGCTGCCCAATCCATCGCCGCGCTGGCGAAAAACTCGGGCGTGGCGATTCTGTATGGCTATCCGGAACGCGGTGCAGACGGGCAAATCTACAACGCCGTGCAGTTGATCGACGCCAACGGCCAACGCCTGTGCAACTACCGCAAGACGCACCTGTTTGGCGATCTCGACAACTCGATGTTCAGCGCCGGCGACGATGATTTCCCGCTGGTGGAATTGAACGGCTGGACGCTGGGTTTCCTGATTTGCTATGACCTGGAGTTCCCGGAGAACACCCGTCGCCTGGCGCTGGCCGGGGCGGAGTTGATCCTGGTACCGACGGCCAATATGGTGCCTTTCGATTTCGTCGCCGATGTGACCGTGCGGGCGCGGGCGTTTGAAAACCAGTGTTATGTGGCCTACGCCAATTACTGCGGGCAGGAAGGCGAGATCCAGTATTGCGGGCAAAGCAGCATCGCCGCGCCGGATGGCCAGCGGATTGCCCAGGCGGGTCTCGATGAGGCGTTGATTGTCGGCACTCTGGATCGGCAGTTGATGATCGACTCACGCGCGGCCAATCGCTACCTGCTGGACCGGCGTCCCGAGCTTTATGGTGCGTTGCACAAGCACTGATCCGGCAGGTTTGCGCTAGCATAGGCACTTCCTACGTTTCGGAAGTGCTCATGCCTGCGCCGGCCCACCCTCATTACCTTCAACTGACCCTGGCCAACGGCCTGCGGGTTTCCTTGCGTCATGCGCCGCATTTGAAGCGTTGCGCGGCGGCCTTGCGCGTTGCGGCGGGCAGTCACGATGTGCCCTTGGCCTGGCCGGGACTGGCGCATTTTCTTGAGCATTTGCTGTTCCTGGGCACCGAGCGTTTTCCGGCGAGCGAAGGGCTGATGCCCTACGTGCAGCGCCAGGGTGGGCAGGTCAATGCCAGCACTCGCGAACGCACTACCGACTTTTTCTTTGAGGTGCCTGTTTCGGCATTTGAGGCGGCGTTGGAGCGTTTGGGAGACATGCTCGCCCATCCGCGTTTGGCCCTGGAAGACCAGTTGCGCGAGCGCGAAGTGTTGCAGGCGGAGTTTATCGCCTGGTCGCAAGATGCCACGGCGCAACAGCAACAGGCGTTGCTGGAAGGTGTTGCGGCGGATCATCCATTGCGGGCGTTTCATGCGGGCAATCGGGATAGCTTGGCGGTAGAGCGTGAGGATTTTCAGCAGGCGTTGCAGGATTTTTATGAAAGTTTCTATCAGACCGGGCAGATGACCTTGAGCCTTGCGGGCCCTCAGTCGCTGGCGGAGCTAGAGGCGTTGGCGCAACAGTTCGGTGCGGCGCTGAAGACTGCGTCGCTGCTGCCACAGAAGCCTTCGCCCGCGTTGCTGGCCGGCAACCAATGCACGTATCAATACGCCGATGAACACCGCTGGCATCAGGTGGTGGTGAGCGAAGCCTCCCCTGAGGCGCTGGATTTCCTCTGCTTGTGGCTGAACGCTTCGGCGCCGGGCGGATTGCTCGCCGAGTTGCAGTCGCGGCAGTGGGTCAGTGCCATCAACGCGACGGTTTTGTACCAGTTTGCCGGCCAAGCGCTATTGGATATCAAGTTCACTCTGGACACTCACGGCCACCCAAAGACGACCCTGATCGAAGAACTGTTGCGCGACTGGCTGAGCTTTTTCGCCCACAGTGACTGGACCCTGTTGCGGGAAGAGTACGCGTTGCTGCTCGCTCGCAAACTACAGGTCAGCGGTGCCCTGGCATTGGCCCGACAGCATCATGAGCCCGTTTTGTCCGAGCATAGCGCCACGTCCCTCAAAGTCCTGTTGGACGCGCTGCAATTGCCACCGTCCCGGCACGCCTGGCAACTACCGGCCAACCCGTTCCTGCGCCCGGCGGTCAAGGAAGAGCGCCCGGGTTTGATTCGAGGCCAGACCAGCGCCCATCGCGGCCTGCGCACGTTCGCCCAGGATCGCTCCCGTGGCCGAAAGGACCTCTCGGCGTTGACCTTCAGCCAGGCGCTGCCAGGCGACACGGATGAAGGCGCCCTCTACCTGCGCTGGCGTCTGGATTCGCCGTTGCATGACGAGCTTTTCCCCCAGCTGCGTGAGAACGCCAGCCAGGCTGGCGTCCAGCTGTCGTTCGAGACAATTGGCGGTTTCTGGCAGTTGAAGATGGTCGGGCTGCACGAACCCATGCCCGCGATATTGGAGGAAGTGGCACGCGGGCTAACCCAGCTGGATGAAACGACCGTGACGCACCCCGCCGCGGCACAGACCCTGGCGATCCGGCAGTTGCTCAAGGCATTGCCCGGCTATTGCGCCAGCATCCCACCTGCAGAACAGATGGCCGGGCCGGATCGATGGTCGACCGCTCGCTGGCAAGGGCTTGCCGTCGGACTGCCCACCGCCTGTGAGATGGCGATAAAAAGCGCAGCAGGGAAACTGCCGGGGCAACCGGAAGCGGCTATCGGCAAGCTTCCATCAATCAGCGGCCAGCATGTGTGGCATGAAGTGAGTACCGATTCCCGCGACGCCGCGTTGCTGCTGTTCTGCCCCACACCCAGCCAATCCCTGGCCGACGAGGCATGCTGGCGTTTACTCGCGCATCGGGTGCAAGCGCCGTTCTACCAACAACTGCGTGTTGAGCTTCAATTGGGCTACGCGGTGTTCAGCGGCATCCGACAGTTCAACGGGCAAACCGGCCTGCTGTTTGGAGTGCAATCCCCAAGCGCGTCTCTTGCGCAAATCCTCGATCACCTGCAGGCGTTCCTGAAGCAACTGCCCACGCTGATCAACGCCAGCGAACTGCCGAACGATCTGGCCCGGCAATTTTCCATCGACGCCCTGCCCACCGCCCAAGCCGCCGAACTGCTCTGGCACGCGCACTTGGCAGGCCACTCGTCGGATTACATCCAGCAGTTGCAAGATTTCATCCAGACCCGCTCCCGCGAGGATTTAATGGAAGCTGCACAGCAACTCAATGCTGCTGCAGGCGGATGGCGTTGTGTGGCCAATGGCGCTTGTGCCGCCGGCTCCTGGCAGCGATCTGGCTGATCATTGCCGCTTCGGTAAAAGGCTTTTTCCCACAGGACAGCGCTATCTTCACCAGAAGTACGTAACATTCACATGCACACCTCTGAACATCTCCGCTTGGAGGTGGACTATATGTATTGGTAGTAAATGTCCCATCCATCCGTAGGAGTAAGAACATGACCTGGTCCAAACCTGCTTACACTGATCTGCGTATCGGCTTTGAAGTCACCATGTACTTTGCCAGCCGCTGATTGGCTTTGTATCGCAATGCAACGCCTCGGCCCGCCCGGGGCGTTTTTATTTTTGAGTTATGTGTAGTGGAGCGGCCATGTTTGTCCAGATTCTAGGTTCCGCCGCGGGCGGTGGTTTCCCGCAATGGAACTGCAACTGCGTGAACTGCGCAGGTTTTCGCGACGGTAGCCTGCGGGCCGAGGCGCGTACCCAGTCGTCCATCGCGATTTCCGATGACGGCGTGAACTGGGTGCTGTGCAACGCGTCGCCAGATATCCGCGCCCAGCTTCAAGGGTTCGCCCCGATGCAACCCGGCCGCGCCCTGCGGGATACCGGCATCAGCGCGATCATCCTGATGGACAGCCAGATCGACCACACCACCGGCCTGCTCAGCCTGCGCGAAGGCTGCCCGCACCAGGTGTGGTGCACCGACATGGTCCATGAAGACCTGAGCACCGGCTTCCCGCTGTTCACCATGCTCACCCATTGGAACGGCGGCCTGGCCTGGAACCGCATCGAGCTGGATGCCAGCTTCACCATTCCCGCCTGCCCCAACCTGCGCTTTACACCATTGCCCCTGCGCAGCGCGGCACCGCCCTACTCGCCTCACCGATTCGACCCACACCCGGGCGACAACATCGGCCTGATCGTCGAAGACCTGCGCACCGGCGGCAAGCTGTTCTATGCGCCGGGCCTGGGCAAGGTCGACGGACCGTTGCGGGAGATCATGGCCGGCAGCGATTGCCTGCTGGTGGACGGCACGATGTGGGATGACGACGAAATGCAGCGCCGGGGCGTTGGCACCCGCACCGGTCGCGAGATGGGCCACCTGGCACAAAACGGCCCCGGCGGCATGCTGGAGGTGCTGGAGCAGTTGCCCAAACAGCGCAAAGTGCTTATCCACATCAACAACACCAACCCGATCCTGGACGAGGACTCGCCCGAGCGAGCCGAGCTGCTGCGACGCAATGTGGAAGTGGCGTACGACGGCATGAGCATTGAATTGTAGGAGCGAGCCAAATGACTGACACACCACTGACCACCGCCGAGTTTGAACAGGCCCTGCGGGCCAAGGGCACCTTCTACCATATCCATCACCCGTATCACGTGGCGATGTATGAAGGCCGCGCCACCCGCGAGCAGATCCAGGGCTGGGTCGCCAACCGCTTTTATTACCAGGTGAACATTCCCCTCAAGGACGCCGCGATCCTGGCCAACTGCCCGGACCGGGAGATTCGTCGTGAGTGGATTCAGCGCCTGTTGGATCACGACGGCGCCCCCGGCGAAGACGGCGGCATTGAAGCCTGGCTACGCCTGGGCCAGGCGGTCGGCATGGACCCGGATCAACTGCGCTCCCAGGAATTGGTACTGCCCGGCGTACGATTTGCGGTAGACGCCTACGTCAACTTCGCCCATCGCGCCAGCTGGCAGGAAGCCGCCAGCAGTTCCCTGACAGAGCTGTTCGCCCCGCAGATCCACCAGTCGCGCCTCGACAGCTGGCCCCAGCATTACCCGTGGATCGACCCGGCCGGCTATGAGTATTTCCGTACGCGGCTGGGCCAGGCTCGCCGGGATGTGGAACACGGTTTGGCGATCACCTTGCAGCACTACACCACCCGCAAAGGCCAGGAGCGCATGCTGGAAATTCTCCAGTTCAAACTGGACATTCTTTGGAGCATGCTCGATGCCATGAGCATGGCTTACGAACTGAAACGCCCGCCGTATCACAGCGTGACCGATCAGCGTGTATGGCATAAGGGGATCACCCTATGAGCTTCGATCGCAGCAAAAAACCAACCTGGCGCCAGGGCTATCGCTTCCAGTACGAACCGGCGCAGAAAGGCCACGTGCTGCTGTACCCGGAAGGCATGATCAAGCTCAACGACAGCGCCGCGCTGATCGGTGGCTTGATCGATGGCGAGCGCGATGTAAGCGCGATCATTGCCGAGCTGGACAAGCAATTCCCTGGCGTACCCGAGCTCGGTGAAGACATCGAGCAATTCATGGAGGTTGCCCGTGCTCAGCACTGGATCGAACTTGCCTGACCTGCCACCGAAACCGGAGATTGGCCTGCCACTCTGGTTGCTGGCCGAGCTGACCTATCGTTGCCCGCTGCAATGCCCGTACTGCTCCAACCCGCTGGATTTCGCCGAGCAGGGCAAGGAGCTGAGCACCGAACAGTGGATCAAGGTGTTTCGCGAAGCCCGGGAAATGGGTGCCGCACAACTGGGCTTTTCCGGCGGCGAACCGCTGGTGCGCCAGGACCTCGCCGAACTGATCGCCGAGGCGCGCAAGTTGGGCTTCTACACCAACCTGATCACTTCAGGCATCGGCCTCACCGAGCAGAAAATCAGTGACTTCAAGAAGGCGGGCCTGGACCATATCCAGATCAGCTTCCAGGCCAGCGACGAGCAAGTGAACAATCTGCTGGCCGGCTCGAAAAAAGCCTTCGCGCAAAAACTCGAAATGGCCCGGGCAGTAAAAGCTCACGGCTACCCGATGGTGCTGAACTTCGTCACCCATCGGCACAATATCGACAAGATCGACCGCATCATTGAGCTATGCATTGCCCTGGAAGCGGACTTTGTCGAGCTTGCCACCTGCCAGTTCTACGGCTGGGCCCAGCTCAATCGGGTCGGCCTGTTGCCAACCCAGGAACAGCTGGTGCGCGCCGAACGCATCACCAACGAATACCGCGCCAAGCTCGAAGCCGAAGGCCACCCGTGCAAGCTGATCTTCGTCACGCCGGATTATTACGAGGAACGCCCGAAAGCCTGCATGAATGGCTGGGGCAGCATCTTTCTGACAGTGACGCCGGACGGTACTGCCCTGCCGTGCCACGGCGCCCGACAGATGCCGGTGCAGTTTCCCAACGTGCGCGACCACAGCATGCAACACATCTGGTACGACTCGTTTGGCTTCAACCGCTTTCGCGGCTACGACTGGATGCCCGAGCCGTGCCGTTCATGCGATGAGAAGGAAAAGGACTTCGGCGGCTGCCGCTGCCAGGCGTTCATGCTGACCGGAGATGCCAGCAATGCTGACCCGGTATGCAGCAAGTCAGAGCATCACGGGCTGATCCTTCAGGCCCGTGAAGACGCGGAGCACGCCACTCAGACCATCGAGCAACTGGCCTTTCGCAACGAGCGAAACTCACGGCTGATCGCGAAAGGCTGAGGTCTTTTTAGCGTTTGGCGATGATGTACACCGCGTGCACGATACCCGGGATGTAACCGCACAAGGTCAGCAAAATATTCAGCCAGAACGCGCCAGCGAAACCCACTTGCAGGAACACACCCAGTGGCGGCAGCAGAATGGCGATGATGATGCGAATGATATCCATGGGTTCAGCTCCAGAAAATCGGCTCGTGTGAGCCGTACAAGCTAATCGACCTTGGCCGTTGGTAAGGGTTCAGTGGAATCTGGCACTCAGCCATCGTCGAATTCGCAGACAAAAAAACGCCCCCAGCCAAAAGAATCAGGCTGGAGGCGCCGCGTATACCGCGAGACGGTTCAGGAAATAAGGGGTTAAACGGCAATGCCCTTGCGGCATTGCAGCTGTGCGGTGCGCACTCGGGAGAAAGCGCGGGCCAGGCGCAGGAGCATTTCGTCGACGTTGCTTTTGCTTAACGTGAGCGCCGGGGTGAAACGCAGACAGTCAGGTTGCGGCGCGCTCAGGATCAGTCCTTCACTCAGCGCGGCCTTTACCACTGCATCTGCCGAGTCTTCCGACAGGGTCAGTCCCCACAGCAGACCTTGGCCACGCAGTTCGCCCTGGCCATAACGATGAGCCAGGCGGGCAAGCCCTTCGCCCAGATAAGCGCCAACTTCGCAAACGTGCTCCAGAAACCCGTGGCTCAGTACGGTATCGATCACCGCCAAACCAGCGGAGGCCATCAGCGCGCTGCCATGGTGGGTGCCTTCCAGTTCACCGATTTCAAAACAACACGCCTTGCCCCGGGCGAGCAACGCCGCCATCGGCACACCGCCCCCCAAGCCCTTGCCCAGGCAGATGATGTCGGCGCGTACGCCATAGTGCTGTTCGGCGAGCAACGTGCCGCAACGGCCAGTGCCGGTTTGCACTTCGTCAAGGATCAACAGGATGCCCAGCTCGCGGCACAGGCGTTCGACACCCTTGAGATAGTGCTCGGTCGCAGGGATGACGCCGGCATCGTTCTGGATCGGCTCAAGCATGATGGCCACCGTCTGTGCGTCGACGGCTGCATGTAATGCAGGCAGGTCGTTGAACGGCACATGACTGAATCCCGGCAATTGCGGCTCAAAACGGTTTTCACTGGCAGCGGCCGATGCCGACATCGCCGCAAAGCTGCGGCCATGGCAACCGTTGCTCGCGGTGATGATGCGATAGGCGCCGCCACGGTGCAGCTGGCCCCATTTGCGCGCCAGCTTGATGGCCGCTTCACAGGCTTCGGCGCCGCTGTTGAGCAGGTAGACCTGGTCGCTGCCGGTGCGATGGCACAGGCGGTCGGCGAGGTTCAGTTGAACGCGGTTGTGCAGGCTGTTACCGGGATTGATCAGCGATTGGGCCTGATCGGCCAGCGCCTTGATTACTACCTGCGGGCTGTGACCCAGGCTGTTGGCGCCGCCGCCCTGACTAAAATCGAGATAGGCGCGGTCATCGCCGTCCCACAGCCAGGAGCCCTGGCCACGCACAAACACCTGGGGCGGTCGGACCACGCTGGGCATCAAACAATCGCTGGAAAGGTCATCTCGCAGTGTCGGCGTTTTCGCATCGAGGATCAGATCATCAAGGCTGGGGACAGGGCGTCGCAGGTTAAACAGGTTCATGGATAAACCCCGCTGGCAATCGCACCTTGGTCGATATCACCGATCACCCCATGGCGGAGGTTTTTTGCCCTGCCTATGCAACCACCGTCAACATAAACACTACTCATCGCACTTTCCGGCCCTGTAAGCCCTGTGAATAGGCGCTAGACTAGGCGCCTCGGGGGCACTCGGCCATTTCGATTTTCCAGCATTTTCGATAAGCGTTACTTATGGATTTCAAGCAACTGCGTTATTTCGTCGCGGTGTATGAAGAAGGCCACGTGGGCCGGGCTGCAGAGCGCCTGTCGATCTCCCAGCCGGCCTTGTCGCAACAGATCCGCCAGCTCGAACAGAACCTCGACGTGAGCTTGTTCGAACGCAGCAGCAAACGCCTGCTGCCGACCCTCGCTGCCCACACGTTGTACAACCACGCCCTGCCCTTGCTTGATGGCATGCAGCAGGCCGTGGAAGCCTTGCGCAACTTCAAGGGCCTAGCATTGCGCACCTTGGCGATCGGCGTGCTGCAAACCGTGCACACCAGCCTGGTACCACAGATGCTGGAACGGGTGCGCAAGGCCCAACCGCACCTGGTCGTACAAATCTACGAGTTGACCGGCATGGAGATAGAGCGCCGGCTGCTCAACGGTTCGCTCGACATCGGCATCAGCTACCTGCCGCCGCGCCAGCCGGGGTTGCACGGTGTGCTGCTGTATGAAGATGAACTGAAGGTGGTCATCCCGTCTGACCACCCGCTGCGGGAATTCAAGAAAGTCTCCTTGAAGCAAGCCGCCGAGCTACCGATGTTGCTGCTGGGGGAAGAGTTTCAGGTACGGCAGATCTGGCAAGGGCAACTGGCCAACCTGGGCCGTCGTCCGCAAGTGCAGGCAGAGTTGAATACGATGGTGGGGATTCTCGACAGCCTGCCCTACACCAAGCTGGCGACAGTAATGCCCGGGCGCTCCCAGGACGAACACAACAGCAAAGCGTTGCTATGGAAACCGTTGAGCGAACCAAGGGTGCCGTTGAAAGTGGGATTGGTGTGCCGGGATGTGCAGCGTCAGCAGGCGACGCTGGAGTTGTTGCGCACGCTGCTGGAAGACGTGATGAACGCGCCTGTCTGACTTTTTCGCAGGCAAAAGAAAACCCCGCCGAAGCGGGGCTTTGCAGACTGTTTCCCTGACATCCATTTCACTCCGCCTTCCTGGCAGAATCCTACGTGTCCGTGTTGTTGCTTTGCGCTTCCTGCGCGACGTCCATGTGAAGTAGATTATCCGTGGATCCAATGTGGCGATAGAGGACGAATAGCAGCACGTCATGTAAGAGAATGCTTACACGCCCTCCAACCCCTTAGAACAGTGCTTCATCCAGCAAAAACAGTGATTCGCTACCGGCTTTCACCGAAGCGCTCAGGGACGCGATCCTCGGCAGCAAGCGGGCAAAGTAGAAGCGCGCAGTCCCCAGTTTGCTGGCGTAGAAATCTTCCTGAGCCTCTTTGCCCAAGGCTGCCTTGGCCATCAGGGCCCACATGTAGGCATAGGCCATGTAGCCAAACGCATGCAGGTATTCCACCGACGCCGCACCGATTTCATTCGGGTTGGACTTGGCGCGATCCAGCAGCCAGGCGGTCAGCTCATCCAAATCATCCACCGCCGCGTTCAGGGGCTTGGTGAACTCGGCCAGTTCGGCGCCCGCAGTAGCGGTGAAATGGCGGATCTCGTCGGCAAACAGCTTGTAGAACGCCCCGCCACTGCCGACGATCTTGCGTCCCACCAGGTCCAGGGCCTGAATGCCATTGGTGCCTTCGTAGATCTGGGTGATGCGCACATCACGCACCAGCTGCTCCTGGCCCCACTCGCGAATGTAGCCGTGGCCGCCGAAAATCTGCTGGCCGTGCACCGTGGTTTCCAGGCCCAGGTCAGTCAGGAATGCCTTGGCAACCGGGGTCAGCAAGGCAACCAGGTCGTCTGCACGTTTACGGGTGGTGGCTTCTTCGCTGAACTTGGCGGTGTCCAGCTGCATTGCCACGTAGGTGGAGAAAGCACGACCACCTTCGTTGGAGGCTTTCATGGTCAGCAGCATGCGCCGCACGTCCGGGTGGACGATGATCGGGTCGGCAACCTTGTCCTTGGCTTTCGGACCGGTTGGCGAACGGCTTTGCAGGCGGTCGCGGGCATATTCGATAGCGTTCTGATAAGAGCGCTCGCCCGAGGCCAGGCCTTGAATACCGACGCCCAGCCGCTCGTAGTTCATCATGGTGAACATCGCCGCCAGACCCCGGTTCGGCTCGCCCACCAGGTAACCCACGGCTTCGTCAAAGTTCATCACGCAGGTCGCGGAAGCCTGGATGCCCATCTTGTGTTCGATGGAGCCACAGGTCACCGGGTTGCGCGCCCCCAGGCTGCCGTCGGCATTGACCATGAACTTGGGCACCAGGAACAGCGAGATGCCCTTGGGCCCCGCCGGTGCGTCCGGCAGCTTGGCCAGCACCAGGTGGATGATGTTCTCGGTGAGGTCGTGCTCGCCCCCGGTGATGAAGATCTTGGTACCGCTGACCTTGTAGGAACCGTCTGCCTGAGGCTCGGCCTTGGTCCGAATAATCCCCAGGTCGGTGCCCGCATGAGGCTCGGTCAGGCACATGGAGCCGGCCCACACGCCCGAGTACATATTCGGCAGGTAGGTGGCTTTAAGTTCTTCGCTGGCGTGGGTGTTGATCGACACGCAGGCGCCGGACGTCAGCATCGGGTACAGGCCAAAGGCCAGGCCCGAGGAGTTGATCATCTCTTCAACCTGGGCCGACACCGCCTTGGGCATGCCCATGCCGCCGTAGGTCGGGTCGCCGCCCACACCCACCCAACCGCCTTCGGCGTAGGTTTTGTAGGCGTCCTTGAAGCCGGCCGGGGTGAAGACCGCGCCATTCTCCCAGCGGCAACCTTCTTCGTCGCCACCACGGCTAAGCGGGGCGACGGTCTTGGAGGTGACTTTGCCGGCTTCTTCGAGGATTGCCTCTACGGTCTCGGCGTCGACAGTCTCCGCCAACGCTGGCAGTTGGGCCCAGAGTTTGGCGACCTCGAAAACTTCGTTGAGGACGAAGCGCATATCGCGCAGCGGCGCTTTATAGTCAGCCATGGCAAACCTCGTGAGAACTTTAGCGTTATTCGGGTGGGGTCAGTTTTACAGACCCTGAGTGTAACCGAACAACTTTTGTGACACATAGGGTCTGCTTGTGACCAACAAGTATTTTACGGTCACTAAAGCGCAAACAGCTCCGCCGGCAGACTCATCAGGCACTCACTCCCCGCCTCCACCGCCGCCCGATGCGCGCGCGTACGTGGCAGCAGACGCTTGAAGTAGAACTCGCAGGTGGCCAGCTTGCCCCGGGCGTAATCGGCATCACCCTTGCCGCTTTCCAACTGCTCTTGTGCCACCAGCGCCATCCGCAGCCACAAGTAGGCGAGGATGATATAGCCGCTGTACATCAAGTAATCCAAGGCTGCAGCGCCGACTTCATCGGGGTTTTTCATGGCTGCCATGCCGACCTTGACCGTCAGCTCGCCCCATTGCTGGTTCAACTCGTTGAGTTGCGCCACGTGGGCCTTGAGTTGCGGATGCTCGGCATTGGCCGCGCAGAACTTGTGGACGATCTTGGTAAAACCACGCAGCAGCTTGCCCTGGCTACCGAGCACTTTGCGCCCGAGCAAATCCAGCGCCTGTATGCCATTGGTGCCTTCATAGATCGGCGCAATCCGGCAGTCCCGCACCAACTGCTCCATGCCCCACTCACGAATAAAGCCATGGCCACCGAACACCTGCATGCCGTGGTTAGTCACCTCCAGCCCGGTTTCGGTCATGAAGGCTTTACAGATCGGCGTAAGGAAGGCCAACAGGTCTTCAGCCTCCTGACGCTGACTTTCGTCGCCGCTCAAGTGCGCGGTATCGAGCAACTGCGCGGAGAAGTAGGTCAACGCCCGGTTACCCTCGTTGAAGGCTTTCATGGTCAGCAACATGCGCCGCACATCCGGGTGGACGATGATCGGGTCGGCGGCTTTTTCCGGGGCCTTGGCGCCGGTCAGCGAGCGCATCTGCAAGCGGTCGTTGGCGTACTTGATCGCGCCCTGGAAGCTCGCTTCACCCAGGCAAAGGCCCTGCATGCCGGTGCCCAGGCGCGCATGGTTCATCATGGTGAACATGCAGTTCAGGCCTTTGTTCGCCTCACCGATCAGGAAGCCCCGAGCACCATCGAAGTTCAGCACACAGGTGGCCGAAGCCTTGATGCCCATCTTGTGTTCGATCGAGCCGCAAGCCATCGCATTGCGTTCACCTGAGTCAGCGTGGAACTTAGGCACGATAAACAGCGAAATGCCCTTGGTCCCGGCCGGCGCGTCCGGCAGCTTGGCCAGCACCAGGTGGATGATGTTTTCACTCATGTCGTGCTCGCCGGCCGAGATGAAAATCTTGCTGCCGGTGATCGCGTAGCTACCATCTGCCTGAGGCACGGCGCGGGTCTTGATCAGCCCCAGGTCGGTGCCGCAATGGGCTTCGGTCAGGCACATGGTGCCGGTCCACTGGCCGGCGGTAAGTTTGCTCAGGTAGGTGTTTTTCTGTTCTTCAGTGCCATGGGCACGGATCGCCGACATCGCACCGTGGGTCAAGCCGGGGTACATGCCCCAGGACGTATTGCTGGAGGAGATCATCTCAGCGAGTACCAGGCCGAGGGACATTGGCAAGCCCTGCCCGCCGTAGGCCGGATCGGCCGCCAAACCGTGCCAGCCGCCTTCCACGTACTGCGCGAAGGCTTCCTTGAAGCCCTTCGGCGTGGTCACCACACCGTTGTCGAAATGGCAGCCCTCTTCATCGCCGGAGCGGTTCAACGGCGAGAGGACGTTTTCACAGAACTTGGCGCCTTCTTCGAGGATCGCGCCGACCATGTCCGGGCTGGCGTCAGTCGCACCCAGCGCCGCGTAGTGGCCGTGGAAATCAAAGACGTGATCGATCAGAAAGCGCATGTCGCGCAGGGGAGCTTTATAGTCAGGCATGGCAATGTCTCCGGCAGCAGATACCTTCAACCTACTGCCCCACGGCCCACCGGACAATCACTGTAGGGCCGCTGAATACACCGCCATCACTCAACCGGCAGCGCTGTCCATACGTACCGCGCCGCGGCGGGTCTGCCCTGAAGCAACCACGCAGTTACGCCCTGCGCCCTTGGCGTTGTACAGCGCCTGGTCGGCGGATTTGAGCACTTCTTCAGGGCTGCGCTGCTCGGCCTGGCGCTCGGCGACGCCGATGCTGACCGTCACCGACACGCTGGACGCGCCACTGCCTGCACGTCGTTGCCGGCCTTGCTGGTCGTCGTTGGGACGATCGGGGTTACGCAACTTGATGTCGTAGTTGGCGATGATTTCGCGGATCTCTTCCAGGTGCGGCAGGCATTCATCCAGGGTCTTGCCGGCGAACACCACGGCAAACTCTTCGCCGCCATACCGATAAGCCCGGCCTCCGCCGTTGACCTTGGACAGCTTGCTGGCCACCAGGCGCAGTACCTGATCGCCCACGTCGTGCCCATGGGTGTCGTTGAAGCGCTTGAAGTGATCGACGTCGCCCATGGCCAGCACGTAGTTGCGCCCCAGCCGCTGCATGCGTTCGTTGAGCGCGCGCCGGCCCGGCAGCCCGGTCAGCTCGTCACGGAAGGCCATTTGATAAGCCTCGTGGGCCACACCGGCGGCAATCATCAGCATCACCTGGCTGCACATGATGTTCAGGGTGAACGGCAGGATGAAGGTCTGCGGCAACATCCAGAACAACCCCAGCAAGCCCACCAGTTGCGCGGCGTGCAGTGGCCTTGGCTGGTACCAGTACTGCGCGGCCAACGTCACAAAGCCAATCAGGAACATCGGGTATGACAACTGGATCAGGCTCATCCAGCGGCCATGCAAGGCGGGCCAGCGAATCTCGGCCAACCAGCTCAACACGGCCTGGGGGAAACTTTGCTCAAGGGCCAACGCCACGCTGCCGACCGCAAACAACACCGCGCATCGTGCGATGAAGTCGCGAAACAGGTGGGTTTTTTCCTGCCAGAGCGCATAGATGCTGAACAGCAGCGGCAACAACAGGCAGCACAGATGGAAGACCACTGCCGCGTCTTCCCGAACATGGCCGTGGTCGCGGTAATAATCGGTCTGGGTGTCCAGCAGGAAATAGACCACGTACACCGTGATCATCAGGAACAGCTCGCGCTGGCGGCGGTAGACCGCGCAGTACGAACCGCCCAGCAGCAGCACGAGGGTCGGCAGCACATTGAAAAGTGACGTGAAGAACACATTGAGGTCCTTCACGTACGCAGCCGAGAGCCCCGCCATCAGCAACAGCAATGAAGGTAAAAAATGACTGAACCGTAAAGCAGACACGCGTGGCAAGGGTAAAGCTCCGACCCACTAAAAAGATGGCACAGTGCCTTCACTGATCACAGTTAAGCACATTCGATGTGATGCGTATCACATTGCCATCACTTTAACGGCCGGGCGGCGCAATCCCTGAGTGCTGCGCTGTGGTTTTTTATTGAGTGGCGTGGAGCGGGACGCAGAGCATCCCAGGCAGCATTCCCACGCGGAGCATGGGAACGATAAAAAAAGCCGCCGCTCCCGAAAGAGCGGCGGCTTTTGAAATGAACTCGCCGAGGCTTAGTAGCCCAGGTCGAAGTTCTCTTCTTTCATGTCCATCAGGTTGTTGGCGCCCGACAGCATGGTTGCAACGTGAGTGCGGGTACGCGGCAGGATGCGCTGGAAGTAGAAGCGCGCAGTCTGCAGCTTGGCGGTGTAGAAACCTTCTTCGGTAGTGCCGGCAGCCAGTTTCTCGGCGGCCAGGCGAGCCATGTCAGCCCAGAAGTAGGCCAGGCAGGCGTAGCCGGAGTACATCAGGTAATCCACCGAGGCGGCGCCGACTTCTTCACGGTCCTTCATGGCTGCCATGCCGACCTTCATGGTCAACTCGCCCCACTCTTTGTTCAGTGCCGCCAGCGGTGCAACGAATTCTTGTACCGCTTCGTTGCCTTCGTTGGCCTGGCAGAACTTGTGGACGATCTTGGTGAAGCCCTTCAGCGCTTCGCCTTGGGTCATTAGCACTTTACGGCCCAGCAGGTCGAGGGCCTGGATGCCGGTGGTGCCTTCGTACAGCATCGAAATACGGCTGTCGCGAACGTTCTGCTCCATGCCCCACTCGGCGATGAAACCGTGGCCGCCGTAGATTTGCACGCCGTGGTTGGCGGCTTCAAAACCGACTTCGGTCATGAACGCCTTGGCGATCGGGGTCATGAACGCCAGCAGTGCGTCAGCCTGTTTCTTGGCTTCGTCGTCGGTGCCGTACTTGACCACGTCAACCTGCTTGGCGGTGAAGTACACCATCGCGCGGTTGCCTTCGGCGAAGGCTTTCATGGTCAGCAGCATGCGGCGCACGTCAGGGTGCACGATGATCGGGTCGGCCGCCTTGTCCGGCGCTTTCGGGCCAGTCAGGGAGCGCATTTGCAGGCGGTCGCGAGCATATTTCAGGCCGCCCTGGAAGCCGATTTCAGCGTGGGACAAGCCTTGCAGCGCGGTACCCAAACGAGCGGTGTTCATAAAGGTGAACATGCAGTTCAGGCCTTTGTTCGCCGGGCCGATCAGGAAACCGGTGGCCGCGTCGAAGTTCATCACGCAGGTGGCGTTGCCGTGGATGCCCATCTTGTGTTCCAGGGAACCACAGGACACCGCGTTGCGCTCGCCAATCGAGCCGTCAGCGTTCGGTACGAACTTGGGAACGATGAACAGCGAAATGCCTTTGGTGCCAGCCGGTGCGTCCGGCAGGCGAGCCAGCACGATGTGGACGATGTTGTCGGCCATGTCGTGTTCGCCGGCCGAGATGAAGATCTTGGTGCCGGAAACCTTGTAGGAGCCATCAGCCTGAGGCTCGGCCTTGGTGCGCAGCATGCCCAGGTCGGTGCCGCAGTGCGGTTCGGTCAGGCACATGGTGCCGGTCCACTCGCCCGACACCAGTTTGGTCAGGTAAGCCTCTTGCTGCTCGGGGGTGCCGTGCTCGGAAATGGTGTTCATCGCGCCATGGGACAGACCGGGGTACATGCCCCACGACCAGTTGGCTTCGCCGACCATTTCGCTGACTGCTAGGCCCAGGGACTCCGGCAGGCCTTGGCCACCGTGCGCCACGTCGTGGGCCAGGCTTGGCCAGCCGCCTTCAACGAACTGTTTGTAGGCTTCTTTGAAACCGGTAGGGGTCTTAACGCCTGACTCGCTCCAGGTGCAACCTTCGATGTCACCCACGCGGTTCAGCGGTGCCAGTACCTGCTCACAGAACTTGGCGCCTTCTTCGAGAATGGCGTCAACCATGTCCGGGGTAGCGTCCTGGCAAGCCGGCAGGCTCTGATAGTGCGCTTCATAGCCGAGCAGTTCGTCACGAACGAAGCGAATATCACGCAAGGGGGCCTTGTAGTCAGGCATAGCGATAAACCTCTGCTGATGTATCTGGGATGAACAACCGCGTGGATTGTTGTAGCGGTCAAACAGTTGTTTGAAACATACGTTTACGACCAATCCTTGTCAAGCGTCGTGCAAATGCCGTTTGTCATGACGCAGGTCAACGTCAGGCACGGCGAGGCCTGCAGCGAAATGCCGCATGACGATTCGGGGTGAAAAAAGATTATTGAGCGGTGAAGATCAATGTGGGAGCTGGCTTGCCTGCGATGCGGGCGCCGCGGTGTATCAGGAGGATCGAGGTGACGCTATCGCAGGCAAGCCAGCTCCCACAGAGAAGCCAGCTCGCACGATAAGAGGGGGGCTTATGCGTAAGTGTCGATCAACGTACCGAGCATTTCGTCGGAAGCCTTGGCGACTTTGGCGCCCAGCTCGACCTGGAACTTGCCTTGGGCCATCTCGACCATATTGCTCGCCGAGTTGCTGGCCTGATTGGCCTCTACCGAACGCAAACGATCATTTTGCGCGTCCGAAGGCTGGGTAGTGGCGGCGCTGGCGATCTTGCCGGCGGCCTGGTCGACACGGTTCTGCCCGGTCTGAATGGCGCTCAGTCCCGAGTAAAACGCACTGCTACCAGAGATTTCCATGGCGTGAACCTGCCTGAAAGAGAATCGTGAAACCTTATTGAAGCAGACATACCGGCAAAAGGCCCGTTAAAAACACTAATGGCATAATGCCTTATTGATAGGCAAAACTAGTCAAGCAGGTCCAGTTGCAAGTACTCGGCGACCGCTTCGGCGCTGGGATGCTTGAGCTTGGGCACCCTTCCCAGGCATGGCGCGGGGAGTCGCTCCGCCAGGGTCGCGAGGTTTTCTTCCAGACGAGAGGTCTTCGGATCGATGATATTCGCCACCCAACCCGCCAGCGGTAAACCGTCCCGGGCGATGGCTTCGGCGGTCAGCAACGCGTGACTGATACAACCCAGTCGCACACCCACCACCAGAATCACCGGCAGCTTCAGCGCCTGGGCCAGGTCCGACAGATTGTCCTGATCCGCCAAGGGCACACGCCAACCGCCCGCGCCTTCAATCAAGGTGAAGTCTGCCTGCTTGGCCAGAATATGCTGCATGGGCTTCAACAACGACTGCACCGTCAGTGCCACACCGGCTTCGCGGGCTGCCAGATGCGGCGCGATGGCCGGCTCGAACGCCACCGGATTGACCTCGGCATAGGTCAAGGGCAGCGAACACTCGGCCAGCAACGCCAGGGCATCCGAATTGCGCAGGCCCTTGGGCGTCAGTTGGCAACCCGAGGCCACCGGTTTGCCCGCGGCGGTACTTTTGCCGGCTTGCCGCGCGGCATGCAGCAGGCCGACGGCGATGGTGGTCTTGCCGACATCAGTGTCGGTCCCTGTGATGAAGTAAGCGGCATTCATAGAGGTTTCTCCAGGACGGCGTACACCACTTGATAAGTCGCCGGCAGGCCCTGGGCCTGGCGGAACTGCTCGTAGGCTTGCACCAGTGCAACAATCCGCGCCCGGCCCGTCAAGCCTCCGGGGCGCCCCGGGTTCAGATTGTGCGCACCCAATGCTTTCAGTTCGTGGGTCAGGCTGCGCACGTCGGGGTAGTGCAACACGTGGGGACGCTGCTCCAGGCTACGCAACTGCAAGCCGCTGGCCGCGCACAACTGCTCATAAGCACTGAACGGCCGGAAGCGGTTCACATGAACCATGCCATCCGCCGCGCGCCAGCTTTCGCGCAACTCATCCAGCGTACCCACGCACAGGCTGGCAAACGCCAGCACACCGCCGGGCTGCAACACACGACGCGCTTCACTGAGCACTGCTGCAAAATCCGAGCACCACTGCACCGCCAAACTGGAGTAAATCAGCCCGCAACTGGCGTCCTGCAACGGCAAGCGCTCGGCATCGCCAGCGACAAAGTGCTGCGCGCCGCCCAAGGGCCGGGCGTGGTTGAGCATGCCCTCGGCGATATCCAGGGCCAAACCCTGGCTATCCGGAAATGACTGGCCCAGTACACGACTGAAATAGCCCGTGCCACTGCCCAGGTCCAGCCAGCGCTGTGGAGAAAGACCTTCGGGCAAACGCCGCAACAGCTCGCTGCCCACCGCACGCTGCAACTCGGCAACGCTGTCGTAACTGGCGGCGGCGCGGGAAAAGGAGGCCGCTACCTGACGCTTGTCTGGCAAGCCGCCGGGCAGCACATGGGACAAATCAGTCATCACCGCACTCATGCAAAAAAGCCTGGATGGCCCCCGCCACACCATGGGGGTCCTCCAGTAGAAAAGCGTGACCGGCCTGTTCAATCAGGCCGATTTCAACATCGGGCAACAACGTCAGCAGATCACTGGCTGCCTCGGCGGGCACCAGGCCGTCCATGCCGGCAAACAGATGCAATTGCGGGCCGCGAAAAGCCAGCAACGCCTCACGGGTATCCAGTTGAGCGAGTAACTCAAGGCCCGTCATCAAGACCGGCGAAGGCGTATTCGGAGCCCCGCTGACCAACAACCGCGCCAGCCCACGAGGATCTTCCGCGCCCTTGGCGCACAGCAGGCCGAAGCGTTTGAGCGTGACCTGGGAATCGGCATTGCACCCGGCGAGAAACGCATCGAAGGTTTCGCCGGGCATTGCGCTCGGCCAGCCATCATGGGCGACAAAACACGGGTTACTGGCCAAGGTCACCAGGCCACAGCAACGATCACCCCGGCGCGCTGCAAGCTCCGAAGCCAACATCCCGCCGAGGGACCAGCCGCCCAGCCAGGCGTTGTCCGGCAGGCTGGCGTCCAGTTCGTCGAGCCATTCGTCGAGGTCGCTGGTGGCCAACACCGGCAAGGGTTCGATGTGCACCCGCAAGTGTTCATCCAGCCCTTGCAACGCCGCCGCCAGCGGTTCCAGCGGTGACACGCCAAGGCCCCAACCCGGCAGCAATACCAGTCGATCACGCATGGTCGGGCTCCTGGCCTAACAAGCGGAAACACGCTTCCAATGCGTTTAACAATAGCTGCACCTGGGCTTCGCTGTGGGCCGCCGTCAGGGTTACCCGCAGGCGAGCGCTGCCGGCTGGCACGGTCGGTGGCCGGATCGCCGTCACCATCAGCCCACGCTCGCGCAACATCCGCGACAAACGCACGGCACGGGCACTGTCGCCAATCATGATCGGCTGGATCGGCGTGAAACTGTCCATCAGCTCCAGGCCGATCTGCTCGGCACCCTGGCGGAATTGGCGGATCAGCCCATTCAAATGCTCCCGCCGCCAATGCTCGGTGCGCAGCAATTCCAGGCTTTTCAGCGTGGCGCAGGCCAGTGCCGGCGGTTGGCTGGTGGTGTAGATATACGGGCGGGCGAACTGGATCAGGCTTTCGATCAGCTCTTCGCTGCCCGCCACAAATGCGCCGGCGGTACCGAAGGCCTTGCCCAAGGTGCCTACCAGCACCGGCACGTCTTCCTGGCTCAAACCGAAATGCTCGACGATGCCACCACCGTTGGCGCCCAAAGGCCCGAAGCCATGGGCGTCATCCACCATCAGCCATGCGCCCTTGGCCCGGGTTTCACGGGCCAGCGCCGGCAGGTCAGCCAGGTCGCCGTCCATGCTGAACACGCCGTCGGTGACCACCAGCGCATTACCCGTGGCTTTCTCCAAGCGCTTGGCCAGACTGGCCGCGTCGTTGTGCAGGTAACGATTGAAGCGTGCACCGGAGAGCAAACCGGCATCCAGCAGCGAGGCATGGTTGAGACGGTCTTCCAGCACCGTATCGCCCTGCCCCACCAGCGCCGTGACCGCGCCGAGGTTGGCCATATAACCGGTGGTGAACAACAGCGCCCGGGGGCGACCAGTCAGGTCGGCCAAGGCTTCTTCCAGTTCATGGTGCGGCGTGCTGTGGCCAATCACCAGATGCGAAGCGCCGCCACCGACACCCCAGCGAGCAGCGCCCGCGCGCCAGGCTTCAATCACTTGCGGGTGATTGGCCAGGCCCAGGTAGTCGTTATTGCAGAACGCCAGCAACGGCTGGCCATCGACCACCACGTCAGGGCCTTGAGGGCTCTGCAGCAGTGGACGCTGGCGATACAGGTGTTCGGCACGACGAGCCGCAAGACGCGCGGCGAGATCGAAAGACATGAGACCTCGGTAGATCAGGATGAACGCAGTCAAAAATGTGGGAGCGGGCTTGCTCGCGAAAGCAGTGGATCAGTCAGCTTATGTATTGGCTGACACACCGCCTTCGCGAGCAAGCCCGCTCCCACATTTGGATGGCATTCCAAAGTGGACTTATCAAACAGCCGCGTTATAGAACTGCTCGCTGCTCTTCTGCTCCACCAGCGCCTGCTCGATCGCCGCCTGGTGCACTTCGTCGGCGTGCTCTTCGCGAGCCTCCGGCAAGATGCCCAGGCGCGAGAACAGTTGCATGTCCTTGTCCGCCTGCGGGTTGGCGGTGGTCAGCAGTTTGTCGCCGTAGAAAATCGAGTTGGCACCGGCAAAAAACGCCAGGGCCTGCATCTGCTCGTTCATCGCCTCACGCCCGGCCGACAGCCGCACATGGGACTGCGGCATCAGGATGCGCGCCACTGCCAGCATGCGGATGAAGTCGAACGGGTCGATGTCGTCGGCGTTTTCCAACGGCGTGCCGGCAACCTTCACCAGCATGTTGATCGGCACCGATTCCGGATGCTCCGGCAGGTTGGCCAACTGGATCAGCAGGTTGGCGCGGTCGTCCAGGGACTCGCCCATGCCGAGGATGCCGCCGGAGCAGATCTTCATCCCCGAATCACGCACGTAGGCCAGGGTTTGCAAACGCTCGGCGTAGGTGCGGGTAGTGATGATCGAACCGTAGAACTCCGGCGACGTGTCGAGGTTGTGGTTGTAGTAATCGAGACCAGCCTGGGCCAGGGCTTCGGTCTGGTCCTGGTCGAGGCGGCCGAGGGTCATGCAGGTTTCCAGACCCATGGCTTTCACGCCTTTGACCATCTCCAGCACGTAGGGCATGTCTTTGGCCGACGGGTGTTTCCAGGCGGCGCCCATGCAGAAGCGGGTCGAACCGATGGCCTTGGCGCGAGCGGCCTCTTCGAGGACCTTCTGCACTTCCATCAGCTTCTCTTTTTCCAGGCCCGTGTTGTAGTGGCCCGACTGCGGACAATATTTGCAATCTTCCGGGCAGGCGCCGGTCTTGATCGACAGCAGCGTGGAAACCTGGACGCGGTTGGCGTCGAAATGCGCGCGGTGCACGGTCTGCGCCTGGAACAACAGGTCGTTGAAGGGCTGCACGAACAGCGCTTTGACTTCGGTTAAAGACCAATCGTGACGCAGGTTGGCAGTGATGCTGGCGCTCATGGGCGATTCCTTGATTATGCTTTGGCAAGCCCTGCGGAAAGTAATACCCACAGGCACGACACGGATGCTCGGCATATTTAAGGAAGATTCATGCACTGTCAACTTGATAAGAAACACGAGGTTTACATCTGGTTAAAAAGCAACCAAACCTGTTTAGTGTGTGATGAAAGCAGCGAAACAGCCCATTCCATCTGCAACACCTGCGAAACCGAACTGCCCTGGTTGATGGATCATTGCGAAGTGTGCGCGCTGCCGTTGCCCATGTCGGGCCTGGTGTGCGGCCAATGCCTGAAGCGACCACCGGCGTTTAAACAGGTGGTTGCCCCCTGGACCTACAGCTTTCCCATCGACAGCCTGATCAGCCGCTTCAAGCATCAGGCCCGATGGCCGCTGGGCCATTTGCTCGCGCACCTGCTGGGGCAGTTTCTGCAACACCGTTATGACGATGCGCAGCTGACGCGCCCCGACTGCCTGCTACCCGTGCCCCTGGCTCGCAAACGCCTGCGGGAACGGGGTTACAACCAGTCAGCCATGCTCGCGCGCTGGCTGAGCAAGGACCTGAATATCCCCTACGATGAGCACCTGCTGTTACGGCCTCATGAAACGGTGGCGCAACAGGACCTGGACGCCAAGACCCGCCAGCGCAACCTGCTCCAGGCCTTTGCCTTGGCGGACGGTGCGCAAATCAAAGGCCGACACCTGGCGCTGATCGATGACGTACTGACCACCGGCGCCACCGCCAACAGCCTGGCCAGCCTATTGACGGACGCCGGCGCCCGACAGGTGGATGTGTATTGCCTGGCCCGCACGCCCAAACCCGGCACATGACTTGACTCTCAGACGCCCTGCCCGCAACGTCTGCCCATTCCATCGAAGCGTGTCCCCATGTCCCTGCCAACCCTCTTGAGCCAACACATCGTCCGCCGCCCCCAACGCATTGCGTTGCTGCAACACATTGCCGAACAGGGCTCCATCACCCGCGCGGCAAAGAGCGCGGGCTTGAGCTACAAGGCCGCGTGGGACGCCATCGACGAGCTGAACAACCTGGCGCAAAAGCCCCTGGTGGAACGCAGTGTCGGCGGCAAGGGCGGTGGCGGCGCCAAGCTGACGGCAGAAGGCGAACGGGTGTTGCGCCTCTACCAGCGTCTGCAAGTGCTGCAAGCCCAGGTGCTGGATTCCGTCGAAGACGCCAGCGACTTCAACCTGCTGGGCCGCCTGATGCTGCGCACCAGCGCGCGCAACCAGTTGCACGGCAAGGTCATGGCCATCGACAGCCATGGCCGCAACGACCTGATTCGCCTGGAACTGGCCGGCGGGCTGAGCCTGGATGCACAGATCACCCACGACAGTACTTTGCATCTGGAGCTGGAGACCGGCACCGAGGTGGTGGCCCTGATCAAGGCTGGCTGGCTTGAAGTGCTGGCCGCCTCGCAGTCAGCAACACCTGGACACAATTGCCTGGAAGGAAAAATCGAGGCGATTCTCGACGCCGATGATGGCCCCAGCGAGGTCCGTATCACTTTGCCCAATGGTCAGGTTTTGTGTGCCCTGGCCCGGCCCGACGCACTTGCGCAGATCAATGCCACCGAAGGCATGCAGGTGAAGGTGCAGTTCTCCCCCAGCAACGTGCTGCTGGGCACCCCGGTGTAACGCTTCAAACTGCAACAATTTCGTCACGACCGCTCCCTAAGGTGTCTGCAAAAACCCGCAGGGAGCCTGAAATGAGCCTATTAGAAGAAAACCAAGCCACCGACCTGGAACAGATGGTCGGCCTCACCCGCCGGCGTTTTATCGGCGCCGGCGCCCTGTGCGGTGCGGCGATGTTCCTCGGCGGCAACCTGCTGACCCGCAGCGCCCTGGCCGTCAACGCCGCGTCGAACAGCCCATTGCTGGGTTTCACCAGCATCGCCGCAGCCACCAGCGACACCATCACCCTGCCCCCCGGCTACAGCGCCTCGGTACTAATCAGTTGGGGCCAGCCGCTGCACAAGAACGCGCCGGCCTTCGACCCCAGCGGCAACGGCACCGCCAAGGCCCAGGAACAACAGTTCGGCGACAACAACGACGGCATGAGCCTGTTTGCCTTCCCCGGTGACGACAACCGAGCGCTGATGGCGATCAACAACGAATACACCAACTATCGCTACCTCTACGCCCACGGCGGCTCCCCGCAATCAGCCGAAGACGTGCGCAAGGCACTGGCCAGCGAAGGGGTGTCGGTGATCGAAGTGCGGCGCAAAGGCGGCACCTGGCAGTTCGTCCAGGACTCGCGCTACAACCGGCGCATCCACGGCAACTCGCCGATCCGCTTTGGCGGCCCCGCAGCGGGCCATGCCTGGCTGAAAACCAGCGCCGACAAAACCGGCAAGAAAGTCCTCGGCACCTTCCAGAACTGCGCCAACGGCAAGACCCCGTGGGGCACCTACCTGACCTGCGAAGAGAACTTCACCGACTGCTTCGGCAGCAGCAACCCGCAACAGACCTTCGACGCCGGGCAGAAACGCTACGGCGTAGTGGCCGCCAGCAAAGACATCAACTGGCACCCCCACGACCCGCGCTTCGACCTGGCCAAGAACCCCAACGAACTCAACCGCCATGGCTGGGTGGTGGAAATCGACCCGTTCGACCCCCAACCCACGCCGGTCAAACGCACCGCCCTGGGCCGCTTCAAGCACGAAAACGCCGCCTTGGCGGAAACCCGCGACGGCCGCGCCGTGGTGTACATGGGCGACGACGAACGCGGCGAGTTCATCTACAAGTTCATCAGCCGCGACAAGATCAATCACAAGAACCCCAAGGCCAACAAGGACCTGCTGGACCACGGCACCTTGTACGTGGCGATCTTCGACGCGGGCGACGGCAATGCCGACCATCCCAAGGGCCAGGGCCAATGGGTCGAACTGACCTACGGCAAGAACGGCATCGACGCCAACAGCGGTTTCGCCAGCCAGGCCGAAGTGCTGATCCACGCACGCCTGGCCGCCAGCGTGGTGAAAGCCACCCGCATGGACCGCCCGGAATGGATCGTGGTCAGCCCCACCGACGGCCAGGTGTATTGCACCCTGACCAACAACGCCAAGCGCGGCGAAGACGGCCAGCCGGTCGGCGGCCCGAACCCGCGGGAGAAAAACGTCTACGGGCAGATCCTGCGCTGGAAGGCCAACGCCAATGACCATGGCGCGCCGGACTTCAGCTGGGACCTGTTTGTGGTGGCCGGCAACCCGGCGGTGCATGCCGGGACGCCAAAGGGCGGCTCGTCCAACATCAACCCGCAGAACATGTTCAACAGCCCGGATGGGCTGGGCTTCGACAAGGCCGGGCGGTTGTGGATCCTGACCGATGGCGACTACAGCAACGGTGGCGACTTTGCCGGGATGGGTAACAACCAGATGCTGTGTGCCGACCCGTCGACCGGTGAAATTCGCCGGTTCATGGTAGGGCCGGTGGCCTGTGAAGTGACCGGGATCAGCTTCTCGCCGGACCAGAAAACCCTGTTCGTGGGGATTCAGCATCCGGGGGAAACCGGTGGTTCGACCTGGCCGGAGCACCTGCCGAATGGCAAGCCACGGTCGTCGGTGATGGCGATTCGTCGGGATGATGGCGGGATCGTCGGCGCCTGATAAGGCCTCTTCGCGAGCAAGCCCGCTCCCACATTAAACCGAGTCCTGGCTTTGGAATGCGGTCAAATGTGGGAGCGGGCTTGCTCGCGAAGGCATCAGAACAGTCACCACCTATCCAACCCTGGGTGCGTTACCATACCCGGCCGGACGCGGCGCCCTGCTGCGCGCAGGAGTTCGCATGGCACACCCGTTTGAAACACTGACCCCTGACCTGGTGCTCGACGCTGTCGAAAGCATCGGTTTCCTCAGCGACGCCCGCATCCTCGCGCTCAACAGCTACGAAAACCGTGTGTACCAGGTCGGCATCGAAGACTCCGAGCCCTTGATCGCCAAGTTCTACCGGCCTCAGCGCTGGACCAACGAAGCGATCCTCGAAGAACACAGCTTCACCTTCGAACTGGCCGAGTGCGACGTGCCGGTGGTGGCGCCGATGATTCACAACGGTGAAAGCCTGTTCGAACACGCCGGTTTCCGCTTCACCCTGTTCCCGCGCCGGGGTGGCCGCGCGCCAGAGCCGGGCAACCTCGACCAGCTGTATCGCCTCGGCCAACTGCTCGGGCGCCTGCACGCGGTCGGTTCCACCCGCCCCTTCGAACACCGCGAAGCCCTGGGCGTGAAGAATTTCGGTCACGATTCCCTGAACACCCTGCTGGAAGGCAATTTCATTCCTCGCAGCCTGCTGCCCGCCTACGAGTCCGTTGCCCGCGACCTGCTCAAGCGTGTGGAAGAGGTCTACAAGGCCACGCCCCACAAGAACATCCGCATGCACGGTGATTGCCACCCCGGCAACATGATGTGCCGCGACGAGATGTTCCACATCGTCGACCTTGATGACTGCCGCATGGGCCCTGCCGTTCAGGACCTTTGGATGATGCTCGCCGGTGACCGTCAGGAATGCCTGGGGCAGCTGTCGGAATTGATGGACGGCTACCAGGAATTCCACGACTTCGACCCGCGCGAACTGGCCCTGATCGAACCGCTGCGCGCCCTGCGCCTGATGCACTACAGCGCCTGGCTCGCGCGGCGCTGGGACGACCCGGCGTTCCCCCACAGCTTCCCGTGGTTCGGCAGCGAACGTTACTGGGGCGACCAGGTGCTGGCGTTGCGTGAACAGTTGTCGGCGCTCAACGAAGAACCGTTGAAGCTGTTCTGATCCCTGCCGTCTGGGCCCTGACCTTGGGCCCTACACTTTCAACACACATCCCCTGACAAATATCCTTACAATCGCGGCTTTGTTAGCTGCCTAAGCAAGGATTCTGCATGCAAGCCGCCAACCCCCGTCGCGGATACATATTGGGCCTGAGTGCCTACGTCATCTGGGGCCTGTTCCCGATCTACTTCAAGGCCATCGCCAGCGTTCCCGCCGCAGAAATCATCGTCAACCGCGTGCTGTGGTCCGCGCTGTTTGGCAGTTTGCTGCTGATGGTCTGGAAACACCCGGGCTGGCTCCGAGAACTGCGGGACAACCCCAAGCGCCTGGCAATCCTCGCACTCAGCGGCACCTTGATCGCGGCCAACTGGCTGACCTACGTGTGGTCGGTGAACAGTGGCCGCATGCTCGAGGCCAGTCTCGGTTACTACATCAACCCGCTGGTGAACGTGCTGCTGGGCATGGTGATCCTGGGCGAGCGCCTGCGCCGCCTGCAATGGGTGGCCGTGGGCCTGGCGGCAGTGGGTGTGGCGCAACAGGTGTGGCAGGTCGGCAGCTTGCCGTGGGTGTCCCTGGTACTGGCGGCGACTTTCGGTTTCTATGGATTGATCCGCAAGCAGGCGCCGGTCAAGGCGCTGCCCGGGCTGGTGGTGGAAACCTGGATGCTGGTGCCGATTGCCATCGCGTGGCTGCTGTTCAACCCGTCCGCCCACAGTGCGCAGATGGCGTTCTGGAGCACGTCCGAAGCGTGGTGGCTGGTGGCCGCTGGCCCGGTGACACTGATCCCACTGGTGTGTTTCAACGCCGCCGCGCGGCATTTGCCCTACACCGCCCTGGGCTTCCTGCAATACGTGGCGCCGACACTGGTGCTGCTGGAAGCGGTGCTGCTGTTCAACGAACATCTGGCGCCGGCCACGTTGATCGCTTTCTGCTTTATCTGGGCCGGCCTGGTGGTTTACAGCCTCGACGCCTGGCTGACCGTACGGAAAAACTGATCAAATAACGAACAACCCCCTGCAAGCCACAGCCGGCGTGGCTTGCAGGCATTCACCCCAAGGTTATCCACAGCCTGATCCCCGGCGTTTGTGCACAAGCCCTTGAAACTGTTCGTTTTTTGCTCAGCCAGCGAAGAGCCGCGGCCCGCCTGGGCTGGGCGCGGGTCTCTACAGGTTATCCACAGGCCCATGCAAGATTTCCATGCATAACCTTGTGGGCAACTATTCCTCGCTGCGCAGCTCCAGTTCCACCATCAGGTCGTCTGCCAGGGTTTCCAATGCCGCCTGCAAAGTTTCCAACGGCAGTGTCAAAGGCACCGCCAGCAAGGCTTCGGCATGGAACAGCAGGTCGCTGCTCATGGGTGCCGGTCGCACGTCGGTGATCAAGCGCTCCAGGTTGACGCCCTGCTTGCTGAGCAGCGCGGTGATGTCGCGAACAATCCCCGGCCGGTCATTGCCCACCAGCGCCATCGCGATCGGTTGCGACTCGCTGGCGGCGACCGAGCTGCTTTCGCCCAGCAGTACGCGAATGCCGTGGGTGGACAAGTCTTCCAGCGCCCCAATCAAATCCAGACGATTTTCCGCCGGCACACTCACCCGCAAGATCCCGGCAAACTGCCCGGCCATGTGCGCCATACGGCTTTCCAGCCAGTTGCCGCCGTGGGACGCGATGCATTGGGCGATGCGTTCGACCACGCCAGGTTTGTCCGGGGCGATGACAGTCAGTACGAGATGGTCCATGGTGTCGTCCTCTTCTTATGATTCTGTAGGAGCGAGCTTGCTCGCGAAGAACGTGAGAGCACCGTTGGGTGTCAGGCATCCCGCGTTATCGTTAACGATCTTCGCGAGCAAGCTCGCTCTTACAAGGTGGACGCAGGCGCCCGCGAAAACAAATCGTGTACCATTTTTATATTTATCTGGAACAATCCAATAGTTTTTTGAGAACATCCTGTACCCCACTGTGACCGTACGACCAAAGTGGGTCGCTAAACGACGTATTTAGTCTAATTTTCACAACCGCAACTCATCATGTAGTATGCCCAATCGCGCACTACATAACGTTAGGTCGATGTCTGCCAAGGCAACCACGCACCGCGACGCAGCCCGCCCAGCCGCCTTCATCGGCATGTACTGGTGCGGCATGCTCGCGGTTTACATGGCCAGAGGCTTCATTGGTAAATTGAAAAGCTGAAAAGCGCATAAGCTCCGCAGAGTGAGGCAAGCAATGACTGAACACGTTCAAGTCGGTGGCCTGCAGGTCGCCAAAGTCCTGTTCGACTTCGTGAACAACGAAGCCATTCCTGGTACCGGCATTACCGCCGACCAGTTCTGGGCCGGTGCCGACAAGGTCATCCACGACCTGGCGCCGAAGAACAAAGCCCTACTCGCCAAACGCGACGATTTTCAAGCGCGGATCGACACCTGGCACCAGACACACGCCGGCCAGGCCCACGACGCGGTGGCCTACAAAGCCTTCCTTCAAGATATCGGATACCTGCTGCCAGAAGCCGCGGATTTCCAGGCCTCGACCCAAAACGTCGATGAAGAAATTGCCCACATGGCCGGCCCGCAGCTGGTGGTGCCGGTGATGAACGCCCGTTTCGCCCTCAACGCCTCGAATGCGCGCTGGGGTTCGCTGTATGACGCGCTCTATGGCACCGATGCCATCAGCGAAGCCGACGGCGCCGAGAAAGGCAAAGGCTACAACAAGGTACGTGGCGACAAGGTCATCGCCTTCGCCCGCGCCTTCCTCGACGAAGCCGCGCCACTGGCAGCCGGTAGCCATGTGGACTCCACTGGCTACAAGATCGTCGACGGCAAGCTGGTGGTCAGCCTCAAGGGCGGCAGCAACAGCGGCCTGCGCAGCGATGCGCAGTTGATCGGCTACCAGGGCGACGCTGCCAAGCCGACTGCCGTCCTGCTCAAGCACAACGGCCTGCACTTCGAAATCCAGATCGACGCCAGCACCCCGGTCGGCCAGACCGATGCCGCCGGCGTGAAGGACGTGCTGATGGAAGCCGCCCTGACCACCATCATGGACTGCGAAGACTCCGTCGCCGCCGTCGATGCCGATGACAAGGTGGTGATCTACCGCAACTGGCTCGGCCTGATGAAGGGCGACCTGTCGGAAGAAGTCGCCAAGGGTGGCAAGACCTTTACCCGCACCATGAACGCCGACCGCGTCTACACCGGTGCCGACGGTAAGGAAGTGACCCTGCACGGTCGTTCGCTGCTATTCGTGCGCAACGTTGGCCACTTGATGACCATCGACGCGATCCTCGACAAAGACGGCAACGAAGTGCCGGAAGGCATTCTCGACGGCCTGCTCACCAGCCTGTCGGCTATCCACAGCCTCAACGGCAACACCAGCCGCAAGAACAGCCGCACCGGTTCGGTGTACATCGTTAAGCCGAAGATGCATGGCCCGGAAGAAGCCGCGTTCACCAACGAGCTGTTCGGCCGCATCGAAGACGTGCTGAAGCTGCCACGCAACACCCTCAAAGTCGGGATCATGGACGAGGAGCGCCGCACCACGGTCAACCTCAAGGCCTGCATCAAGGCGGCCAGCGAGCGCGTGGTGTTTATCAACACCGGCTTCCTCGACCGTACCGGCGATGAAATCCACACCTCCATGGAAGCGGGCGCGATGGTGCGCAAGGCCGCCATGAAGGCTGAGAAATGGATCGGCGCCTACGAAAACTGGAACGTCGATATCGGCTTGAGCACCGGCCTGCAAGGCCGCGCACAAATCGGTAAAGGCATGTGGGCGATGCCCGACCTGATGGCCGCCATGCTCGAGCAGAAAATTGCCCACCCGCTGGCCGGCGCCAACACGGCATGGGTTCCTTCGCCAACGGCGGCTGCGCTGCACGCGCTGCACTATCACAAGGTTGACGTATTCGCCCGCCAGGCCGAGTTGGCCAAGCGCGAACGCGCGTCGGTGGACGATATCCTGACCATTCCTCTGGCCCAGAATACCGATTGGTCTGACGAAGAAATCCGCAACGAACTGGACAACAACGCCCAGGGCATCCTCGGTTACGTGGTGCGCTGGATCGACCAGGGCGTGGGTTGTTCGAAAGTGCCGGACATCAATGACGTTGGCCTGATGGAAGACCGCGCCACCCTGCGTATCTCCAGCCAGCACATCGCCAACTGGCTGCGCCATGGCATCGTCAATGAAGCCCAGGTGATGGAAAGCCTCAAGCGCATGGCGCCGGTGGTGGACCGTCAGAACGCCGGTGACGCGCTGTATCGCCCGCTGGCTCCGGATTTCGACAGCAACATCGCATTCCAGGCAGCGGTGGAGTTGGTGATTGAAGGGACCAAGCAACCGAACGGGTACACCGAGCCGGTGTTGCACCGTCGGCGTCGGGAGTTCAAGGCCAAGAATGGTCTGTGAGTAAGCGCTAGAAACGAAAAAGCCCTGATCTTTCGATCAGGGCTTTTTTTTGGGAACGGGGTTTTACTGCGCCATCCCCAACTCCCGCTTCACCATCTTCGCCAGCTTCGCGCTATCAATGGGCTTGAGCAAAAAATCCACCACGCTCAAATGCATCGCATCAATCACATCCGGCGCTTCAGCATCCCCCGACATGATGATGATCGGCAGCGCCGCCCGGGGGGATTCGCGTACCTGGCGAATCAGTTGCAGCCCGTTGCTCGGTGCCATGCGCAGGTCGGTGATCAGTAAGCCAATGGAGCTGCTGGAGCTCAACAAGTCCCATGCCGCCTCGCCGCTGTCGGCGGTCATGCAGCGAATACCGTCCAAGCCAAGAATTTCTGCCAACAGTTCGCGCGCGTCCTTGTCGTCATCCACGATCAAAACCCGTTGTGGCGGTAAATCAGGCTCCTGCATAACCGCGCTCAGGGCCTCGCGCTCGGCGTCACTCAAAATATCGTGGTCGGACATACGTTTCTCGGCAGTTCTAAACAATCTCCCAGCACAGAAGTCAGACATCGCCGGAAGGGCGAACAATGTGCACTTCGTCGGAAAGTTTGCCTAGTGGGCGTTCTACGGGGTTTGGACGATATTCATGTAAGGTTTTTCCCTAGTCAGTGAGGGCGAATCGCTACCTAGACTTACGTCCAATGGGCACCCGCAGCGCAGGAGTCGACCATGGGGAACGATAACGACAAAAAAACTGCGGTCATAGGTATGAGTAAAGCTGATGCTTTCACGCAAGCGGGGAAAACCGCTGTGTTGCAGAACATCCACGGCACCCTGCAATTCCTGCAACGCTTCCCGCCGTTCAACCAGATGGAAAACACCCACCTGGGGTTTCTGGTAGAGCAGTGCCAATTGCGCTTCTACGCCCCCGGCGAGAGCATCCTCAAGCCCTCGGGCGGGCCGGTGGAACACTTCTATATCGTCAAGCAGGGCCGTGTGGTCGGCGAGCGGCCGGATTCAGCCGAAACCACCTTTGAAATCACCACCGGTGAATGTTTCCCACTGGCGGCACTGCTGGGTGAACGGGCGACCCGCACCGAACATAAAGCCGCCGAAGACACCTTCTGCCTGCAACTGAACAAACCGGCCTTTATCAAGCTGTTCGCCCTTTCCAGTGTATTTCGCGATTTCGCCTTGCGCGGGGTGAGCAGCCTGCTGGACCAGGTCAACCAGCAAGTCCAGCAAAAGGCCGTGGAAACCCTCGGCACGCAATACTCGCTGAACACCCGCCTGGGGGAATTGGCCATGCGTCACCCGGTGACCTGCAGCCCGCTGACGCCGCTGCGTGAAGCAGTCACGCAAATGCACGAGCAGCAAGTGGGCAGCATTGTGATCGTGGATGAACACAAGGCGCCCCTGGGGATTTTCACCCTGCGGGACCTGCGCCAGGTGGTGGCCGACGGTACCAGCGATTTCAACCAGGGCATCGAGCGCCACATGACCCAGGCGCCGTTCTTCCTCACCCCGGACCACAGCGCCTTCGACGCCGCGATCGCGATGACCGAACGGCATATCGCCCACGTGTGCCTGGTCAAGGATCAGCGCCTGTGTGGCGTGGTGTCCGAACGCGATCTGTTTTCCCTGCAACGGGTAGACCTCGTGCACCTGGCGCGCACCATTCGCAATGCGCCCAGGGTCGAAAACCTGGTGGCGATCCGTGGCGAAATCGGCCAGTTGGTGGAGCGCATGCTGGCCCACGGTGCGTCGTCCACGCAGATCACCCACATCATCACCTTGCTCAATGACCACACGGTGTGCCGCGTCATCGAGTTGACCCTGGCTGACAAGGGCGACCCCGGCGTGCCGTTCAGTTGGCTGTGTTTCGGCAGCGAGGGCCGCCGCGAGCAGACGCTGTATACCGACCAGGACAACGGCATTCTGTTCGAAGCCAAGGACGCCGCCGAAGCCGCCGAGATTCGTGGCCGCCTGCTGCCCCTGGCACAGCAGATCAATCAGAGCCTGGCGCTGTGCGGCTTCACCCTGTGCAAGGGCAACATCATGGCCGGCAACCCTGAGTTGTGCCTGTCCCGGGCTGAATGGGCGCGGCGTTTTGCCGGGTTTATCCGTGAGGCGACGCCGGAGAACCTGTTGGGTTCGAGCATCTATTTTGATCTGCGGGTGGTCTGGGGCGATGAGCAAGGGTGCGAGCAACTGCGTCAGGGCATTCTCGATCAGGTGGCAGACAACCGTTTGTTCCAGCGCATGCTGGCCGAAAACGCGTTGCGCCAGCGCCCACCAGTGGGGCGTTTCCGGGATTTCGTGCTGACGCGCAAAGGCGCCGACAAGGCAACACTCGACCTCAAGGTGCAAGGCCTCACACCCTTTGTCGACGGTGCCCGGCTGCTGGCATTGGCCAACGGTATCAGCGCCATCAACACCCTGGAGCGCTTGCGCCAACTGGTGGCCAAGGAAGTCATCGAGCGCCTCGACGGTGCAGCCTACGAAGAGGCCTACCATTTCATCCAGCAAACCCGCATGCAGCAGCACCAACTGCAAACCCGCGAGAACCTGCCCTACTCCAACCGGGTCGACCCCGACAGCCTCAACCACCTGGACCGGCGCATCCTGCGCGAATCCCTGCGTCAGGCCCAACGCCTGCAAAGCAGCCTGACCTTGCGGTATCAGCTGTGAGCTTGTTTGGCTGGCTGCGCAAACCCAAACCTGGCCTGGACGCAGCGCAACAGCGGCGGGTTGAGCAATTGCCCAAACCTCGGGAGCTGGGTGACGGTTCGCTGCGGGACCAGCGCTGGGTAGTAGTGGACCTGGAAACCAGCGGCCTGAACCTCAATCGTGACCAAGTGCTTTCCATTGGCGCGGTGGTGATCGAAGACGGCGCGGTGGACTTTTCCCAGCTGTTCGAACGCACCCTGCAACGGGCCGAGACCAAGCTCAGTCCCAGCGTGCTGATCCACGGCCTGGGCCCCAGTGCCATCGCGGCGGGCAGTGATCCGGCTGAAGCGCTGATGGACTTCATGGCGTTTGTCGGTGACAGCCCGTTGCTGGCGTTTCATGCGCCCTTCGATCAACACATGCTGTGCCGGGCGCTCAAGGACAGCCTGGGCTACCGCTTGAACCACCCGTTCCTGGACGTGGCCGACATCGCCCCGCTGCTGTGCCCTGATGCCAACATCCGCGAAGCGGGGCTGGATGACTGGATCACGCATTTCAAACTGCAAGTGGGCGAGCGTCACCACGCCAGTGCAGATGCGTTGGCGACGGCGGAGTTGATGTTGATTTTGTTCAGCCGCGCACGGCAGCAGCAGATCGACAGCCCGCGCGCGTTACAACAGCGCCTGGGCCAATGGAAACGCCGCAAGCAAGCACCCTCATTCTAATGGTGGCGAGGGCGCTTGCTCCCGCTGGGGTGCGAAGCGCCCCCAAAATCAGCCAACCCATTTCCAACTGAATAAATGCACTGCCTGGATTACGACTGCTGCGCAGCCGAGCGGGAGCAAGCTCCCTCGCCACAGTAAGCGGCATCATCATGATAGATATCATTACGCCGCCGCCCGACCAACGCCAATTGCACCCGTACGACGCCTCTGCCACAATCGCGAATAATTCTCGTTAGTTTAAACTTCCCGATCGGTGTCGCCTTGTCGTCCATGCAAAGTCCCCACAGTGAGCTTGTTGGCGCGTTATACCGCGACCATCGCAGCTGGCTGTTGGCGTGGCTGCGACGCAATGTGGCCTGCCCCAGCCGTGCCGAAGACCTGAGCCAGGACACCTTCATGCGCCTGCTCGGCCGTGAAGAACTGCGTGAGCCCCGCGAGCCGCGGGCATTTCTCGTGGCCATTGCCAAGGGCCTGCTGTTCGACTACTTCCGCCGCGCCGCCCTGGAACAGGCTTACCTCACCGAGCTGATGCTGATCCCGGAAAGCGAACACCCGTCTCCTGAAGAGCAGCAACTGATCCTCGAAGACCTCAAGGCCATCGACCGCCTGCTGGGCAAACTCTCGAGCAAAGCCCGCGCGGCCTTCCTCCATAGCCGCCTCGATGGCATGGGCCACGCCGAAATCGCCCAGCGTCTTGGGGTTTCCGTGCCTCGGGTACGGCAATACCTGGCCCAAGGCATTCGCCAGTGCTACATCGCCCTGTATGGCGAGCCCCTGTGAGCCCGATCAGTTCCAAGCCGGTCTCGGCACGGGTGCTTGACGCCGCCATTGCCTGGCAACTGTCCCTCGATTCGGGCGACGGCAACGCCGTGGAACAGGAAGAGTTCGCCAAATGGCTGGCCAGCAATGAAGAACACGCCCGGGCCTGGCGCCAACTGGGCATGCTCGATCAGCGTTTCAGCGTGGCCTCGGGCCCGGCCCGTGCAGCGTTGCTGCAATCGCGCGAAGGCATTCGCAAGCGCGTGCGCAAGCTCGGCAGCGGCCTGGCCAGTGTGGTGCTGGTGTGCGGTCTGGTGCTCTTCGCCGGCCAGCGCTACGTGCCGCTCAACTATTGGCTGGCCGACCAGCGCACCGCCACCGGCGAACAGCGCACCCTGAAGCTGGCGGACGGTACGGTGATCAACCTCAATACCCACAGCGCCATCGACGTGCGCTTCGACGAGAAACGCCGGCTGATCGTGTTGCAGGAAGGCGAGATCCTCGTCGAGACCGGCCACAACGACGCCCGCCCGTTTTTTGTCGAAACCCGCGAAGGCAGCCTGCGCGCCTTGGGCACGCGGTTTATCGTCAAGCGCGAAGACGACGGCACGCGCCTCAGCGTGTTGCAGTCTGCCGTCGGCGCACAGCCTGAAGCGCTGCATCAGGAACAGATCTTCAAGGAAGGCCAGCAAGTCCTGATGCGCCGCGACGGCCTCGGCCCGATGCTGGCTGTCAGCCCCGGCACCGACGCCTGGACACGCGGCATGCTGGTGGTCGACAACGCGCGCCTCGGCGACGTGGTTGAGGAACTGAGCCGCTACCGCACCGGCTACCTGGGTGTGGATAAACAGGTGGCCGACCTGCGCATCACCGGCAGCTTCCCGCTGCACGACACCAACCTGGCGCTGAATGCACTGTTGCCGACCTTGCCGGTGCAGATTCAACAACACACGCCGTGGTGGGTGACGGTGGCGCCCAAGCCGTAGGCTCCTGTGGTGCATAGGCCGTTGTCATCGCAGGCAAGCCAGCGCCCACAGGTGGGATGCGTTCCCCTGTGGGAGCTGGCTTGCCTGCCATGAGGCCCTCAAAAACAGCACTCACCCACTAATAGAAATTATTTTCATCGAGCCCTATCACTTTTTGCATCTCGCTCGGCACATAGGCAATTGAGAAATATTTCCATTCAGGAGCCGCCGTATGTCCCGCACGCTAGACACCCTATTGCGCCCCAGCCTGTTAGCCGTGGCCATTGCCCTCAGCGCCCCGCTGGCCAGCACCCAGCTGATCGCCGCCGAACAGGCCTCCAGCGTGCGCGCCTACAACCTGCCGGCAGCGCCGCTGGCCACGACCCTGAACCAGATCGCCAGCCAGGCCGGTTTGGCGTTGACGCTGAACCCAGGGTTGGCGGCGGGCAAGACTTCCGCGCCGGTGAAAGGGCAATTCGATGCGCAGGGCGCGTTGCGTGAAGCGTTGCGTGGGACCGGGCTGCAACTGGAGCAAAGCAGTGCAGGCACCTTCAGCCTCGTCGCGATTCCCGAGGGGGTTGTGGCGTTGCCGGAGACCAGCATTACCGGGCAGGCGGATGCGGAAAGTGCGTGGGGGCCGGTGGAGGGTTATCTGGCGTCTCGTACCGCTGCCGGCACCAAGACCGATACCGCCCTGGTCGAAGCCCCGCGTTCGATTTCCGTCGCCACTCGCGAGCAAATGCAGGATCGCAACGTCCAGAACCTGGATGACGCCGTCAAGTACATGCCCGGCATCGTGTCCGCCAGCTACGGCAGTGACACCCGCTACGACTGGATGCGTGTGCGCGGCTTCGAACCCACCCAGTTCCTCGACGGCCTGCCGCTGCCACGCGGCGTGTACGCCAACCCGAAAGCAGAAACCTGGAACCTCGACCGCCTCGCGCTGCTGCGTGGCCCGGCGTCGTCGGTCTACGGCCAGACCCCGCCAGGCGGCCTGCTGGACATGGTCAGCCGACGTCCCAGCGCGGAATCGAGCAATGCCATCCAAGTGCAATACGGCAGCGACAACTACCGCCAGATCAACTTCGCCAGCACCGGCAAGATCGACGATGAAGGCCAGTTTCTCTATGGGCTGACGGGCGTTGTGCGCGACGCCGGCACGCAGATTGATCACATCGAAAACAAGCGCTACAACATCGCCCCCAGCCTGACGTGGAACATTGATCCGGATACCAAGCTGACCCTGCTGTCGCAGTTCACTCGCGACGATACCGGCGCCACCAGCCAGTTCCTGCCGATTCAGGGCACCAAGATCAAGTCGCCACTGGGGGATATATCGCATCACAAGAACCTGGGCGATCCTGACTACGAGTACTACGACCGTACCTACTACGCGCTGGGCTATGCGTTCGAACATCGTTTCAACGATACCTGGCAGTTCAAGCAGAACCTGCGCTACACCAAGTCGGAATTGTCTTTCCAGACCCTGACCGTCGGCGCCTATCCGTACACCCAGGTGGATGCGAACGGGAACGTCGGCCGCACGTCGACCAACGTTGACGAAAACATAGGCCAGTTCGCGGTTGATAATAACTTCCAGGCCGATTTTGCCACCGGCGACATCACCCACACGCTGCTTCTAGGCCTGGACCATCAGCGTACCGACACCTCGTACCTGTCGATCTACGGTGACGGCGGGACCACCAACGTCATCAACCCGATCTACGGACAGCCTATCGTTCGCCCACCGCGCTCGGCGGCGTACTACGACTACAACCAGAAAACCGTCCAGACCGGCCTCTATGCGCAAGACCAGATGGCCCTGGATAAATGGCGCCTGACCCTCGGAGGGCGTGAAGACTGGGTGCATCAGGGCACCACCTACTTCAACCAGAAAGATGCAACGAACACCGACCGCATCAAGCACTTCAGTGGCAATGCTGCACTGAGCTACGTGTTCGACTCGGGGTTTGTACCCTACATCTCCTACGCCGAATCCTTCCAGCCCGCGAGCAACGCCAGCGTCTCGGCAACCGAGTCGTATAAGCCTACGGAAGGCAAACAATGGGAAATGGGGATCAAATACCAACCACCCGGCTCGAACACCCTGCTGACTGCCGCGGTCTACGACCTGACGCAGAAAAACGTACTGGTGACCACCACCACGGCGGGCAGCATTCCGGTCACTAACCAGACCGGTGAAGTGAAAGTCAAAGGCCTGGAATTGGAAGCCGTGTCGGATGTGACCGAGAACCTCAAGGTTATCGCGGCCTATACCTTGGCTAAATCCGAGGTGCAAAAAGGGGATTACAAAGGTAATCGCCTGCAACTGATGCCCAACCAGCAAGCCTCGCTATGGACTGACTACACCTGGCACAGCGGCGCGCTCGATGGCTTCGGCATTGGCTTCGGTGCCCGCTACACCGGTAACACCTATGGCGACCAGGGCAACACCTGGCTAGGCAAGGCGGATGCCTACACCGTGTTCGACGCCTCGGTGCACTACGACCTCGGCCGTCTGGACAACAGCCTCAAAGGTGCCTCGGTGAAACTGAACGCCACCAACCTGTTCGACAAGGACTACATTTCCACCTGTGATGGTTTCTACTGCTACTTCGGCGACCAACGCAGCGTCGTCGCCAGTGCCACCTACCAGTGGTAATCGACTGAGCTAACAACCAGGCCGCCCTCGTGGGCGGCTTCGGTGTGTCTGAAGGCTAGAAAATGAAAAGCAAAACCATCCGCCGCTGGTCCTTCATCCACACCTGGACCAGCCTCGTCTGCACCCTGTTCCTGCTGCTGCTCGCCCTCACCGGCCTGCCGTTGATCTTCCACCACGAGATCGACCACCTGCTGGGCAACGAACCCGAGCTGGCACACATGCCCGCCGACACCCCACAGCTGAACCTCGAACAGCTGGTGGCCAAAGCCCAGGCCCATCGACCCGGCGAAGCCATGCAATACCTGGCCTGGGACGAGGACGACAAGAACGGCGTGATCGCGATCATGGCCGCCACCGCCGGCACCGAACCCAATTCCTCCCACACCTTCATGCTCGACGCCCGTACCGGCGAAGCCGTGGAAACGCCGTCGGCCAACGGCGGGCTGACGATGTTCCTGCTGCGCCTGCACGTCGATATGTTCGCCGGGCTGCCGGGCAAGTTGCTGCTGGCGTTCATGGGCATTCTGTTCGTGTTGGCGATCATCTCCGGCACGGTGTTGTACCTGCCGTTCATGCGTCGGCTGAAGTTCGCCACGGTGCGCCAGGACAAATCCACGCGCCTGCGCTGGCTCGACCTGCACAACCTGATCGGCGTGGTCACCCTGACCTGGGCGCTGGTGGTGGGCGTGACCGGCGTGATCAGCGCCTGCGCCGACCTGATCATCGCCGCCTGGCGTACCGACAGCCTCAGCGCGATGATCGAACCCTACAAAGACGCCCCGCCGCTGACCTTGCGCGCCCCCGCCACCGACCTGCTGACGATCGCCGCCAAGGCCGCGCCGGGCATGGAGCCGGACTTTATCGCGTTCCCCGGCACGCGCTTTTCCAGCGAGCATCATTACGCGGTGTTCATGAAAGGCAGCACGCACCTGACCTCGCACCTGCTGACACCGGTGTTGATCGACGCCAGCAACCTGCAGGTCACCGCCATTGCCGAACGGCCGTGGTACATGGACGCCATGGGCATGTCCCAACCGCTGCACTTTGGTGACTACGGCGGCATACCGATGAAGATCCTCTGGGCGGTGCTGGATGTGCTGACCATCATCGTCCTGGGCAGTGGCGTGTACCTGTGGCTGGTGCGGCGCAAGGCGGCCCAGTCATGAAGCCGCGGCAGTCGAATTTCTGGAAGGTGTTCGGCATCCCGCTGGCCATCGGGCTGCTGAGTGCGGCCGGGTTGTTTGCGGCGTTGCTGGGGGACGGGTTGTGGGATTCGTTGAGCTGGGTGGGGCTGGGCATTCCGGCTGTAATTGGTAGCTGGGCGTTGTTCAAGCGTTGAGATAGATTAGCGCTGCCCTTTTCCGAGGAATGCCCATGTCCACCCCCAGCATGACGTTGTTCCACAACCCTGCCTCGCCGTTTGTTCGCAAAGTACGGGTGCTGTTGCACGAGACCGGCCAACTGGATCGCGTGACCTTGCACGCCTGCGTGCCGACGCCGGTCAAGCCTGACGCGGAGGTGATCCAGGACAACCCGCTGGGCAAGATCCCCGCTCTGCGCCTGGCCGATGGCAACGTATTGCATGACAGCCGGGTGATCCTCGATTACTTCGACTATCAACATACCGGGACCCCGCTGATCCCCCGGAACGGCCCGGCCCGTTGGCGGCGCCTGACCCTGGCCTCCACCGCCGACGGCATCATGGATGCCGCCGTGCTGGTGCGCTATGAAACCGCCATGCGCCCCGAGGAGAAACACTGGGACCTGTGGCTGGAAGGCCAACGCGACAAGATCCGTCGCGCCCTCGACATGCTGGAACAGGACGCCATCGCCGAACTGGCCGGGCCGTTTGACGTGGCCGCGATCAGCGTGGCGTGTGCGTTGGCTTACCTGGACTTCCGCCACCCGGGCATGCAGTGGCGGTCGAGCCATCCGAAGCTGGCGGCGTGGTATGCCGAAGTGAGTCAGCGGCCGTCGATGCTCCAGACCCAGCCACCGGCCTAACCTGCTGCAAGGGTTCTCTTGTGGTGAGGGAGCTTGCTCCCGCTGGGCTGCGCAGCGGCCCCAAAAATCCTGGGAGCGCTTCGCACTCCAGCGGGAGCAAGCTCCCTCGCCACAGCAAGCTCCCTCATTGGAGCAAGCTCCCTCGCCACGAAAAGCTCCCGGGCTTCGGGAAACAGTGCGTTGATCTGCATCACCAACTTTGTCCGCGCCTGCTGATCTTCCCGCAACCCCAACGACCTACTCATCACCCACCTCCTTGCGCTTGCCCACCCCATACCAATCCAGTTTGCGGGTCAGCACCATCACCGTACCCAGCAACCCGAACAGCAGCAACGAGCCCATCAGCAACGCGTAATCCTCGGCACTCAACAACCCGTACAGCAAGCCATACAACGCCGCCAACGCCGCCGAAAACCCCAGGCCATGGGCGACGCTGCGCAGCACATGGCAGACGTAAAACCCGATCAACAACACACAGGCCGCCGCCGATATCAGGTACGCCGGACCAAACCCGATGTGCTCGGACAACGACAACAACAGCAGGTAGAAAAACGCCAGGGCAAACCCCACCAGCGCGTACTGGATCGGGTGCACCGCCAGGTTCTTGAGCACCTCGAACAGAAAGAAACCGGCAAACGTCAGGGCGATAAACAACAGCGCATATTTGATCGCACGATCGCTCTTGAGGTACTGGTCCACCGGGTCGATAAAGCTCACGCCAAAGCTGCGGCTGTTGAAGTCGTCACAGCCGCGTTCGGCCAGGCAACTGCTGAGTGCTTCTTCCAAATTGGTGGAGAAAAATGTGGTCTGCCAATGGGCGCTGAAGCCTTGCGCGGTGACCTCGCGCTGGGTCGGCAGGAAGTTGCCGATAAAGCTCGGGTGCGGCCAGTTGGACGCCAGCTTGACCTGGCTGGTCTTGCCCACCGGCACCACTTGTAGTTGCTCGGTGCCTTGCAGGCGCAGGTCAAAGGCGAAGTCAAAGGGTGCCGGCTTCTGGCTGTCCTGCTCGGGCAGCATCACATGCACACCCTCCCCCAGCCACGCCACTTGGGTGCCCGGCGAAAACGCCAGTTGCTGGCTGCCCAGCTCCAGCTTCAGCGCGTTTTCGATGCCGCGAATGTCGCTGATACCCACCGCCAGATACGCCGGGTCAAAGCGGTAATCGGCAAAGTGTTCCTTGATGCCCAGCTGCTCCGGCAACACAAACCGCCCGCTGATCCGGCTGTCGGCGTGGAACAACCGGGCTTGGTAAATGCCCCGGGCACGCACTTCGGTTTGCACCTGCCCGTCGAGGGCAAATTGCTCCGGCAGGAAATACAGATGACCGCGCACCTCACGGGTTTCTTCGTAGCGTTCGTTGAGCTTTTCATTGAGTTTCCACTCCCGGACGGTCTTGCGATAAGGCACCACCAACACCGGGCCATTGAGGCGCTGGCTGTAGCTGGAGCTGCGGGCGATATCCTGCAAGACGTCGTCGCGCAATTGCTGACGGTCGGTAATCACCCCGTGGATCATCAGCAACGGAATCAACAACAACACGATCAGCAGCGCGATGGCGCCCAGTTTGAAAAGCAGATTGCGGTTCATGAAGCTCTCCCTGTTTTGATGGGGGAGAGTCTGGCGGGCGCTTAAGGGGGATTTATGAAGGGAATGTGGAGACTGTGTGGAGATGCAGTTTTACCTGCACGCCGCCGGGCACGTTGCCGATCTGCAGCGAGCCGCCGTGCAGCTTCATCACCTCTTCGACAAAATTCAGCCCAAGGCCGGTGCTCTTGCGCCCGCTGGCCGGGCGCGGCAGGGAATAGAAGCGCTCACTGAGGCGCGGCAACGCGTATTCGGGGATCGGCTCGGCCTGGTTGAACAGGGTGAATTCGATGCCGTCACTCAAGGCCTTGGCGCTGAACCGCAAGGTGCCACCGGGCGGGGTGAAATCCAGGGCGTTTTCCAGCAGGTTCCCCAGGGCCTGGCGCAGCAGGAACGGCTCGCCGTACACCTGCACCTCCGCGGCAATCCCCTGCTGGACCTGCAACCCGGCGCCTTCGATGCGCGCGCATTGAGCCTTGATTACTTCGTCTACCAACGCTGCCAGCGACAGGCTGCTCTGGTCTTCAAGGCCCTGGCGCTGCTCCACCTGCGCCAGGTTCAGCAGGCGTTCGATCAATTGCTGCAAGCGCGCACTTTCGCTGTCGATATTGCCCACGAAACGCTGCTGCTGATCCCGGGACATGTCGCCCTGCAACAGCTCCGCCGCCCCGCGAATCGCCGCCAATGGGCTTTTCAGCTCGTGGGTCAGGGTATGCACATAACGCTCGACGTACGCCTTGCCTTCCAGCTGGGTGCGCATGTGCTCCACGGCGGTGGACAACTGCTCCAGTTCACCGCCGCGATAGTGCGGCAACTCGGCACGCCGGCCTTCGCTCACCGCCTGGGCATACGCCGTGAGCCGGCGCAGCGCGACACTCAACCACCACGACAACAAGGCGCCAAACAACAGGCCCAGGCCCACCAGCCCGGCGCCGTACCACAGCAACCGGTTTTCGGTGCGGTCCACGTAGGGCTGCAATGAGCTGTTGGGCTTGGCGACGGTGACCACGCCAATGATCTGCCCGTTATCGCGGATCGGCGCGCCGACGTGCATCACCGACGAAGCGGGGTCGTCCAGTTCGCTGCGGGTCGAGCGCGCACCATATTCGCCGCGCAGTGTCAGGTACACGTCATTCCACTTCGAGTAATCCTCGCCCACCGCCTCGCCGGTGGAATCCAGCAATACGATGCCCTTGGCGTCGGTGACGTAGATGCGGTGGTTGACCTGGTTTTTCGGCAGGCCCCAGATATTCGCGCCAGGCTGACGCTCGCCGTAGGCCTTGAGCAGTTCGGGCCAGTGGCTCTGGCCGAGGGTACCGTTCTTCACATCGCTGCGCAGGATTTCTGCCAGCAGGTTGGCGGTGTCCACCAGGGTTTCCTCGGTGGACTGGCGCACACCGGGGCGGATTTCCTTCATCACGGTGCTGAGTACGAAGTAGCCGGTCAGGCCGATAAACAGCGCATACACCAGGAAGAACCGGATCCCCAGGCGCATCAGCTGTTGCCCGGGCTGTAGCTGTAGCCAAGGCCGCGATGGGTCTGGATCGGCTCAGACTCGGGGGCCACCGTCCGCAATTTGCTGCGAACGCTTTTGATATGGCTGTCGATATTGCGCTCGTACCCTGCATCGGCCGCCACGCCCACCGCATCCAGCAGTTGCTCGCGGCTGAACACCCGCTCGGGTTGCTCCAACAGGCTTTGCAACAGGCGAAATTCATGGCGTGTAAGGTTAAGAGGCTGCCCGCGATAACTGATCTGCATGCGCTCCAGGTCCACCTGAAACACCGCCGGAGCAACACCAGGGCCAACCCGTTTGAGGATCGCCCGCACCCGGGCTGCCACTTCGCGCGGGCTGAACGGCTTGACCACATAGTCGTCAGCACCGATCTCCAGGCCCACTACGCGGTCGATCTCGCCGTCCCGGGCGCTGAGGAACATCACTGGCACTTCGCTGAAGCGCCGCAGTTGCTTGCAGGTTTCAAAGCCGGTGATATCCGGCAGGCCGATGTCGAGGATGATCAGGTCCGCCGGTGTCTGCCGCTGATGGGTCAGCGCCGCCTGGCCGAGGCTCAGCCAGGTGGTGGTGAAGCCCTCGCCTTGCAGGGCAAAAATCAGCGTGTCGGCGATGGCCGCTTCGTCTTCGACAATCAGGATATGCGCCATGGTGGTCCGTCAGCAGTCCGGTTTGTCCGCAGTGTAACGGCGAGCCGGGTTTACCGCAGCGCCGAATTCACGCAGGGCCTTGGCGCCGATCAGCAGCGGGTAGTTGAAGCTGCTGCGGTCGGTGAGGTTGACCTCGACGGTGCGCTTGACGTTGCCCAGGCACATTTCCAGGTCGATCACCGGGCGCTTGGCCACGGTGGCTTCGTCCTTGTCGTCATCTTCGTCGGCGCGGCTTTTGATTTTGCTGATGCGCGAGACCTTGTGCTCGTACACCTTGTTGCTGGCGTCCTTGCCGCCGAGGCGGAAGCGCACCCAGTCGTCACCCTCACGGGTGAAGGTCTCGATGTCCCGGGCCGACAGCGAGGCGGTCAGCGCGCCGGTGTCCATCTTGGCCTTGAAGGTCTCGCCGATTTCCGACAGTTGAATGTATTCGTAGCGACCGTAAAGGGTCGGCTCGGCGGCCATGACAGGCAAGGCCACGAGCGCTAGCAGGGCAAGGATGGATTTCACGTAGGAGGTTTCCTTGAAATAGATGGGCCAATTCTAGACTGCAAAATCGCCGCTTAGTTAGATCACAGAGCATACCCAGCCCGCTGTGAAACATTCGTAAGCTTATTTGCGATTTGGCCTCTAGACCCAAGCTGCTTATCATGGCGGGCCAAAATGATTCCAAGAGTTACTTATGCGCCGCCTGCTCACCGGCTGTTTCGTCACATTGCTGCTATTGCTCAACACCTTGGTGCTGTTCGGACCGCTGATGGTGTTTGCCCTGCTCAAGCTGGTGGCGCCCGGTCGCTTTCGCGACTACGCCTCCTGGGCCGTCATGTGGATCGCCGAAACCTGGGCCGAGATCGACAAGCTGATCTTCGCCCTGTGCATCCCCACCCAATGGGATATTCGCGGTGGCGAGGACCTGCGGGGTGACACGTCTTATCTGGTGATCAGCAACCATCAATCCTGGGTCGACATCCCCGCGTTGATCCAGGCCCTCAACCGGCGTACGCCGTTCTTCAAGTTCTTCCTGAAAAAGGAACTGATCTGGGTACCCTTCCTGGGCCTGGCGTGGTGGGCACTGGATTACCCGTTCATGAAGCGCTACACCAAGGCATTCCTGGCCAAGCACCCTGAACTGGCAGGCCAGGACCTGAAGATCACCAAGGAAGCCTGCGAGCTGTTCAAGCGCCAGCCGGTCACCGTGGTGAATTACCTGGAAGGCACGCGGTTCACCCCGGCCAAGCGCAAGCAGCAGGACTCACCCTTCGAGCGCCTGCTCAAGCCCAAGGCGGGTGGCGTGGCTTTCGTGCTCGCGGCGTTGGGTGAACAGCTGGATGCGGTGCTCGACGTCACCGTGGTTTATCCACAGGAAAACATTCCGGGCTTCTGGGACTTGATCAGTGGCGCGGTGCCGAAGGTGATCGTGGATATCCGCACCCGTGAGCTGGATCCGGCGTTGTGGCAGGGGGATTACGAGAACGATCCAGCATTTCGCCAGACCGTCCAGAACTGGGTCAACCAGCTCTGGAGGGAGAAGGATGCGCGCATCGCCCAACTGCGCGCGGAGCGGTCTTAGCCGCCAGTGCCCCAGGCCGAAGCCAGTTTGCCCAGCACCGACTCGCTGGCGCCTTGGCCGCCCAGGTATTTCAGGATAACCGGCGCAAACTGGCCCACCATCCCACTGTCCATGCCCAGTGCGCTGAACGCGGTGTTCAGGTCGTTGGTGTTCTTCACGTTACCCAACACGCCGTCCAGGCCCGAGGTCTTGCTGCCGCCGCTCTGGCCGAGCATACCGCTCAGGGCGCCGAGGCTGCCCAGGGAGTTGCTGCCGGAGAGCTTGTCCAGGCCCGGTACGCTTTTGGTCAGTTGCGAGTAATCACCGCCGCCCAATTTATTCTTGGCCAGGCCCAGCATTGCGCCGGTACCGCCGACAGCCTGCTCCGGCGTCACGTTCAATTGCGAGGTCAGGGCGCCCAGCAAACCGGCGGTCTGTGAGGTCGGCGCAGCCGCTGCTGCCTTGTCGCCACCCTGTGCGCCCGAAACGGCATTGGCTACGTCGCCGAGGCTGAAACCTGCCGCAAACACCGGGCTGGCCGCCACGGTCAACAGGCAGGACAGGGCAAAACCGCGTGAAATCTTCATCAAGACAACCTCTGAAAGTAAGCGCTAAAAGCAGGAGTTTGACTGGGTGTTACGAAAGATTGTTCCCACCTCACAGATTAGTTCAGAAAACCACTGCATCCGAATCGCCCTGCGCTGCGTATATCCACCACGAGCCGCACGGAGGTAGATGGAATGAATGCCCAAGCTGGACTAACCTCAGCCTGCCGTCTTTACCGTCTGCCGTCCCATCGCCCTGTTGCACGTGCCTGGAGAAGCCCTATTTCGACCCACGATGCCGATCAGCTACGGCAATTGCTGGCCCAGTGCTCCCTGGGTAACCGCCAGGCGTTCGAAACGCTCTACCGCAGTGTTTCCCCGCGTTTGCACGGTGTTGCCTTGCGTTTCATGGGCCGCCAGGACCTGGCCGAGGAAGTGTTACAGGAGAGCTTCGTGCGCATCTGGTTCAACGCCTCGCGCTATGAGGCCCACCTGTCGGCGCCCTTGACCTGGATGATCAACATCACCCGCAACCTGGCGATCGACCAGTTGCGCAAACACCGCGAGCAGCCCTTGAGCGACGGCCAGCAAGACGCCATGGCCGATGAAAGCCCCAGCGCCCACGAACAGCTCGACAGCGAGCGCGAAGCCCTCGCCCTGAACCGCTGCCTCGACAGCCTCGAAGGCATGCAGCGCCAATCGATCACCGTGGCTTACTTCCAGGGCTTGTCCTGCTCGGAGTTGGCCGACCACCTGGCCGCGCCCCTGGGCTCGGTCAAATCCTGGATTCGCCGCGGCATGGAGCGCTTGCGCAGGTGCCTTGAATCATGAACTACCAGACCACGTCCCTGCGCCGCGCCCTCGCGGCGGATTACGCCATCGGGCTGATGCCCGCCACCGCCCGTCGACGCTTTGAAGCGCTGCTACTGGACGATGCCGCCCTGCGCGTCGAACTGGGACACTGGCAGGACGCCCTCGCCAGCCTCACCGGGCCGTTGCCTGAACGGCCAGTGCCGGATCATGTGTGGGAAGGGATCAAGGCCCGGATTGAGCCGCAAGTGCTGCATATGCCGGCGAAGAGGCCATTCTGGATGAACCTGCGGTTACTGGTAGCGGCATGCGGTGTGGTGATCGCGGTGTTGGTGGGAGTGTTGTACCAGCGGGATCTTGGGGTGGAGTACAACGCGACGCTGGTGGCGGCTAACCAGCAGCCTGCGCTGAAGATCCTGGCATATGCCGATCATCTGCAGGTGGAACCGCTGACCCTGGCGGCGGTGGAGCCAGCGCGCGCGTTGGAACTGTGGGCAATCCCGGCGGGTGGCAAACCGATCTCGCTGGGTTTGGTGCCGGTGTCGGGTAAAGGCCGGATCCAGTTGAGCAAAGAACACCAGGCGCTGCTGACGGCACCGTTGACCCTGGCAGTGAGTCTTGAGCCTCAAGGCGGCTCGCCAACCGGACAACCTACCGGACCGGTGCTGTATCAGGGCCAATTGGCCTCACTCTAATTCCTGTAGGAGCGAGCTTGCTCGCGAAGGTCGTCAACGATAACGCGGGAAACCTGAAAGCCCACGGCGCCCTCAGGTTTTTCGCGAGCAAGCTCGCTCCTACAGTGGATTGCCCTTTTGAAATAACCCCTGTTCTTTTAATCCGAAGTTGTTCTAGCCCGCTGTCAATCTTGACAGTATCTGCAACGCATCCACACGCCCACCATGAAGGCTCCTATCACGTAAGGGAGTACGACATGAAGCTGATGAACATCGCACTGAGCGCACTGCTGCTTTCGACCCTTGTGGGCAATGCCCTGGCAGATGAGATTGCCACGTGCCCGCCCAAGGCAAGTATCAAACCGGAAGAGCCATGGGGGCCGTGGGATATTTTTTATGCACCCGGCCCTCATAAGGGCGTCTGGGTGGGAGAGAACCCCTTTGGCGACGAGAACCTGCTCAAAAAGCTCCACTTCACCGGGGCGCTTTACCGGGATGTCAGTTCAGAAGGAAATGCATACGTAGTGTCCTGCGACTACGAGGGTGAAGGCTGGTTCGACTTTTTGAGGATGACGCTGTACTCCTTCAAAGGCTGGGCCCCCGTGCCGGGGACAAAATGGGTGGATGAGTCGAAAACGGATGAGAGCAAAGCCAAGGCTGGGGCCTACAAAAAAGCCAAGGAGGTCCAATACTGCTATGCCGATTCCACCGAGCAGCATCCGGAAAAACAATGCGCATTCACGTACAAGGAACTGGTCCTCCCACCCAAGCACCATTGACGCTCGCTCTACGGTTCAGGGCCAATTGACATCACGCAGCCCCAAGGCTCAATACAACGGATGAGGAACCGATCGCCGTTAACTAGGTCCATGAAAGACTACAAAACATGTCAGGAAGAGCCTAATGACTGCGATCAACCCTCAAGTGATTGAGCACAAGCCTTCATTCTGGAACCGCCCACGCCTGTTCATCGGCGCCTGTCTGGTGGTAGTCGCCGGCATCGGCGGCGCCCTCTACACCCAGGACAGCGTCAAGGCTGCCGCACTGCTGGTGAACACCACCCAGCAACCGGCCACGCAGATCGTGGCCCACAAGGATTACCTCGAAGTGCAGCCGATTGCCGCCACGGCACCGGCCCCGGACCAAAGCCTGGAGCTGTGGGCGGTTCCGGCTGACGGTACGCCGGTGTCACTGGGCCTGTTGCCGGAAGACGGCAAAGGCATTATCGGCATCAACCCTCGCCAGCAGGCGTCGATCAGCAAGCCGGTGACACTGATGGTCAGCTCGGAAACCAAGGGCGGCTCGGTGAGCAAGCAGCCGACGGGGCCAACGGTGTATCAGGGGGCTTTGGCGATTCGCTGATTCTCCCACCCAACCGCAGATGCAAAAAAGGCGACCCTGAGGTCGCCTTTTTATTTGCCCGCGATTTAAGCCGCGCTGAACAACTTGTGCGGATCAATCACAAACTTCTTCGGCACGCCCGCATCGAACTCGCCGTACCCGCGTGGTGCGTCATCCAGGCTGATGACTTCCACACCGACGATATCGGCAATGTTGATACGGTCCCACATGATCGCCTGCATCAGTTGGCGGTTGTACTTCATCACTGGGGTTTGCCCGGTGTGGAAGCTGTGGGACTTGGCCCAGCCCAGGCCGAAACGAATGCTCAGGCTGCCCATTTTCGCGGCAGCATCCACCGCCCCCGGGTCCTCCGTCACATACAGGCCCGGGATGCCGATTTTGCCGGCCACCCGCACCACACCCATCAACGAGTTGAGCACGGTGGCCGGAGCCTCCGCCTTGACCCCTTCATGGCCATGGCCGCGCGCTTCGAAACCCACGGCATCGACGGCACAATCCACTTCCGGCTCGCCCAGCAACGCAGCGATCTGTTCGTGCAGCGGGGTGTCCTTCGACAGGTCGGCAATTTCAAAACCCTGGGCCTTGGCGTGGGCCAGGCGGATCGGGTTGACGTCACCAATGATCACCACCGCAGCGCCCAGCAGACGAGCGGACGCGGCAGCCGCCAGACCCACCGGACCGGCACCGGCGATGTAGACCGTGCTGCCTGGGCCAACGCCCGCAGTGACTGCGCCGTGGTAGCCGGTGGGCAGGATGTCGGAGAGGCACGTCAGGTCGCGGATCTTCTCCATGGCCTTGTCGCGGTCCGGCAGTTTCAGCAGGTTGAAGTCAGCGTAAGGCACCAGCACGTATTCGGCCTGGCCGCCGGTCCAGTCGCCCATGTCCACATAGCCGTAGGCGCCACCGGCACGGGCCGGGTTGACGGTCAGGCACACGCCCGTGTGTTGCTCTTTGCAGGAACGGCAACGGCCGCATGCAACGTTGAACGGCACGGACACCAGGTCGCCGATCTTCAGGTTCTCGACGTCGCTGCCCTTCTCGATCACTTCGCCGGTGATTTCGTGGCCCAGGACCAGGCCGGTCTGGGCAGTAGTGCGGCCGCGCACCATGTGTTGGTCGGAGCCGCAGATGTTGGTGGAGACCACGCGCAGGATGACGCCGTGCTCAATCTTCCTGCCACGGGGGTCCTGCATTTTGGGATAGTCGATTTTCTGTACTTCGACCTTGCCGTTGCCGAGATACACGACACCACGATTACCAGACATGCTTTCACCTCGCTGTTGTTTTTATGGAACCGCGTTGCCCAGGCAGGCAGCGCGTTTAAGTGCTCGGGTACAGATGCTGTTTTGCGTTGTTAGTGATGGCCTCTTCGCGAGCAAGCCCGCTCCCACAGTTGACCGAGTCCTACCTTTGAAATGCGGTCGAATGTGGGAGCGGGCTTGCTCGCGAAGGCGTCCATCAGAGCACCACTGTCCGATTGGCGTTCAAGAACACCCGCCGCTCAATGTGATACCCCACGGCCCGGGCCAGGGTCAGGCCTTCGATGTCCCGTCCCTTGGCTATCAAATCTTCCGGATAGTGACTGTGGTCCACCACCTCCACACCCTGGGCGATGATCGGGCCCTCATCCAAATCGTTATTGATGTAATGCGCGGTGGCGCCCACCAGTTTCACGCCTTTGTTGTAGGCCTGGTGATACGGTTTGGCGCCCTTGAAACCGGGCAGCAGGGAGTGGTGGATGTTGATGGCTTTACCGTCGAGCTTGCGGCACAGTTCCGGCGACAGCACTTGCATGTAGCGCGCAAGGATCACCAGTTCAGCGCCGGACTCTTCAATCACTTGCCACACCTGGCGCTCTTGCGACGGCTTGTCGTTGGGGTCCAGGGGAAAGTGGTAATAGGGAATCTGGTGCCAGTCGGCCAAGGGCTTGAGGTCGGGGTGGTTGGAGACCACGGCGACCACGTCCATCGACAGTTGGCCGATGCGCTGGCGGTAAAGCAAATCGTTGAGGCAGTGATCGGCCTTGGAGACCATGATCACCACTTTCGGCCGGTAGTTCGGCGCGGTCAGTTCGAAGATCATGCCGAAGGCCTCGCCGCGGGTGGCCAGGCCATCGCGGAAGGCTTGTTCGTCGAAACCATCGGGCTGGCGGAACTCCACACGGATGAAGAACCGGCCCGAGAGCCGGTCATCGAAGGAGTGGTGCTCAGTGACGTAGCAGCCCTGCTCGAACAGGTAGCGGGTCACCGCGTCCACCGTGCCGAGCACGCTGGGGCAGTCGGCGGTCAAAATCCATGTATCGGGTACGCGGCTCATTATTCGTGACTCCTTGATCGTTCCCACGCTCTGCGTGGGAACGCCGCAATGGACGCTCTGCGTCCGCTCTTGGGACGCGGAGCGTCCCGGGATGCATTCCCACGCGGAGCGTGGGAACGATCAGGCCTGGACGCTTAAACCATACTCAGCCGCCGCATCCTGCAACCACAGCCACCAGTAATCCGAGAAGCTGCGACGAATCACCAGCTCCCAGGTGTCTTCAGCGGTATGGCGAATCACCAGTTGCGACTTGGCGAACACCGTGCCCACCGCCTTACCTACCGGGAAGCTGTCGGGGTGCACGTCGTAGCTGGTGGACTTCATCAGCACATCCCGCACGTTGGGGCCGCTGAGTTCGAGGATCTGCTGGCCGCCGCTGACGTTGACGATCTGGATATGCAAATCACCCAGTGCCTCGCGCAAGCTTTTTTCGGCGGCGAATTCTTCACCGCTCGGCACCACCAGCAGCCACTCGTCCGGGCCCAGCCATTGCAGGCTGGTTTCATCCTTGACGATGACTTGCAACGCGCCGGGCAACTCGATGCCCAGGGCCTTGTGCACGCCGGCGGCGAAGGCTGTGTCGTGGCCATCGCCACGAATGGTCAGGTGGCCGAGGAGTTTCTTTTCACGCACGGTCACGCCGGCGTTCTTGCGGCCCTTGCCTACCAGGCTGGCGAGGTCGGCATGGTGCAGCGACGACTCGGCCTTGGCGCCGGAGGTGGGGCGTTGTTGGTAAACATTGGCTGCTGTCATAAAGCACCTGTGTTGAATTTGATCGTTCCCACGCTCTGCGTGGGAATGCCGCCATGGACGCTCTGCGTCCGCTCTTGGGGCGCAGAGCGCCCCGGGATGCATTCCCACGCGGAGCGTAGGAACGATCAGGTGTCAGATGTTCTGGCGATCGCCTTTAGGGTCAAAGAACACCGAAGAAACAATCTCCGCCTCGATCACGCTGCCATCCGCCAACGGTGCAAACACCCGCTCGCCGATGCGCTTCAAGCCGCCCTTCACTACGCCCATGGCAAACGAATAGCCGAGGGAGTTGTGGGCATAACTGGAGGTGACGTGGCCGACCATCTTCATCGGGATCGTCTGCTTGGCGTCGAACACCAACTGCGCGCCTTCCGGCAGCCACACGTTCGGGTCAATCGGCTTCAAGCCCACCAGTTGCTTGCGGTCTTCACGCACGCAATCTTCGCGATTCATCCCGCGCCAGCCGATCCACGAGAACGGTTTGGTGCGGCCTACACACCAGCCCATGTTCAGGTCGTCCGGGGTCATCGAGCCGTCGGTATCCTGGCCAACGATGATGAAACCCTTCTCGGCCCGCAGCACGTGCATGGTCTCGGTGCCGTAAGGCGTCAGGTTGTACTTCTTGCCGGCCTCGACGATTTTCTCGAGCACGCCCATGGCGTAGTCGGCCTGCACGTTGACTTCGTACGACAGCTCACCGGTAAACGAAATCCGGAACACCCGCGCCGGCACGCCGCCTACCAGGCCTTCTTTCCAGGTCATGAACGGGAAACCGTCCTTGTCCAGGTCGATGTCGGTGACTTCGCTCAACAGCTTGCGGCTGTTGGGGCCGGACAAGGTCATGGTTGCCCAGTGGTCGGTGACCGAGGTGAAGTACACCTTGAGGTCTGGCCATTCGGTCTGCTGGTAGATTTCCAGCCACTGCAGTACGCGCGCTGCGCCGCCGGTGGTGGTGGTCATCAGGAAGTGGTTGTCGGCCAGACAAGCGGTGACGCCGTCGTCGAAGACCATGCCGTCTTCCTTGCACATCAGGCCGTAGCGGGCCTTGCCCACGTCGAGCTTGGTCCAGGCGTTGCTGTAGATGCGGTTGAGGAACTCGCGGGCATCCGGGCCCTGAATGTCGATCTTGCCGAGGGTGGACGCATCCAGCAGGCCGACGCTGTCGCGCACCGCCAGGCATTCGCGTTTCACGGCGGCGTGCAGGTCTTCACCGTTGCGCGGGAAATACCACGGACGCTTCCACTGGCCGACGTCTTCAAACTCGGCGCCGTTTTTCACGTGCCAGGCTTGCAGCGCGGTGTAGCGCACCGGCTCGAAGATGTGCCCACAGTGGCGGCCCGCTACTGCGCCGAAGGTCACCGGCGTGTAGTTGGGGCGGAACATGGTGGTGCCCATCTGCGGGATGGTCACGTTCAGCGAACGGGCCGCGATGGCCAGGCCGTTGACGTTGCCGAGCTTACCCTGGTCCGTGCCGAAGCCCAGTGCGGTGTAGCGTTTGACGTGCTCTACCGACTCGAAACCTTCACGGGTGGCGAGTTCGATAGCGGCCGCGGTGACGTCGTTTTGCAGGTCGACAAATTGCTTCGGCGCCCGTGCGGTAGCTTTCTCGTGAGGCACCTGGAACAGCGCCAGGGTCGGCTCTTCCAGACGGCTCAAGGCTTTGGGCAGCGTCCCTTCCACCGGCGCAAACCCGGCTTCGCTGGCCGCGCGCACGCCACCTTCAAAACCGTCAGCCAGGGAATCGCCGAGGCCATAGACGCCATTGATCCCACCGACGCACACGCGTTTCTGCGGTGCTTCGCCCGGCACAAAACCGAGGATGTCTTCACGCCAGGTCGGCTTGCCGCCCAGGTGCGAGGCCAGGTGAACCACCGGGCTGTAGCCGCCGGAACTGGCGACCAGGTCGCAGTCCAGCCATTCGCCGGGGCTGGTGACTTTGTGGGCTTTCACATCAATGGCCGCAACGCGGGCGCCAGTGACGTGCTTGCTGCCACGGGCTTCGATCACGGCGCTGCCGGTGAGGATGCGAATGCCTTTGGCGCGAGCTTCTTCAACCAGTGCGCCGCGTGGGTTATGACGCGCATCGGCCACTGCAACTACGGAAAGACCGGCGTCAAACCAGTCCAGCGCCACGCGGTAGGCGTGATCGTTGTTGGTCGACAGCACCAGCTTCTTGCCCGGTGCCACGCCGTAGCGGCGCACATAAGTCGATACCGCACCCGCCAGCATGTTGCCCGGCACGTCGTTGTTGCCGTACACCAGTGGACGCTCGCAAGCACCGGTGGCCAACACGACGCGCTTGGCGCGAACACGGTGGATACGCTGACGCACCTGGCCGATCGGCGCACGGTCACCGAGGTGGTCGGTAAGGCGTTCGTGAATGGTCAGGAAGTTATGGTCGTGGTAACCGTTGACGGTGGCGCGAGGCAGCAGCACCACGTCCGGCAGGGATTTCAGTTCCGCAATAACACTGGCAACCCACTCGGCCGCCGGCTTGCCATCGAGGCTTTCGCGGGAATCCAGCAAGGAGCCGCCGAACTCTTCCTGTTCGTCCGCGATGATCACCCGGGCGCCACTGCGGGCAGCCGCCAACGCAGCCGCCAGGCCGGCAGGGCCCGCGCCCACAATCAGCACGTCGCAATGACGGTTCATGTAGTCGTAGGTGTCCGGATCGTTCTCGGTCGGCGAGCGGCCTAAACCTGCAGCCTTACGGATGTACTTTTCGTAAGTCATCCAGAACGATTGCGGGTACATGAAGGTTTTGTAGTAGAAACCCGGCGGCATCAACTTGCCGCCGACCTTGCCGAGAATGCCCATCATGTCGTTGTTCACACTCGGCCAGCCGTTGGTGCTGGTGGCGACCAAACCCTGGTACAGCGCCTGTTGTGTGGCGCGTACGTTGGGGATTTGCGTGGCTTCGGTGGCGCCGATCTGCAGCACCGCGTTCGGCTCTTCGGCACCGGCGGCAAAGATGCCGCGCGGACGGGAATACTTGAAGCTGCGACCGATGATGTCGACGCCGTTGGCCAGCAGTGCGGCGGCCAGGGTGTCGCCTTCAAAGCCTTTGTAGCTCTGACCATTGAAGGTGAAGCTCAGGGCTTTGTTACGGTCGATGCGGCCACCGTTGGACAGGCGATTGATCTGGCTCATACCTTCTCTCCAGAAGCCTTGGCGGTGAATTGCGGCTTGGTGCCAATCTTGTAGGTTTCAAGAATTTCGTAGGTCACGGTGTCGCGGGTCGCGTTGAAATACTGGCGGCAGCCGGCGGCGTGAATCCACAGTTCGTGATGCAGGCCGCGCGGGTTGTCGCGGAAGAACATGTAGTCGCCCCACTCCTCGTCGGTGCAGGTGTTCGGGTCCAGTGGGCGCGGGATGTGCGCTTGGCCGGACGCGTGGAATTCCTCTTCGGAGCGCAGTTCGCCACAGTGAGGACAGAAGATATGCAACATAGGGAATTTCTCCTGTTAGTGGGCGACGGCCGCAGCGCCGTGTTCGTCGATCAGCGCACCGTTGTGGAAACGGTCGATGGAGAATGGAGCTGCCAATGGGTGCATTTCACCCTTGGCGAGGCTCGCAGCAAATACGTTGCCTGAGCCTGGCGTGGCCTTGAAGCCACCGGTGCCCCAACCGCAGTTGAAGAACATGTTCGGGACCGGCGTCTTGGAGATGATCGGGCACGCGTCCGGCGTGGTGTCGACGATGCCGCCCCACTGGCGGTTCATGCGCACGCGGGACAGCACCGGGAACATCTCGACGATGGCCTGGATGGTGTGTTCGATCACCGGGTACGAACCACGCTGGCCATAGCCGTTGTAGCCGTCGATGCCGGCGCCGATCACCAGGTCGCCCTTGTCGGACTGGCTGATGTAGCCGTGTACGGCGTTGGACATGATCACGCTGTCGATGATGGGTTTGATCGGCTCCGACACCAACGCTTGCAGCGGGTGGGATTCGATCGGCAGGCGGAAGCCCGCCAGGGATGCCATGTGGCCGGAGTTACCGGCGGTCACTACGCCGACACGCTTGGCGCCGATGAAGCCCTTGTTGGTTTCCACGCCGATGCACACGCCGTTTTCCTTGCGAAAACCGATGACTTCGGTCTGCTGGATCAGGTCCACGCCCAGTGCGTCAGCGGCGCGGGCAAAGCCCCAGGCCACGGCATCGTGACGGGCCACGCCGCCGCGACGTTGCACGGTGGCGCCCATGACCGGGTAGCGGGTGTTTTTCGAGCAGTCGAGGTAAGGGATCTCGTCGGCCACTTGCTTGGCGTTGAGCAGTTCGCCGTCCACACCGTTGAGGCGGTTGGCACTGACGCGACGCTCGGAATCACGGATGTCCTGCAGGGTGTGGCACAGGTTGTAGACGCCACGCTGGGAGAACATCACGTTGTAGTTCAGGTCCTGGGACAGACCTTCCCAGAGTTTCATCGCGTGTTCGTACAGGTGCGCCGACTCGTCCCACAGGTAGTTGGACCGCACGATGGTGGTGTTGCGCGCGGTGTTACCGCCGCCCAGCCAGCCTTTCTCGACCACGGCCACATTAGTGATACCGTGTTCCTTGGCCAGGTAGTAAGCCGTCGCCAGACCATGCCCGCCGCCGCCGACGATGACCACGTCGTAGACCTTTTTAGGAGTCGGCGTGCGCCACATTTTCTGCCAGTTTTCGTGGTGGCTGAGTGAGTGCTTGAAGAGGCCGAAGCCCGAGTAGCGTTGCATAGTCATTACTCCAAAACCGCGCTCAGCGATAAACCGGGAAATCAGCGCACAGGGCGGCCACATGCTTGGCGACGTTGGCCTCCACATCGGCGTCGCCGAGGTTGTCGAGGATGTCGCAGATCCAGCCGGCCAGTTCCAGGCATTGGGTCACTTTGAAGCCACGTGTGGTCACCGCCGGCGTGCCGATGCGCAGGCCCGAGGTCACGAAGGGCGACTGCGGGTCGTTAGGCACGGCGTTCTTGTTGACGGTGATGTGGGCGCGACCGAGGGCTGCGTCCGCGTCTTTGCCGGTGAGGCCCTGACGGATCAGGCTGACCAGGAACAAGTGGTTATCGGTGCCGCCGGACACTACATCGTAGCCGCGTTTGATAAACACGCCGGCCATGGCCTGGGCATTGTCGATCACTTGCTGTTGATAGGCCTTGAAACCCGGCTCCTGAGCTTCCTTGAAGCACACCGCCTTACCGGCGATCACGTGCATCAGCGGGCCACCCTGGGCGCCCGGGAATACCGCAGAGTTGAGTTTCTTTTCAATTTCTTCGTTGGACTTCGCCAGGATCAAACCGCCACGCGGACCGCGCAGGGTCTTGTGGGTGGTGGTGGTGACCACATCGGCGTAGGGCAGCGGGTTCGGGTACAGACCGGCGGCCACCAGGCCGGCGACGTGGGCCATGTCGACGAACAGCAGCGCACCGACCTTGTCGGCAATTTGACGGAAGCGCGGGAAATCCAGGGTCTTGGAGTAGGCGGAGAAACCGGCCACGACCATCTTCGGCTTGTGCTCCACGGCCAGGCGCTCGACTTCGTCGTAGTCGATCAGGCCAGTGGCGGTGTCGATGCCGTATTGCACCGCGTTGTACAGCTTGCCCGAGGACGACACTTTGGCGCCGTGGGTCAGGTGGCCGCCGTGGGCCAGGCTCATGCCGAGGATGGTGTCACCGGCGTTCAGCAGCGCCAGGTACACCGCGCTGTTGGCCGACGAACCGGAGTGTGGCTGCACGTTGGCGTAATCGGCACCGAACAGTTGCTTGGCGCGCTCGATGGCCAGGACTTCAACCTTGTCCACATGCTCGCAGCCGCCGTAGTAACGCTTGCCTGGATAACCTTCGGCGTATTTGTTGGTGAGGCCGCTGCCCTGGGCTTCCATGACACGCTTGCTGGTGTAGTTCTCTGACGCGATCAGCTCGATATGATCTTCCTGGCGCTGCTCCTCGGCATTCATGGCCGCCAGCAGTGCATCGTCATAACCCTGGATCTGGTCTTGCTTGCTGAACATCGCGTCTCTCCCAGCGGCGGCGGTGCGCCAATCGTATTGTTGGGGCCGCCGCACGACGGAGGGGCCCTTTGATGCGATGGTAGGGCTGGCGCAGAGAGGTCAAATGCCTATGGACGCCACGCAAAGGTGCGTTTACGACATGGCCGGAACAACACAGAACAAATGTGGGAGCGGGCTTGCTCGCGAATACGGTGGGCCAGCCAATACATGTGCTGCCTGACACACCGTATTCGCGAGCAAGCCCGCTCCCACAGGGGTTATACGATGATCTTTCGAAGGAGTAGCAGCAGCAAGAAATGCGCGGGATAAAGCGCATACGCCCAGCGCCGCATGGCCGGCGGCGACATTTGCCCGGCCTGTCGCAACAAGACCAATCCGGCCAGCGGCGCAATCAGGCATGTCGCCAATCCCAGCATCGCCACCAGCGTGCCGCTGTCGAGCAGGATCTGCCATTGATTGGCAGCCAGGCACACCACACCCGGCAGCACGCTGAAATACCAGGGCCGGCGAAACACCAGCAACATCGCCAGCGGCAGCAGTACGCCAAAGAAACCGAACATCAACTGCGCCGAGAAAAACCCCGCCAAAACCAGCGCGATCAACGCCAATCCTCGACCAATAACCGTCTTCTGCTGCCATCCCCGGGCAACCAGCAAGCCCAGTGCCAGGGTCGGCAGCACGTTGAGCGTATCGGCTTCGTCAATGAACATCCGATACGGCACCTCACTGATCACACTGAACAGCAGCAACCAGCCCAGATAGCGCCACTGCCCCGTCACCGGCGCGTCCTTGACCCGATGCAGATTCGCCGCAATCGCCAGGCAAAACCACGGGAACGCCAGGCGTCCCGGCACATACAGCCCGTCCAGGCTCAAACCGACGTAACGCAGGTGGTCCAGCACCATACTCAGCAGCGCCAGCCACTTGAGCAGGTCCAGGGCGCCATCGCGGACGCGGCTTACAGGAAGGTGTTCAGAACCGTGCATAATTCCCCAATGACTTTGCATTAACAGTGCGTGCGCCCGCCCGACAATCTTGGGTAAAGTGCGCACCAACATCGACCACAGGACTGGGCCATGACCGACAAGAGCCAACAATTCGCCAGCGACAACTATTCCGGCATCTGCCCGGAAGCCTGGGCCGCCATGGAACTCGCCAACCAGGGCCATCAACGCGCCTATGGCGATGATGAATGGACCCACCGCGCCGCCGACGGTTTCCGCAAACTGTTCGAAACCGACTGCGAAGTGTTCTTCGCCTTCAACGGCACCGCGGCCAACTCCCTGGCACTGTCCTCCTTGTGCCAGAGCTACCATAGCGTGATTTGCTCGGAAACCGCCCACGTCGAAACCGACGAATGCGGCGCGCCGGAGTTTTTCTCCAACGGTTCCAAGCTGCTCACCGCCCGCACCGAAAACGGCAAGCTGACCCCGGAGTCGATCCGCGAGATCGCCCTCAAGCGTCAGGACATCCACTACCCGAAACCCCGCGTCGTGACCCTGACCCAGGCCACCGAAGTCGGCAGCGTCTACACCCCGGAAGAGATCCGCGCCATCAGCGTCACCTGCAAGGAACTGGGGCTGAACCTGCACATGGACGGCGCTCGCTTCTCCAACGCCTGCGCATTCCTCGGCTGCTCGCCGGCCGACCTGACCTGGAAAGCCGGCGTCGACGTGCTGTGCTTTGGCGGCACCAAGAACGGCATGGCCGTGGGTGAGGCGATCCTGTTCTTCAACCACAAGCTGGCCGAAGACTTCGACTACCGCTGCAAACAGGCCGGGCAGCTTGCATCAAAGATGCGCTTCCTCTCCGCCCCGTGGGTGGGCCTGCTGGAAAACGACGCGTGGCTCAAACACGCCCGCCACGCCAACCACTGCGCGCAATTGCTCAGCAGCCTGGTGGCGGATATTCCGGGTGTGGAGTTGATGTTCCCGGTACAGGCCAACGGCGTATTCCTGCAACTGTCGGAACCGGCGATTGCCGCGCTGACGGCCAAGGGCTGGCGCTTCTACACCTTCATCGGCAAAGGTGGCGCGCGGTTCATGTGTGCGTGGGATACCGAGGAAGAGCGCGTAAGAGAATTAGCCGCTGATATTCGGGAAGTGATGCAGGGCTGAACATCCTGGGCGCGGCCATACCCGCCGCGCCCTCCGGGGTTATAGCTCTACCGGCTTGAGCACCTCCCACGCGTCCACCGGACCAAGGTTTTCGATAAAGGTACCGCCGCCGAATTTCACGGCCAACTTGTTGACCGCATTCAATGCGGTGGTCACCGCTCCCTCCGCCCAGCCGCCGGTCCAGGAAACATCATCTCCCGCCAGGATAAACCCGTCCGGGTTACTGTCCCGAATACCGTTCATGAACTGTGAAAACAACCGGCGCTGATACTCGTACTGCCCCGGCAGGTTCATCTTGAACGCGCACAGAAAGAACGGCTCGTTCTCCCAGTTGATCTCGACAAACGGGTCCACCCAGCCAAACTCGGCCGCAAGGTTCAGCTGCGAGTCGGCATACACCGTGTCCAGCAGCGTCGTGCATAGCTCAACGTGGGTCGGCAGTGGTGCCATACGATCACCGAGAAACTTCAGGCTGTCGTCGTTCCAGGTGTAGGAGAGGAACAGGCCACTGCCTTTGTGCGGTCCCTGGCTGGCGGAATAGTCCAGCAGATAGGTGCCCCGGGTCAGACGGTCCGACAAGGTCACACTCATCCTGTAGTGATCGTCGGCGCCACGCTCGGTCCAGAACGGGCGCTGGGTCGCTGCGAACACTTTGGTCGACTGCATGTAATGCGTGCCCATCACCGCTTCCCAAGTGGGTTGCGGCAACAAGCTGTCCATCTGCGTGAACCGGTCCTTGCCGTCCATATAGCGAAACTTGTCGAGAATCCGCACGTGAGGCGTGTAGATCACTGCGGGAAAGTTGTAGCGGGCATCCGCCCCCAGATTGCGGTCATGGATATGCACATCGAAGGTGCCGTCCGCGCGCCGACAGATCTGGCGGACCTCCTGGTTGAACGGCTGCGGGATCACCTGACGGGTGAGCGCTTGCACCGTAATATCGTCGTTCCAGCCGACCACCACGTCGCCCAAATCCCCCGGCGAACGGCTCCACAAGCGCTGGGGCAACTCACTGGAGCCGTCATACATCAGCGAATGGTTGGTATCCAGCCCGGTGTAGAGCACCCGCAAGACCTCGAGGAAGCAGTTTGGATAGTCGGTGTTCCAACCTCCAGTGCCAAAACCGATCTGGCCAAACAGGTCGATATCCGCACGACTCCAGCCGGCCTTCTCGACCATGGCCTCGAAGAAACTCAGGTTGTCCCAACCGTCGGCAAGGAGCGCATTCCACAGCCGCTTGATCTTGGCCTGGTCCAGTGAGCCTTCAGACATGGCCGTCTCCATCTCGCTGAAATGGATGGGGTCAGTCTCAAGGAACACTTCAAAGAACAGGCGCTCGATTTCTGCGTAGTTCGGCGGCAAGTCGCTGCCTTCGTAGTAGGTCTGGAGGTTTTGATAGTCGACCACGGTGCTGGCCGTTGCGGCTGAGCCGGGATTGGGGAAGTCTGCTGAATTGAGGGTCATGCCGACCTTGTCGAAGTAATGCAGCAGCGCCTTGCCCGACTTGGGAAAACGCATGGCGCCCAACTCGCAAATCACACTGTTGGCAGGGTCCTGTGGGTCGCCCATGACCCGCGAATACAAGCGCCCGCCGATCCGGTCCGAAGCCTCGACCAGCACAGGATGTAACCCCATGCGCAGCGCCTCATAGGCAGCCACCAGTCCGGCCACGCCGGCACCGACGATCAACACCTGGGTGCCAAGATGCCGCGTGGCAATCTGGGCCAACGGCTTGCTGTTGGCGGCAGCCTGGGACAGGTAGCGGCCATAGTGAAAAGGAAAATCCGGAATCAGCGCCGTGACGTCATTGGCCAGCAAGCGCTGAACATTGCGGGTACGCGAGGGGATGGCAGACATGGCGGGCTTCCTTGCAATGAGGGAATGTCCACCCCCGACTACAAGGCTAAAGGTGACAACGACGCGACGTGTGGTCAGCGTAGAAGACCGGGCAAAGCCTGGTTATACCGCTTCGAAATAAATCTGATTGAGTTCCATGGCAACTGACGAACAGGCGTTACTTAAGGAAAGTCTGAAGTAATTATTTATCTATCCCGATTCAATATGCCCTCCACTTACCAGATGCTCCGGCACTCAAACACTATAAAAACAGACCGTGAACCTATGAACGCGCTTTCCGAAAAAACGGCTCCGCCCGTCACCCCCGGCCTGAAAATCGAAACCCGCTCCATCGATTACGTCCCGCGCAGTGAACGCCACGGCAAGGTCTGGCATCAAGGCCCCTTCTGGTTCACCGGCAACTTTGTGCTCACCACCATGGTCACCGGTTTCACCGGCGCAGCCCTGGGCCTGAGCATGGTGTATTCGATCCTGGCGATCGTGATCGGTGTCTGCCTGGGCACCTTTGCCATGGCCTTCCACGCCAACCAGGGCCCGCGCATGGGCTTGCCGCAAATGATCCAGTCCCGGGCGCAGTTCGGTTTGCGCGGGGCAATCGTGCCGTTTATCGCCGTGATCTTCGTGTACATCGGGTTCAACGTGTTCAACGTGATCCTTGCTACCGACGCCATCAATACCGTACTGCCGGGCAGCCGTGCGCCGTGGTATGCGCTGATGATCATCCTGGCGGTGGTGATTGCGGTGATCGGCCATGACCTGCTGCACACCGTGCAACGCTGGCTGACCTACGTGATGATCAGCGTGTTTGCGGTGCTGACCGTGGCAGCCCTCATGAGCCTGACCGCCGATGCAGCGGTGGCCAATGCGCACTTCTCCTGGTCGGCATTCCTGATTCAGCTCTCTGCCGCTGCCGGTTATCAGATCAGCTACGCCGTGTACGTATCCGACTACTCGCGCTACCTGCCGCACAAAACGTCATCGCGCAGTGTGATTTTCTGGACCTACCTGGGCGCCGCCGGCTCCGCGTTGTGGCTGATGTCCCTGGGTGCATTCCTGGCTTCCGCCCTGCCCTCGCCCGACGCCATCGGCAGCGTGCGCGCCGTGGGCAACCAGGTGATTCCGGGGTTCGGCACCTTCACCGTGCTGATCGCCGTGCCGGCGCTGATCGGCATCATGGCGGTCAACTGCTATGGCGCGATGCTGACCGGTATCAGTGCGATTGACGGTTTTGTGAAGATCCAGCCGCGCCTCAAGAGCCGGGTGACGGGTATCGGCCTGGTGGCGGCGGTGATTTTCATGATCACCCTGAGCATTCCCGAGAGCTACCTGGCCAGTTTCAACACCTTTGTGTTGCTGATGCTGTACTTCCTGGTGCCGTGGACAGCGGTGAACCTTGCGGATTTCTACCTGGTGCGCAAAGGCAAATACGCCATCAGCGACATCTTCAACCCGGCCGGTATCTATGGCCAATGGGGCAGCGCAGGCCTGGTTGCCTACTGCCTGGGGCTGGTGTCGATGGTGCCGTTCATGTCGCTGAGTTTCTATGAAGGTCCTGCCGCCGCAGCACTGGGTGGCGCGGATGTGGCATTCGTCATCGGGCTGGTGGTTTCGGCAGTGATCTATTGTGTGATGAGCCGCAACCTCGACCGCGAGGCAGAACGTCGTGCTATTGCCGCCAGCGAGGCGGTGCTGGAAGGAGTTCAGCCATGAATCCTGTACGTGTGATGTGTCATCAACTATCACCACGGATCGCCGATGTACCTTACAACCGCGCGCTCTGCGCCGACGCGATTCGTGGCGCAGCGGGACTGGGCGCACAGGTGGTAGTCCTGCCGGAGCTGATACAAAGCGGCTACGTGTTCAATGACAGAGAAGAAGCCCATGGGGTGTCGGAGACACTGGACGGGCCGACGCTTAGCCAGTGGAAGACCCTGGCCGCCGAGCTGAACATCATCATCGTTGCCGGCTTTTGCGAGCGGCTGTCCGCCGGGCGCGTGGCCAACAGTGCGGCGCTGGTAGAACCCGACGGTGGCCTGACGGTGTATCGCAAGGCGCACCTGTGGAATCGCGAAAAGCTGATATTCACCCCCGGCAGCGCACCGCCGCCTCTGGTGGAAACCGTCGTGGGCCGGATTGCCGTAATGATTTGTTATGACCTGGAACTGCCCGAATGGGTGCGTCTGGCGGCACTCGCTGGCGCCGACCTGCTGTGCGCCCCGGTGAACTGGCCCGACGGCCCACGCCCCGGCGGCGAGCGGCCGGGAGAAGTCGTGCGGGTACAAGCCAACGCGGCAGTCAATCGCCTGTTCATCGCCGCCTGCGACCGCTACGGCGAAGAACGCGGCGTCAACTGGGTGGGTGGCTCAGTGATTGTCAGTGCCGACGGTTACCCATTGGCAGGCGGTACCGCCCACCAGAAAGAACTGCGGTTAATGGTTGACCTGCCACTGGCTGAGGCCCGGGACAAATACATCAGCGACTACAACCATGTGCATCAGGACCGTCGACCGGGGCTGTACTGAGCCCGATAACGGATACTGGCGGAATGCCGAGACTGTTTTTTGATATTTCTGACAGCAATCAACCTGAATTTCTTTGACTAGCCTCTTGGAACCCGGAAAGAAAACACCTCCTTCCGGGACTAACCACCAGCCGAACAATCGGCCGAAAACGGAAATCCAGCAGAGGGCAATACCATGGAAGCACAACGCTACGGCAACAATCTTCTAGGCGAAGGCACTATCAGCACCACCGTCATCGACTGGGACGAGTTCAGAAAAACCGCGAAAATCGGTGACACCATCAGCGAGCCGACGAGGACATTGCGGATCACTGACAAAGTCTATGAACTGACAGCATCAGGCCAGCACTTCGTCGTACACATCTACGCCCAATAACCTCTCACTGATCGTTCCCACGCTCTGCGTGGGAACGCCTCCCCGGACGCTCCGCGTCCAGGCCACACCACGATTCAAGGATGAATTGATGGGCAGAAGCCGCTACACCATTACCGAACCTGAAAAGCCACACTTCCTGACTTGCACCGTCATGGAATGGCTACCGCTATTTACCCGCGACTACCTCGTCGGCCACCTATTGAGTTGCTGGCGATATCAACAAACCCACGAACATCTCAATCTCTATGGCTACGTCGTTCTCGAAAACCATCTGCACTTTGTCGCTCAGGCACCGGACCTGGGTAAATGTGTCAGCCAGTTCAAATCCTTCACCGCCCGAATCATCATTGACGACCTGCAAAAACGAGGAGCGGAGCGAGTGTTGCAGCGTTTACGTTTCAGCAAACGGGCGCATAAAACGGACCGGGTTTATCAGCTATGGCAAGAGGGTTCACACGCGGAGCTGGTTTGCAGCGAAGCGGTGATGCGCCAAAAGCTTGATTACATTCACCACAACCCTGTGAAACGGGGTTATGTGGACGTGGCCGAGCACTGGCGGTATTCCAGCGCTCGCAACTATGCGGGACAGAATGGCCTGATTGAAATTCAGCGCTGGGCCTGATCGTTCCCACGCTCTGCGTGGGAATGCAGCCCGTGACGCTCCGCGTCACACAGCGGGACGCGGAGCGTCCAAGAGGCATTCCCACGCGGAGCATGGGAACGATCTGTCCCTGTGAAAGGGGGTTATGTGGACGTGGCCGAGCACTGGCGGTATTCCAGCGCCCGCAACTATGCAGGACAGGATGGCCTGATTGAGATGGCCTGATTGAGATACAGCGCCGGGCCTGATCGTTCCCACGCTCTGCGTGGGAATGCAGCCCGTGACGCTCCGCGTCACACAGCGGGACGCGGAGCGTCCAAAGAGGCATTCCCACGCAGAGCGTGGGAACGATCATTAGAACTCGATGCGCACATCGCCCTTCGGCACGCTGCAGCACGACAGGATGTAACCCTCGGCTTCGTCTTCCTCGGTGATCCCGCCGTTGTGGTCCATCTCGACCTCCCCGCCCAGTTTCATCACCTTGCACGTCCCGCAAATCCCCATGCCGCAGGCTTTCGGAATCAGCAGGCCAAGCTTGGCCGCCGCCGCATGTACGGTCTCGCCCGGTGCCACACGGATGCTTTTGCCGGAAGCAATGAATTCCACCTGATGCAGGTCGGCCAGGTCGATTTCCGGTGCGTCCGCTGCCTGCTCGGCTTGTTCGACTGCATCCGCGCGAGCTTCCGGCGGTGTCGCGCCAAAGGATTCTTCGTGGTAGCGGCTCATCTCGAAGCCGGCAGCTTCCAGCAGGCGCTTTACCGCGTTCATGTAGGGCGTAGGGCCGCAGCAGAAGACTTCCCGCTCCATGAAATCCGGCACCATCAGTTCCAGCATCTTGTGGTTCAGGTAACCGCGATAACCGGCCCAGGGTTCACCCAAGCCGTGTTTCTCGCAGATCAGGTGCAGGCTGAAGTTATCAATCCGCGACGCCATGTGCTCCAGCTCGCGGTGGTAAATGATGTCTTTCGGCGAGCGGGCGCTGTGGATAAACGTCATGTCGACGTTGGCGTTGGTGTCGTAGAACCAACGCGCCATGGACATCACTGGGGTAATACCGACACCACCACTGAGGTACAGCAGTTTCGGGCTCGGGAAGTCGATGGCATTGAACAACCCCACCGGCCCGTGCACCGCCAACTCCTGGCCTTCATGCAGCGTGTCGTGCAGCCAGTTGGACACCTTGCCCCCTGGCACGCGCTTGATGGTCACCGAAAAGCTGTAAGGCACCGACGGCGAGCTGGAGATGGTGTACGAACGCATGATCGGCTGGCCGTCGATTTCCAGCTCCAGGGTGACGAACTGCCCGGGCTTGAAAAAGAATAGGATCGGCTGGTCGGCCATAAAGCAGAAGGTGCGCACGTCCCAGGTTTCCTGGATGACTTTGACGCAACGGACGATGTGCCGACCATTGGCCCAGGTCTGGGTAGTTACCGGATTCAGGAAGCTGTTGGACATGCTGTTCTCCACCGCCGTAGTTCGGCTTTATGGTGGCGATTCTGCGTAACGCGAGAACCACCCATTTACCTATCTGCGACATTCACATACTTATCGCGACCAGCCCCCATACCATGGGGGTTGCGCGTCGGGAACAGAGTGGGCCATGTCGCTCATGGATAAGGTTCTGGCCTTTGTGGGGCCCACACTCGCTCCCAACAAAGACGCTTTCTTTACGCCTTGCAAAGCACCAACCGTAGCCACTATTCGCCGGCCACACAGAATGGCCATGAGGACACACACGATGGACGTCACCGCAACCTTAAGCTTGGGCGATCCGCTGGAACCCGCACGCAAGGCCACCGCGCAAATGCTGCAAGAGCGCGAGCGCACCTTTTCGCTGCCGCAGCCGTTTTACTCTGATGAGCGGCTGTTCGATATCGACATGCAGGAAATTTTCCAGAAAGAGTGGTTGATCGCCGGCATGACCTGCGAGATCCCCGCCAAAGGCAACTACATCACCCTGCAAGTGGGCAAGAACCCGATCATCGTGATCCGTGGCGCCGACGGCGTGGTGCATGCGTTCCATAACGTGTGCCGCCATCGCGGTTCGCGCTTGTGCACCAGCGACAAGGGCAAGGTCGCCAAGCTGGTGTGCCATTACCACCAGTGGACGTATGAACTGGACGGCCGCCTGCTGTTCGCCGGCACCGAAATGGGCGCCGACTTCGACATGAAGCAGTACGGCCTCAAGCCGGTAAACGTGAAGACCGCCGGTGGCTACATCTTTATCAGCCTGTCTTCGACTCCGCCGGCCATCGACGACTTCCTGTCGACCCTGAGCCACTACATGGAACCCTACGACATGGAGAACACCAAGGTGGCGATCCAGACCACCTTGTTTGAAAAAGCCAACTGGAAGCTGGTGCTGGAAAACAACCGCGAGTGCTACCACTGCAACGCGTCGCACCCGGAGCTGCTCAAAACCCTGCTGGAATGGGACGACGTCACCGACCCACGGGCCGACCAGGCCTTCAAGGACCACGTAGCCGCCTCCGCCGCCGCCTGGGAAGCCGAGAAGATCCCTTACGCCCACGCCAGTTTCGGCCTGCGTAACCGCATCGTGCGCATGCCACTGCTCAAGGGCACCGTGTCGATGACCCTCGACGGCAAACAGGGCTGCAACAAACTGATGGGCCGCATCAAGAATCCGGACCTGGGCTCGATGCGCATCCTGCACCTGCCACACTCGTGGAACCACTGCATGGGTGACCACATCATCGTGTTCACCGTGTGGCCGATCAGTGCCCAGGAAACAATGGTCACCACCAAGTGGATCGTGCACAAGGACGCCGTGGAAGGTGTGGACTACGACGTGGACCGCATTCGCAAAGTGTGGGACGCCACCAACGACCAGGACCGTCGCCTGGCCGAAGAGAACCAGCGTGGGATCAACTCCACCGCATACCAGCCAGGTCCGTATTCCAAGACTTACGAGTTTGGCGTGGTGAACTTTGTGGATTGGTACAGCGAGCGGATGCTGAGCAACCTGGGGGCGGCGCCGGCGCCTTATCTCAAGGGTGTCGCGGTACACGAGTAAGCCACACGCTGGCAGGGACCTGGGTTGTACAAAAAACACCCAGCTCTCTGCCAGCCCTCTGCTTTCCTGCCTTCCAGCCATTGCCCAACAACTTATCCACAAAGCCACCCACAGCAATTGTGGGCAACTGCGCTTTCCCGTCGAAATAAAACCAAGAAAATCCGTGACTTATTCAAAGGTAGAGGTTTTTTCCCGCATTGATCGTTTTTTGATCTAAAGTCTGAAAGCCTCGTTCTGCATGGGCTACAGAGGAACGCAAACACCTTATCCACAGAAGCGCCAACAGACTTTGGGGGCAACTTTGGACCCTCTGTGGAAAACCGGCTGAAACTGAGGAGAGTCGCGGGTTTGAGCGCGGAATCAAGCTGAAATGGTGATATTGATCATATTTTAACCAGCAACCTGCAAGCCACGTTTTATATGGCCCACAGCGGATAGCGAACATCTTATCCACAGAAGCACCAACAGACTTTGGGGGCAACTCTGTACTGGGCATTTTCCTTATCCACAGAAAAACCCAAGGAAAAACCGTCAGTTAGGTTGGTTGTTTTTCGTACAACGAGCTGGAGGGCTTGATTAGCATGGGGTGTGGACAGCCGCGAACAGGTTATCCACAGGCGGGTTAACAGGGATTGTGGGTAAAGCCACAATCGCGGCAAACCCCTGTGGGAGCGGGCTTGCCCGCGAAAGCGGTGGATCAGTCGGTACATGAGTCACCTGACACACCGCCTTCGCGAGCAAGCCCGCTCCCACCGTGGATCAGCGCACCACACCTTCTTCTATAAGCAATTTAAGAATGGCTTCAGCGCCTGCTTCCGGGCTCACCCCCTTGAGCACCTGCCCACCGCCACCGCTGGCCTTGGCCGTTGCAGCCTTCATCCGATCGGCACCGCTTTTGGCCTTGATCACCTTGAGCCGCTTGGGCCGAGGCTTGGCCGGCTGCAATACAGCGCCTGTGAATAACTCATCCTCCAGCACCTCAACGTCGTGGGCTTCCAGCACCCCGCGCTGAGCCGGGCCGTAGGCGCTTTGCCGTGGCTTGGGCGCGGCGTTATCCACCGTGGCCAGAAACGGCAGGCGCACCTTCAGGCGCCGCCGTTGGCCACGAGGCAAGGCTTGCAGCACATGGGCCACGCCGCCTTCGATGGATTCCACCTGGGCCAGGCCGACAATCAACGGCCAACCCAGTTGCTCGGCCAGCAGGAACGGCAACATCCCCGAGCCTTCGCCGGTTTCCGCCTGGCTGCCGGTGAGCACCACCTGGGCGCCCGCGTCCCGCAGATAGTCACTGAGTACCGGCAAGGCATCCGCGCCAGCCGGTTGTTCAAGGACATGCAACTGCGGCAAGCCCATGCCCAGGTAAGCGCGCAGGGTCGGTTCGGCGATGTCGCCGGCGTGGAGCACTTGCAGGTTATCCCCAGCCAGTTGCAGGCCCAGTTCCACAGCGCGCGCATCTTGCTCGGCGCGGCGTGGGCGGCCTGAAGTCGGGTGGGCGCCGATGGACACCAGGCTGATTACATTCGTCGTCATGGCCATTTCCTTAAGCCGCATCGCGCTTGGCGCCGTTGCGGTAGGCCTCGACCGCAACGATCAAGGCTTGCAGAATCGCGGCGCTTTCGCCGATCACCGACAAGTCGGCACGCTTGATCATGTCGCAACCCGGGTCGAGGTTGATCGCCACCACCTTGTCGCAGGCACCAATGCCTTGCAGGTGCTGGATCGCCCCGGAAATCCCCACCGCCACGTAAACCCGCGCGGTGACCCAGGTACCGCTGGCGCCGACCTGCCGATCCCGGGCCATGAAGCCGTCGTCCACCGCCACCCGCGAGGCGCCTTCCGTGGCGCCCAACGCGGCAGCAGTCTGGTGGAACAGTGCCCAGTCCTTGACCCCGTTGCCGCCCGAGAAGATGAATTCGGCTTCGGCCATGGGAATCGCTCCCGGATCGACCGCCACCGCGCCCAAATCTTCAATGCGCGGCAAGCTGCGGGCCAGGCTTGTGGATAACTCCACCGGGAGCGCTTCGTGACGGGTTTCACTGACGGGCTCGGCGCATTCCACCGCCGCCAGGATCATGCGTGGCAGTGGCCGGGCCAGGTCTTGCTGGCCGGCACCCGCACGGCCAATACATTCCTCGCCCTTGATCTGCCAGACCCGCGTGGCCGGACGTTCCTTGAGGCTTGCGGCAAAGCGCCGGCCCAATTCCCCGCCACCGCTGCGGCTGTCCGGCAGCAACCAGTGGCGCGGGTTGAACTGGTTATCCACAGCCCGCAGGCCGTGAACCCGTTGCTCCGGTGAATAACCGTCGAACTCATGCCCGTCCAGCACCAGCAGCCGATCCACACCGGCGGTGGCGAAGGCGCTTTCCTTGTGTTCGCCGAACACCACGGCCAATACCGCACCGTCGTCGCCGGCCAGCTGCCGGGCCAGGCCCAGCAAGTCGCGGTCGTGGCTGCTCAGTCGGCCGCCGACCATGTCCGGCACCACGTTGATGTAGAAAGCGGGCGCCGGTACCTGGTGCAGCGGCAACTGCACTTCCACCGCTGCCGTACGCTTGGCCGCGCCGCCCTGCTGGGCGCCGCTGCGGTCAATACGCTTGATGCCGTTGGGGCCGATAAAACCGACACCGTGCACGTTCTTGCGGATGACCCCATTGGGCCCCATCCAGCTGTGTTGCACCGGCTGCATGGCGGCATGCAGCGGGTGCAGGCGGTTACGGGCGATCCATTCGGCCCGTGGGTCGCGGCGGATAATGTCGCTCATATATGCACCTGCGCAGATTCGCGTTTCGGCGCCTTGGCCGGTGCCGCGTCTTCAAGCAACGCGTCAGCTACCAGTTCGGCAATGTCTTTGATCAACGGACGCGGTTCAACCACGCCTTCCAGCATCGCCGTGCACTGTGGACAACCCACGGCCACCAGTTCGGCGCCGGTCTCGCGGATGTCTTCCATGCGCATGTCGGGAATCCGCTGCTTGCCGGGAATGTCGGTGATCGGCGCGCCGCCACCGCCGCCGCAGCAGCGGGAACGGAAACCGGAGCGCTGCATTTCCTTGACCTCGATCCCCAGAGCCCGCAGCACTTGGCGCGGTGCTTCGTACTCGCCGTTATAGCGGCCCAGGTAGCACGGGTCGTGATAGGTCACGCTGCTGCCTTTGTGCTGGCCCAGGTTCAGGGCGCCTGCGTCGATCAGCTCGGCCATGTAGGTGCTGTGGTGCTGCACCAGGTAGTTGCCGTCGAAGGCGCCGTATTCGTTTTTCAGCACATGGAAACTGTGGGGGTCGCAGGTGACGATGCGCTTGAAGCTGTACTTGGCCAGGGTCTGGATATTGCGCGCGGCCAGCAGCTGGAAGGTGGCTTCATCGCCAAGGCGTCGGGCAACGTCACCGCTGTCGCGCTCTTCAAGGCCCAGTACGGCGAAGTCGACCTTGGCCGCTTTCAGGACTTTGACGAACGAACGCAAGGTGCGTTGGTTCCGCATGTCGAACGCGCCGTCGCCGACCCAAAAGAGTACGTCGACGGTTTTCTTGTCGCTGAGCAAGGGCAGGTTCAAATCCGCCGCCCAGTTCATCCGCCCGCCGGGTGCAAAGCCGCCGGGGTTGTCGGTGGCGATCAGGTTTTCCAGGACTTCGGCGCCCTTGTTCGGGGTCGCGCCTTTTTCCAGGGTGAGGTGGCGGCGCATGTCGACGATGGCGTCCACGTGCTCGATCATCATCGGGCACTCTTCCACGCAAGCGCGGCAGGTGGTGCAGGACCACAGGGTTTCCGCATCCACCAGGCCGTTGACGATTGGCTGGTGCGGGTTGCCACTGTGTTCGCCGATGGCTTTGCCAGGGTAAGGGCTGCCGGCGAACTTGGCGTCGGTGCCACCGGCCAGGCCGACCACCATGTCCTGAATCAGTTTTTTCGGGTTCAACGGCTGGCCGGCGGCGAACGCCGGGCACGCCGCTTCGCACTTGCCGCACTGCACGCAGGCGTCAAAACCGAGCAGTTGGTTCCAGGTGAAATCCACCGGTTTTTCCACACCCAGGGGCGCGGTTTTATCGGTGAGGTCCAGAGGCTTCAAACCGGTGGAACGGCCACCGCCGAAACGCTCGGCGCGGCGGTGCCAGGCCAGGTGCAGGGCACCGGCGAAGGCGTGTTTCATCGGGCCGCCCCAGGTCATGCCGAAGAACATCTCGGACACGCCCCACAACACGCCCAGGCTCAGCAGCGCGGCGAGCAGCCAGCCGCCGAAGTCCGCCGGCAGAATCCCGGCCACCGGCAAGGTCACCAGGAAGAAGCTCACCGAGAACGCCATCAGGCTTTTCGGCAGGCGCATCCACGGGCCTTTCGACAGGCGCGCAGGTGGATGGCGACGACGCAGGTAGACGAACGTGGCGCCGACAAACATCAGCACCGAGGCCAGCAGCAAGGCGTAGCTTAGGATGCGGTTATGCAGGCCGAAACCGTGCACCAGGATCGCCAGCAACGCCGAGAGCACAAAGCCCAGGGCGGTGGCGACGTGGGTGTTGGCGATGTATTTGTCGCGGGCAACCACATGGTGAAGGTCGACCATGTAGCGCTTGGGCATGGCCAGCAGGCCTTTGATCAGGTCGACGTTGGAGGAGCGGCCGCGGCGCCACATGTTCACCCGGCGCAAGGCGCCGAGGACGGCAAGGCCCAGGGCGGCGAAGAGCAGGATGGGAAGAAGGGTGTTCAGCATGGTGAAGCTCCCAAAGACCTCGGGGTCAATGATCGTCCCCACGCTCTGCGTGGGGATGCATCCTGTGACGCTCTGCGTCACGACCTAAGAGCGGACGCAGAGCGTCCAGGGCGGCATTCCCACGCAGAGCGTGGGAACGATCAGGCGGATCAGAAATCCTTGCACAGGCGCAGGGCGTCATAGATGGCAGCGTGGGTATTACGCTGGGCCACGCAGTCACCGATGCGGAACAGCAAGTACCCCTCACCCGGCTCGCTCAGGCACGGCTGCGGCTTGATCGCGAACAAGGCTTCGACGTCTATCTGGCCCTTGTTACGCGAACCTTCCTTGAGCCCGTAGTAGATCTCTTCATCCGGACGCACGCCGTTCTCGACCACCACCTGGTCCACCACGCGCTCTTCCTTGGCCCCGGTGTATTCGTTCTCCAGCACCGCCACCAGCTTGTCGCCTTCGCGGTAGACCTTTTCCAGCATCATGTCGCCGGTCATGATCACTTCCTTCGGGTACATGCTGCGGTAGTACGTCGGGAAAGACGTACCGCCGATGGCCACGCCCGGCTTGATGTCGTCGGTGACGATTTCCACCTGGCAACCCTTGTCCGCCAGGAAATCCGCCACCGACATACCGGTGAACTCGCAAATGGTGTCGTACACCAGCACGTTCTTGCCCGGTGCAACCTTGCCGTCGAGCACATCCCAGCTGCTGACCACCAGGCCTTCGGCCGCGCCCCAGTGTTCGTTCTGCTCCAGGAACGGATGACCGCCCACCGCCAGCACCACCACGTCCGGACGCAGGTCCAGGATGGTGGCCGCGTCCGCCGCCACGCCCAGGCGCAGGTCGACGTTCAGGCGTGCCAGTTCCAGCTGGAACCAGCGGGTGATCCCGGCAATCTGGTCGCGCTGCGGCGCCTTGGAAGCGGTCGTGATTTGCCCGCCGATAAATTCTTTCTTCTCGAACAGCGTCACGTCGTGGCCGCGCTCAGCAGCAACCCGCGAAGCTTCCATCCCGGCAGGGCCGGCACCTACCACCACGACTTTGCGTTTCGGCCCGGTGGATTTTTCGATGATGTGCGGCACGCCCATGTATTCACGGGAAGTGGCGGCGTTCTGGATGCACAGCACGTCCAGCCCTTGGTACTGACGGTCGATGCAATAGTTGGCGCCCACGCACTGTTTGATCTGGTCGATCTGGCCCATCTTGATCTTGGCGATCAGGTGCGGGTCGGCGATGTGGGCGCGGGTCATGCCGACCATGTCCACATAGCCGCCTTCGAGGATGCGCGTGGCCTGGTTCGGGTCCTTGATGTTCTGCGCGTGTAGCACCGGGACCTTGACCACTTCCTTGATACCGGCCGCCAGGTGCAGGAACGGCTCCGGTGGATAACTCATGTTGGGGATAACGTTGGCCAGGGTGTTATGGGTGTCGCAGCCCGAGCCGACGACGCCGATGAAATCGAGCATGCCGGTGTCGTCGTAGTACTTGGCGATCTGCTTCATGTCCTCGTGGGACAGGCCGTCCGGATGGAACTCATCGCCGCACAGGCGCATGCCCACGCAGAAGTCGTCACCCACTTCGGCGCGCACCGCTTTCAACACTTCCAGGCCGAACTTCATGCGGCCTTCGAAGGAGCCACCCCACTCGTCGGTACGCTTGTTGACCCGTGGGCTCCAGAACTGGTCGATCATGTGCTGGTGCACGGCGGACAGCTCCACACCGTCCAGGCCACCCGCCTTGGCACGCTTGGCGGCGCTGGCGTAGTTGCCGATCACACGCCAGATCTCTTCCGGCTCGATGGTCTTGCAGGTGGCACGGTGCACCGGCTCACGCACGCCGGACGGCGACATCAGGGTCGGCCAGTTAAAGCCATCCCAACGCGAGCGACGGCCCATGTGGGTAATCTGGATCATGATCTTGGCGCCATGCTTGTGCATGGCGTCGGCCAGGTTCTGGAAGTGCGGGATGATGCGGTCGGTGGACAGGTTCACCGAACTCCACCATTCCTGGGGGCTGTCGATGGCGACCACCGAGGAACCGCCACAGATCGCCAGGCCAATGCCGCCCTTGGCTTTCTCTTCGTAGTACTTCACATAGCGGTCGGTGGTCATCCCGCCGTCGGTGGCATACACCTCGGCGTGGGCGGTACTGAGCACGCGGTTGCGGATGGTCAGTTTGCCGATCTGGATCGGCGCAAACATTGCTTCGAAAGCCATGGCTGGGTCCTCGACTTACAACGGCTTGACGGTGAACAGGCCGTCGTCGTGGCCCTCTTCGGAGCCGCCGTAGACCTGTTGCGCAACGGTGCGGATCTTGCTGCCGCGGGCTTCGAGAATCTGGTCCATCGCACCGGCAAACCAGCCGGTGAACATGTAGTCGACCTTGCGCCCGACCTTGCCGTACACGTAGACGAATGCCGAGTGTTCGAGCTTGACGCTGGCAGTGCCTTTGTCGAGGTCGATATCCTGGATCTTGAACAGGCCCCAGCCGCGCTGCGACAGGCGCTTCATGTAGTGCTCGAACACTGCGACGCCTTCCAGGCCGTGGCATTCAGCTTCTTTTTCACACCAGTGCCAGGCGGATTTGTAGCCGGCCTTGTAGAGGATTTCGGCGTAGGCGTCGGCGCCCAGGACTTCTTCGATCCCCATGTGGTTGTTGACGAAGAAATGGCGCGGCACGTAGAGCATCGGCAGGGCATCGGACGTCCAGACACCGGTTTCGCTGTCGACTTCGATAGGCAATTGAGGGGCGATCTTGGCCATGGAAACTTAACTCCAAACAATTCGGTTTATTGCCCGCTGCGCGGACGGCGGCGGGAAAGGATTCAGAGGATGCGGTGGCTTATTCGCCCCAGACGTCCTTCAGGACGTTGACCCAGTTCTCGCCCATGATCTTGCGCACCACGCGCTCAGGATGGCCGCGCTTGAGCAGGGTCTCGGTGAGGTTGGGGAACTCGCCCACGGTGCGGATGCCCAGCGGGTTGATGATCTTGCCGAAGCTGGTCAGGCGGCGGGCGTAGCCCTTGTCGTGGGTCAGCATTTCGAAGAAATCCTGGCCATGGCCCTGGGTGAAGTCGGTGCCAATGCCGATAGCGTCTTCGCCCACGATGTTCATGGTGTATTCGATGGCTTCGGCGTAGTCGTCGATGGTCGAGTCGATACCCTTGGCCAGGAACGGCGCGAACATGGTCACGCCGACAAAGCCGCCGTGGTCGGCGATGAACTTCAGCTCTTCATCGGACTTGTTGCGCGGGTGCTCTTTAAGGCCCGACGGCAGGCAGTGGGAGTAGCACACCGGCTTTTTCGATTCGAGGATGACCTCTTCGGAGGTTTTGGAACCGACGTGGGACAGGTCGCACATGATGCCGACGCGGTTCATCTCGGCGACGACCTCGCGACCGAAGCCCGACAGGCCGCCGTCACGCTCGTAGCAGCCGGTGCCCACCAGGTTCTGGGTGTTGTAGCACATCTGCACCACGCCAACCCCGAGCTGCTTGAAGATCTCGACGTAGCCGAGTTGGTCTTCAAACGCATGGGCGTTCTGAAAGCCGAAGATGATGCCGGTCTTGCCCTGCTCCTTGGCGCGACGGATATCGGCGGTGGTCTTCACCGGGATCACCAGGTCGCTGTTTTCGCGAATCAGGGTCTGGCTGGCCACGATGTTGTTAATGGTGGCCTGGAACCCTTCCCAGACCGACACCGTGCAGTTGGCAGCCGTGAGGCCACCCTTGCGCATGTCTTCGAACAGGTCGCGGTTCCACTTGGCAATGATCAGCCCGTCGATAACGATGCTGTCGGCGTGCAATTCGGCTGGGCTCATCAGGCGTCCCCTTATTGGCGATTCATGCGCCGAATCGTCTGCCGGCGCTTTGGGGCCAGCATATGCCCCGGGGCAGAAGGAGCCGGGTGCAAAAACGACAAGGGAATTGCCGAAAGCGTCAATCCGCGACAAAGGCCAACATGACATCTCTGACGGGTGTCTGTTCTTTGTCTTACGCTTGAGCCAGAATTTGCTCATCAACTGATATGAGACGGCGCAATGAAATCGATTTTCCTGGCTTTGGCACTCATCGCAACCGGCGTGCACGCCGCTGAAGACACCGACAACACGCCTTGCGATGGCATCGAGAACGACAAGCAAACCCTGGAATGCGCCACCTACAACAAAACCACCGCCGAGCAACTGCTCAAGGATAACTACCAGGGGCTGCTGGAACGCATGGGTTCGACCTATGGCAGCAACAAGACGCAGCTGGCAGACATTACCGCTCGTCTGAAGGATGCCCAGCAGAAGTGGGAAAAGCTACGCGACGCGGATTGCGCCGTGGATACCTTCCCGGCGGTGGTGGGCAGCAAGGATTATGCGATCCAGCAGAATGATTGCCTGGCGCGGATGAGTGATGAACGGTCGGAGTTTTTGGAGTCGATTGGGCAGGAATAAGCGACAATCCCCTCCACTCTTTACTCAGAACCAAGGCTATTCATGACAATCTGCGGCATCGAAATCAAAGGCAGCGAAGCCATTATCGCTGTCGCCTCGCTCGACGGTCAGGCATTGAGCCATGTCGCCCTGGCCACCAAGAAAATCGCCCTTGAAGACGATGATGAGGCGGCCAATGTCAAAGCGTTTGCCGCCCAGGTAAGTGCGTTTGTGCGGGAAAACGCCATCACCCGCATCGCCATCAAGAAACGCAGCAAGAAAGGCGAATTCGCCGGTGGCCCGACCACGTTCAAGATGGAAGGCGTGTTTCAGCTGCTGGAGGGTGTTGAGGTGACGCTGCTGTCGCCGCAGACCATCAATGCGCAGAACAAGAAACACGACTTTGCCCTGCCGGCGACGCTGAACAAGTATCAGCATGAGGCCTTCAAAGCCGCGTGTTCAGCCCTGCTGAAGAAATAAGCCACATCACACATCCCCTGTGGGAGCGGGCTTGCTCGCGAATGCGGTACATCAGTCGATGCATTCGCCGCCTGGCACACCGCTTTCGCGAGCAAGCCCGCTCCCACATTTGATCTCTGTTGTTCTCGGGAGTGGTGCTCATACCGCTTCCCGGCGCCGATCTTCCCTTGGGCATTTGGCAAACCTTGCCCGGTAACTGCGGGTGAAATACGACGGCGACTCAAACCCGCACGCAATACTCACCTCCAACACACTCAGGTCGCTCTGGCGCAGTAACTGCCGAGCCTTCTCCAGGCGTAAGCCCAGGTAGAAATTGCTCGGGGTGTCGTTCAGGTGCAGCCGAAACAGCCGCTCCAACTGCCGCCGCGTGACCTTGATCGCTTCCGCCAGCGCCAAGGTGCTCAGCGGCGGCTCGGTGTGCTGTTCCATCTCGCCGATCACCTGCACCAACTTTTTGTTGTTGATGCCGTAGCGCGTGGCGATCTGCATGCGTTGGTGGTCTTTGCGCGGGCGGATGCGGCCGAGCACAAACTGCTCGGACACCTGGATCGCCAACTCGGGCCCGTGGGCCTGGCTGATCAGGTCGAGCATCAGGTCGATGGACGCGGTGCCGCCCGCCGAGGTGATGCGCCGGCGGTCGATCTCGAACAGCTCCTGGGTCACTGTCAGCTGTGGATAAGACTCCTTGAAGGCGTCGATGGCTTCCCAGTGCAGGGTCAGGCGGTGGCCGTCGAGCAGGCCGGCTTCAGCGAGGACGCAAGCACCGGTGTCGATGGCGCCGAGGGTCACGCCGTCGTGATCGAGGCGGCGCAGCCAGTGCTCCAGTGCCGGCGTGGCGAACTTCAGCGGTTCGAAGCCGGCCACCACCCATAAGGTCGAGCCTTTCTTCAGCGGCTCCAGCGCGGCGTCGGCGTTGACCGACATGCCATTGCTCGCCAGCACCGCGCCGCCGTCGGCACTCAATACGTGCCAGCGGTACAGCTCGCCACGAAAACGATTGGCGACACGTAAAGGCTCGATCGCGGAGATAAAGCCGATGGCGGAGAAGCCCGGCATCAGCAGAAAGTAGAAATCCTGGGACATGGAGCGCTCTCGTAGGACGGACAGCGTGGTCACTGTGATACGCCAGTTCAATCGGTCATTCAAGGGGGCAGGTCGCTGCAGTGCAAGAGCTGGTCGCCGCCGTGCGTTTTGTCGGGGACCAAGCTGCGTAACTTGGCTGCACGGTGCACAAAGACGCCGGAACCCACAATAACAACCTGCCGAGGGAACCACCATGAACCGACTGATCAGCCGCTGCGTGCTCGCACTCAGCGCCAGCGCCATTTTGAGCACCAACGTCATGGCAGCCGATGCGGCTTCTTGCCAGAACGTGCGCATGGGCGTGGTGAACTGGACCGACGTAATCGCCACCAGCGCCATGACCCAAGTGTTGCTCGACGGCCTCGGCTACAAGACCAAACAGACCAGCGCGTCCCAGCAAATCATCTTTGCCGGGATTCGCGACCAGCGCCTGGACATGTTCCTGGGCTACTGGAACCCGCTGATGACTCAGACCATCACCCCGTTTGTCGAGGCCAAGCAGGTCAAGGTGCTCGACAAACCGTCCCTGGAAGACGCCCGCGCTACGTTGGCGGTGCCGACTTACCTGGCCGACAAAGGCCTGAAGACCTTCGCCGACATCGCCAAGTTTGAAAAAGAACTGGGCGGCAAGATCTACGGCATTGAACCGGGCTCGGGCGCCAACACCCAGATCAAGGCGATGATCGCCAAGAATCAGTTTGGCCTCGGCAAGTTCCAATTGGTGGAATCCAGCGAGGCCGGCATGCTCGCCGCCGTCGACCGCGCCGTGCGTCGCAAGGAGGCCGTGGTGTTCTTTGGCTGGGCGCCGCACCCGATGAACGTCAACGTGGCAATGACTTACCTCACCGGCAGTGATGACGCGCTGGGCCCGAACGAAGGCATGGCCACCGTGTGGTCCGTCACGTCGCCGACCTACGCCGAGCAATGCCCCAACGTGCACAAGTTGCTCAGCAACCTGACCTTCACCGCCGCCGACGAGAGCCGAATGATGCAGCCGCTGCTGGATCACAAGGACGCTTTCGAATCGGCCAGGCAATGGCTCAAGGACCACCCGCAAGACCAGCAGCGCTGGCTGGAAGGCGTGACCACCTTCGACGGCAAACCCGCCGCGGCCAACCTGCAATTGACCAGCAAATAACCCGTTTTGAATCACCGTTTCGCAGCCGCTCCTGGCTGCGAAACGGTATGACTACGCCTGAAAATCACGCCTGTAAGGAACCTGCCCCATGAACCACGACGTCATCATCACCTGCGCACTCACCGGTGCTGGCGACACGACCGCCAGAAGCCCTCACGTGCCGGTCACCCCCAAACAAATCGCCGCCGCCGCGGTGGAAGCCGCCAAGGCCGGTGCCACCGTGGTGCATTGCCACGTACGTGACCCCGAAACCGGCAAGTTCAGCCGCGACGTGGCGCTGTACCGCGAAGTGATGGAGCGCATCCGCGAGGCGGACGTCGACATCATCGTCAACCTCACCGCCGGCATGGGTGGTGACCTGGAAATCGGTGGCGGAGAAAACCCCATGGAGTTCGGCCCCAACACCGACCTGGTGGGCCCGCTGACCCGCCTGGCCCACGTGGAAGAGCTACTGCCGGAAATCTGCACCCTCGATTGCGGCACCCTGAATTTCGGCGACGGCGACACCATTTACGTCTCCACCCCGGCGCAGCTTCGAGCGGGCGCGAAACGAATCCAGGAGCTGGGCGTAAAAGCCGAGCTGGAAATTTTCGACACCGGTCACCTGTGGTTCGCCAAGCAGATGATCAAGGAAGGCTTGCTCGACAACCCGCTGTTCCAGCTGTGCCTGGGCATCCCGTGGGGCGCCCCGGCCGACACCACCACCATGAAGGCGATGGTCGACAACCTGCCCGCAGACGCGGTGTGGGCCGGTTTCGGGATCGGCCGCATGCAGATGCCGATGGCGGCCCAAGCGGTGCTGCTGGGCGGCAACGTGCGGGTCGGCCTGGAAGACAACCTGTGGCTGGACAAGGGCGTGCTGGCGACCAACGGCCAGTTGGTGGAACGCGCCAGCGAAATCCTCAGCCGCTTGGGTGCGCGGGTCATGACCCCGGCTGAAGGCCGCGTGAAGATGGGCCTGACCAAGCGCGGCTAAGGCTCACCACACGACGCCCTGCAAGCCCGTTCCCACATTTTGATCTTGGCTCTCACACAGAATCACCGAACTCTTTAGGAATTTGCCATGAGCTTTATCACTGAAATCAAAACCTTCGCCGCGCTGGGCAGCGGTGTTATCGGCAGCGGCTGGGTATCCCGCGCCCTGGCCCACGGCCTGGATGTGGTGGCCTGGGACCCGGCGCCTGGCGCCGAAGCCGCCCTGCGCAAGCGTGTTGCCAACGCTTGGGGCGCCCTGGAAAAACAAGGCCTCGCCCCAGGCGCCTCCCAAGACCGTCTGCGCTTTGTGGCCACGATTGAAGAGTGCGTGAAAGACGCCGACTTCATCCAGGAAAGCGCCCCGGAACGCCTGGAATTGAAGCTGGAATTGCACAGCAAGATCAGCGCCGCGGCCAAGCCAAACGCCTTGATCGGTTCGAGTACTTCGGGGCTGTTGCCGAGCGAGTTTTATGAAGGTTCCACGCACCCGGAACGCTGCGTGGTAGGCCATCCATTCAACCCGGTTTACCTGCTGCCACTGGTTGAAGTGGTCGGCGGAAAGAACACCGCGCCGGAAGCGATTCAGGCAGCGATCAAGGTGTATGAATCCCTCGGCATGCGTCCGTTGCACGTGCGTAAGGAAGTACCTGGGTTTATCGCCGACCGACTGCTGGAAGCCTTGTGGCGTGAGGCGCTGCACCTGGTCAACGACGGGGTGGCAACCACCGGCGAGATCGATGATGCGATTCGCTTTGGCGCCGGGTTGCGCTGGTCATTCATGGGCACGTTCCTGACCTATACCCTGGCCGGCGGTGATGCCGGGATGCGCCATTTCATGGCGCAGTTCGGCCCGGCGTTGCAGTTGCCGTGGACCTATTTGCCGGCCCCGGAACTGACCGACAAGTTGATTGACGATGTGGTGGACGGCACCAGCGATCAGTTGGGCAAACACAGCATTTCGGCCCTGGAGCGCTATCGTGATGATTGCCTGCTGGCGGTGCTGGAGGCGGTGAAGACGACCAAGGAAAAACACGGCATGACCTTCGCCGAATAAGCCCTGTAAAGATCGTTCCCACGCTCTGCGTGGGAATGCAGCCAAGGACGCTCTGCGTCCCAACGCGTGACGCAGAGCGTCACAGGAGGCGTTCCCACGCAGAGCGTGGGAACGATCACCACTGGAAAATCAACCATGCCCGCACTCACTAGCTACACCACCAAAATCGTCCCGGAGTGGGTCGACTACAACGGCCACCTGCGCGATGCGTTCTACCTGCTGATCTTCAGCTACGCCACCGACGCGCTGATGGACACCCTGGGCCTGGACAGCGAAAACCGCGAAGCCAGCGGCAACTCGCTGTTCACCCTGGAGCTGCACCTCAACTACCTGCACGAAGTGAAGCTGGGCGCCGAGGTCGAAGTGCACACCCAACTCATCGCTCACGACCGCAAGCGCCTGCACCTGTATCACAGCCTGCACTTGGTGGGCGACGAAAAGGAGCTGGCGGGCAACGAACAAATGCTGCTCCACGTCGACCTCGCCGGCCCGCACTCAGCGCCGTTCAGCGAGGCGGTGCTGGGCAAGCTTGCAAGTATCAGTGCCGAACAGACCGACCTGCCGAAACCCGCCCTGCTCGGCCGCGTGATTGGACTGCCACCCCAAAAATAAGGAATCGCCATGCCAACCGCCGCCGCTGTTGCCGACTTCCGTACTTACCCGCTGATCAGTGACCTTGCCGACGTACAAGTGCACAACGACCACCTCAGCGTGCAATGGGCCGATGGGCGGGTCAGCCCGTTCCATCACCAGTGGCTGCGGGACAACTGCCCGTGCCCGTCCTGTGTGTACAGCGTGACCCGTGAGCAGGTGCTGGAAATCGTCGATGTGGACGAAAACCTCACAGCTGTCAGCGCGCGTATCGACCAGGGTTTGCTGACGGTTGAATGGAGTGGCGGGCATCGCAGCCAATACGATCCCGGGTGGTTGCGAGCACATGCCTACGACGATGAATCCCGCGCTGAACGTCGGGCGGCCAAACCGAAATCCCACCTGTGGGACCGTACTTTCCAGCTGCCCGTATTTGACTACGCAGCACTGATGGAAGACCCGAAAGCCCTGCTGCACTGGCTGCTGGCCCTGCGTGACAGCGGCCTTACGCAAGTGCGCGGCGTGCCCACCGAACCCGGCTCCCTGGCGTTGATCGCCAAGCGCATTTCGTTCATCCGCGAAAGCAACTTCGGTGTGCTGTTCAACGTGCAATCAAAAGCCGATGCCGACAGTAATGCCTACACCGCTTTCAACCTGCCGCTGCACAGCGATCTACCCACTCGCGAGCTGCAACCGGGCCTGCAGTTTTTGCATTGCCTGGTGAACGACGCCGACGGTGGCGAAAGTATTTTTGTCGATGGTTTCGCCATCGCCCGTGCGTTGCGCGATGAAGACCCCGAAGCCTTTCGTGCGTTGTGCGAAATTCCCGTGGAGTTTCGCAACAAGGACCGTCACAGCGACTATCGCCGGCTGGCGCCGATCATTGCGCTGGATGCCTTGGGTGAAGTCGCCGAGATTCGCATGGCCAACTTTCTGCGCGGGCCGTTTGAGGCACCGGCAGAGCAGATGCCGTTGCTGTATCGAGCCTACCGCCGATTTATTGCGATGACCCGGGAGGAGCGTTTTCGGCTGGTCAAACGCCTGAATCCGGGCGAGCTGTGGTGCTTCGATAATCGCCGCACCTTGCATGCCCGCAATGCGTTTGATCCGGCGTCCGGCGCGCGGCATTTCCAGGGCTGCTATATCGACCGCGATGAGTTGTTGTCCCGGATATTGGTGTTGCAGCGGTAGACTGAGGCGCGCCCTTCGCGAGCAAGCCCGCTCCCACATTTGACCGAGTTCCTCCTGAAAAAACGCGGTCAAATGTGGGAGCGGGCTTGCTCGCGAAGGGGTCAGCAGAGTCACTACAAATTCAGCCAAAAAAAGCCCCGATCAAGCCGTGACAGGATCGGGGCAGAGTGCTTTGTGTGAGCTGCACATCCCGAGGGTGACCAAACCTTCAAGCTGCTTGCTGGATTCCAGTGTGCACACTCCCGTCCAATGCGAGTTAACCGAAAACGACCTGTTCATAGGTGTGCCGGACATTCGCGAATTCAGGCCTTGCCGACTCGGTGATGGCCTACCAGAATCGACCTCAGTCCCCCGCTCCCCTAACAAGGATAAACGTCATGATGCACGCGGATTTGATTGACCAGGATGACCTGCTGGGCCAGCTGCGGTCGTTGGGTTTCGAAGTGTCCAGCGGCGCTACCGCCGAGCAGGCTTGTGAATGTGCGGTGCGCGGCTTGAGTGAAGCGCGGGCCAAGGCGCTGAAGAACATGGTTGAGCAGATGTACACCGGCAGCGCGACGATCTTGCCGGCGGTGAGGCAGGCGATCGACAAGCAGTTGCTGCCGGCGTTGGTGCAGTTTCGGCAGAACTCTGGCGCCTGAACACCTACCTTGTGGCGAGGGAGCTTGCTCCCGCTGGAGTGCGAAGCGCTCCCAAAGATTTTGGGGCCGCTGCGCAGCCCAGCGGGAGCAAGCTCCCTCGCCACAAAAGCTCTGGTGGTTTTAGAGCCTTACGCTGGCGAAAGTCGACTCATTCCTGGCCTGGCTCAACGCCGACAACGGCCCGGACAACGGTGACAACACCAGCGCCTGCGGAATCGGCATCATCGCCACCTGCTGCGTGGTGTTGGAACCCACGCGCTCATCCCGCGGCGGAATGCCGAAGTATTCGCGGTAGCACTTGGAGAAGTGCGGCGTGGAGACAAACCCGCACACCGACGCCACTTCGATGATCGACATCGGCGTTTGCTTGAGCAATTGCCGTGCACGGATCAGGCGCAACTTGAGGTAGTAGCGCGAGGGCGAACAGTGCAGGTATTTCTGGAACAGTCGCTCCAGCTGACGCCGGGAAACCGCGACGTACACCGCCAGTTCGTCGAGGTCGATCGGCTCTTCCAGGTTGGCCTCCATCAGCGCGACGATTTCCTGCAGCTTCGGCTGGTTGGTGCCGAGCATGTGCTTGAGCGGCACACGCTGGTGATCCTGTTCGTTGCGGATGCGCTCGTACACAAACATCTCGGAGATCGCCGCCGACAATTCACGGCCGTGGTCGCGGCTGATCAGGTGCAGCATCATGTCCAGCGGCGCGGTGCCGCCGGAGCTGGTGAAGCGGTTGCGGTCGAGGGTGAACAGGCGTGTGCTCATGACCACGCGGGGGAAGGCTTCCTGCATCGACGCCAGGCATTCCCAGTGCACGCTGCAATCAAAACCGTCCAGCAGGCCGGCGCAGGCCAGGGCCCAGCTGCCGGTGCACACGGCGCCAAGGCGACGGGACTGGCGCGCCTGGCTTTGCAGCCACGACACATGTTCACGGGTCACGGTGCGCTGGATACCCACGCCGCCGCAGACAATCACAGTGTCCAGGGCCGGAGCTTTGTGCATGGAAGCATCGGGAGTGATTTGCAGACCGTCGCTGGCCCACACCTGGTTTCCGTCCACACTCAACGTCGTCCAGCGATACAGCTCGCGGCCGGAGAGTTGGTTGGCCATGCGCAGGGGTTCGACTGCGGAGGCCAGGGAAATCAGCGTGAAATTGTCCAGCAGCAAAAAGCCGATGGATTGAGGCGCACGGTTCTGGGGTTGAGCCCCTGAGTTGAACGACGTCATCGCGGTATCTCCTCACACAAAGCGGGTGATGGCCTCAGGCGAGGCTCTTGTTATTGCGCTCATCACCTTAAGGAAACTCCCAGGGCAAGAGGCTTTGTATTGATAGAGCAAATGCCATGCCTAAAATTGAATACGTATTCAATAACTCCTGAAAACGACCTCCTGACGCGTCTATATGAGCCCGAGCATGCAGGGGAAATATGACCCGAAAAACGCGCCAAAGGACGTAGGCTCAATGTGTGTGAGCAGTTCGGTAGCACTTGTGGGAAGGGAGAGAAACGACGTAGGAAAAGTCTGTCACCACACGCACGGGTGACAGAGGGTCATGGCGGGAAATCGTTCGGGAGCTACTTATCTAATTACGACGCGCTAAAAGGTGGCGCTTGTGGGTGTCGGTGTTCACTTTATGAGCAGTGTTGCCTGGTCTACCGCATTCGCGAGCAAGCCCGCTCCCACACTTGACCGCGTTTTTTCAGTAGGAACTCGGTCGAATGTGGGAGCGGGCTTGCTCGCGAATGCAGGCGACGCGTTCTGTCTGGATCAACACTCCACCGCACTCACCGCCAACCCGCCCCGCGATGTTTCCTTGTACTTGTCATGCATATCCGCCCCGGTATCCCGCATGGTGCGGATCACCCGGTCCAGGGAGATAAAGTGCTGGCCATCACCCCGCAGCGCCATCTGCGCCGCGTTGATCGCCTTCACCGCAGCAATCGCATTACGCTCGATGCACGGCACCTGCACCAACCCGCCTACCGGGTCGCAGGTCAGGCCGAGGTTGTGTTCCAGGCCGATCTCCGCCGCGTTGCACAATTGCTCCGGCGTAGCACCGAGGATCTCCGCCAACCCCGCCGCCGCCATGGCGCACGCCGAACCGACTTCACCCTGGCAACCGACTTCGGCGCCCGAAATCGACGCGTTCTTTTTACACAGGATGCCCACCGCCGCCGCGCCGAGGAAATAGTCGACCACGTTGGCCTCGGTCACCTCTTCGCTGAACTTCATAAAGTAGTGCAGCACCGCCGGTATGATCCCCGCCGCGCCGTTGGTCGGTGCCGTGACCATGCGTCCGCCGGCGGCGTTTTCTTCATTCACCGCCAGGGCGAACAGGTTGACCCATTCCATCGCGCTCAAGGTCGAGCCGATCACATTCGGCTTGCCCAGCTCCTGCAAGCTGCGGTGCAACTTGGCTGCACGCCGCCTTACATTGAGGCCGCCGGGAAGAATGCCTTCGTGCTTGAGGCCTTGCTCCACGCAATCCTGCATGGCGCGCCACAGCTTCATTAGGCCGCTGCGGATTTCTTCTTCCGAGCGCCAGGTTTTTTCATTCGCCAACATCAGTTCAGCGACCCGCAGGTTGTGGGTCTTGCACAGCTGCAGCAGCTCCACCGCACTGGAAAAATCATAGGGCAGCTCGGTGCGGTCCATGTCCGCCACGCCGCTGGCGGCCTGGGCTTCATCCACCACAAACCCGCCGCCCACCGAGTAGTAGGTGTCGCGGTGCAGCTCGCCGTTATCACCGAACACCACCAGGGTCATGGCATTGGGATGGAACGGCAGGTTTTCGTCGATCAGGCGCATGTCCCGTGCCCATAAGAAAGGCACCGGCAAATGTCCGTCCAGCAGCAGTGTGTGGGTCTCGCGCAGGGTTTCGATGCGGATGCCGATCTGCGATGGATCGATTGCGTCCGGCCACTCACCCATCAGGCCCATGATCACGGCGTTGTCGCTGCCGTGCCCGATGCCGGTGGCCGATAAGGAGCCATACAGCTGAACTTCGACGCGGCGGACTTGTTCCAACACATCACGTTCACGCAATCCTTGAACGAACAACGCCGCGGCGCGCATGGGGCCGACGGTGTGAGAACTCGAAGGCCCAATGCCGATCTTGAACAGGTCGAAAACGCTGATAGCCATTGACGTGAAACTCCTCGATGAGCACAGGCCAGGCGCACATAACGCCTGGTGACGGAGCTGCTACGCTCATGTCGCAATCCGCCGAGATGCGGCCATCATCAAGCTTTTGTTGGCGCTCGCGGCGTCTCACACCGACGTACCCATGCTCATCAGCGCCGCTGTTGTGGAAGGCGACGTTTTGGCCGTTTTTTGCAGTGCAGATCGGTAAAAAGTGCAGTTTTGCCGTTGAAAAAATCTGTAAGCGACGTCACCGACACTGGATACGACCATCCCTGTACTGGATACGACGCCCCCTGTAGGCGTCAGATTTTCACTGGTACATGATCAGTCTCGACTCGTTTGCACAGTTGCGTGGCAGAGCTGTGCCGCACGCCCAACCGCAACACCTATAAGCGCGGTGTTATTGCCGCCAGAAAAACACCAGGAGTCCACCCCCATGAAAGGTTCCCCGTCGTTGTTGTTGGCCGCCATGCTGAGTCTGCCGGTCCTGGCTCACGCTGCAGAACCGGCGCAATGCCAGACCGTCAACTTCTCCGATGTCGGCTGGACCGACATCACCGTCACCACCGCCACCACCAGCGAAGTCCTCAAGGGCCTCGGCTACAAACCCCGCACCACGATGATTTCCGTACCGGTGACCTACAAGTCCCTGGCCGACGGCAAGAACATGGACATCTTCCTCGGCAACTGGATGCCGACCATGGAAAACGACATCAAGCAGTACCGTGATGCCGGCACCGTGGAAACCGTGCGCGCCAACCTGGAAAACGCCAAGTACACCCTGGCCGTACCGGAAGCGCTGTACAACAAGGGCCTGAAAGACTTCGCCGACATCGTCAAATTCAAGGATGAGCTGGGCGGCAAGATCTACGGGATCGAGCCGGGTAACGATGGCAACCGCACCATCCAGACCCTTATCGACAAAGACGCTTTCGGCCTGAAAACCGCAGGCTTCAAAGTGGTCGAATCCAGCGAAGCCGGGATGCTCTCGCAGGTGGAACGCGCCACCAAGCGCGACCAGGCCATCGTGTTCCTCGGCTGGGAACCGCACCCGATGAACACCCGCTTCAAGATGAAGTACCTGACCGGGGGTGATGATTCATTCGGCCCCAACTACGGCCAGGCCACCATCTACACCAACGTCCGCAAGGGCTACACCCAGGAATGCAGCAACGTGGGCCAGTTGCTGAAAAACCTGTCGTTCACCCTGAACATGGAAAGCACCCTGATGGGTAACGTCCTGGACGACAAAATGAAGCCTGACGCCGCCGCCAAGGCGTGGCTGAAGAAGAACCCGCAAGTGCTCGACACCTGGTTGGCTGGTGTCACCACCGTCGATGGCAAACCCGGTCTGGAGGCCGTCAAAGCGTATCTCGCCAAGTAAGTGCTGACCCCGGGCCGGCACGCTGGCCCGGGATGTTTTTCCTCTTCGCATGTGGACATTCACTACCATGCTGACTGAACATAAAATCCCGCTAGGCCAGTACATCGCTGCCTTCGTTGAATGGTTGACCCAACACGGGGCGGCCTACTTCGACGCAATCGCATCGACCCTGGAAACGATGATCCACGGCGTGACGTTCGCGCTGACCTGGTTCAATCCACTGGCATTGATCGGTCTGATTGCGCTGCTCGCTCATTTCATTCAACGCAAATGGGGCCTGACAGTATTTGTCATCGCCTCCTTCCTGCTGATCCTGAACCTGGGGTACTGGCAGGAAACCATGGAGACCCTGGCGCAAGTGCTGTTCGCCACCCTGGTCTGCGTGGTGATCGGCGTGCCGCTGGGCATTGTTGCCGCGCACAAACCGATGTTCTACACCCTGATGCGGCCGGTGCTCGATCTGATGCAGACCGTACCGACCTTCGTCTACCTCATCCCTACCCTGACCCTCTTCGGGCTGGGTGTGGTGCCCGGGCTGATTTCCACGGTGGTGTTTGCGATTGCCGCGCCTATCCGTCTGACTTACCTGGGTATCCGTGATGTGCCGCAAGAGTTGATGGACGCCGGCAAGGCCTTTGGCTGCTCGCGCCGTCAGTTGCTCTCGCGGATTGAACTGCCCCACGCCATGCCGAGCATCGCCGCCGGCATTACCCAATGCATCATGCTGTCGTTGTCGATGGTGGTGATCGCCGCCCTGGTGGGCGCCGACGGCCTCGGCAAGCCGGTGGTCAACGCACTGAACACCGCCGACATCGCCCTGGGCTTTGAAGCGGGCCTGGCGATCGTATTGCTGGCCATCATGCTCGACCGCATCTGCAAACAACCCGACGCCAAAGTAGGGGGTGATGCATGAGCATTATCCGATTCGAAAATGTCGACGTGATCTTCTCCAAAGACCCACGCGAGGCGCTCAAGCTGCTGGACCAGGGCATGACGCGCAACGAGATCCTGAAAAAGACCGGGCAGATTGTCGGCGTTGAAAACGCCAGCCTGGATGTGGAGAAAGGCGAAATCTGCGTGCTGATGGGCCTGTCCGGCTCGGGCAAGTCGAGCTTGCTGCGCTGCATCAATGGTTTGAACACCGTCAGCCGCGGCAAGCTGTTTGTGGAGCATGAAGGTCGGCAGATCGACATCGCTTCCTGCACCCCCGCCGAGCTGAAAATGATGCGCACCCAGCGCATCGCCATGGTCTTCCAGAAATTCGCCCTGATGCCTTGGCTGACGGTGCGTGAAAACATCAGCTTCGGCCTGGAGATGCAGGGCCGCCCGGAGAAAGAGCGGCGCAAGCTGGTGGATGACAAGCTGGAACTGGTGGGCCTGTCGCAGTGGCGCAACAAGAAGCCCGACGAGCTTTCCGGTGGCATGCAACAGCGTGTCGGCCTGGCCCGCGCATTGGCGATGGACGCCGATATCCTGCTGATGGACGAACCCTTCTCGGCACTCGACCCGCTGATCCGCCAAGGCTTGCAGGATGAGTTGCTGGAGCTGCAACGCAAGCTGAGCAAGACCATCGTATTTGTAAGCCACGACCTGGATGAGGCGCTGAAACTCGGCAGCCGCATCGCGATCATGAAAGACGGCCGGATCATCCAGTACAGCGTGCCGGAAGAGATCGTGCTGAACCCGGCGGATGACTATGTGCGGACCTTCGTGGCCCACACCAACCCGCTGAATGTGCTGTGTGGCCGCAGCCTGATGCGCACGGTGGACAACTGCACCCACGTCAACGGCTCCATCAGCCTGGACCCGGGTGGCGACTCGTGGCTGGACCTGGCCGAAGGCAACACCATCAAGGGCGCGCGGCAGAACGGTTCGGTGCTGAACCTGCAGAACTGGGCACCCGGGCAATCGGTGGAAGGCCTGGGCCGGATGCCGACGCTGGTGGATTCCAATATCGGGATGCGTGAGGCGTTGCAGATTCGCTATCAGACAGGCAACAAGCTGGTGCTGCAGGACAACAACAAGGTGGTGGGAATCCTGGGTGACAGCGAGCTCTACCATGCGTTGCTAGGCAAGAACCTGGGGTAAAAAAAAGGGATCGCAGTGAGCGATCCCTTTTAGTTTGATCGTTCCCACGCTCTGCGTGGGAATGCCGCCATGGACGCTCTGCGTCCGCTCTTGAAATCGTGACGCGGAGCGTCACAGGATGCGTTCCCACGCGGAGCGTGGGAACGATCATCACCAATAACCTTTAGCTATAGACACGGCCAAGGAGCTGCCGATGGCTTTCAAACTGATCGAGCACGTCCCGGGTGATCTGCTCCTGGGTGAAGCCCATCAGGTCGTACTCTTGAGGCCCGTTGTGCAGGTAAACCTCGGCGCGGTAGTAGCGCGTGCGCTCTTCCTCGGGCAAGTCGTCCGGTGCCGACGAATAAGCATCCAGGCTCACCTCGTAGACAAACGGATTACCCTCTTCCATCTCGATGCGCACACCAATACAGCGCTTGGATTTGCCCAGCAGGGTCTGCACTTCCAACCCCTGATTACGCAACGCAGTCGCCGCTTCTTCCAGCGCCGGCGTGACGTGCTTATCCATAAAGCGTTGCACGGTACCTTGGCTCGGTTGCAGGTCCAGGGCAGTCAAACGCTCGCTGAAACCACGACGACCACGTTCGGCCAATTGCGCCTGCTCCAGCTCGGTCGCCACGTCCTGGCGCATCGCCTTGTGCAGGCCGAACATGAAGAACACCAGCACCACCGAGAACGGCAAGCCCGCCAGCACCACCATGGTTTGCATGGCTTCGAAGTTACCGGCGAACAACAGGCCTATGGTCACCAGGGTGATCACCGCCGACCAGAAAATCCGCAACCAGTGGGGCGCATCTTCGTCAACGTTGCCGCCTTTGCAGGACAGGTTCGCCATCATCACCGCGCCGGAATCCGCCGGGGTCAGGAAGAGTACGAAGCCCACGAAGATCGACACACCGATGACGATTTTCGACGCCGGGTAATGCTCAAGCAGTTGGTAGATCGCCATGGACGGCTGTTCCAGCGCCGTCTTGCCCAACTCCACCGCGCCATGGTTGACCACCAGGTCCAGGGCCGAGTTACCGAAGATCGACAGCCATGCCAGGGTGAAGCCCAGCGGGATCAGCAGCACGCCGGCCACCAGTTCACGCACGGTGCGGCCACGGGAAATACGCGCGATGAACATGCCCACGAATGGCGCCCAGGAAATCCACCAGGCCCAGTAGAACAGGGTCCACAGGCCCATCCAGCGTTCGGTCTTGTCGGCGTCGCCTTCGTACACGTACAGGTCGAAGGTCTTCAGCACGATGCCGTTCATGTAATCGCCGATGTTCTGCACGAAGCCGTTGAGCAAGTGCAAGGTCGGGCCGAACAGCAGCACGAAAATCAGCAGGCCGCTGAACAGCACGATGTTCAGGTTGGACAGGCGGCGAATGCCGTTCTCCACACCCGACACGGCAGCGATGGTCGCCACGGTGCTCATCACGATGATCACGATCAGCAGGTTGGTGTTGCTGTGCTCCATGCCGAACAGGTTTTCCAGCCCGGACGACACTTGCATCGAACCAATCCCCAGGTTCGTCACCAGGCCCAGCAGCGTGACGAACATGCCGAAGCCGTCCACCGCGTGACCGGCCGCACCTTTGACCCAACGCTCGCCCACCAGCGGGTACAGCGCCGAGCGCAAGGCCAGCGGCTGGTTATGACGGTAGGCAAAGTACGCCACGGCCAGGCCGACCAGTGCGTAGATCGCCCAACCGTGCAGGCCCCAGTGCAGGAACGTCAACTGCAAGGCCTGGCGTGCGGCTTCGCCGGTGGCCGATGCGCCTTCAGGCGGGTTGAAGTAGTGGTCCAGCGGCTCGGACGCGCCGAAGTACAGCAGCGAGATGCCGATGCCCGACGAGAAGAGCATGCCGGCCCAGGCGCCGTAGCTGAAGTCCGGGGTGTCGTCCTTGCTGCCCAGTTTCAATTTGCCGTAGGACGAAAACGCCAGGCCCACCACAAACACCAGGTAGGCGGCGATCACGACCATGTAGTACCAGCCAAAGCTTTTCGACAACCAGGCTTGGGCCACACCGAGCATCCTGCCGGCTTCCTGCGGGGCGATGATCAGAATCGCGGTCAACAACAGAATCAGCGCGGTGGAGGTGTAGAACACCCAACCGTTGACCCGTACCTTTTCCGGCGGGGTCTTTATAAGAGAGGCAGAACTCATGGCACAGATGCTCCGGGCAGTGCAGAGAAACACAAGGCAACGCATGACCCGAGCCATCGATTTTTCGGCAGTCGACGGACGGGTGTATAAAGACACCCCGAAAAACCACGAACCCCGGCGAACCGCTGTGCCGGGCTGTTTCATGGGGTTTCCCGATGTCAGGTGGCACCACATGCACGTAGGAAATACCTGTAGGCAGCGACCATTTGTCGCAGATCTTATTCTTTGTTGATTGAACGTTCAATCAAAACAAAATAGACTGGCCCATAAGTCGACGGACGTTTATCGCCCGTTGGCAGGCCTAAGGAGAGGTGCACGATGCCCAAGGTCGGTATGCAACCCATACGCCGCCAGCAGTTGATCGAAGCCACATTGACTGCGGTCGATCAGGTTGGGATGGGAGACGCCAGCATTGCGCTGATCGCCCGTCTGGCCGGTGTCTCGAACGGCATCATCAGTCACTACTTTCAGGACAAGAATGGCCTGATCGCCGCCACGATGCGGTACCTGATGAACGTGCTGATCGAGAACGTCACCGAGCGCCGGTTGGCGCTGAAAGATGACAGCCCGCGGGCTCATCTTCAGGTGATCATCGAAGGCAACTTCGACGCCAGCCAAGTCAACGGCCCGGCGATGAAAACCTGGCTGGCCTTCTGGGCCACCAGCATGCACCACCCGTCATTGCACAGGTTGCAGCGGATCAACGATCACCGTCTGTATTCCAACCTGTGTTGCCAGTTCCGCCGAGCGTTGCCGTTGTCCGAGGCACGCAGCGCAGCCCGAGGCCTGGCGGCCCTGATCGACGGTTTGTGGTTGCGCGGCGCCCTGTCGGGAGACGCTTTCGACACGGAGCAGGCGCAACGGATCGCTTACGAATACATGGATTTCCAATTGGCCAAGCAGGCGAGTTAGAGCGCACATAACCGCTCAACTCCCGAACCGCGCCAACCACTTATGCACTTGCGAGGACTTTATGGCCCGTTTCGAACTGCAAAAACTCTACATTGACGGCGGCTACTCCGACGCTGGCAGCGATGCCACTTTCGAAGCCATCAACCCGGCTAACGGTGAAGTTCTCGCCAACGTGCAACGCGCCACCAAAGAAGACGTTGAGCGCGCGGTGGTCAGCGCCGAAAAGGGCCAGAAAATCTGGGCCGCCATGACCGCCATGGAGCGTTCGCGCATCCTGCGTCGCGCCGTCGACATCCTGCGCGAGCGCAACGATGAGCTGGCCGCCCTGGAAACCCTGGACACCGGCAAGCCATACTCCGAAACCCAATACGTCGACATCGTCACCGGCGCCGACGTGCTGGAATACTACGCAGGCCTGGTGCCCGCCATCGAAGGCGAGCAGATCCCGCTGCGTGACACCTCGTTCGTCTACACCCGTCGCGAGCCGCTGGGCGTCGTGGCCGGTATCGGCGCGTGGAACTACCCGATCCAGATCGCCCTGTGGAAATCCGCACCTGCCCTGGCGGCCGGTAACGCGATGATCTTCAAGCCAAGCGAAGTCACCTCGCTGACCACGTTGAAACTGGCTGAAATCTACACCGCAGCCGGCGTTCCGGACGGTGTGTTCAACGTCCTGACCGGCAGCGGCCGTGAAGTCGGCACCTGGCTGACCGAGCACCCGCGCATCGAGAAAGTCTCCTTCACTGGCGGCACCGACACCGGCAAGAAAGTCATGGCCAGCGCTTCGAGCTCCTCGCTCAAAGAAGTCACCATGGAACTGGGCGGCAAATCTCCGCTGATCATTTTCGACGACGCCGACCTCGACCGCGCCGCCGACATCGCGATGATGGCCAACTTCTACAGCTCGGGCCAGGTCTGCACCAACGGCACCCGCGTGTTCGTTCCGACCGCCCTCAAAGGCGCGTTTGAAGCCAAGATCGCCGAGCGCGTTGCCCGCATCCGCATCGGCAACCCGGAAGATGCAAACACCAACTTCGGCCCGCTGGTCAGCTTTGCCCACATGGAAAGCGTGCTTGGCTACATCGCCAAAGGTAAAGAGCAAGGCGCGCGCCTGCTGTGCGGCGGCGACCGCCTGACCGACGGCGAATTCGCCAAGGGTGCCTACGTGGCCCCGACCGTGTTCACTGACTGCACCGACGAAATGACCATCGTCCGTGAAGAGATCTTCGGCCCGGTGATGAGCATCCTCACCTACGACACCGAAGAAGAAGTGATCCGCCGCGCCAACGACACCGACTTCGGCCTGGCCGCTGGCCTGGTGACCAAGGACCTGAACCGCGCCCACCGCGTGATTCATCAGCTGGAAGCCGGTATCTGCTGGATCAACGCCTGGGGCGAGTCCGACGCGAAGATGCCGGTTGGCGGCTACAAGCAATCGGGCGTGGGCCGTGAAAACGGGATCAGCTCGCTGAACAACTTCACTCGCATCAAATCGGTACAGGTTGAACTGGGCGACTACGCCTCGGTGTTCTAACCCCTGGGTTTTGTATTGCCCGCGAGGCCGCCATCGCGGGCAAGCCCGGCTCCCACAGTTGACCGTGTGAACCCGGTCAACTGTGGGAGCTGGCTTGCCTGCGATGAGTGCGAAGCACTCGCCTGACCTGACCATATCTAAATGAGGGTGCATTTAATGTCCCAAGAATACGACTACATCATTGTGGGTGCCGGCTCCGCCGGTAACACCCTGGCGACCCGTCTGACCGAAGACGAAGGCGTCACCGTCCTGCTGCTGGAAGCCGGCGGCCCGGACTACCGTCTCGATTTCCGTACCCAGATGCCCGCCGCCCTGGCGTTCCCGCTGCAAGGCCGCCGCTACAACTGGGCCTACGAAACCGATCCAGAACCACACATGGACGGCCGCCGGATGGAATGCGGTCGCGGCAAAGGCCTCGGCGGCTCCTCGCTGATCAACGGCATGTGCTACATCCGCGGCAACGCGATGGACTACGACAACTGGTCGAAACTGCCGGGCCTGGAAGACTGGACCTACCTGGACTGCCTGCCGTATTTCCGTAAAGCCGAAACCCGCGACATCGGCCCGAACGACTACCACGGTGGCGACGGCCCGGTCAGCGTGACCACGCCAAAAGCCGGCAACAACCCGCTGTTCCACGCGATGGTTGAAGCCGGTGTACAGGCCGGCTATCCGCGCACTGAAGACTTGAACGGCTACCAGCAGGAAGGCTTCGGCCCGATGGACCGTACCGTGACGCCGAACGGTCGTCGCGCCAGCACCGCTCGCGGTTACCTGGACACGGCCAAGAAGCGCTCGACGCTGACCATCGTCACCCACGCCCTGACCGACAAAGTCCTGTTCGAAGGCAAGCGTGCCGTCGGCGTGCGCTACCTGATCGGCGCTGCGGAAGAACGTGTTGAAGCCCGTGCCCGCAAGGAAGTCCTGGTGTGCAGCGGCGCAATCGCTTCGCCGCAACTGCTGCAACGCTCCGGCGTTGGCCCGGCCAAACTGCTGGAAAGCCTCGACATCCCGGTGGTCCACGACCTGCCAGGCGTCGGCGAAAACCTGCAGGATCACCTTGAGCTGTACCTGCAATACGCCTGCACCCAACCGGTCTCGCTGTACCCGTCGCTGCTCTGGTACAACCAGCCGGCCATTGGTGCCGAGTGGCTGTTCAACGGCACCGGCATCGGCGCCAGCAACCAGTTCGAAGCGGGCGGTTTCATCCGTACCCGTGAAGACTTCGATTGGCCGAACATCCAGTACCACTTCCTGCCGGTAGCGATTAACTACAACGGCAGCAACGGTGTGAAAGAGCACGGTTTCCAGGCGCACATGGGCTCCATGCGTTCGCCGAGCCGCGGTCGCGTGCAGTTGAAGTCGAAGAACCCACGGGAATACCCGAGCATCCTCTTCAACTACATGTCTACCGAGCAGGACTGGCAGGAATTCCGCGACGGCATCCGCCTGACCCGTGAAATCATGCAACAGCCGGCACTCGATCAATACCGTGGCCGCGAAATCAGCCCGGGCATCGACGTACAGACCGACGAGCAACTGGATAAATTTATCCGTGAGCACGCCGAGACCGCGTTCCACCCGTCCTGCTCGTGCAAGATGGGCACCGACGAGATGGCCGTGGTTGATGCCGAAGGCCGTGTGCATGGCATGCAGGGGCTGCGCGTGGTTGACGCCTCGATCATGCCGATCATCACCACCGGCAACCTGAACGCGCCGACGATCATGATCGCCGAGAAAATCGCCGACAAGATCCGTGGCCGCCAGCCACTGCCGCGCAGCACTGCGGATTACTACGTAGCAGGCGATGCGCCGGTGCGTGGCAAGCCGATGCGTGAAGTAGGTCCTACTGCGCAGTAACTGATAACACTGTGGCGAGGGAGCTTGCTCCAGCTGGGCTGCGTAGCAGCCCCAAAGTCTTGGGAGCGCTTCGCACTCCAGCGGGAGCAAGCTCCCTCGCCACAGGTAATCAGCTTTCCTTGATCAGCTCCCCGCCTCAGGCCTAATCTGTTCGCCTGCCCGCGCCGCGCCGCCCACAAGGAAGGCCCCATGTTCGAACACCACGCCACACTCAAAAAGCAGTTCAGTGCCCTGCGCACCAACGCCGAATTCTTCTCCCTGCGCTATGTCCGCGAGTCCGGCCAGTACCTGTCGGTACGCAAGAACGTCGCCGAGCCGCCACACCTGAGCCAGGACGAAGGCGCGATGCTTACCGTGCGCCTCAATGGCGTCGAAGCCTATGCCGCCACCCACGACATTTCCCTGCCCGGCCTGCAAGCCGCCCTTGAGCGCGCCGAACAGCAAGCCCGGTTGATCAAGCCCCACGCCCTGCTCGACCTGCGCGACCAGCCGGTGTCCAGCGACATCGCCGACTACCTGTCGCCGAGCCTCGACCAGCCCTTCCCGTCCCTGAGCGACTGCTACCAGCTGCTCGGCGCCGAATCCGCCGCCGTGCCCAAGGACGAGCGCCTGGTGAACTGGGAAGTCAGCCTGGGCACCACCCACGTCGAACAGATCTACCTCAACAGCGCCGGCGCCGAACTGCGCCAGGCCCAGCGGTTTGTGTTCCCCGGCGTCAACGTCACGGCCTACGACGGCAACGACAGCCAGACCCGCACCCTGGGCGGCACTAACTTCGGCCAGCAAGGCGGCTTTGACGTAATCAGCCGCTTCGGCCTGGTGGGCGCCGCGCCGCAGATTGCCGACCAGGCACTGCAACTGCTGTTGGCACCAAACACGCCCCAGGGCCCACGCGACCTGCTGCTGATGCCCGACCAGATGATCCTGCAGATCCACGAATCCATCGGCCACCCGCTGGAACTCGACCGCATCCTCGGCGACGAGCGCAATTACGCCGGCACCAGCTTCGTCAAGGCCAGCGACTTCGGCCACCTGCAATACGGCTCCAGGCTGCTGAACGTAACCTTCGACCCGGACATTCCCGAGCAGCTCGCCAGCTACGGGCATGACGACGACGGCACGAAGGCCAGCAAACAATTCCTGATCCGCGAAGGCCTGCTGCTCAAGCCATTGGGCGGTGCGCTGTCTCAATACCGCTCCGGCATGCAAGGCGTGGCCAACAGCCGTGCCTGCAGCTGGAACCGCGCGCCGATCGACCGCATGGCCAACCTGAATATCGAGGCCGGCGACCAGAACATGGCGCAACTGATTGGCGGTATCGAGCACGGCATCCTGATGTCCACCAACCGTTCCTGGTCGATTGACGATGCACGCAACAAATTCCAGTTCGGTTGCGAATGGGGCCAGTTGATTGAAAACGGCGAGCTCAAAGGTGTGGTGAAGAACCCCAACTACCGGGCGATTTCCGCGCAGTTCTGGCGCAACCTCAGCGCCGTTGGCGACGCCAGCACCTTCAAGGTGCTGGGCACGCCGAACTGCGGCAAGGGCGAACCCAACCAGGTGATCCGCGTCGGCCATGCGTCGCCGGCCTGTGTGTTCAGCAATGTGGACGTGTTCGGGGGAGACGCCTGATGAAAAATTTCAAAGCCTTGGTGGACTGGCTCAAGCAGGCCATCACCGACCACGAACAATTCCACCTCGGCTACGCCGACGAATCGTCCGAGTTTGTGCGTTTCAACCACGGCAAAGTGCGCCAGGCCGGCCAGGTGCAACAGGCCAGCCTGAACCTGAAGCTGATCAACGACGGGCGCCACGCCGACCTCGGCATCACCCTGGCGGGCGAGCCTGAACTGGATCGCCAGCGCCTGGCCGACGGCCTGCAACAACTGCGCGAGACCCTGCCGTTGTTGCCGCAGGATCCGTACCTGCTGCTCAACCACAACGCCTGGCAAAACAAGGACCAGCAGGACCGACCACTGCCAGACCTGGCCCAGGTGCTGGAAGCAATCAGCGTGGCCGCTGAAGGTGTGGACATGGTCGGCTTCTACGCCGCTGGCCCGATCAGCCGTGGTTTCGCCAGTTCATCAGGCGCCTTCGGCTGGCACCAGGCCAACAGTTTCAACTTCGACTTCAGCCTGTTCCACGCCAACGGCGAAGCGGTGAAAGCCAGTTACGCCGGCAACGATTGGGACAGCGCGGCCTTCGCCCAGCGTTTCCAGCAGGCCCGCGAGCAACTGGAATTCCTCGGCCGCCCGCTGCACCCACTGGCACCGGGGCAATACCGCGCCTACCTGGCTCCGGCGGCCATGGAAGAGATCATCAGCATGCTGACCTGGGGCGGGTTTTCCGCCCAGGCCATCGCCAGCAAGGGCAGCCCGCTGCAACGGTTGTACAACGGTGATCAGGCCTTGAGCCCGCTGGTGACCCTGGACGAACAGGTCAGTGGGTCCCTGAGTTCGGCGTTTTCCCGCGACGGCTATCCGCGCGGCGACGTGAAACTGATCAACGCAGGCAAGGCTGAAGGCCAACTGGTGAACTCCCGCAGCGCGGCCGAATACGGCCTGAGCACCAACGGCGCCAGCGGCGATGAATCCCCCAGCGCGTTGCAGATGGCCGCCGGCAACCTGGCCCAGGCCGATATCCTCAAGCAATTGGGCACCGGCCTGTACATCAGCAACCTGTGGTACCTGAACTATTCCGACCAGCCCGCCGCGCGCCTGACCGGCATGACCCGCTTCGCCACGTTCTGGGTCGAGGATGGCGAGATCAAGGCGCCGGTCAGCACCATGCGCTTTGATGACAGCGTGTACAGCCTGCTGGGCTCGCAACTGGAAGCGCTGACCGCTGATCGGGAATTGCTGCTGTCGGCGAGTACGTATAGCCAGCGCAATACCTCGTCCAACCTATTACCGGGCGCATTGGTAAAGCGCCTGACCCTGACCTTATAAGCAACGCAAAACCCATGTGGGAGCGGGCTTGCTCGCGAATGCGGCGTGTCAGCCACTACATCTGTGACTGAGGCACCGCATTCGCGAGCAAGCCCGCTCCCACAGTTGATTGCATTCCACATCCAGATTCGTTTCGGCCTCAAAAGCCCACTCCAGACACCTGGTCGTCCGGCCAGTTGTCGCTCGCGAAAAACCTCGTTATAAAGGTTAGTGGCATCTAGCCACGTCCGCGCGGTAAAAAAACTCAAACAACACCCCGCCGTCCTCAACCCACTTGCACGCAAGTGATGCATGACCTTGCCCGGGATAGGGCAAGCTGGAGCGTTGACATGAACCATGGAAGTTTTGTCATTGAAAAGCTGTTCAAGCACTACAACGTTCACGTAGAGCAGCTTGGTAACAACCCAGAGAAGAAAACCGTGCTGTTGGTCAATGGCGCGCTGTCCACCACCCGCTCATTTGCCCGTACCAGCAAGTGCCTGTCCGAGCACTTCAATGTGCTGATGTTCGACTTGCCGTTCTCCGGCTATTCGCGCCCCCACAACACCGACCTCGACCTTGTGACCAAGGACGATGAAGTGCAAATCCTGAGGGCACTGGTGGAGCGCTTTCAGGTCAACCATCTGGTGTCCGCGTCATGGGGCGGGATTTCCACGCTGCTGACCCTGGCCCATAACCCGCCCTCCATTGAAAGCTCGGTGGTGATGGCGCTGGCGCCCAACCTCAATCAGGCGATGCTCGAATATGTGGAACGGGTGCGCGTACTGATCGAGGCCGATGACAAATCCGCCGTCGGCCATCTGCTGAATGAAACCGTGGGCAAATACCTGTCGCCCCGGCTCAAGCGCAACAACCACCGGCACCTGTCGACCATGGCCACCACCGAGTATCGCCAGGCACGCTTCCATATCCACCAGGTGCTGGCGCTGGGTGACGGCAACTACCTGCCGCAACTGACCCGGATCGAAACCCCGGTGCACTTCCTCAACGGTGTACTGGACGAGTACACCCCCGCAGACGAAGCCCAACTGTTCAAAAAATACGTGGGCCGCAGCAGCTTCGCCACCGCCGAACACACCGGCCATTTGCTCGACCTGGAATCCCGCGAAGCGGCCCTGGCCGTGCACCGGGCGTTGATTGATTTCCTGGTGGGCAAAGACGTGGCGTTGTCAGATATAGACGAAGCGCCAGTGGGAAAAGGAGTTGCCGATGGCGCATAATCGCCGACACATAGGCTGCTAACAAAAAGGTAACTCATGCCGAATCGCGCCCCTCTCGATGCCAAGACCGCCCGCTGGCTACCCTGGGTGGTAGCGATTGCCTTCTTCATGCAATCGCTGGATGGGACGATTCTCAACACCGCTTTGCCGGCCATGGCCCGAGACCTGGCGGAGAACCCGCTGCGCATGCAAGGCGTGGTGATCGCCTACATGCTGACCGTGGCGTTGCTGATCCCGGCCTCCGGTTGGGTGGCCGACCGCTTCGGCACCAAGAAGATTTTCTTCGGCGCGATCATGCTGTTCAGCATTGGCTCGTTGCTCTGCGCACTCTCCAGCACGCTGACCATGCTGGTGGGCGCCCGGGTGATCCAGGGCCTGGGCGGGGCCTTGATGTTACCGGTGGGCCGGCTGGTGGTGTTGCGCGCCTACCCGCGTTCGGAGCTGGTGCGGATCATGGGCTTCATCACCATTCCCGGGCTGCTGGGCCCGCTGCTCGGCCCGACCATGGGCGGCTGGATGGTGCAATACCTGACCTGGCACTGGATCTTCCTGATCAACCTGCCGGTGGGCATCATCGGCTGCTACGCCGTCTGGAAATTCATCCCCGACCTGCGCGGCAGCGAACGCACCCGTTTCGACGGCGTGGGCTTCCTGCTGTTCGGCGCGGCGATGGTGCTGATCACCATCGCCATGGAAGGCCTCGGCGAATTGCACCTGCCGCACCTGCGGGTGATGTTGCTGCTGTTCGGCGGCCTCGCGTGCCTGGCGGCGTATTGGCTGCGGGCCGGGCATATCGACAATCCACTGTTCTCGCCGGTGCTGTTCAAGACCCGAACCTTTGCCGTGGGCATCCTCGGCAACCTGTTCGCTCGCCTGGGCAGCGGCGCGTTGCCGTTCCTGGTGCCGCTGCTGTTGCAGGTGGCGCTGGGTTATTCACCGTCCGAGGCGGGGATGAGCATGCTGCCCCTGGCCGCGGCGGCGATGTTTGCCAAGTCCATCGCCCGGCCGCTGATCGAGCGCCTGGGCTACCGCGTGGTGCTCACTGGCAACACCCTGGCGCTGGGCATCATGCTGGCGAGCATGGGCCTGGTCAGCGAACACACGCCCTATCCGCTGCTGCTGTGCATGCTGGCGATCCTCGGGGCGATCAACTCGCTGCAATTTACCGCGATGAACACCGTGACCCTGATCGACCTCGACGACGCCCAGGCCAGCAGCGGCAACAGTTTGCTGTCGGTGGTGGCGCAGTTGTCCCTGAGCCTGGGGGTGGCCTGCGCCGGTGCACTGCTGGGCGGCTTTACCGCCGAAGTGGGCAACGATGGGGTCGACACCGTGCTCGGCGCGTTCCAATTGACCTTCGTCACCGTGGGCATCATGGCGATGCTGGCGGCGGCGATCTTCCTGCAATTGTCGCCAAAAGACGGCAAACGCGTGGTCAGCCGTGAGCACGACATTGAGCATTAACAGGCTTCTCGTCTAGAACTTGCAGGGAAAATCCCACGGGGCTGGTACACTGCGCGACATTTTGTTTTGCAGAGCCAGTCCCGTGACTACCATCGCCACCGCTTTTAATACTTTGCCCCTGTCCGCCGCCATGCTGGCTAACCTCGACTCGCTGGGTTATGTCGAGATGACGCAGATCCAGGCGCAAAGCTTGCCGGTGATCCTCAAAGGGCTGGACCTGATTGCCCAGGCCAAGACCGGCAGCGGCAAGACCGCAGCCTTCGGCATCGGCCTGTTGAACCCGATCAACCCGCGCTACTTCGGCTGCCAGGCACTCGTTATGTGCCCGACACGCGAACTGGCGGACCAGGTGGCCAAGGAAATCCGTCGCCTGGCCCGCGCCGAAGACAACATCAAGGTGCTGACCCTGTGCGGCGGCGTGTCCCTCGGCCCACAGATCGCCTCCCTTGAGCACGGCGCCCACGTCATCGTCGGCACCCCGGGCCGCATCCAGCAGCACCTGCGCAAGGGTTCGCTGGTGCTGGACGGCTTGAATACGCTGATCCTCGACGAAGCCGACCGCATGCTCGACATGGGCTTCTACGACGCCATCGAAGACATCATCAGCAAGACCCCGGCCCGCCGCCAGACCCTGCTGTTCTCGGCCACCTACCCGGTGAGCATCAAGCAACTGGCCTCGAAATTCATGCGCGCGCCGCAGCAGGTCAAGGCCGAAGCGTTCCACTCGGACGATCAGATCGAGCAGCGCTTCTACGAGATTTCCCCGGAAGAGCGCATGGACGCCGTGACCAAGGTCCTGGCGCATTTCCGTCCGGCGTCTTGCGTAGCCTTCTGCTTTACCAAGCAGCAAGTGCAGGAAACCGTGGACCACCTGACCGCCAAGGGCATCTCCGCCGTCGGCCTGCATGGCGACCTGGAACAGCGCGACCGCGACCAGGTGCTGGCGATGTTCGCCAACCGTAGTACATCGGTACTGGTGGCCACCGACGTAGCCGCCCGTGGCTTGGACATTGATGCACTGGACATGGTGATCAACGTCGAACTGGCCCGCGACTCGGAAATCCACATTCACCGCGTGGGCCGTACCGGCCGTGCGGGTGAGACCGGGATCGCTATCAGCCTCGTCGCACCGTCCGAAGCCCATCGCGCCCAAGCCATCGAGCAACTGCAGAAGTCGCCGCTGAACTGGGACCAACTGGACAACCTCAAGCCTCAGAGCGGCGGCCCGTTGCTGCCGGTGATGAGCACCCTGTGCATTGCCGCCGGCCGTAAGGACAAGGTTCGCCCGGGCGACATCCTTGGCGCACTGACCGGTGAAGCCGGGATTCCGGGGGCCCAGGTCGGCAAGATCGCGATCTTTGATTTCCAGGCCTTCGTGGCCGTGGAACGCGGGATCGCCAAGCAGGCGCTGCAGCGCTTGAATGACGGCAAGATCAAAGGCCGTTCGTTGCGCGTGCGTATCCTGTAAAGATCTCAAGCTATACCGAGATCAAAAATGTGGGAGCGGGCTTGCTCGCGAATGCGGTATATCAGTCGACAGATTCGGTGACTGACACTCCGCATTCGCGAGCAAGCCCGCTCCCACATTTGACTGTATTCCAATTCAGAATTTGTATGAGGACATGGCTGTGCGCTCGACCGAAGTTGTGATCATTGGCGCCGGCGCCGCAGGCTTGATGTGTGCACTGACCGCCGCCGGCCGTGGGCGCAAGGTGATGTTGATCGACCACGCGAACAAGGCCGGCAAAAAGATCCTGATGTCCGGCGGTGGCCGCTGCAACTTCACCAATATGTACACGGAGCCTGCCAACTTCCTCTCCCACAACGCGCACTTCTGCAAGTCCGCCCTGGCCCGCTACACCCAGTGGGATTTCATCGCGCTGGTGGCCAAGCACGGCGTGCCGTACCACGAGAAGAAACTCGGCCAGCTGTTCTGCGACAACAAGTCCAGCGACATCCTCGGGATGCTGCTGGATGAGTGCATCCAGGTCGGGGTGAGCATGCACCTGGACACCTCGGTGCAGGAGATTGCCAAGGTCGATGGCGGCTATCAGTTGCAAACCACCCTGGGTGAGTTGCGCTGCGAATCGCTGGTGATCGCCACCGGCGGCCTGTCGATCCCGACCCTGGGCGCCACCGGCTTTGGTTACCAGGTAGCCAAGCAGTTCGGCCATGAACTGCTGCCGACCCGGGCCGGGCTGGTGCCGTTCACCATCACCGATCAGCTCAAGGAGTTGTGCGGTGAGTTATCCGGTACGTCCGTGGATTGCCTGGTGAGCTGCAACGACCAGAGCTTTCGCGAGAACATCCTGTTTACCCACCGCGGCCTGAGCGGGCCGGCGATCCTGCAGATTTCCTCCTACTGGGAACCCGGCGACACCGTGGAAATCAACCTGCTGCCCGACCACGACGCCCACACCTGGCTGCAAGCGCAACAGGTGGAGCGCCCGAACAGCGAGCTGAAAACCCTGCTGGGTGAGATCTTCACCAAGAAGATGGCCAACCTGCTGGCCGAAACCTGGTTCGTTTCCAAGCCGATGAAGCAGTACACCCACGCCGAGATTGCCGACATCGCCAGCAAACTGGGGAGCTGGCAGTTGGTGCCGGCGGGCACTGAAGGCTATCGCACCGCCGAGGTCACCCTGGGTGGCGTGGACACCCGGGAGGTTTCGTCCAAGACCATGGAGTCCCTGAAAAGCCCCGGTTTGTACTTCATCGGCGAAGTGTTGGATGTGACCGGTCACCTGGGCGGGTTCAATTTCCAGTGGGCGTGGGCCTCCGGGTATGCCGCTGCCCAATTTGCCTGAAGCAACGCGGTAAAAAAATGTGGGAGCGGGCTTGCTCGCGAAGGCGGAGTGTCAGCTAATACATCAGTGACTGATACACCGCCTTCGCGAGCAAGCCCGCTCCCACATTGATAATGTCGGGCCCGGAACATATTTTGCTCTCAGATGTGATCGCCACGCTTGCCGTGGCGTCATTACTGGCTCAATTTAGCGGCATCGTCCCGGAAGACCCCAGACTTCATGTCATCGACCTCCTTCAAGCAGTCCATGCGGCGCCTTTGGGCACTGGATAAGTTCAGTTACAGCGTACGGGTATTCATCGCCCTGACCGGCAGCATGGCGCTGTGCTGGTACCAGAATGAGATGGCGCTGCTGATCCCGCTGTTCCTGGGGATTATCGCCAGCGCCCTCGCCGAGACCGATGACAACTGGCAGGGCCGGCTCAACGCCCTGGCCGTGACACTGGTGTGCTTCAGCACCGCGGCACTGTCCGTCGAACTGCTCTTCCCCTATCCCTGGATCTTCGCGATCTTCCTGGCGCTCTCCAGCTTCGGCCTGACCATGCTCGGTGCGCTGGGGGAGCGTTATGGGGCGATCGCCTCGGCCACCCTGATTCTCTCGGTCTACACCATGATCGGCGTGGACCAACGCGGTGGTGCGGTCACCGACTTCTGGCATGAACCCTTGCTGCTGGTGGCCGGTGCCGCGTGGTATGGCGCGCTGTCGGTGCTGTGGCAGGTGCTGTTTTCCAACCAGCCGGTGCAGCAGAGCCTGGCACGACTGTTTCGTGAGCTGGGGCGCTACCTCAAGCTCAAGTCCTCATTGTTCGAACCGATCCGCCAGCTGGATGTGGAAGCCCGGCGCCTGGAACTGGCGCAGCAAAACGGCCGGGTGGTGGCAGCGCTGAATGCCGCCAAAGAGATCATCCTGCACCGGGTCGGCAATGGCCGTCCGGGCTCCAAGGTCAGCCGCTACCTCAAGCTGTATTTCCTGGCCCAGGACATCCACGAACGCGCCAGCTCCTCCCACTACCCTTACAACGCACTCGCCGAGGCCTTCTTCCACAGCGACGTACTGTTCCGCTGTCAGCGCCTGCTGCGCCAGCAAGGCAAGGCCTGCCAGACCCTCGCCGAATCGATCCAGATGCGCCAGCCCTTCGTCTATGACGACAGCTTTGCCGAAGCCCTGGGCGACCTGAATGCCTCCCTGGAACACCTGCGCATCCAGAGCAACCCGGCCTGGCGCGGCCTGCTGCGCTCCCTGCGCGCCCTGGCCGCCAACCTGTCGACCCTGGACCGCCTGCTGGGCGACGCCGCCAACCCCGACAGCCTGGCCGACGCCACGGACAGCAGCCTGCTGGACCGTGCACCGCGCAACCTCAAGGAGATGTGGATCCGCCTGCGCACGCAGCTGACACCAACCTCCTTGCTGTTCCGCCACGCCCTGCGCCTGCCCCTGGCACTGAGTATCGGCTATTGGATGGTGCATTTGATTCACCCGTCCCAGGGCTACTGGATCATCCTCACCACCCTGTTCGTGTGCCAGCCGAACTACGGCGCCACCCGGCGCAAACTGGGACAGCGGATCATCGGCACCGCCATCGGCCTGACCATCGCCTGGGCGCTGTTCGACCTGTTCCCCAACCCGCTGATCCAGTCGATGTTCGCCATTGCCGCCGGCCTGGTGTTCTTTATCAACCGCACCACGCGCTACACCCTGGCGACTGCCGCGATCACGCTGATGGTGCTGTTCTGCTTCAACCAGGTGGGCGACGGCTACGGGCTGTTCCTGCCACGGCTGTTCGATACCTTGCTCGGCAGCCTGATCGCCGGGCTGGCAGTGTTCCTGTTCCTGCCGGACTGGCAGGGTCGACGCCTGAACAAGGTGCTGGCCAACACCCTGACCTGCAACAGCATCTATCTGCGCCAGATCATGCAGCAGTACGCCGCCGGCAAAAGCGACGACCTGGCTTACCGCCTGGCCCGGCGCAACGCCCACAACGCCGACGCCGCACTGTCCACCACCCTGGCGAATATGCTGATGGAGCCGGGGCATTTCCGTAAGGAGGCAGATGTGGGGTTCAGGTTCCTGGTGCTGTCACACACGCTGCTCAGCTACCTTTCTGGCCTGGGTGCCCACCGGGAAACCCAATTGCCGGCGGAGGTGCGCGAGCACTTGATCGAAGGCGCCGGGAAGACGCTGGCGGCGAGCATCGACGAGATCGCCACGGGACTGGCCAACAAGCAGCCGATCGCGATTCAGAGTGATGCGGAAGAAGCCTTGGCGGTGGATCTGGAGCAGATGCCGGATGAAATTGACGAAGGGCAGCGGCTGGTGCAGACGCAATTGGCGTTGATCTGCCGGCAACTGGGGCCATTGCGCACGTTGGCGGCTCACCTGATCAAAGACACCAGCGAAGCCTGAACCCCTTTCGCGAGCAAGCCCGCTCCCACATTTGACCGAGTTCCACCTTTGGAATGCGATCGAATGTGGGAGCGGGCTTGCTCGCGAAGGGGCCATTAGCCTCACTACATCCCATGCTGCTTCATCAACCGCGCATAACTGCCATCCACTTTCATCCTGGCAATCTCCCGATCAAACCCGGCAACAATCTGCTCATGCTGCGGATTTTTCAGGCTGACCAGAATGTGCAGGCTGTTTTCGCTCAACGGTACCGGTAAAAACTCCACCGCGTTGCGCACCGTGGCGGACTCCCGCGCCAGGTAGTAGCGGGCGACGAACTCATCTTCCACCGTCAGCCGCACCCGCCGTGCCGCCAACATGCGCATGGCCATGGCGAAGTTATGCACCGGGACTTTCTGCAATTGCACATCGGCGTCGAACGCCGCCGAATAAGCGTACCCACGCACCACCGCGACGGGATAGTCGTGCAATTGCTCCAGCTTCTGGTACTCGATCGGGTCATCCCGACGCTTTAGAAACAGCACCCGATTGAGCAAGTATTCGTCGGAAAACTGCCCCAGCTGAGTTCGCGCGTCGTCGTACCAGGCGTTGATGAGTACGTCGTAACGCCCATCGCCTACCCCCATCAGCGCGCGAGCCCAGGGCACCTGTTCAAAGTCACTGGCGTAGCCGGCGCGGGCCAGGGCGGTGGTGACGATGTCGGTGGCCAACCCGCCATTGATCAGGGTGGCATCGGTAAACGGCGGCCAGGCATCTGCCACCAGGCGCAAACGTTCTGCCGCCGCCATCTGGGCCAGCAACAACAAACCGATCAAAGCAACGGCACGAGAAAATCGCGGCATGCTTAAGTCCTTGGCGGGCGTTCGATGGCCAGACCTCAGGGTTGAACCCGAGGGTTTAACAGTAGCTCATCAATGAGCCTGTACCGCAGATTACACAAAGACGGCAGCGGCGCATGCACAGAATAGTGGCAATTTGATCTCACTCACAAAAACGGCGCAATTTAGACACCCGCCTCCCACGCGCTTACTATCCTGAGCAGACAATTAGCCGAGAGAACACCATGACAGTCGAATGGGTCTGCAAACACCACAGTGATCTGGGCAAGGAGCAGCTGTACGCCATTTTGCGCCTGCGCTCGGAGGTCTTCGTTGTCGAGCAGAAATGCGTGTACCAGGACATCGATGGCCAGGACCTGGACGGTGACACCCATCACCTGATGGCCTGGAGCGACGGTCAATTGCAGGCCTACCTGCGCCTGCTGGATCCTGAATCCCAGGGCGGCGATGTGGTGATCGGCCGGGTGATCGTGGCACCGAGTGCACGAGGCACCGGGCTGGGCCACCAGATGATGGATGAAGCCCTCAGGCAGGCAGAGAAACAGTGGCCCGAAGTACCGATCTATTTGTCGGCCCAGGCGCATTTGCAGGGGTATTACGGGCGGTACGGGTTTGTGGTGGCGGGCGAGGAATACCTTGAGGATGACATTCCACATATAGGCATGCGCCGGGCATGAGGGCCTCTTCGCGAGCAAGCCCGCTCCCACATTCGAGCGCATTCCAAAGGTAGGGCGCGATTAAAGGTGGGAGCGGGCTTGCTCGCGAAGGCGTCAGCCCGGTCACCACAAGCCTTCAGGGGTAACCCAACACCTGTTTAATGCTCGCCAGGTTCGCCTCGATCCAGCGCCGATCAATCGCGCCCCAATCACGAATCTGATAGCGCCCGGCATGGTTGCGAGCGCCGTCTTCCTGCTCAAACTCACACACAATGTCCAGGTCCGCCAACGCCGCAATGGTGTCCTGGGCAGTGCGTCGGGGCATGCCCGTCACTTCGGTCAATGCCGGGACGCTGCTGGCCAACTGGCTGTCGATCAGATACGCCACATACAGGCGCCGGTAGAAGCTGCTTTTGGTCTTGCTCACATCCATGCTCGATCGCCTTTGAAGGTTAGGGCTTGCCCTGCAGGTCGCGCCAGGTCAGGTAAACCCGCAGGTCGAATTCCACCTGATGGTAGCCCGGCAGCATGTATTCACAGAGTTTGTAGAACGCCTTGTTGTGGTCCGACTCCTTGAAGTGCGCCAGTTCGTGTACCACGATCATGCGCAAAAACTCCGGCGCGGCTTCCTTGAACAGTGAAGCGATGCGGATTTCTTTCTTCGACTTGAGGTTGCCACCCTGCACCCGGGAGATGGTGGTGTGCAGGCCGAGGGCGCGGTGGGTCAGGTCCAGGCGGTTATCGAACAGCACTTTGTCGATGGCCGGGGCGTTGCGCAGGTGTTCCTGCTTCAGGGCCTGGGCGTAGCTGTACAGGGCTTTGTCACTCTGTACGCCATGACGTTCGGGGTAGCGCTGGGTCAGGTAGTCGCCCAGTTGATCTTTGGCAATCAACTGGCGCACTTGCTCCTGCAATGCTGCGGGGTAGGCCTGGAGGTATTTCAGCGCGGTCATGGGGTCAACAACGGGTATTTGAATGGGCGCCAGTGTAGCGAATTCAGCGCAACGCTGCGCGCAGGTGCCAGTCGGCAATTTCATCGGCCATCAACGGTGGCGCTATCTGCGGCCCCTGGATGAACTGGCAACCATTGGCCTTTAGCCACTCCGCTTGCTCCTGGGTCTCGACGCCCTCGGCAATCACCAGCAGGTCGAAGTACCGGCACAGTTCGATAATGCTCCGCGCCATTGCCGCGTCCCGGGATGAGCCTGGCAGGCGGGCCACCAGCTTCGGGTCGAGCTTGAGGGTGTCGAACTCCAGATCCCGCAGGTGCGCCAGCGAGCAGTTGCCCGCGCCGAAGTCATCGAGGGCGATCCGCACCCCTGCCCGGCGCAACAGCTTGAGCTGCTTGGTGGACTCGTCCAGGTTGTGCATTAGGCTTTCTTCGCTGATCTCCACCTCAAGCTGCCGGCCCTGCAGCCCATGTCGCTCCAGCACCTGCTGCAGCTGGCTGGCCAGGTTCGGCATGTTGAACTGGCTGCTGCTCAAGCTCACGCTCAGTACCAGCCCGTCGCTGAACACCGCCTTCCATTCCTGCCGCTGGGCGGCCACCTGCTGATAGATCCAGGAGCTCAGTTGGCTGATCAGCCGCGCCTCTTCCAGCAACGGCAAAAACAGGCCCGGCGGCACATCGCCGACACTCGGATGCTGCCAGCGCAATAGCGCTTCGACACCCCGCAAGTGACCGTCGTGCAGCGAGACCTGCGGCTGGTACACCAGGGTGAAATCCTTGCTGTCGATGGCGTTGCGCACGCTGTCTTCGAGCATCAGCCGCGAGCGAGCCCGGCCGTTCATTTCCTGGTCGTAATAGCGATATTGCTGACGCCCGGCGCGCTTGGCCTCGTACATGGCGACGTCCGCAGCCCGCAGCAGGCCGTTGAGGTCCGAGCCGCAGTCCGGGAAGGTGGCGATGCCGATACTGACGCCCAGCATCACATCCAAACCGTCGACCTGCTGACAGATCGACACCCGCTCGATCAATTTTTCCGCAATCTTGGCCGCCTGCTCCGGGAATTCCAGCTCCAGCAGCGCGGTGAATTCATCCCCGCCCATGCGGCCAAGAATGTCGTAGGAGCGCAGGCACGCCTTCAACTGCTCCGAAACCCAGCGCAGCACCCGGTCACCGGCGTCGTGCCCCAAGGAATCATTGACCCGCTTGAACCCGTCGAGGTCCAGGTACAGCAGCACCAGCGACTGTTCGCTACGCTCGCTGCGCAACAACACATTGTCCACCGCCTGGTGAAACCCGCGCCGGTTGAGCAAGCCGGTCAGCGGGTCGGTAACCGCCTGGAACTCCAGCTGCTGATGCAGATGGCGCACCTCGGACATGTCCAGCACCGTCACCACCATGGCTTTCTGCTCGGCCGGCAACGGCGCGCAGGACATCGCCACCGGCAGTTGCTGGCCGGGCGCGGTGCGCAAGATCGCGTCGTGCAGGCGCCAGGTTTCGCCGCGCTTGTAGCCTTCGTATAAGGCCGAGTCGGGCCAGCCAGGCACGTGGGGCTTTTGCAAAAAAGCGAGGAACTCGGCGCCCTGCAACTCGGCGACCGGCGCATTCAGCAGCCGCGAAATCGCCGGGTTGGCGTAGCTGATCACGCCGTCCTCGCCCACCACCAGGATGCCTTCGGCGGCGTTGTCGAGCACCGAAGCATTGAAGGCCCGGGCTGACTCCAGGTCATGAGTCAGGCGCTGCAAGGCCCGGCGGTTACGCTGGTGCTCCAGCAGGGCCTGGACCTTGGGCTTGAGGATATTGGGGTCGAAGGGTTTGAGCAGGTAATCGATCGCGCCGCTGGCATAGCCTTCCAGCACCGCCGCCGCGGATTGGGCGTGGGCGCTGAGAAAGATGATTGGGGTCATTTGCGTGCGCTGGCTGCCGCGCATCAGCCGGGCGACTTCAAAGCCATCCATGCCGGGCATCATCACATCCAGCAACACGAGGTCGACGTCATGCTCCAGCAGTAATCCCAGGGCTTCAATCCCGGACGCCGCCGTCACCACATACCAGTCTTCACGCTGCAATAGTGCACGCATGCTGATCAGGTTCTCGGGATAGTCATCGACCACCAAAAGCACTGAACAACCATCGCGAGGCTTGATTGGAGCGCATTCCATTGCTGCTTCTCTTTCGTCGGCGTCACTCCGGTCATTTTTGCGACAAAACCGGATGAACAATAAGGACTCACTCTATCCCTGGATCCCATAAAGCAGAAGCCACGACGGTGCCATCATCGCGCCAAAGTCCAGACAACCGACTAACGGTCAGTGTCTACAGCCCGCGGTTTACGGGAAACATGGCTTTTTGACATTTAGCTGACGCCAACAAACCGCCACAAAATCATTAACAATCCATTTCGAGCCACCTATAAAGAAAGTGCCGGCCCCCGAGCCAAGGCCTTCTCTCCCCGTTAAAGGCGTATTCAATGATTGATCTGTCCACCTGGAACCTGAGCATCCCCGTCGGCTCCCCGCCCTCCACCATCGACACCCCGAAACTGCTCAGCGGGTTCAACGACCAATACTTCCAGGCCGAAGGCAGCAGCGTGCAATTCTGGACGCCGGTCACCGGCACGCGTACCGAGAACGCCGTTTATCCTCGCAGCGAACTGCGGGAAACCTACGCCGACGGCCGCCTGCGCAACTGGCTGTACAGCGACGCCGACAACTACCTGCGCGCCACGTTGGCGGTCAACAAGGTGCCGTCGTCCGGCAAGGTGGTGATCGGTCAAATCCACGCCTACGAAAGCCAGAAGCCCCTGATCAAGGTCGAGTACCAATACAAGGAAAAAACCCAGACCGGCAACATCGTTGCCAAGGTGCGCATGCGCCCCGACGAGTCAGAAGGCCGGGTGATCATCGTCGCCGAAAACGTACCGCTGGACCGCGACTTCACCTACGTCATCCACCTGAACAAGGCCGGATTGTTGAGCGTCGACGCCGCCAATGGACAATGGAACGAACGCATCGGCGCTGCGTGGGGCAAACAACCGCTGTACTTCAAGGCCGGCGCCTACGTGCAGGACAACAGCGGCAACAGCAAGGAAGGCGCCCGGGTGACGTTTGCCAAGCTGGACATAGACCACGACTGAAGCTGATTCGCTTCAGCGACCGGTCCCACGACGCTTTAGGACAGAACCGCGACCCAGGGTCTCGACTTTCTTGTAGGACAATCCGAGTATGGCGCCGCGCACGCGCACTACCCCCTATAAGAAAGTCATGGAGACTGCCCAATGCCCTTTTCCCGCACCCTGCTCGCCCTCTCCCTGGGCATGGCACTGCTGCAAAACCCGGCCTTCGCCGCCCCGCCCCTCTCGATGGCCGACGGGGTGGCCCAGGTCAATATCCAGGACAGCAACGCCTGGGTCGAAATCAACAAAGTCGCCTTCGAAAACAATATCCGTACCCTGCAAACCAGCCTCGCTGACAAGTCGAAAATCTGCGCCGTGCTGAAGGCGGATGCCTACGGTCACGGCATCGGTTTGCTGATGCCTTCGGTGATCAAACTGGGGGTGCCCTGCGTCGGCATCGCCAGCAACGAAGAAGCCCGCGTGGTCCGTGAAAGCGGCTTCAAGGGCCAACTGATCCGCGTACGCACCGCCGCCCTGAGCGAGCTGGAAGCTGCGTTGCCGTATAACGTCGAAGAGCTGGTGGGCAATCTGGACTTCGCCGTGCGCGCCAGCCTGATCGCCGAAAACCACGGCCGCCCTCTGGTCGTGCACCTGGGCCTGAATTCCAGCGGCATGAGCCGCAACGGCGTGGAAATGACCACCGCCCAAGGCCGCCGCGACGCCGTAGCTATTACCAAGGTGCCGAACCTACAGGTGACGGCGATCATGACCCACTTCGCCGTTGAAGACGCCGCCGACGTGCGCACCGGCCTCAAAGCGTTCAACGAACAAGCCAACTGGCTGATCAGCGTCGCCGAGCTCGACCGCAGCAAAATCACCCTGCACGCCGCCAACTCTTTCGCCACCCTGGAAGTGCCCGAGTCGCGGCTGGACATGGTTCGTCCGGGCGGCCTGCTGTTTGGCGATACCGTGCCCTCGTTCACCGAATACAAGCGCGTGATGCAGTTCAAATCCCACGTGGCGTCGGTCAACAGCTATCCGAAGGGCAACACCGTGGGCTACGACCGCACCTACACCCTGGCGCGGAATTCGAAACTGGCGAACATCACCGTGGGTTATTCCGACGGCTATCGCCGGGCGTTTACCAACAAAGGCGTGGTGCTGATCAACGGCCATCGCGTGCCGGTGGTGGGCAAGGTGTCGATGAACACACTGATGGTGGATGTCACCGACGTACCGACCGTGAAGAGCGGCGATGAAGTGGTGTTGTTCGGCAAGCAGGGCGCGGTGGAGACCAGCCAGGCGGAGGTTGAAGACATCAACGGTGCGTTGCTGGCGGATCTGTATACGGTGTGGGGTAACTCGAATCCGAAGGTGCTGGTGGAGAACTAAGTCTCCTCACATCTCGTAGGCACTGTCCTATGGACCGAGGGATCATTCGGTGATTAACACAATCGCTTAAACACCACTTATCCCTGTGGGAGCCGGGCTTGCCCGCGATGGCGGTGTATCAGCCAACTTATTCTTCGACTGACACACCGCCATCGCGGGCAAGCCCAGCTCCCACAGGGGCTTTGTGTCCTACAGGGCCGTTGCGGCGAATCGGAGCGCCGCTTATAGTTCGCCCCGTCGCCGGCATTGAACGGCGATAGGGTTTCGCAGCCCTAACGATACGTGTGTAACCAAGCATCATGAATGCAACGACTAGCGCTTCTACGTCCGTCGTTTATTTTATGGTGGCTGTGTGTGGGAGACCTTCGGGTCTGCCGGGTTCCTCGTATCCTCGGTCTGCGAACCCGCACACAGCTACCACCCATTCGTTTCGCAGCGAACAGCGGTAGTCCTTTTTAGATACGAGGAATATTTGCCGTGAAGCCACAACTCTCACCCCGCCGTTTCACCCCTTGCACCGAAACAGCCACCGAATACCCCGTGCTATTGATCGACAGCGATGCACCACTCACGGACCTGCACGCCTGCCTGCGTGCACGCCTCAACGCCGCCCTCGAACACCTCAACCTGATGGCCTGCTCCAGCCTGCCGGACTTTGCCGAACGTGACCTGAACAACGTGGCCAACACCGTGCGCATCCTGGTGCAGGACGTAAGCGACGTATTCCGCGTCATTGAATACCGCGGCTTCGACACACCCACAGCCGCCTGATCAAATTTCAGCCACAAAAAAGCCCGCATCGCTGCGGGCTTTTCATTAACGCGTAAGGCTTAGTTGACCTTAGCGTTCAACTCACCTTTCAGGTAACGCTGGTACATCGCTTCCAGGGAGATCGGCTTGATCTTCGAAGCGTTGCCCGCAGTACCAAAGGCTTCATAACGCGCGATACATACGTCACGCATGGCTGTCACGGTAGCGCCGAAGAATTTACGTGGGTCAAATTCGCTCGGGTTGGTAGCCATCAGGCGACGCATTGCACCGGTAGAGGCCAGGCGCAGGTCGGTGTCGATGTTGACCTTACGTACACCGTACTTGATGCCTTCGACGATTTCTTCAACCGGCACGCCGTAGGTTTCTTTGATGTCGCCGCCGTACTGGTTGATGATCGCCAGCCACTCTTGCGGTACCGAGGAAGAACCGTGCATCACCAGGTGGGTGTTAGGGATGCGTTTGTGGATTTCCTTGATGCGGTCGATGGCCAACACGTCGCCGGTAGGTGGCTTGGTGAATTTGTAGGCGCCGTGGCTGGTGCCGATGGCGATCGCCAGGGCGTCAACTTGAGTCTTTTTCACGAAGTCAGCAGCTTCTTCCGGATCGGTCAGCATTTGGCTGTGATCCAGTACGCCTTCGGCGCCGATGCCGTCTTCTTCACCGGCCATGCCGGTTTCCAGGGAACCCAGGCAGCCCAGCTCGCCTTCAACCGAAACGCCGCAGGCGTGAGCCATGGCTACGGTTTGCTGGGTAACGCGTACGTTGTATTCGTAGTCGGTCGGGGTCTTGCCGTCTTCGCCCAGGGAACCGTCCATCATCACCGAGCTGAAGCCCAACTGGATGGAGCGCTGGCACACGTCAGGGCTGGTGCCGTGGTCCTGGTGCATGCACACCGGGATGTGCGGGAATTCTTCGATCGCGGCGAGGATCAGGTGACGCAGGAACGGGGCACCGGCGTATTTGCGTGCGCCGGCCGAAGCCTGGACGATCACTGGAGAGTCAGTCTTGTCAGCGGCTTCCATGATGGCGCGCATCTGCTCAAGGTTGTTGACGTTGAAGGCTGGAACGCCATAGCCGAATTCGGCTGCGTGGTCCAACATCTGGCGCATGCTGATAAGTGCCATTGTGAGTCTCTCTCCCGGTCGAGGGTCGTTAATCGTGCAAGCCTGCCGTAGCGGCGGCTGCTATTCAAGTTATTGAAAGTCAGGCTTTCAAAGCCTGGCCTGCTGAATCGTTATTGCTGTCGGAGTTACTGTGCTTTACAGCCGCGCCCGATCAAATCGTCGGTGGCAACCCAGTAAACCAGGCCTTCCTCACCTTTTGTGTGAAACGCCAACTGGCCGTCGCTGTACAGCACGCCCGAAGCCGCCACGTCCTGCTTGAGGCGATACACCTGGTCTGAGCCGCCGAGGCGTACATCCACCTGGGTGCGGGCTTGGTCGGCAAAACGCCAGTTGACTTGCGCCTGGCTGTCACACGTCCAGGTGGTCCACTTGTCTACCGGCTCTGCCTTCTTGTCGAACATGTTCAGGTTGGTGCATCCGGCCAATAACGCCAGTGCTGCCAGGGCGAAAACGCCTTTCATTGCCAATCCTCAAGCGGCGACCTGCGGCCACCGCTGCTGTCGGTTAGTGAATCAGACCCGTCAAGGGCAACCCTGTTCCTGACCGTTGGGCGCAGAGTCGTATTTCTCCAAGCCGTCCGGCCCGATGCGCTTGCTGATCACCGGCATGGTTTCGGCTTGCCAGTCAGCCTGGTAGCAACTCTTGCGCGGCTCAGCCCCGGGCTTTTCAGACTCGGGCGCCGCTTCAGGCGTGCTGCCGCAGCCAGCCAACACGCCCGCTGCTATCACCAGTGCCAACGACTTGATCATCGGAATGCTCCTTTTCCTCAGCAAGTGCTTCAGCCCTTCGCTCGGCTTTCCAGCACTTCGACAGCCGGCAGTACCTTGCCTTCGACGAATTCGAGGAATGCACCACCACCGGTAGAAATGTAGGAGATCTGGTCAGCAACGCCATATTTATCGATGGCTGCCAGGGTGTCGCCACCGCCGGCGATGGAGAATGCCGAGCTTTCAGCGATGGCATGGGCCAGCACTTTGGTGCCGTTGCCGAACTGGTCGAACTCGAACACGCCAACCGGACCGTTCCACAGGATGGTCTGGGACGACTTCAGCAGTTCAGCGAAGTTGGCTGCAGTTTGCGGGCCGATGTCCAGGATCATGTCGTCGGCGGCCACATCAGCGATCAGCTTGACGGTGGCTTCGGCGCTTTCAGCGAATTCCTTGGCCACGACTACGTCCACCGGCAGCGGCACGCTGACCTTGGCCGCGATGGCGCGGGCGGTGTCCAGCAGGTCCGGCTCGTACAACGATTTGCCCACCGGGTGACCGGCAGCGGCCAGGAAGGTGTTGGCAATGCCGCCGCCGACGATCAACTGGTTGCAGATCTGGCTCAGGCTGTTCAGTACGTCGAGCTTGGTGGAGACCTTGGAGCCGGCAACGATGGCGGCCATCGGTTGGGCTGGAGCACCCAGCGCCTTGCCCAATGCGTCCAGCTCAGCCGCCAGCAACGGGCCAGCTGCAGCAACTTTGGCAAACTTGGCCACGCCGTGGGTCGAACCCTCGGCACGGTGAGCAGTACCGAAAGCATCCATCACGAACACGTCGCACAGGGCAGCGTATTGCTGGGCCAGTTCGTCGCTGTTCTTTTTCTCGCCCTTGTTGAAGCGCACGTTTTCGAACAGCACGATGTCGCCGGCCTTCACGTCTACACCGTTCAGGTAGTCGGTAACCAGCGGCACCTCACGGCCCAAGGCCTTGCTCAGGTACTCGGCTACAGGCTTGAGGCTGTTTTCTGCCGAGACCTCACCTTCGGTCGGGCGACCCAGGTGGGAGCAGACCATGACGGCCGCGCCTTTTTCCAGGGCCAGCTTGATGGTCGGCAGCGAAGCCAGGATTCGCGCATCGCTGGTGACAACACCGTCCTTGACTGGGACGTTGAGGTCTTCGCGGATCAGTACGCGCTTACCTTGCAGATCGAGGTCGGTCATCTTCAACACGGTCATGGGTGGCAATTCCTGAGAGCTAAAGTTGTGGAGAGGCTGTTTGCAGATAGTGTTCTGCAACGTCCAGCATACGGTTGGCAAAACCCCATTCGTTGTCGAACCACGCCAGGATGTTCACCAGCCGTGGGCCGGAAACGCGGGTCTGGCTGGCATCGACGATGGCCGAATGCGGGTCATGGTTGAAATCACAGCTGGCGTGGGGCAACTCGGTGTAGGCCAACAGGCCTTTGAGCGGGCCGCTGGTGGCGGCGTCGCGCAGGATCCGGTTGACCTCGCCGGCGTCGGTGTCGCTGACGGTTTGCAGGGTGATGTCCAGGCAGGACACGTTCACCGTCGGTACCCGTACGGCTTTGGCCTGGATTCGCCCGGCAAGTTCCGGCAACAGTCGCTCGATACCACGCGCCAGCCCGGTGGACACCGGAATCACTGACTGAAACGCCGAACGCGTGCGGCGCAGGTCTTCATGGTGGTAGGCATCGATCACCGGCTGATCGTTCATCGCCGAGTGAATGGTGGTGATCGACACGTATTCCAGGCCGATCGCCTGGTCCAGCAGGCGCAACAGCGGCACGCCGCAGTTGGTGGTGCAGGAGGCGTTGGACACCAGCAATTCAGCGCCGGTCAGGCAATCCTGGTTCACGCCGTAGACGATGGTGGCGTCGACATCCGCCTCGCTGGCCATCGGCTGGGAGAACAGGACCCGCGGCGCGCCGGCGTCGAGAAACCGCTGGCCATCGGCACGGGTGTGGTAGGCACCGGAGCATTCCAGCACCAGGTCGACGCCCAGCGCCGCCCAGTCGATGCCCTCGGGGGTGGCACTGCGCAGGACCTTCACGCAATTGCCATTGATATGCAGACAGTCGTCTTCGACGCGCACTTCGCCGGGGAACCGGCCGTGGGTGGAGTCAAAGCGTGTCAGGTATTCGATGCTGGCCATGTCAGCCAGGTCGTTGATCGCGACAATTTCAAACCCGGCCGCCGCCCCTCGCTCGAACAGAGCACGCAAGACGCAACGACCAATCCGGCCGTAGCCGTTGAGTGCAACTTTGTAGGGACGCGGTTGAGGCATGGGGTTCTCGATTACCTTGGGTAATGGGGCGAATGTGCCGCCGCCTTCGCGAGCAAGCCCGCTCCCACATTTAGACCGCGATCTAATGTGGGAGCGGGCTTGCTCGCGAAGAGGCCAGTACAGCCACCCAATCTACAGGCTTAGTCTTCCAGCAGCTCTTCAGCCTGACCCAGGATGTTTTCCAGGGTGAAGCCGAACTCTTCGAACAACGCTGGCGCCGGCGCCGACTCACCGTAGGTGGTCATGCCGATCACGCGGCCTTCCAGGCCCACGTACTTGTACCAGTAGTCGGCGTGAGCCGCTTCGATGGCGATACGCGCACTGACCTGCAACGGCAGGACGGCTTGCTTGTAGCCAGCATCCTGGGCTTCGAAGACGCTGGTGCACGGCATGGAAACCACACGCACGTTGCGACCGGCAGCGGTCAGCTTGTCGTATGCCTGAACCGCCAGGCCCACTTCGGAACCGGTGGAGATCAGGATCAGTTCCGGCTCGCCGATGCAGTCTTTCAGCACATAGCCACCACGGCTGATGCCTTCGATCTGCGCCGCGTCGCGGGTTTGGTGCTGCAGGTTCTGACGGGAGAAGATCAGCGCCGAAGGGCCGTCTTTACGCTCGATCGCGTGCTTCCAGGCCACAGCCGATTCGACGGCGTCCGATGGACGCCAGGTGTCGAGGTTAGGCGTGGTGCGCAGGCTGGTCAGTTGCTCGACCGGCTGGTGCGTCGGGCCGTCTTCGCCCAGGCCGATGGAGTCGTGGGTGTAGACGAAGATCACACGCTTCTTCATCAACGACGCCATGCGTACGGCGTTGCGGGCGTATTCCATGAACATCAGGAAGGTCGCGCCGTAAGGCACCAGGCCGCCGTGCAGGGCGACGCCGTTCATGATGGCGCTCATGCCGAACTCACGCACGCCGTAGTACATGTAGTTGCCGCTGGCGTCTTCTGCCGAAACACCTTTGCAACCTTTCCACAGGGTCAGGTTGGAACCGGCCAGGTCAGCCGAACCGCCAAGGAACTCAGGCAGCAACGGGCCGAATGCGTTCAGGGTGTTCTGGCTGGCTTTACGGCTGGCGATGGTTTCGCCCTTGGCGGCCACTTCGGCGATGTAGGCCGAGGCTTTTTCCGAGAAGTCGGCAGGCAGGTCACCAGCGAGGCGGCGAACCAGCTCGTTGGCCAACTCAGGGAATTCGGCGGAGTAGGCCGCGAAACGCTGGTCCCACTCGGCTTCGACAGCCAGGCCGGCTTCCTTGGCGTCCCACTCGGCGTAGATGTCAGCCGGGATTTCGAACGGGCCGTGGTTCCACTTCAGCGCAGCGCGGGTCAGGGCGATTTCCGCGTCACCCAGTGGGGCGCCGTGGCAGTCTTCTTTACCTTGCTTGTTCGGCGAACCGAAGCCAATGGTGGTCTTGCAGCAGATCAGGGTCGGCTGCTCGCTCTTGCGGGCCGTCTCGATCGCAATCTTGATTTCTTCCGGATCATGACCGTCGACATTGCGGATCACCTGCCAGTTGTAGGCTTCGAAACGCTTTGGCGTGTCGTCGGTGAACCAGCCTTCGACTTCGCCGTCGATGGAGATGCCGTTGTCATCGTAGAAGGCAATCAGCTTGCCCAGGCCCAGGGTACCGGCCAGGGAAGCGACTTCGTGGGAAATGCCTTCCATCATGCAGCCATCACCCAGGAACACGTAGGTGTGGTGGTCGACAATATTGTGGTTCGGGCGGTTGAACTGCGCACCCAGCACTTTTTCAGCCAGGGCAAAACCCACGGCGTTGGCCAGGCCCTGGCCCAGTGGACCGGTGGTGGTCTCGACACCCGGGGTGTAGCCGTATTCCGGGTGGCCCGGGGTGCGGCTGTGGATCTGGCGGAAGTTTTTCAGGTCGTCGATGGTGACGTCGTAGCCGGTCAGGTGCAGCAACGAGTAGATCAGCATCGAACCGTGGCCGTTGGACAGGATGAACCGGTCACGGTCGGCGAACGACGGGTTGCTCGGGTTGTGTTTCAGGTAGTCACGCCAAAGTACCTCGGCGATATCCGCCATGCCCATCGGGGCACCGGGATGGCCGCTGTTGGCTTTTTGCACGGCATCCATGCTGAGGGCACGAATGGCGTTGGCACGCTCACGACGGCTGGGCATCGCTGATCTCCTGGAGAGTGAATAAAAGAAACGGAAAAAAGGATCGGCATTTTCCCTCAGCCACGGCCCTCGGGGCAATGACAGATAGTCACTTGAGGGTGTTTTTCCTGCGGATTGGCTGGAGAAACGGTTTACCGCTTCGTCTATGGGTTATAGCGGCTGCTTATAACCACCGATTATCGACCAATATCAAAACTTTTTGATATTGCCCTTGCGGGGTTTTCCCACCGTCACTAGACTGCTGGCCTTATGAACCTAAGCGCATCTTCCATTCGCCCCGACGACAGCGACGAGCTGGCAGCCCTGTGCAAGGCCGGCGGTGATCCGTTGCGCCTGAATGTACTGCGCGCGCTGACCAACGATTCGTTCGGGGTGTTGGAGCTGGCGCAGATCTTCGCCATCGGCCAGTCCGGCATGAGCCATCACTTGAAGGTACTGGCCCAGGCCGACCTGGTGGCAACCCGCCGTGAAGGCAATGCGATTTTTTACCGTCGTGCCCTGCCCCATACCGAACAGTTGGGCGGCAAGCTGCACGCGGCGCTGCTGGAAGAAATAGACAGCCTGGCCCTGCCGGCCGAGGTGCAGTCGCGCATCAGCCAAGTACACGGGCAACGCGCTGCCGCCAGCCAGGACTTTTTCTCACGGGTAGCCGAGAAGTTTCGCGCCCAGCAGGATCTGATCGCCGGCCTGGCGCAATACCGCGAAAGCGTGCTGGCACTTTTGGACAAGCTGAGCTTCAGTAATGAAGCCACGGCAGTTGAAGTGGGCCCCGGTGACGGCGGCTTTCTGCCGGAGCTGGCGCGGCGTTTTCATCAGGTCACGGCGCTGGACAACAGCCCGGCGATGCTGGAGCTGGCCCGCCAACTGTGTGAGCGCGAGGCTCTGGGCAATGTCCACCTGCAGTTGGCGGACGCCCTGAATGACACCAGCCTGCGGGCCGATTGCGTGGTGCTGAACATGGTCCTGCACCATTTCGCCGCCCCGGCAGAAGCCCTCAAGCAGATGGCGAATTTGCTGCAACCAGGCGGCAGCCTGTTGGTCACGGATTTATGCAGCCACAACCAGAGCTGGGCCAGGGAGGCCTGCGGTGATCTCTGGCTGGGTTTTGAACAGGACGATCTGGCCCGTTGGGCCACCGCTGCGGGACTCGTTCCCGGGGAAAGCCTCTATGTAGGTTTACGTAATGGTTTCCAGATTCAGGTCCGCCATTTTCAGCGGCCGGCTGGCGACACTCACCATCGGTAAATATCAGGAAAACATCGAGATGAGCGAATACTCCCTTTTCACCTCAGAGTCCGTGTCTGAAGGGCATCCGGACAAAATCGCCGACCAGATCTCTGACGCGGTGCTGGACGCCATCATTGCTGAAGACAAGTTCGCCCGAGTGGCGTGCGAGACTCTGGTGAAAACGGGCGTGGCGATCATCGCCGGCGAAGTCACCACCTCTGCCTGGGTAGACCTGGAGCAGATCGTTCGTGACGTGATCATCGACATTGGCTACAACAGCTCCGACGTCGGCTTCGACGGCGCGACCTGCGGCGTGATGAACATCATTGGCAAGCAGTCCCCGGACATCAACCAGGGTGTCGACCGTGCCAAGCCTGAAGATCAGGGCGCCGGCGACCAGGGCCTGATGTTCGGCTACGCCAGCAACGAAACCGACGTGCTGATGCCAGCACCGATCACTTTCTCCCATCAGTTGGTGAAGCGCCAGGCCGAAGCCCGTAAATCGGGTGCGTTGCCATGGCTGCGCCCGGACGCCAAGTCCCAGGTGACCTGCCGTTATGAAGGCGGCAAAGTCGTCGCCATCGACGCTGTCGTACTGTCGACCCAGCACAACCCGGACGTGTCCTACAGCGACCTGCGCGAAGGCGTCATGGAGCTGATCGTCAAGCACGTACTGCCTGCCGAACTGCTGACCAAGGACACCCAGTTCCACATCAACCCGACTGGCCAGTTCATCATCGGTGGCCCGGTGGGCGACTGCGGCCTGACCGGTCGCAAGATCATCGTCGACAGCTACGGCGGCATGGCCCGTCACGGCGGCGGCGCGTTCTCCGGCAAAGATCCATCCAAGGTTGACCGTTCCGCCGCCTACGCCGGTCGTTATGTAGCCAAGAACATCGTGGCTGCCGGCCTGGCCGAGCGTTGCGAGATCCAGGTGTCCTACGCCATCGGTGTGGCCCAGCCTACGTCGATCTCGCTGAACACCTTCGGTACCGGCAAGATCAGCGACGACAAGATCGTCAAGCTGGTGCGTGAAATCTTCGACCTGCGCCCTTACGCAATCACCACCATGCTCGACCTGCTGCACCCGATGTACCAGGACACCGCGGCCTACGGCCACTTCGGTCGCACCCCAGAGCAGAAGACTGTTGGCAACGACACCTTCACCACGTTCACCTGGGAAAAGACCGACCGCGCCAACGACCTGCGGACCGCCGCCGGCCTGTAATCGCCTTACGGTGTACACAAAGCCCTGCCGGGTTATCCCGGCGGGGCTTTTTATTGCCGGATGATTTGCGGGCAATGCTCATTTTTTTGGATCCAATACTTGCAGGCTAAATGATGGCCCACTAGAATCCGCGCCCTCCCGGGCCTTCACCTCTTATTGGATATTGCACTGCGCCTGCCCGGGGTCGATAAGCGCGCAGGCAATCGTACATTGAGGTTTTCCATGCGCATTTCCACACTCGCCCCTGCCGCCCTTCTGCTCAGCCTGTTTGCCCTGCCGGCGCACGCCGACTTGAGCGCACTCAGCGGCCTGACTTCCCAGTTGGGCGTGTCTTCCGGCGATTGCGAAAAACAGGGCAAAGACCTGCAAGCCAAGGTCGACGCAGCCAAAGCCAATGGCGAAGAATTGAAAGTGAAGGCCATGCAGGCCGCCCTGGATCAAGTAAACAAAGGTTGCAAAAAAGTCGGCGAGTCCCAGGCCAAGCTCGATGCCAGCCAGCAAAAGCAGCAGGCCAAGGCGGACAGCAACGACACCGTGAAAGCCCTGGGTGGTCTGTTCAAGTAAACCGAAACATCGGGTAAAAAGCCTCGCGGTTGCGGGGCTTTTTTATGCCCGCAGGGATGACTTAGGCTGGGCGCCCTTTCAGAGCAAGGATGCTCATGATGACGTTGCCTATGCGCTTACTGTTCCTCTTTTTACTCAGCGTCTCGTCGCTTATTGCGTGGGCGCAGGAGTGTCCCGACTGGGAGGCCGATCACGCCCAGGCTCAGATCGCCACCCTGGCGCAGCAAGTCCACCTCTGGGATGACAGCTATCACCGACTCGGCCAGTCATTGATCAGCGATGAACTCTATGACCAGGCCCGCCAGCGCCTTGCCCAATGGCGCAGTTGTTTCGCCCCCTCCGCGCCGGCCAAGGACAATCCGCTGGCCAGCGCGCGAGGCACCATCGCTCACCCGACGCCACACACCGGCCTGGAAAAACTGCTGGACGACAATGCCGTTCAAACCTGGCTGAGCTCTCGCCAGGACGTGTGGATTCAGCCCAAGGTCGATGGCGTCGCCGTCACCCTGGTTTACCGCAAAGGCCGACTGAGCCGGGTCATCAGTCGTGGCGATGGCCGGCTGGGGCAGGATTGGTCAGCCTCCGCCCGCAGGATTCCCGGGATCGTCCAGCAACTGCCCGACCCCGTAGACTTGTTGTTGCAAGGCGAACTCTATTGGCGACTGAATGACCACGTTCAGGCCGCCAAAGGTGGCCTCGGCGCCCGCAGCAAAGTGGCTGGGCTGATGAACCGCCGTCAGTTGAGCGAAGCCGAAGCCGCCGGAATCGGCCTGTTTGTATGGGCCTGGCCCCACGGTCCCGAGGATTTTCCCAAACGACTGAGCCAGCTTGCGCAATGGGGCTTCACCGACAGCAGGCGCTACAGCCACCCGATCAAGGACTTTACCGAAGCGGCGCACTGGCGCAGCTACTGGCACAGCCACCCACTGCCCTTTGCCAGCGACGGCGTGGTGTTGCATCAAAGCCAGCGGGCGCCGGCCGAGCGCTGGCGGGTCAGTTCGCCCTATTGGGCGGTTGCCTGGAAATACCCGGTCGTCAAGGCACTGGCCCATGTGCGCAAGGTGCATTTCAAGATTGGTCGCACCGGGCGCATTACCTCCATCCTGGAGTTGGAGCCAGTACTGCTGGATGACCGGAAAATCAGCCGGGTCAGCGTTGGCTCCCTGAAACGCTGGCGGGAACTGGATGTTCGCCCGGGCGATCAGGTGTCCATCAGCCTTGCTGGCCAGGTCATTCCGCGTCTTGACCACGTCATCCTGCGCAGCCATCCACGGGTCGAGTTGCAGATCCCCCAGGCCAGTCATTTCCACCCTTTGAGTTGCTGGCAACTGGCCCCAGGCTGCGAGGAACAACTGCTTGCGCGCCTGACCTGGCTGAGCGGCGCCCAGGGACTGGCCCTGCCACATGTCGGTCGCGAAACCTGGAACACCTTGATCCAGGCCGGTCTGATCGGTGGCCTGCTCGATTGGTTAACCCTGGATGAGGCAGAGCTTGCTAACATTGACGGCTTCGGCGAACGCAGCAGTGCGCGTTTACTCGACAGCTTGCGCAGCGCCCGGCAGCGACCGTTCGCGCAATGGCTGATGGCCCTGGGAGTACCGCCCACGGCCCGTAACAATCTACAAGGCGGCTGGCAAACCCTGGCCGCCAAAGACACTCAAGCCTGGCTGGCCGAAGACGGCATAGGCCCGGGCCGCGCGGCGCAACTGAGCGCTTTTTTTCGCGACCCGCAGGTGCTGGCCTTGGGTGAAACATTACGGGCTGCCGGGATAGATGGTTTTTGACCGCTGCCCGACAGCCTTAACCGGTGCCGGCAGAATTCATCCTGCCCACCTGATCGCGACCTTGTTTCCCTTGGAGCCTTTATGAAATTCCTTGCACCTTTTGCCCTGCTGACCGTCGCCACGTTCATGGCCACACCACTTTTGGCGGCCGAGGAAACCCCGCCACTCACCGGCTGCGCCGCCAAGCGCCAGACCATCAGCACCCAAATCGAACAAGCCAAGGCCCACGGCAACAGCGAGCAGCAAGCCGGCCTGGAAAAAGCCTTGAGTGAAGTCACTGCCAACTGCACCGACGCCTCCTTGAAAAAGGAGCGCGAAAACAAGGTGCTCGACGCCAAGCACGAAGTCAGCCGCCGTCAGGCTGACCTCGACAAGGCGATGAAAAAAGGTGATTCCGACAAGATCAACAAGCGCAAGGACAAGCTGGCCCAGTCTCGCAAGGACTTGCAGGAAGCCCTGGACGAACTGGACAAGTAAGACGCCTCAATGATCGCGAAACTGTTTATGGCACGCGGTGCAGGCATCCTCGACTTTCTGCACGGCCGGACCAAGATTGCTGGCCTTGTAAGGCTGGACCTGGCTGGCGATCACCAATTCACCGGTGGCCGCTTCAAGGTTGCGGGCCATCTCCTGGAAGCGTGCCTGTTGCTGCCATACGTCGTCCTTGGCGCTGGTGTGGTCTTCTTCACGCACGCTCGGGAAGTGTTTCCACGGCTCATGGGACAACGCATCAAGCTTGACCGCGCCTTCGGCAAATTTGGCGCCGTCGAACGGAATGCGCCCGCGCAGCATGCCGCCCAGGTCTTCGCCAGTCTTGAGCATCTGCTTGAAAATGGCCTTGCGCTGGCCAAGGGGCGAATTCGGATCAACCCCGCCGCAGGCGGACAGTGTCAGGCAGGCCAGCAATACAATGGTCAGTCGTTTAAAAGTCATGATGGCTCAAGGTCACGGGAAACGGCGGCCAGTATCCTCGCCCCGCCCGCAAACACCAATACCCCCATTAATAATAAGGGTTGCTCGAGTACCAACCAGCGCGGGCAATCGCTTCAGGAATTGATTGTATGAGTATCCGCTTTAAACCCTGGAGCCGCCGCCTGGCGTGGGCTCTGCCAATGATCGCGTTGCTGGCCGGTTGCGACACCGGCAAGGACGAAAAAGCCAAGCCCCACGCCATCGCCACCTACGTCGGCGCTACCTGGGAAAACCTGCCAGCCGTGTCTGACAGCGACCTGCAAGCCGGTTTTGAATCCTGGCGCAGTGCCTGTCAACGACTCAAGGCTGACCCGGTGTGGGGCACGACGTGCGCGGCATCGGCCACTGTGCCGTCGACGGCAGTGGCGATTCGCGATTTCCTCAAGGCCAACCTCGATGTCTACGGCCTGCGCTCGGCCGACAACAGCCCCAACGGCCTGATCACCGGCTACTACGAACCGGTTTACCCCGGCAGCCTGACCGAAACCGCCACCGCCCATGTGCCGGTGTTCGGCGTGCCGGATGACCTGATCATCGTCAATCTGGAAAGCATCTACCCGGAGCTCAAAGGCAAACGCCTGCGCGGCCGCCTGGAAGGTCGGGTACTCAAACCCTATGACGACGCTGCCGCCATCAACCAGCAAGGCTCCACCGCCAAGCCCATCGCCTGGCTGACCAACCCGATGGACCTGCAATTCCTGCAGATTCAGGGTTCGGGCCGCATCCAACTGGCCGATGGCCGCCAATTGCGTGTCGGTTACGGCGACCAGAATGGCTACCCGTACCGCCCCATCGGCCGCTGGCTGGTGGAGCAAGGCGAGCTGAAAAAAGAAGACGTGACCATGGGCGCCATCGCGGCCTGGGCCAAGGCGCATCCGCAGCGCATTCCTGAATTGCTGGCAAGCAACCCCAGCTACGTATTCTTCAGTGCACGCCCCGACAGCAACGAAGGCCCCCGTGGTTCGCTGAACGTGCCACTGACGGCGGGTTATAGCGTCGCGGTGGACCGCAAGGTAATTCCCCTGGGCAGCTTGTTGTGGCTATCGACTACGCGACCGGATGGCGCGCCGATTGCGCGCCCCGTGGCCGCACAGGATACCGGTGGTGCAATTACCGGCGAAGTGCGGGCCGACCTGTTCTGGGGGACCGGCGAGGCTGCCGGCGAGTTGGCGGGCAACATGAAACAGCAGGGCCAGATCTGGATGCTGTGGCCGAAAGGCGCAGCGCTGCCGAAAGTGCCCGATGCGCCGACAGGCACCTGAAGAACACCACGGTCTATGTAGGAGCGGGCTTGTGTGGGAGCGGGCTTGCTCGCGAATGCGGTGTGTCAGTCACCGGATGTATCGACTGATCCACCGCATTCGCGAGCAAGCCCGCTCCCACATTTGAACAGTGTCAGGCTTCAGATCGAGACAAAGAAGAAACTCGCAATCAACGCCATCCCCACCGCCCATACCACCGACCGCAGAATCGCCCAGTCCGCCAGGTAGCAGATGATGTAAAGCAACCGGCTGGTAATAAACAGCACCGCCAGCACGTTGATCGTCACCAGCGACGCAGCGCCGGCCAAATGGGCAATGATCACCGCCGCCGCAAAGGCCGGGGTCACTTCAAAGCTGTTGAGTTGCGCACTGTGGGCACGCTTGGCGAACCCCTCGAGGGTTTCCAGGAAAGCTCGCGGGTCATGGTTCTGCCGGGGCCCGAACTTGCCGCCGCTGAACTTGGCCACGCCCGTGCACAGGTACGGCAGAAAAATAGCGATCAACACACACCAGAAAGCGACTGTCATAACCCATTCCTTTTTTAGTTTTGTCCGACGGTTAGAGTTTCATCACGAACATGCCGATCAGCACCAACCCACAGGCTATGAGCCGTGGGCGGCCGAAAGGTTCTTTCAGGTAACGCATGCCAAACAGCACCACCAGGATCACGCTGACTTCCCGCAGCGCGGCAGCCTCGGCAATCGAGCCCAACTGCATGGCCCAAAGCACCAGAGCGTAGCTCAACAACACGCACAACCCGACACTCAGCCCCAGTCGCCACTGCGTGCGCCAGAACAGCCCGAACGCCGCCCTTTTGCGCACCATCGCCAGCAACGGAAACGGCCACGCACTGATCAGCGTCAGCCACACCAGGTAGTCCAGCGGGTGTGACCAGCGGCGCAACGCCTGGCCATCGAGGAAGGTGTAGCAACCGATGCACAGGCCGATCAACGCTACCACCGGCAGCATCGACCAAGGCAACCGGTCGCCACCGCCGCCCTGCCACAACAGGCACAGCATGCCGAACGGAATCAGCAGAATGCCAAGAATCTGCTGGGTGCTGAGCACCTCACCGGCAAACACCAACGTCAACGCCAGCACCACCAGAGGCGACAAGCCACGCATCAGCGGGTACACCAAGCCCAGGTCACCGACGCGATAGGCCTGGATCAGCAGGTAGCGGTAGAGCAATTCAAACAGTGCCGAGGCGATGATCCACGGCCAGATTTCCAGCGGCGGAAACGATACAAACCCCACCGCCAGCACCACAAACAACAACGCCACCGTGTCCATGCACGCAATCACCAACAGGCGCTCGCCGCTGAATTTGATCAAGGTGTTCCACGTCGCATGCAACAACGCCGCTATCAGTACCAGAGCTGTTGCAATCACCGGTGACTCCCCAGTCATAAAAAGCAGAATTGATTCGCCATATTTCAGCACCTGTTTATACTAAAGCCGACCACGCCGCACTCAGTTGCGCAAAGACCTATACCAATAAATTTCTGCTGCTGCCCGATCTTCGCCGATCCGGGCCTCGGCATGCGTATGCCTGATCAAAGCGTCACGATTACCGACGGGAGATCCTCGCATGCCGCTCGCCTTGCTTGCACTGGCCGTTGCCGCCTTTGGCATCGGTACCACCGAGTTTGTCATCATGGGCTTGCTGCCCGATGTGGCCCGCGACCTGTCCGTAAGCATTCCAAACGCCGGCCTGCTGATCACCGGCTACGCCCTCGGCGTGGTGTTCGGCGCACCGATCCTGGCGATCGGCACTGCCAACATGCCGCGCAAGGCCACGCTGCTGGGCATGACCGTGATGTTCATCCTCGGCAATGTGCTGTGTGCCCTGGCGCCGAACTACGCAACGCTGATGGCCGCCCGGGTGGTCACCGCGCTGTGTCATGGGGCGTTCTTCGGCATCGGGTCGGTGGTGGCCGCCGGCCTGGTGGCGCCGAACAAGCGGGCGCAGGCGATTGCGATGATGTTCACCGGCCTGACCCTGGCCAACGTGCTCGGCGTACCGCTGGGCACCGCGCTGGGCCAATACGCCGGCTGGCGCTCGACGTTCTGGGCGGTGTCGGTGATCGGCGTGGTTGCCGCCCTGGCCCAATGGCTGTGGTTGCCCAAGCACATCGTGATGGACAAGGCCAACCTCGCCAGCGAGTTCAAGGTGCTGACCAAACCCAACGTGCTGCTGGCCCTGGGCATGAGTGCCCTGGCGTCCACCAGTCTGTTCAGCGTCTTCACCTATATCGCACCGATCCTGCAGGACATCACCGGCGTCAGCCCCCATGGCATTACCCTGATGTTGCTCCTGTTCGGCGTCGGTCTTACCGCGGGCAGCATGCTTGGCGGTCGCCTGGCCGACAGTCGCCTGCTGCCTTCGCTGGTAGGCATGGCCCTGGCGGTGGTGCTGATACTCGCGGTGTTCACCCAAACCAGCCACTCGGTGATTCCGGCCGCGATTACCTTGCTGCTGTGGGGCGTGTTCGCCTTTGCCCTGTGCCCGATCCTGCAACTGCTGATCATCGACCAGGCCCACGAAGCGCCCAACCTCGGCTCGACCCTGAACCAAAGCGCCTTCAACCTGGGCAACGCTGCCGGCGCCTGGATCGGCGGGATGGTGGTGGCCAGCGGTGCCGACCTGTCGGACTTACCGTGGACCGGCGCACTGCTCGGCTGCCTGACGGTGCTGGCGGCACTTTTCTTCATCTACCTGCAACGTCGCAGTACAACTGCGGTCAACGTACCCAACTGATAAATGTGTTCTGTGTGGGAGCTGTCGAGCTTTAGCGAGGCTGCGATGCAGACGCTGCGGTCTTGCAGGCTCACCCAGGTCATGCCATCGCAGCCTCGCTGGGGCTCGACAGCTACCACATTTGATCTCCACTCACTCCTCCATCCAAGGACCCCGGATGCTTGAACTTGTCGCTGCGTTTATTTGCCTGACCACCCTGCTCACTTACGTGAACTACCGCTTCATCGGCCTGCCGCCCACCATCGGTGTGATGGTGACGGCGCTGATGTTTTCCCTGCTGCTGCAAGGCTTGAGCTTTATCGGCTACCCCGGCCTTGAAGAGCGCATCCAGCAGTTGATCGGCCAGATCGACTTCGGCGACTTGCTGATGAACTGGATGCTCTCGTTCCTGCTGTTCGCCGGTGCCTTGCACGTTAACCTGAGCGACCTGCGCAGCTACCGCTGGCCCATCGGCCTGCTCGCCACCTTCGGCGTATTGATTGCCACGGTGGTGATCGGCAGCCTGGCCTTCTACATCTTTGCCCTGTTCGGCTGGCATGTGAGCTTCCTGTACTGCCTGCTGTTCGGTGCGCTGATTTCTCCCACCGACCCGATTGCCGTACTCGGTGTGCTGCGGACCGCCAACGCGTCGAAACCGCTGAAGACCACCATCGTCGGCGAAAGCCTGTTCAACGACGGCACGGCGGTGGTGGTGTTCACCGTGTTGCTGGGCATCGCGCAACTGGGTGAGACGCCTACCGTCGGCGCCACGGCCATGCTGTTTGCCCATGAGGCGATCGGTGGCGTGGTGTTCGGCGGGCTGATCGGCTACATCGTGTACCTGATGATCAAGAGCATCGAGCAGTATCAGATTGAAGTGATGCTGACCCTCGCCCTGGTGATCGGCGGTTCGGCGATGGCCACCGAGCTGCACGTCTCGGCACCGATTGCGATGGTGGTCGCCGGGCTGATCATCGGCAACCTGGGCCGCAAGCTGGCAATGAACGACATGACCCGCCGCTACCTGGACGGTTTCTGGGAGCTGCTCGATGACATGCTCAACGCCCTGCTGTTCGCGCTGATCGGCATGGAGCTTTTGCTGTTGCCGTTCAACTGGCTGCACGTGTTGGCGGCCAGTTTGCTGGCGGTGGCGATCCTGTTGTCACGCCTGTTGACGGTGGCCCCGGCGATCCTGCTACTGCGGCGCTGGCGCACAGTGCCCCGCGGCACCATCCGCATCCTCACCTGGGGCGGCCTGCGCGGCGGGGTTTCCGTGGCACTGGCCCTGGCCCTGCCGCTGGGCCCGGAGCGTGACTTGCTGCTGAGCATCACCTACATCGTGGTGCTGTCCTCGATCCTGTTGCAGGGCTTGAGCATCGGCAAGCTGGTCAAGCATGTGACCAAGGATGAGCCTGTTCCCGAGGCTCACCACTGAAGCTCACAGTCAAAGCGTTTGCACGATGATCTGGCTTTTCAGGTCATTGACCATAGCCTGGATCACCGGCTTCATCTGCGCGAAGAGCTCGGCGCTGCAAACCGCTTCCGGGTGGGCAAACCTGGCCGTGCGTGAAATCAGTACGGTGTTGCCCTCCCGGGAATAGGTGGCGCTGTACTCGAAGCCAGCGCCCTTGAACGAAACCGCCTTGGGCACCGCCAGAATACTGAGGGCCTTGGGAAACTCGAACCGGGCCGTCTCAGTGCTCTCTCCAGAAATGCAGATGAAGGCCTGCGCCCGCTCTTTTTCCACAGCAAGGGCAGATACGTTCTGGGCAATCCCTCCGCCCAGGCTACTCAGCGCCGGCACACCTATCGGGCCCGGCACATTCACCAGGTTGTCCGTGCGCCCCACCATAACGGCATTGAAGCTTGGGGCGTCGCTGTCCAAGGGGTCGGTTTGCAGCGTGCCGCTGCCTGCCTGGCCATAACCGTGCAGGATTTTCTGGATCATCAAGTCACGGTCCGCCGGTTTCATCGACTTAATCGAGGTCCGGGCAAACTCCGCGCGCCAACCGTCCAGGCGCTTAGCCTGGGTGAAGTCTGCAGCGCCACTGGCGTCCACCTTGAATACCAGCTCACTGAACTCTTTGCCCGGCTGAGTCGCCGGCGTGCGGCCGATCTCGCCGGTACGCGTCAACAACACCGGTTTATCCAGGTCGAGGTTGGGCAGGTAACCGGCGGCCGTGCCAGTCGCGGTTGAATCCAGGTACAGGTCCAGGCCAGGGATATAGGTGATTGCGTGGTTGATCGGGCTGACCGCCGCAACCTTGGGCAAGGTGTAGGCACTGCCGTAGCTGATCAGCGCCGGGGAGCTTTCAATGGCGACGGCCTTGAGCAACGCTTCAAGCAGGGCCACATGGTCCTTGCAGTCACCATAGCGGTTGTCCAGCACCGACTGCGCAGCGTGGGGAACCACCCCGCCGGCATCGATGTACACCGCCACATACCGGATGTTCCGGCGTACCCAGTTACTCAATACCAAAGCCTTGGCCCGAGGTGTTGGCAAGTCGCCCGTGAGTTGCTTGGCCAGCGTGCTGATCGCCGGGGTTACTTCGACGGTGGCCCGGGCATCGTAGGCTTTGGCCAATGCCTGATAGCTGGGGAACGTCGAGACCGCCAGACGCTGGCCGTAATCCACGTACGCCACCGCGCCTTGCTCGGGACGGGACTTTTCAGCCGGCACGTAATCCCAGCGATACACCTTGCGCCCGGGCGCCGCCGCCGGCGTAGATTCACTGAAGCCTTTGGCATCGACGTACAGCGGCTTATCCACCGGCAGATCGTAGGTCAGGCTGAACTGCTCCATCGGATTACGGCTTGGCGTTGCGAAGTCAATAAATTCGCCGGGGAACAACGGGGTCTTGCGCACTCGTTGAAAACGCAGGATCAAGCGATCACCCACCGCCACCTCGGGGAATATCACCACCTTGACCCGGGAGTCCTGGAACATCGGTGCGTCGGCGGAAGCCCGCTCCTGCTGCTCCTTGATCTGCTCGGCACTCACCGGCACTTTGCGCCCGTCAGGCTTGTGGGTGAACGCCTCGACAATCTCAAGCGTATCCAGGGAACGGTTGTAGCTCACCGGCTGCTGCGCCTGGGACCGAATGCCACGCTCTTCGTTGATGCGCACCACTGACTCGTAGTCCTGCACATAACTGCCGTCGGCGTTGATCACGAATGACTGAGCCATTTTCTCGACAGTCACGGAGTGGTCTGCACCATCATCCGTGGCCTGCGCAGAACCCAACACACCTGATACCAGCAGCAGCCCCAATAGCCTGCGCCATGGGAAAAGAGGGGAAGCCCGCATAAAGATCCTTCTTGATGAATGAAAAGCCGCGCCGCGACTTTGCCATTCATTTATGACGAATCGGCTTACGGTTCCTTGTTGATCTGATGAGGGTGACGCGGGTCGGCAACCTTGCCCGGCAAGCTACTTTCGCTGCGAATCTGCGCATGGCTGATCAGCGCAAAGATAAAGCTGCCGCCGATGATATTGCCCGCCAGCGTCGGCCCGGCAAACACCAGCCAGAAGTCTTTCCACGGCAGCTCGCCGGCGAAAACCAGATACGACACTTCCGCCGAGCCCACCACGATGTGGGTGAAGTCTCCCAGTGCCATCAGGTAGGTGATCAGGATGATGATCCAGATTTTGGCGCTTTCCATGGATGGGATCATCCAGACCATGGTGGCGATCATCCAGCCCGACACGATGCCCTTGGCGAACATCTGGTAGGCGTCGTTTTCCATGACCTTGCGCCCTATTTCCAGGAAGGCCAGGTCGGTCTTGGTGTCGAAGATCGGCAGGTGCAGCATCACGTACGCCACCAGCAAGGTGCCGCACAGGTTGCCCACCAGCACCACCGTCCACAGCCGCAACAGGCGCCCGGCATTGCCCAGGGTTGGCTTGCTCATCACCGGCAGCACCGCCGTCAGGGTGTTTTCGGTGAACAACTGCTGGCGCGCGAGGATCACGGCAAGAAAGCCGGCGCAGTAACCAAAACTGGCGATCACCTTGAACTCTTCGCCATCCGGCAGGCGCGAGTTCAGCAGGCCCATGCCCATCAAGGACAGGCCCATGGTCAGGCCGGCGGCCAGCGCCGACCACCACAACGCAGCCACGCTGCGCTCCAGTTCCTGGTCGCCTTGAGTGCGGATGATTTCATGCAGGACCGCCGCGCGAGGCGGCTGGTTCTTGTCGACGTCGTGTTGCTCTTCCTGCGACAGATTGGGGGTCTTGCCGTCTTCTTGGGTGGCCATGGCGTACCTGAAACGTGGTCGGGGGTTCCAGTACGACCTGTCACGGGTGAAGAGGGTTCACTGGCCGCCCCGCCGGGTTATTCGGTGATGCCGTCTTCTTGAAACTGATCCTTCACGTATTTGATCTCGGTACGGCCATGGGGCGCCGGCAGACCGTCTTCACCCAGGTTCACGAAGACCATTTTTTCCACGGTCAGGATGCTCTTGCGGGTGATCTTGTTACGCACTTCACAGGTCAAGGTGATGGAGGTGCGGCCGAACTCGGTGGCGGTGATGCCCAGTTCGATGATGTCGCCCTGGCGCGAGGCGCTGACGAAGTTGATTTCAGAGATGTACTTGGTCACCACCCGCTGGTTGCCCAGTTGGACAATCGCGTAGATGGCCGCTTCTTCGTCGATCCAGCGCAGCAGGCTGCCACCGAACAGGGTGCCGTTGGGGTTGAGGTCTTCGGGTTTTACCCATTTGCGGGTGTGGAAGTTCATGTTCACTCCAAAGCGTGTTGCGAAATGATGGGCAACATCATGGCAGAGGCCGGGCCCAAGCTCTATGAGCCATTGCCTATCAACCCCATGAGCGATCTTCATGCCGCCGACAGAAAGGCTTTAGAAGTCAGGCGCAGGCGGCTATAATCGCCTCCGCTTCAAAACGGTCATCTTCGATTGATACCGTTCTCCCGCCACCTGTCCGAGGGGCGCTGCAGCAGGCTCGACCTGTCAGGCTCGGATGGGGCGTTGTCCGGCCTGGTTAGCCAGCTGGATACTAAACGCACAACGGCGCCCATTCGCACACTACGAATGGAGGCTCTTCATGAGCGCTGTAATCACGCCTGCAGGTTTTACCGACTACAAAGTCGCCGACATGTCCCTTGCTGCCTGGGGCCGTCGCGAAACTTTTATCGCCGAATCCGAAATGCCAGCCCTGATGGGCCTGCGTCGCAAGTACGCCGCTGAGCAGCCGCTCAAGGGCGCGAAGATCCTCGGCTGCATCCACATGACCATTCAGACTGCCGTGCTGATCGAAACCCTGGTTGCCCTGGGTGCCGAAGTACGCTGGTCGTCCTGCAACATTTTCTCGACTCAAGACCAGGCCGCTGCCGCTATCGCTGCTGCCGGTATCGCCGTGTTCGCCTGGAAAGGCGAGACCGAAGAAGAGTACGAGTGGTGCCTGGAGCAAACCATCCTCAAGGATGGCAAGCCATGGGACGCCAACATGATCCTCGACGACGGCGGCGACCTGACCGAGCTGCTGCACAAGAAATACCCGCAGATCCTCGACCGCGTCCACGGCGTGACCGAAGAAACCACCACCGGCGTTCACCGTCTGCTGGACATGCTGGCCAAGGGCGAGCTGAAAATCCCGGCCATCAACGTCAACGACTCGGTGACCAAGAGCAAGAACGACAACAAGTACGGCTGCCGTCATAGCCTGAACGATGCGATCAAGCGCGGTACCGACCACCTGTTGTCCGGCAAGCAAGCGCTGGTGATCGGCTACGGTGACGTGGGCAAGGGCTCGTCCCAGTCCCTGCGTCAGGAAGGCATGATCGTCAAGGTTTCCGAAGTTGACCCGATCTGCGCCATGCAAGCCTGCATGGACGGTTTCGAAGTGGTTTCGCCGTTCATCGATGGCGTCAATGACGGCACCGAAGCCAGCATCGACAAAGCCCTGCTGGGCAAGATCGACCTGATCGTGACCACCACCGGCAACGTGAACGTGTGCGATGCAAACATGCTCAAGGCCCTGAAAAAGCGCGCCGTGGTGTGCAACATCGGTCACTTCGACAACGAAATCGACACCGCTTTCATGCGCAAGAACTGGGCATGGGAAGAAGTGAAGCCACAGGTGCACAAGGTTCACCGTACCGGCGCGGGTGATTTCGACCCACAGAACGATGACTACCTGATCCTGCTGGCCGAAGGCCGTCTGGTCAACCTGGGCAACGCCACTGGCCACCCAAGCCGCATCATGGATGGCTCGTTCGCCAACCAGGTACTGGCCCAGATCTTCCTGTTCGGCCAGAAATACGCCGACCTGTCGCCCGCCCAGAAAGCCGAGCGCCTGACCGTGGAAGTACTGCCGAAGAAACTCGACGAAGAAGTGGCCCTGGAAATGGTCCGCGGCTTCGGCGGCGTAGTGACTCAACTGACCAAGACCCAGGCCGACTACATCGGCGTGACGGTCGAAGGCCCGTTCAAGCCGCACGCTTACCGCTACTGATTTGCCTGCTGCCTGCTCCCCATGTGGGGGTGGGCTTTTGTGGGAGCGGGCTTGCTCGCGAAGGCGGTGTGTCAGTCGACTTATCGACTACTGGCATACCGCCTTCGCGAGCAAGCCCGCTCCCACATTGACGGTGTACACCTTCTGGCTTTATGAGTTTCCATAGGTATGACCATGTCCCAAGACCGTCGCTACAGCTTCGAGTTCTTCCCGACCAAGACCGATGCTGGGCATGAAAAACTGATGGCGACTGCCAAGCAGTTGGCCAGCTACAACCCCGATTTCTTCTCCTGCACCTACGGTGCCGGTGGCTCCACCCGCGATCGCACGATCAACACCGTGCTGCAGCTGGAAAGCCAAATCAAAGTCCCTGCGGCTCCGCATTTGTCCTGCGTGGGCGACAGCAAGGCCGACCTGCGCAGCCTGCTGACCCAATACAAGCAAGCCGGCATCAAGCGCATCGTCGCCCTGCGCGGTGACCTGCCGTCCGGCATGGGCATGGCCAGCGGCGAGCTGCGCTACGCCAATGACCTGGTGAGCTTCATCCGTGAAGAAACCGGCGATCACTTCCATGTCGAAGTGGCCGCTTACCCGGAGATGCACCCCCAGGCGCGCAATTTCGAAGACGATCTGCAGAACTTCGTGCGCAAGGCCAACGCCGGCGCCAACAGCGCGATCACCCAGTACTTCTTCAACGCAGAGAGCTACTTCTACTTCGTTGAGCGTGTACAAGCGATGGGTGTAAATATCCCGATCGTGCCGGGCATCATGCCGATCACCAACTACAGCAAACTGGCACGCTTCTCTGACGCCTGCGGCGCTGAAATTCCGCGCTGGATTCGCAAACAACTGGAAGCCTACGGCGACGACGTCAAGAGCATCCAGGCGTTCGGCGAGCAGGTCATCAGCGAGATGTGTGAACAATTGTTGCAAGGTGGCGCGCCAGGGTTGCACTTCTATACCCTGAACCAGGCTGAGCCTAGCCTCGCTGTCTGGAACAACCTGAAGCTGCCACGCTAAGGTCTGTTCCGAAATGCAAAGGCCCTCATAATGAGGGCCTTTGCCGTTCTAAACGCCCACGGAATCCTGCAGTCCATGAATACAACCGCCCCGACGTCCCGCCCGCAACTGGTCTACCTGGTATTCGGCGCCGAGACTTACCATCAGGAAGCGGTATTCAGCATCGCCAGCGCCCTGGCTTTCCTGCGGGATACGCCGGATGCCGGCATCGACATCCAGGTCTTCAGCGACAACCCCGAGCCCTATTGCTTGCTGCCGGTACGGGTGCGCCCGCTGGATGAAGCCACGCGCAAACGCTGGAGCGAGCCCCATGGCTACCACTTCCGCACCAAGCACGTGGTGCTGCGGCAAGTGTTGCAAGAGTCGGAAGTGGCGCTGCTGATCGACACCGACACGTTTTTCCACCATTCGCCCCTGGCGCTGTTTGAGCGCGTGCAGCCCGGCACCCTGCTGTGCAACGCCTTCTACACCAAGTACGGCGACAACCACGAAAGCATTCTGTACAGCGCCTTGTACCAACGCCTGCTGGACATGGGCGTGGCCGACGACGACATGATGACCCTCAACTCCGGGGTCATGGGCCTGACGCAGCAGGACGCGCACATCCTCGACCGCTCGATCGAGTTAATGGACGAACTGTTCCCCCACGCCCAGGGCGCCTACACCCTGGAAGAGTTCTGCCTGTCGATCGCCGCCTATCGCACCCTCAATGTGCGCGAATGCCCGGACCTGATCCACCACTACTGGAGCCGCAAGCAGCTGTTCCGGGCCAAGGTCAAGGCGTGGATCACCAAGCACGGGGCGAACCCCACCAGCGCCACGGCCCTGGACGATACCCGCCAGGTCTCCGCCCACCTGCCCCGCCCGCCGCGCCTGCAACGGCTGATGTACAAGCTGATTACCCTGGCATTGCCCAAGCACCAGCAGCAGTTCATCCGGGAAATTCTCTACGGTTGCTATGAACATGAGAACGAGTTCGACCAGGCGTGTGGCCCGGTTTGGTGGGACAAGGCCCGACAAAATCAGGAAGAGCGCCAGGGTCGGCCCGTGGATGCCCACCTGCTGGAGCACTGGTTTGCCAATCCCGTGGTGCGGCTGATTCTCGGTGAGCGGCGCGAGGCGATCTACGAACACTTGATCAAATCTCCGGGCGGGTAAAACCTGCGGGTGCCCGCAGATCACTGTGCCAGAGCTTCTCTTTAGCCCGCGACAGTCGTAATCTCAGGGCATGCCTGTCACTTTCCGGTTGTTGACTGCTGTTCTTTTCGCTTGCCTGAGCCTCAGTGCCCACGGCGAGAAATTGCGTATTGTCACCGAGCCCTGGGCGCCTTACGTGTATGACGACAACGGCACCATGCGCGGGCTCGACTACGAGACCACGGTGATTGTGTTCCAGCGCCTGGGCATCGACGTGGATTGGCAATTCTTGCCCTGGAAGCGCTGCCTGGCGATGCTCGACCAGGGCCAGGCCGATGGCGCGCTGGATATTTTCCACAGCCACGAACGCGATGCGGTGCTGCTGTACCCCGGCGAGCCGCTGTCTGACGTGGAGTTCGTGCTGTTCTATGCCAACGAGCGCCCGCATCCTTTTCAATCCTTCGACGACCTGCGCGGCCTGACCATCGGCACGTCGCCGGGCTACCTCTATGGCGCCGAGTTCAGCGAGTCCACCCTGTTCAAGCAGGAGCCGGCCGCCAGCCACGAGGCCAACTTCGGCAAGCTCGCCCTCGGGCGGATCGACCTGGTCATCACAGACCGCCGGGTCGGCCAGCATGTGCTCAAGGCCCTTGGACTTGAGGACCAGATCACCCAGGCGCACCAGGTAGTCAGCAGCCAGCCACAATTCCTGGCCGTGCGCCGGGGCGCCGGCATGGACTTGCTGGTGCAACGCTTTGCCGCCGAGCTCAAACGCTTCAAACAAGAGCCGGCCTACGCGGCCTTGAGCGCCAAATATGCCGGTGCGAGCCTCCAAACCAGCGCATCAGCCCTGCCTGCAAGCACCGTTGAGCAGCAGGAAAGCAGCGCGAAGTGATTGCTCTGTTATACTCCGGCCTTTCCGCCAGGCTTACGCCCGGACGCTTCGGTCTTGCAAAAGGCACCCGACCCCGCTACAGCGCAGCTTTCAAGCCCGCGCGAGCCGTCTGAGTGCCTGCCAGCCCCAGCAGGACCGGACGGGATTGCGTTCATCTAAACGCCATTCACGCCAGGCAAGACTATCCCTCTGGGCCAAGCCCTAACTAAAACAGGATTACTCATGTCCTTTGCTTCCCTCGGTCTCTCCGAGGCTTTAGTCCGCGCCATCGAGGCAGCGGGCTATACCGAGCCTACTCCGGTGCAACAGCGGGCCATTCCCGCCGTGTTGCAAGGCCGCGACCTGATGGTTGCGGCTCAGACAGGTACTGGTAAAACCGGCGGCTTCGCCCTTCCGATCCTGGAGCGGTTGTTCCCCAACGGTCACCCGGACAAATCCCAGCGTCACGGCCCGCGCCAACCGCGCGTACTGGTCCTGACCCCTACCCGCGAACTCGCCGCCCAGGTGCATGACAGCTTCAAGCTGTATGCCCGCGACTTGAAGTTCGTCAGCGCCTGCATCTTCGGCGGCGTCGGCATGAACCCACAGGTTCAGGCCATGTCCCGTGGTGTCGACGTGCTGGTTGCCTGCCCGGGTCGTTTGCTCGACCTGTGCGGCCAAGGCAGCGTCGATTTGTCCCACGTGGAAATCCTCGTGCTGGACGAAGCCGACCGTATGCTCGACATGGGCTTTGTCCATGACGTGAAAAAGGTCCTCGCGCGCCTGCCGGCCAAACGCCAGAACCTGCTGTTCTCGGCCACGTTCTCCAACGACATCACCGCTTTGGCGGGCAAGTTGTTGCACAACCCGGAGCGTATTGAAGTCACGCCGCCGAACACCACGGTCGAGCGTATCGAGCAGCGCGTATTCCGCCTGCCGGCCGCTCACAAGCGTTCGCTGCTGGCCCACCTGATCACCGCCGGCGCGTGGGAACAGGTGTTGGTCTTCACCCGCACCAAGCACGGCGCCAACCGCCTGGCCGAGTACCTGGACAAGCACGGCCTCACCGCCGTCGCGATCCACGGCAACAAGAGCCAGAACGCCCGCACCAAAGCCCTGGCCGACTTCAAGGCCGGTGAAGTGCGCATCCTGGTCGCCACCGACATCGCCGCTCGTGGCCTGGACATCGACCAACTGCCCCACGTGGTCAACTTCGAGCTGCCAAACGTCGACGAAGACTACGTGCACCGTATCGGCCGTACCGGCCGGGCCGGTCGTTCGGGCGAGGCCATTTCCCTGGTCGCACCGGACGAAGAAAAGCTGCTGAAAAGCATCGAGCGCATGACCAAGCAGAAAATCGCCGATGGCGACCTGATGGGCTTCGACTCCAGCGCCGTTGAGGCTGAGAAGCCTGAAGTGCGCGAGCGTCCGGACGTGCGTAACCCGCGCAACAACCCACGCGGTCCGAAGGGCGATGGCCCGAACGGCGGCGGTGGCGGTGGCGGTCGTAAAGACAAAGGCAAGGACAAGGGCGGCAAGGACAAGGCTGCGACCAATGGCCGTGGCGAACGCCCGGCCCGTGAGCAAAAGCCCCGTGAAGGCACCCCGGCCCGCGAACAGCGCCAGCCGAGCCAGCCGCCACGTGCTGCTGCCGACCGTGCTCCGGACGAGTTCCTGGACGACGACGTAGACAACTTCGGCAACCGCGTTGACTACGTGCCCCAGGCCAAGCCGGCCCAGGGTCGTGGTCGTCGTCCGGGCGCTCCAGCCCAGGGCGCAGGCGCAGGTTCCGCACCCCGCACCGGCGGCCAGCCACAAGGTCGCCAGAACGGTCCGCGCAGCAGCAACGGTGCCACCACCGGCACCCCGCCTGCCAAGCGCAGCGGCCCGCGCAACGGTGCACCCCGTGACGGCCAGGCCCGTCGCGAAGAGTCGCGCAACCGTCGCCCGGCCCGTGATGATCAACCTCGCCTGTCTGAGCCAGCGGTGCAAAACCCGCGCGGCGGCCCGGCACCGAAGATCATCCACAAAGAGTCGAAAAGCGATCGCACGCTGACACCTGAGCAGCTGGATCAACTGCCGGGCCGTCCACGTGGCGAAAAACCGGCGTTGCTGACCCGCAACCGCTGAGTTTTCAAAGCACCATAAAAAATGCCCCGGATCGCGAGATCCGGGGCATTTTTGTGTGGCTGGCGAAAATTACTTCGCTTTCACACCTTCAAACGTCACGTACAGCTCAACGTTGTTGGACGCTGGGCCCAGGTCCATCTGCTTGCCGAAGTCCTGGCGATTGAAGGAGGTAGTGCCTTCAAAGCCGGCACGGTAGCCGCCCCATGGATCCTTGCCTTCACCCAGGAAGGTCGCCTTGACGACGATCGGCTTGGTCACGCCGTGAAAGGTCAGGTCGCCGGTCACGTCAGCAGTGACTTGGCCAGCAGCGTTCTTACCAGTGGTCTTGACGCTGGTGGAGACGAACTTGGCGTCGGCAAACTTGCCAACGTCCAGGAAGTCTTTGCTGGCGATGTGCTTGTCACGTTCGGCGTGGTTGGTGAACACGCTGGCGGTACGGACGTTGAACTCAATCTTGCTGTCTTCAGGCTTGGCAGCATCGAAGCTGAACTTGCCGTCCAGGTCCTTGAAGGTACCGGTGATGAAGCTGTAGCCCAAGTGGCTGATCTTGAAGTCAACGAAGGCGTGCTGGCCTTCCTTGTCGACAACGTAGTCAGCTGCCATCGCCTGACCGGCAGTCAGCAGGGCAGAACCGATGGCCAGAGCGGCGAGAGTCTTTTTCAACATGCTTTCTATTCCTTGTGAGTCGAGGTTGAACATCAGGCTTTGCGCCCCAGCATACGAACCAGGGTCACATCACGATCAATGAAATGGTGTTTCAACGCGGCCACGCCATGCAGGCCGGCGAACACCACCAATACCCAGGCCAGGTACAAATGCACCACGCCTGCGGTGTCTGCCTGGTCCGGTAGCCCGGAAACCAGTGCAGGAATCTCAAACAGGCCAAACACCGGGATCCCGACACCGTCTGCGGTGGAAATCAGGTAACCGGCAATCATCACGGCAAACAGCCCGAGATACAGGAATGCGTGGCCAAACGCAGCCCCCAGACGCGTCATGCGGCTATAGCTGGCAAGCGGTGGCGGCGGCGGGCTGACCAGGCGCCAGACGATCCGCACAAGCATGATGGCGAACAGCGTGATGCCGATGCTTTTGTGCAGGTCCGGGGCGTCTTTGCGCCAGGCACTGTAGTAGTCGAGGCCGACCATCCACAGGCCCAATGCGAACAGACCGAACACCACCAGGGCCACGCCCCAGTGCAAAACGATGCTGACCCAGCCATAGCGCGCCGGTGAATTACGTAGTTGCATGTCCCAAATCCCGTAAGAGCTGTGGCAAGACTATCGATTTACCTATCGAATTAAAGCGGAAAATTTCGCTTTGAAATATCGAGAAATACGATCAAGAGCGTATGCAGAGTAAGTTAACAAGAGATTAAGGACTATCCAGAAGAAACGTGACGGACTGTCCTGCGTTTACCACCAATTTACCCTTCAGACTCGCAATGGGTTGTGACACAGGTCTGCATTGCATAGGCTTGCGCGATTGTTTCGCCCGCGCACGTCGCGAGCCGCTTCGAGGAGAATGAACATGGGTTTGAATAATCAGTGGATGCAACGCGACCTTGCAGTGCTGTGGCATCCCTGCACCCAGATGAAAGACCACCAGCAACTGCCGTTGATCCCGATCAAGCGCGGTGAAGGCATCTGGCTGGAAGACTTCGAAGGCAAACGCTACCTCGACGCCGTCAGCTCCTGGTGGGTCAACGTGTTTGGCCACGCCAACCCGCGCATCAACCAGCGCATCAAGGACCAGGTGGACCAGCTGGAGCACGTGATCCTCGCCGGGTTCAGCCACCAGCCGGTGATCGAACTGTCCGAGCGCCTGGTGAAGATGACCCCCGAAGGCCTGACCCGCTGCTTCTACGCCGACAACGGTTCGTCGTGCATCGAAGTCGCGCTGAAGATGAGCTTTCACTATTGGCTCAACCGCGGCCTGCCGAACAAGAAGCGCTTTGTCACCCTGACCAACAGCTATCACGGCGAAACCATCGCCGCGATGTCGGTAGGCGATGTGCCGCTGTTCACCGAAACCTACAAGGCCTTGCTGCTGGACACCATCAAGGTGCCGAGCCCGGACTGCTACCTGCGCCCCGACGGCATGAGCTGGGAAGAACATTCCCGGAACATGTTCCTGGCCATGGAGCAGACCCTCGCCGACAACCACGACACCGTGGCCGCCGTGATCGTCGAACCGCTGATCCAGGGCGCCGGCGGCATGCGCATGTACCACCCGGTGTACCTCAAGCTGCTGCGGGAAGCCTGCGACCGCTATGGCGTGCACCTGATCCACGACGAAATCGCCGTGGGCTTTGGCCGTACCGGCACGATGTTCGCCTGTGAACAGGCCGGCATTCGCCCGGACTTCCTGTGCCTGTCCAAGGCCCTGACCGGCGGCTACCTGCCATTGGCGGCGGTGGTCACCACCGACGATGTGTACGACGCCTTCTACGACGACTACCCGACCCTGCGCGCCTTCCTGCACTCCCACAGCTACACCGGCAACCCGCTGGCCTGCGCGGCGGCCCTGGCGACCCTGGATATCTTCGAAGAAGACAACGTCATCGAAAACAACAAGGCCCTGGCCCAGCGCATGGCGACCGCCACCGCGCACTTGGTGGACCACCCGCACGTCTCGGAAGTGCGCCAGACCGGCATGGTGCTGGCCATCGAGATGGTGCAGGACAAGGCCACCAAGACCGCCTACCCGTGGCAGGAACGCCGTGGCCTGAAGGTATTCGAGCATGCCCTGGAACGTGGCGCGTTGCTGCGGCCATTGGGCAGCGTGGTGTATTTCCTGCCGCCCTACGTGATCACCCCGGAGCAGATCGACTTCCTGGCTGAAGTGGCCAGCGAAGGGATTGATATCGCCACCAACAGCAAGGTCAGCGTGGCGGTGCCCAAGGATTTCCACCCGGGGTTTCGTGATCCGGGCTGATTGAGTTGATCGTTCCCACGCTCCGCGTGGGAATGCAACCATGGACGCTCCGCGTCCGCCCTGCACACTATTTCCAGAGAACAGAAATGAGACTGTCCCGCTTTTTTGTCGACGCCCCCCTGAGCCTTGGCGACCACGAGTTGCCGGAGGCCCAGGCGCATTACATCAGCCGCGTGTTGCGCATGAGCGAAGGCGACGCCGTGCAACTGTTCGACGGCTCCGGCCAGGAGTTTCGCGCCAGCTTGCTGGAAGTCGGTAAAAAACGCGTGGTGGTGCAGGTCACCGAAACCTTCGCCGGGCAGGTCGAATCGCCCTTGCAGATTCACCTCGGCCAGGGCCTGTCCCGTGGCGAGCGGATGGACTGGGCGATCCAGAAAGCCACCGAGCTGGGGGTAAATGAAATCACCCCGATCTTCAGCGACCGCTGCGAAGTGCGCCTCAAGGACGAACGCGCCGACAAACGCCTGCAGCACTGGCGCCAGGTGGCGATCAGCGCGTGCGAGCAGTGCGGTCGCTCGCGGGTGCCGGTGATTCACCCACCGCTGCTGTTGGCGGATTGGCTGAAACAGGCAGAGGCGGACTTGAAACTGGTGCTGCACCCGGTAGCCGAGCCGCTGGTGAGCCACGCCAAGCCGGGAAGCCTGGCCTTCCTGATCGGGCCGGAAGGCGGCTTGACCGATGGCGAAGTCGAGACGGCACAAGGTGCAGGTTTTCATTCTGCACGCCTGGGCCCACGCGTACTGCGTACCGAAACCGCGCCAGTTGTGGCGCTGGCCGTAGCCCAACAACTCTGGGGCGACTTCTAAACCCTGCCTTGCAAACCCAATCAAATGTGGGAGCTGGCAAGCCAGCTCCCACATTTTGATCGGGTTTCCACTCCACTACTCCACCGGGTCACTCACAGGCGTCGCAATAATCGCCTTCAACTCACTGGTCATCGGGAATTCCAGGTTCAAGCCCTTGGGCGGAATCGGCTGCTCAAACCAGCGCTGGTAAATCCCGTTGATCTCCCCCGAGCTGTACAGCCCGGCCAGGGTTTCGTTGACCACCGCGAGAAACTGCGGGTCGTCCTTGCGCACCATGCAGCTGTAGATTTCCCGCGACTGCTCCTCCCCCACCACCACCCACTTGTGCGGGTCCTTGGCCTTGGCACGCTCGCCGTAGAGCAATGCGTCGTCCATGTAGAACGCCGCCGCCCGGCCCGATTGCAGCATCTGGAAGGCTTCGCCATGGTCCTTGGCGCTGATCACCGACATGTTCAGTTTGTGATCAACGTTGTAGCTCTTGAGAAACCGCTCGTTGGTGGTACCGGCGGTGGTTACCACGTTCTTGCCCTGCAGGTCGGCGAAGCTTTTGATGCCGCTGTCGTTGGCGGTCAGCAACTGGCCCTTCACATAGATAAACCCGTAGGAAAACGCCACCTGTTTCTGCCGCTCGGCCGTCACACCGGTGGAACCGCATTCCAGGTCCACGGTGCCGTTTTGCACCAGAGCAATGCGGGTCTGGGAAGTCACCAGGTTGTACTTCACGTTGAGCTTCGGCACGCCGGTTTTCTGCTGGATGCGCTCGACGATCTTGTTCGCCAGCTCCACCGAATAGCCCATGGGCTTGCCGCTGTGATCCCCCACATAGGAAAACGGCACCGAGGCATCGCGGTAGCCGAGGGTGATGCTCTTGGCGTTGGCGATCTTGCTCAGCGTGCCTTCCAGGGGTGCCTCGTTGGCGTGGGCCTGAGCACCCAATAAAAGCCCCAGGGTGCAACCGATCAACGTGATTTTTTGCATTGTTATTCTCCGTTGGTGTTTAAAGGTTCAGGTACGGCGCACCGCAATGACACTGATCTCGACCAGCACATCCGGTCGCGCCAACTGCGCCTGCAACGTGGTACGCGTCGGTGCCTGCCCCGGCGACAACCAGGCGGACCAGACTTCATTCATCGGCGCAAAACCCTCCTGAATATTGTTCAGGTAGATGGTCGCATTCAGCAGATGATCCTTGTCGCTGCCGGCCTCCGCCAGCAGCGCATCAATCTTGGCCAACACTTCCTCGGTCTGGGTCGTCACATCGCGCCCGTCCCCCGGCACCTGGCCGGACAAAAACACCAGGTCCTGAAACACCACGGCGCCAGACAGACGACTGTTGCTGTTGATTCGGGTGATGCTCATCGAAATATCCTCAAGCGGCACGGGGCGCGAAGCCCTGCATATCAATGGAAGTGGTCTGCCGGTCAATCAACTCGGCCAGCACCTGGCCGCTGCCGCAAGCCAAGGTAAACCCAAGGGCGCCGTGGCCGAGGTTAAGCCACAGGTTGCTATAAGCGCTGGCGCCAATCAGCGGCACACCGGTGGGCGTGGCCGGGCGCATGCCGGCCCATTCGACCGCATGCGAGTAATCTCCGGCCAGCGGGAACGTCTCAAGTGCCTGACGTTTAATCAGCGCCAGGCGCTTGGGTTCAAGGCGGGTGTCGAAACCAACGATGTCCACCATCGCCGCCACCCGCAGCTGCTCACCGATGCGCGCGTAAACGATCTTGCGGTCGTAGTCGGTGATGCTGATGTTCGGCGCCTGATGCTGCGCACCAATCGGCACGCTCAGGCTGTAGCCCTTGAGGGGGTAGACCGGCAACGACATGCCGGGCAAGGCCAGCTCGGGGCCGCGGTGCCCGGCGGCCAGCACCAGGTGTTCCACCGACAGGGCCTCCTCACCCATCTCGATCGAGTGCACCCGGCCCCCATGATGATGGATCCGGGTCACCTTGCGCCCCAGCAGGAACGTGCAACGCCCCGACGCCTCAAGGCGCGCCGCCAGTTGCTGACAGAACGCGTGACAGTCGCCAACTTCTTCATTGGGCGTATAGATACCGCCAGCAAAACTGGCGCTGTCCAGGGTCGGCTCCAGCCTTGCGCAATCCGCCGCCGAGAGCACTTGTTGCTGCAAAGGGTCCGTCACTTTATTCAGCGCGCGTTCATAGCTGTCGAGGCTGCGAAAGGTCACCAGCTTGCCATTGCGCCGCCAGTGGAAATCCCCCAACTGGTCCTCTTCACGCCAGCGTTGCAGGGTGTCCTGGCTCAGGGACGCCAGGCGCAGTAGATGGGCCGCATTGCGCTGGTTCACCGAGCCACGGCAGGCAGCCAGGAATGACGCCATCCAACGCCACTGCGCCGGGTCCATGCGCGGGCGCAGCTTCAGCGGCGAGTCACCGCGCAGCATCCAGCCAATGGCTTGCAGCGGCACGCCCTTGTCGGCCAGCGGCGCGACATAGCGGTAGGACAGCTGCCCGCCGTTAGCGAAACTGGTCTCGCTGCCCAGGGTTTCCCGAGCTTCGACCACAGTCACCTGCATACCGGCACGCACCAGGGCGTAGGCACTCGCCAGGCCGATAACCCCACCACCGATGATGCAAACCTGCTGAGCCATGTGCGTCCCTTAACCGTGCGATGTCAGGCTTGAAGGTTAGAGGCAGGTGACAGCGGCGGGACAATGAATAAAGATGGGTCACCCATAAACAAAGGTTATGGACTGCCCATGCGCTTGCGTCATATCGAAATCTTCCAGGCCATCCGCCAGACCGGTTCCATCAGCGCCGCCGCCCAGTTGCTGCATGTCTCGCAGCCGGCGGTGAGCAAGGTGCTGCAGCACGCCGAGTTGCAGTTGGGGTTCCCGCTGTTCCTGCGTATACGAGGCAAGCTGCAGCCGACGCCGGAAGCGTTGGCGCTGGAGCGCGAAGTCGACAAGGTGACCGAAAGCCTGCAAGGCGTACGGCGCTTGGCGCAGAACCTGCGCCGCGAGCCGGGCCAGAGCCTGCGTATCGGCGCCACACCGGCGCTGGCCCTGTCGTTGCTGCCGCCGGCCATCCGCGAATGGACCCAACGCTACCCGGACATCGCCTGCGAGCTGTCCAGCGCCCACAGCCGCGAGCTGGTGCAAAACCTGTTGATGCGTGAGGTCGATGTGGCGCTGACGCTGCAACCGCCCGATCACCCAGGGCTGAGCGCCCAGCCGTTGGCCCACGGCGTGCTAGTGGCGCTGGCACCGCAGGGTTACTGGAAGGAAAACGAGCTGGGCAAACCGTTGCCGCTGATGGCCCTGGCGGGCGCGCCGTTGATTGGCCTGTCCAGCGCCGACCCGTTGTCGGCGAAGCTGGACAGCTACCTGGAAGCGGTCGATCCACCGCCACGGGTCAGCATCGCAGTGCAGACCTATTCCCTGGCCAGGGCCATGGTCGAATCCGGCGCCGGGCTGGCGGTGATCGATCCGTTCACCGCCCTCGGCGCATCACCGGCCACCACCTGCATTCGCCCGCTGGCGCCACCGCTGCCAATCACCTTGTACGCCCTGACCCGCGCCGACGAACCGCCGCCGCATATGCTGGCGAGCCTGCTGGAGATCTTCGGCAGCCGGGCCCAGGAGCAATTGGACCGGCTATAACACGTACCCCATAATCGCCACGAAATGCAGCAGGCTGCCGCCGATCACGAACAAATGCCAGATCCCGTGGGAGTGCCGCAGGCGGTCCTCCAGGGCAAAGAAAATAATGCCCACGGTGTACAGCACCCCGCCCGACGCCAGCCAGGCAAAACCCGTGGGGCCCAGCGCAGCAATCAGCGGCTTGACCGCCACCAGCACGATCCAGCCCATCACGGCGTAGATCACGATCGACAGGATCCGCGCCTCGGAGCGTGGCTTGATCTCCTGCAGGATGCCGATCACCGCCAGCCCCCACACAATCCCGAACAACGTCCAGCCCCACGGCCCGCGCAGCGTCACCAGGCAAAACGGCGTGTAGCTGCCGGCGATCAGCAGGTAGATCGAAAAGTGATCCACCTTCTGCATGATCGCTTTCTTGCGCCCGCGCACGCTGTGGTACACGGTCGACGCGCTGTACAGCACCAACAACGTGAAACCGTAGATCGCCACGCTGACAATCTTCCAGGGGCTGCCATCCATACTGGCCACCACCAACATCCATACCGCACCCACAAAAGCCGCAACCGCCCCGAGCAAGTGGCTCCAGGCGTTGAATCGTTCCCCGTGATACATGTGTCACTCACCTCGAATAACCGTTATCACCCAGACCATTCTGACGTCACCCACCCAATATCAGGTAACAACCTTTCTTCATTTGCCCAAATACACGAGCCGATGGATGATTCGCTTCATCCTGTGGGAGCTGGCTTGCCCGCGATAGCGGTGGGTCAGACATGCATCTGCTGCTGATACACCGCTATCGCAGGCAAGCCTGCTCCCACATAAAAACCCCTCATCGGTAACGCCCATGCCTGACCTCGAACCTGCCCAGCCTCATCCCAGTCTGTGGCAGTTGTTTTACAACTTCGCCATGGTCGGCCTGTTTGGCTTCGGCGGTGTGATGCCCTGGGCGCGGCAGATGATGGTCGACCGCAGGCAGTGGGTCAGCGAGCAAGGTTTCAACGAGCTGCTGACCACCGGCCAATTCTTCCCCGGGCCGAATATCGCCAACGTCGGCATCATCTACGGCCGGCGCCTCCACGGCTTGCCGGGTGCGGTTGTGACCGTCGTCGGCTTGTATCTGTTCCCCTCGCTGATCACCGTGCTGGCCGGCTTCGCCTATGCCAAATGGTGGAGCCATGACGTGGTGCAGCAGATCTTCGGCGCGGTGATGCCGATCGCCACCGGGCTGATGCTAGGCACCACTCTGCGCCTGCTCAAGGCCATGCCCAGGACCCTGGCGAATTACAGCGCGTTCGTCCTGACCTTCGTGTTGATGGCGGTGCTGGTGCTGCCGTTGTGGATGGTCTTGCTGATCTGCATTCCCAGCTCCCTGGCCTTGAGTTTCATGGGCAAGCAGCAGGTGGCCGGCTGATGCAGAGCGTGCTGTTCCACCTGATGATCCAATGCGCGCTGTGGTCGTTGATGGCGATTGGCGGCAACACCGTGGCCCTGAGCGATATCCACCGCTACACCGTCACCGACATGAACTGGATCACCGACGCCCAGTTCGTCGCCTTCTTCGCCCTGTCCCAGGCATTGCCAGGGCCCAATGGCATGTTCCTGGTGTTTATCGGCCAGCAAGCCGCCGGGTTGCCGGGCGCGCTGGTGGCGCTGACCGCCAAACTGCTGCCCTGCTCGGTGCTGACCTACTTCGGCGCCGGCTGGCTGGAAAAACACACTGAGACGCCATGGGTGCAGCGGGTCAAAGGCAGCCTGCTGCCGATCTCCATCGGGCTGATCCTGGCCGCCAGCTACATCCTGATGAACAGCCTGGAAAACAATGCCACCAGCCTGGTGCTGACCTTGGCCAGCGCCGCCGTGGTGTATTACACCAGGCTCAACGCAATCTGGCTGATCATCCTCGGCGTGCTGCTGGGCCTATGCAGCGCATGGCTGGGAGTGAACTGGTTTTAGGGGCACAATCGACGGCATTCGAACAAGAGTCACGCCCATGCTGATCGACGAAGAGTTCACCCTCAAAAAGCTGGAAATCTTCCTGGCGTTCATGCGCACCGGCAACCTCGCACGGGCGGCGGCTGAATTGCAGACCAGCAACGTCAGCGTGCACCGGGCGATCCACTCCCTGGAAAACGCCCTGCGCTGCCCGCTGTTCAAGCATGAAGGGCGCAACCTCACGCCGCTGGAAAGCGCCTATGTACTGGAAGAGCGTGCGCAGAAGCTGGTGCAGGACGTAGTGGACAGCGTGCGGGTTACCCGCGAGGCCGCCGGCTTTTCCGCCGAGCGCTTCAAGCTGGGCTCGCTGTATTCGCTGACGGTAAAGACCGTGCCGCAGTTGATCATGGGGCTGAAGATCCGCCGCAGCGAACTCAACATCGACCTGATCCTCGGCTCAAATTTCGACTTGCTCTACAAGTTGAAGAACATGGAAGTCGACGCGATCCTGATCTCCCTCGACGAGCACGCCAACGATCCCGACTGCGAGCAGATCGCCCTGTTCTCCGACGATATCTTCCTCGCCACCCCGGCCGATTCTCCCTTGGACCGCGAGCAGGAAATCGACCTGGCGGACGTGCGTGATGCCACCTTCATCACCCTCACCCAAGGCTTCGCCACCCACCAGGACGGCAACCGCGTATTCAAGCAGGCAGGGTTCGAGCCGAAGGTGGCGATGCAGGTCAACGACATCTTCACCCTGCTGAGCATGGTCAGCTCGGGTGTGGGCTATGCGCTGCTGCCGGGACGGATTGCGGCGGTGTATGAGAACCGGGTCAAGCTGATTCCCCTGCAACCGCGCTACCGTTTGCAGCAGCACATTGGCGTGGTGTTTCTGAAAGCCAAGGAGCGCGACCCGAATTTGCTCGCGCTGTTGGCGGAGTGCCGGATGTATGCCAATCGCCAAACCTGACAATGATCCCCTGTGGCGAGGGAGCTTGCTCCCGCTCGGCTGCGCAGCAGTCGTAAAATCAGCGCCCGCGTTGTTTCAGGAAGAATGCATTGGGACCGCTTCGCGCTCCAGCGGGAGCAAGCTCCCTCGCCACAAAAGCGGTCGACACATCTCGGGTTAGCCGACAATCCCGCGCACGATGAAGTAGAGCAACGAAGGCCCCAGCAAGCACCCAAGCCCGGTGTGAAAGGTGGCGGTCAACGCGCCATACGGCACCAGCCGCCGGTCCGTCGCCGCCAGGCCTGCCGTCACGCCGCTCACCGTACCGGCCAGGCCACCGAACACCATGGCCGAGCGCGGGTTATCCAGGCCCATCCAGCGAGCCGCCACCGGCGTGCCGACCATCACCAGGATCGCCTTGATCAACCCAGTCGCGATGGACAGCGCCATCACATCGGACGTCGCGCCAATCGCGGCCCCCGTGACCGGCCCAACGATGTAAGTCACCGCGCCCGCACCAATGGTGGTCATGCTGATCGCATCGCGATACCCAAATGCCCAGGCCATACTCGCGCCCACAATAAACGGCAACACTGTGCCCAGCAGCAAGGCAACCGCACCAATCAAACCGGCCTTGCGCGCCTCGGTGGCCTGTACTTCAAACGCCGTGGCCACGATCGCAAAGTCCCGCAGCATGGCGCCGCCCATCAAGCCGATCCCGGAAAACAGCGCCACGTCCGCCAAGCCTTTCTGGCCGCCGGTCAACGTGCCGCCCACCCAGGCCAACACCAGCCCGATCACAATCGCGATGGCCGAACCGTGGATGCGTCCGAAGGTCAGCCGCTTGGACAGCACCACCGAAATCCACATCACCACGCCGACAAACGCAAACGCCGTCACCAACCCGTTATTTTCCAGGCCTTTCTCGATGAGGTTCCACATATCAGCGACCTCCCGCGACAGGTGCAGCCGCAATCAGCGGCTCTTCATCGGGCAGCGGCTCGCCCTTGTGTGTGCGGCTGATCAAGGCAATCGTGCAACCGCACACCACCACCGAACCAATCGCCGCCAGCACCGCCACCGGGCCGCCGTGCAGCGCGGTCACGACGTTTTGCTGGGCCGCCATCGCCACCACCACCGGGATGTACATAGCGCCCCAGAAGCCGACGCCCATCTCGCATTCCTTGGTCATGCCGCCGTGCTTATGCATCCACAGCCGTGCGCAGATCAGCAGGATCATCGCGATCCCGACTCCGCCCACGTTGGATTTCACGCCCAGCAACACCCCGAGCATGTCTCCCAGAATCACGCCTGCCAACATGCAGATCGCCAGCAACGCCACACCGTAAATAATCATGATGGTTGTCCTCAAAGTGCTTCATCGAAATTGTTGTTTTTGTGCTTCGAAAGCCTTGGGTGGTGCTTTATCGGTGGTGGGCGCCCTCCTCTCGCAGCAAGGCCTGCAAGGTGTCCAGGCGGGCACCTTCGAAGGCGATGACGGTGCCTTGCTCGAACACCCGCCGCGCGAGGCCCGTGAGCACGGCGCCGGGAGGCAGTTCGAGATGCAGGCGCACACCGCGCTCAAAGGCGCTTTGCACGGTGCCGCGCCAGTCGACGATGCGGCACATGTTGAACGCGAGGTCGTCGCGCAGGTGTTCGGTGTTGTGGATCGGCCGGACGCGGGTGCTGCTCAGGTAGGTAACGTTCGGTGTTTTCAGCGGCACTTCAGCGAAGGCTTGAGCCAGTGTTTCGGCAGGCTTTTCCAGCAGCGCACAATGGGACGGCACGCTGACGGCCAGGCGTTTGGCGACGCCGTTGCCGCGCACCAGATTGGCGACCGCCTTCATGGCCTCGTCGCTGCCGGCGATGACAGTCTGGTTGTCGGCATTGATATTGGCCAGGTAAACCGGGGTTTGCGGGCTGTGGACCTGAGCAAGCAAGGCTTCGACGGTGGACAGTTCCGGGCCGATAAGGGCGGTCATGCCGTAGCCGTGGGGATACGCTTGTTGCATCAACTCGCCCCGCAGGCTGACGAGTTTCAGCGCATCGGCAAAGTCCAGGGAGCCGGCAATCACGGCTGCTGGATAGGCGCCGATGGACAGGCCGGCGACGTAATCGGGGGCGTGTTCCAACAAGCGCGCACTGGCCACGCCGGCAATCAACAGGCAGAGCTGCACGGCCCGGGTCGAGGCCAGGGCTTCGGCAGAATCAAGCTTGCGCACATCTTCGTTCAGGGCTGCACTGGCTTCGTCCAACACCGCGCGCGGCAACTGCTGGAGCATGCCGGGACGCTGGGCGCCCTGCCCCGGGAAGGCCAGGAGGCTGCTCATGCAACGGCCTGCCACGGGTCGATCACCAACTGCGCGCCACCGGCATTTTTCAGCAGCACGCGACGTGATCCACCGGCCCACTCGCGCAACGCGACGGCGCCAAACGGCGTTTGCAGTTGCAGGTCTACGGCGCATACCGCCGTATCGAGTATTGCCAGCAAGTCTTCGGCATCGCCGCGATCAAGTCGCTCGGACGTGCGCAGAATCAAATCCAAATCACTCTTGGCGTGCAGCGCTTCAATGCCACTCGCCAGTTCGAAACCGGCACTGCCGGTGACGCCCCAGTTCTTCTTCGCCAGCACCGGACGCAGTTGAGCAAGGGCCTGCAACGCCGGCAAATCCCGTGAAGAGATCGCACCGCGCAAGTCTTCCGGCACCACGCGCCGTTGCACGGCGGCCATCGGCATTACGGCGGCGAAGCGCTGCTCGCGCAAGCGCCCACGTACACCCACCGGCACATGGCCCGGCGGCGCGATGGCACGCCGCACCACCACCGGGTGCCCAGCGGCCAATGCCTCCAGCACCCAGGCCGGCGCGTCAGCGGGGGCATGCACCGGGGTCATGCCCCAGAGCAAGTCGTGGGCGTTCACCATTGTTCCCGCAGCAGTTGGCGCACATGGCTGGAGGCCGCGCGGTTGGTGGCACCCAGGCGTCCGCTCAGGTCACGGCCGCCCGCTTGCACATCCTTGATCGCCTGCATCAGGCAATCGCTGACCCGCGCCACATCTTCGGTGGTGGGTTGCTCAATCTGGCGAACCGACAAGGTCTCCCAGAGCAAGCCGAGGCTGGCATAACTGTCGATGTCATAGGCCATCGGCGGCACGCTGGCGGCCAGGGCTTCCAACTCTTCGACACTGCGCAGGGTCACCCGCGCCGCCGAGGCCTTGCCCATGGCATGCACCATCACGCCGGGATCGCGCAGGGCAATCAGGCGGTTGGCCTGGTAACCGTGGGCGAGGAAGGCGCCGGACATCGCCTTGCCCACCAGCAGCGCGATCACCGGGTGACCGGCCAAGCGGGCGCGGGCGTAGCTGTCGGCAGCGGCGGCCAATGCCTGGTGAATGCCCAAGGCCTCTTCGCGACGACCGTAGGCCTGGCTCGGCACATCGACGATGGCAATCAGCGGACGCTTGTCGCCGGTGTTGATCGCTTCATCAACTGCCTTGGCCAAGCCCCAGCCTTCCAGCAAACCGACTTCACCGTTGCGAGCGCGGGGAAAGCGGTTTTGCGCATCGGTGACCACCGCGATAAAGCGCACGGGCTGATCACCGAGCACACCGTCGGCGACTTTCAGCGAGTTCGGCAAACCGCTCACAAGCGCTGCACCGCCGCTCAATGCGTTGAACCACTGCAAACCTCTCATGAGCGTTCTCCCTGATACAGATCACGAACCGTCGCCGGGTCGATTTGCGGTTCGGCGTTCAGTGCGGCCAGGCGTTCCAGATAGTGATCAACCTGACGGCTGCGCTGTTTTTCCGGCAAGCCTTGTTGCAGCAGTTCGGTGATTTGCTGCTGAATCTGCGCCACGTCGTCAGCCACATAGCGGTCGGCCAAGCCGCTGTTGAAGCGCTGCTCGCCGCCGGTCAGGCTCCAGATAAAGGGCCGGTCGCGGGAGTCGTATTCCTCAAGCCCGGCTTCCTGTTCGATCACCTGCGGGCCGTTCAGGCCAAGGCGCGCCTCGCGGGTCACCAACAGATAACTGCACAAACCTGCCGCGATGGACATGCCGCCAAAGCAACCGACGCTGCCCGCCACCACGCCGATCACCGGCTGGTACTGACGCAGGTCGACAATCGCCGCATGGATATCGGCGATGGCGGCCAGGCCCAGGTTGGCTTCCTGCAAGCGCACGCCGCCGGTTTCCAGCAGCAGGATGGCGCGCGTCGGGATGCCGTTGCGGTTGTCTTCAGCGGCCAGCTCCAGTGCGCCAGCCATCTTTGCGCCGCCGACTTCACCGAGACTGCCACCCTGGAAATTGCCTTCGATAGCAGCGATGACCACCGGCAAGCCGGCGATGCTGCCCTTGGCGATCACCACGCCGTCGTCTGCCTGCGGCACCACGCCCTGGCGACTCAGCCATGGCGACATGACGCGCTGGAACGGATCGATCAGTTCGCGATAGCTGCCCGCGTCGAGCAAGGCCTTGGCCCGCTGCCGGGCGCCGAGTTCGACGAAGCTGTGTGTGTTCAGCAAGTCAGTCATGACCGATCTCCTCGAAGCCCTGCTCCAGGCGCAAGCGCACCACGCCGGGTGTGGCGCCGAAGTCGTGGATATCGATGTTCAGTGCGGGAGGCGTCTGTTCCTGGAAGATCCGTTCGAACAGGTGCTGCCAACGCAGCTGCGCACCGCTCACCGAGGTCTGCACCTGAATCGTCAGGGTGCCGGCGGTGCCCGGTTCCAGCAGCACTTCGAGGTCGCCGGAGCCGACGCAACCTACCAGCGCACGGCCCTTGGCGGGCTGCCCGGCGGGGAATTCAAAGGATAAGGTTTCCATCACAGCGCTCCGTCGAGGCGGTCGATAAACAGGCAGGCGGCCAACAGGTCGGCGGCGCCACCGGGGGAGGCATTCAGCGCCAGCAGTTGCTGGTCCAGCTCATGCAGTTGGCGGCGGCCGGCGAGGCTCGCACTGCCGCCGGCGTCCAGCACCGCTTGAGCGCCTTGTTGCATGGCCTGCAAGCCTTCGGGGCCGGCGCGGTAGAGCACGCAGGTGTCGGCCAGTTCGGTCATGATCGCCAGCAAGGCATCGAGGCGCGCGTTTTGTTCGCCGTGTTGTTGCAGGCGGCTTTGTTTCAGCTGTGGCAGGCCGCGTTGCAGCACTGACGGGAAGCCCAGTTGCGCTTCTTCACGGGCACCGCGAGCGCCATAGCGTTGTGCGACCTGGGCGCCGTGGCTCAGCGGTTGCGGGGCGTAGCGGTCATTGAGCAAGGCCAGGCGGGCAGCGCGCAAAGTCATTGCGTTGGCCGTGCAGGATTCGGGTTGCAGTGCGGCGGCGGCGACTAACAGGCCGAGCGCCCAGATCGCACCCCGATGGGTATTTACGCCGCTGGTGGTCACGAGCATCGCCTGTTCGCCTTCGCGACCGATCCGCCCGAGGGCTTCACGCAGGGGCAGCCCGACTTCGCCACATTCAATCGCGGCCTCGGCCATTTCCTTGAACGCCGGCCACAACGACAGCGCCGACGCGTGCATCAAGCCGAGGTGCAAATCGGTATGGGCGCCGTTGCCGCGACGGTCCACCAGGGCAGGTTTCGGCGACAGGTCGGCTTCATCAATCAATGCGTCGACGGCCATGTCGGCCAGGCGTTCGGCCAGTGTCAGGTCGTGCAGTTTGAGTGCGTGCATTTACCAGCTCCTGAACTTGGCGGGCGGGTTGTACAAGCCACCGGACCATTCCACCAGATCGGCCACGCTCTTGGCGGCCAGCAACTCGCGGGTGGCGTCGGTGCGGCGGATGCCGAGGTCTTCGGGCAGCGCGATCAGGCCTTCGCGGCGCATGCGCGCGGTGTCCTTGGGGTTGTGGCGCATGCCGATGGCGGTCACCCCGGCGACAGCGGCGATCATCGCCTGGCGCTCCTCCAGGGAACGGGCCTTGTACAGGTAGGCGATGCCTTCTTCGGTGAGCAAGTGGGTGACGTCATCGCCGTAGATCATGATCGGCGCCAGGGGCATGCCGCTTTTGCGTGCGACTTCCACTGCATCGAGGGTTTCAACGAAGGTCGGTTTGCCGCCTTCCTGGAAGGTCTCGACCATTTGCACCACGAGCTTTTTGCCGCGTTCGAGCAAGGCTTCCGGGGCATCGTCGTGGCGCATGTCGAGCCAGGCGGGCGTGCCATGGCGGCGACCGCGCGGGTCGTGGCCCATGTTCGGCGCACCACCAAAACCGGCGAGGCGGCCACGGGTGACAGTGGAGGAATGGCCGTCGCCATCGACCTGCAGGGTGGCGCCGATAAACAGGTCCACCGCGTACTGGCCGGCCAGCTGGCAAAACATTCGGTTGGAACGCAGCGAGCCGTCGCGCCCCGTGAAGAACACATCCGGCCGGGCGGCGATGTAGTTTTCCATGCCCAGTTCGGTGCCGAAGCAATGCACGCTTTCGACCCATCCGCTTTCGATGGCCGGGATCAAGGTTGGGTGCGGGTTGAGCGTCCAGTTGCGGCAGATCTTGCCCTTCAGGCCCAGGGATTCACCGTAGGTGGGCAGGATCAATTCAATGGCCGCGGTGTTGAAACCGATGCCATGGTTCAGCGACTGAACGTTGTGTTTTTCGTAGATGCCACGGATCGCCATCATCGCCATCAACACATGCACCGGCTTGATGTGCCGTGGGTCGCGGGTGAACAGCGGTTCGATGTAGAAAGGCTTGTCGGCGACCACCACGAAATCTACCCAGCTCGCGGGAATGTCAACGCGAGGCAGGTCGGTGACGTCATCCACCAGTTGGTTGACCTGGACAATGACGATGCCATCGCTGAAGGCGGCCGGCTCGATCAGCGCTGGCGTGTCTTCGGTGCTGGGGCCGGTGTAGATATTGCCGGCGCGGTCGGCCATGAAACCGGCGGAGAGCACGACGTTGGGAATCAGGTCCACCACCAGCCGTGCGTAGAGTTCGATGTAGGTGTGGATCGCACCGATTTCCAGCAAGCCGTCTTCCAGCAACTGGCTGATGCGCAGGGATTGGGTGCCGGCGAAAGAGAAGTCCAGCTTGCGGGCGATGCCCTTTTCAAACAGGTCCAAGTGCTCGGAGCGGCCGACACTGGGCATGATCATGTGCAGGTCGTGGAGCTTGGCGGGATCGGCCTTGGCCAGGGAGCGCGAGAGGAAATCGGCCTGCTTCTGGTTGTTGCCTTCCAGCACCACACGGTCGCCGGGGAGGATCAGGGCTTCCAGGGCTTCGACAATGCGCTCGCTGGGGAGCACGGCGCCATCGGCGAAGGATCGCACCAATGCGAGGCGGCGCTGCTTCTCATCGCGCCGCCGCGTCCAGCGCGAGTCGGGGGAAGTTGTTGTTGTCATGGTCGCTCCACGGGATTTGCTGTCGTGGGCTGTACCTTAGGAGGGTATTGGGGGGGCATCAATCAAGCTGCGCGGTGGATCGTTACGATTGGAGTAATGGTTTGCCAGAAAACGCTGAGGCTCCGGCTAAGCGCAGTTCAAATGTGGGAGCGGGCTTGCTCGCGAATACGGTGGGTCAGTTGATAAATCGGGTACTGACACACCGTATTCGCGAGCAAGCCCCACATTTTGTTCAGCGGTGTCTGTGAGAGGTGCGAATCAGTCCCAAAATGGGAACGATCAGTCCCTTTTGGGGACTGATCTAACTTCATCACCCAGCCGCTATTTCTGATGAGTCACCCACTGTTCGACCTCCACCTTCAAGCCACCACTACGTTGCAGGTTCTCCAGGTTTGCCTTGCTGTCCATCCTTGGACTCCACGGGGTTTTCCCCAATCAGGTTGATCTTGTCCTGCTCCGCCACCCTCTGCACAAAACTATGACCGGCATTCCATTTGCCGATCCAGTCTTCGGGGGTATAGAGCGTCGGGTTGATGGTGCGGCCCAGTTGCTCTTCCAGCGGCATGAGCTGCTCCATGACTTCACTGTAGTTGAGGCTTTCGCCGATCAGCATCAGATCTATGTCACTGGATGAGTGCGCCTCACCCTTGGCGATGGAACCGTAGATAAATGCCCACTTCAGTTGCGCGGCAAATGGAGCCAGTGCGTTGCGCAATGGCTCATCCAGGCTCAGGGTCTTGCGCACGATGGCCAACAGCTCCGAGTAGATGGGGCACTGCGGATTGGCCTGGTAGTGGGTTTGGTTGCCCTGGCGCGTCAACGTCAGGATGCCTGCCAACTGCAAACGCTCCAGCTCGCGGGTCAGGCTGCCCTTGCCCACCTTTGCCCAGCGGGCGATTTCATTGGTGAAGAAGCTTTGGTCGGGCTTGCCAAAGAGCAAACCCAAGACTTTCTGCTGAGTCACGGTGAATAGCGCAGTGATAAGGGGCAAGGTTTGCATGGCAGCGACCGAAGAGTCCCAAAAAGGGAACGATAGGTCCCTTTTTGGGAACGATCAAGTTTTTAGGCTGCGCTAGAAGGAGCAACCTGCTCCAGTGCCTGATCAACCAGTAACTGCCCCAGCTCACTCATCTGCTGAATGGCCAGCACCACACCGCGCTGGGAACCTTCCAATTCAAAGGCTAGGTTGGAAGTCAGGGCGTTGAGTGAGGCAAAGGTTTCAGAAGCGTTGGCCAGCAGGGCTTCGGTGGATTGAGAGGGCGTGACGGTAAAGAGTGACGATGAAGCGGAAGTCGGAAAGTAATGATCCATGGCACGCTCGGCGGCGGCCTGGAGTTTGCGGTGTTCGATTTCAGCGCTGTGGGGCGGATTGGGGGTAGGTTTGAACATGATGAAACTCCTAAACAGATGAGGAGCGCCACCGTTCGCTTGCACGCGAATGAGGGTGGCGACCGTGCGCAGGTGTGCAAGACCGGGCCTGTTTAGGACACCCAGCAGGTCCGAAGACCTCCTGCGCGCAGCCGCCATAAAGCAGCGAGCACAAAAAACGCCCGTTGGATGGCTGGGCGTTTGTACGCCTAAACAGTTTCGTCGGACTTGCACGTCCGTGTCACCGTTTTTTGCGATGACGGACGAAGACTAGGCGCGATCGCAGGGCACAACAAGTTCATGCACAGCGCGAGAGGTTGCAGGAAAAATCCGACTGTAAAGCGCACGCCGATGCGATCGTTCCCACGCTCTGCGTGGGAATGCATCCCGTGACGCTCCGCGTCACCACAGCGCGAGACTTGAGCCTTGCATCGCCAGTTGGACGCAGAGCGTCCGAGGCTGCATTCCCACGCGGAGCGTGGGAACGATCATCAACATGTGTAGCTCAGGCCAAACCCGCCTCCACCAGCAACGCCTCCAATCCCATCAAGTCCGGCACCTTCGCCACATGCTCTCCCACCTGCACCGCCGCCAGTTCCAGCGGGCACAACGGCACATCCACATAGCTCAACTGGCTATCAAGCTTGTACGAGCGCGGAATCCCCTGGATCACCAACGCAATAAACTTCAACGTCGGCCGTCCGCCCAAGGTGTTCAACACCACAATCCGTGCCCGCTCCCCCACCACGCCCGACTCGCCACACGCGGCCTCAAAGCTGATCAACGGCAACTGCCGATCCCGCCAGGTGACTTGCCGCAGGTACCACGGCGGCGCATCGCTGGCCGGTTCGCCGCGCTGGAAGTCGATCAACTCGGCCACGGCGACGTTGGGCAGCAACAGGTAGCGATCCGCCAATGGCAGCAGCAAGCCGGTGAGTTGGGTAGCGCGGTGATCAAGCACGGGACTTGCTCCAATAAGCGATGCTTTCCAGCAGCACCGACTCTTGATAAGGCTTGCCGAGGTAGTCGTTGACGCCAATCGCCATCGCACGATCACGGTGTTTTTGCCCGGTGCGGGAGGTGATCATGATGATGGGCATGCGCATCAACCGTGGGTCGTCGCGCACCTGGATCGCCACTTCGAAGCCGTCCATGCGCGGCATTTCAATGTCGAGCAGCATCAGGTCCGGCGTGTGTTCTTCCAGCACGGCCATGGCGTCGATGCCGTCCTTGGCGGTGAGGACGTTCATGCCGTTGCGCTCCAGCAGGCGGCTGGTGACTTTGCGTACGGTGACCGAGTCGTCCACCACCAGCACCAGCAACGGGCGCTTTTTCAGGGGGTCGTTGAGGATCAACGGTGCATCGGCTGCCTGGGCCGGCAACGCCGGTGGCCGCGCGCGGATATGCGCCAGCAGGTCGATGATCAGTACCACGCGACCATCGCCGAGGATGGTTGCACCCGACAGGCCCTTCACCCCGGCAAATTGCGGGCCCAGGCCCTTGACCACGATCTCCCGGGTCCCGGCCATGGCGTCCACCTGCACCGCCACGCGCCGTTCGTTGCACTGCACCAGCAGCACCGGCAGCGGCTGGTACTGGCCCAGCAGGTTCGGGCGGCCGACGGTGTGCAGCAGGTCGCCAAGGTAGAACAGTTCGTAGCGCTGGCCGGCGTACTCGTAACGCGGCGGATTCAGCTGATAGTGCCCTTCCAGCTCATGGGGCATGACCCGCACCAGGCCTTCGATGGTGTTCAGCGGGATCGCGTATTGATCGTCCGCGCACTGCACCATCAACGCCTGGTTGACCGACACGGTGAACGGCAGGCGAATGCGAAAGTGCACACCCTCCCCCGGCGTCGAATCGATGACCATCGAACCACCCAGCTGGCGCACTTCCTCATGCACCACGTCCATGCCCACGCCACGCCCGGAAATCTGGGTGATTTTTTCGGCAGTGGAAAACCCCGGTTGCAGGATGAACTGCAACACGTCGCGGTCGCTGATTTCCAGGTTGGGGTCGAGCAAGCCACGCTTGATCGCCTTGCGCCGCACGGCTTCAAGCGGCACGCCGGCGCCGTCGTCGCGCATGTCGAAAACGATGTCGCCGCCTTCGTGGGTCAGGTCCAGGGTGATCCGGCCTTTCTCGGGCTTGCCCGCCAGCAATCGCGCATCGCGGGATTCCAGGCCGTGGTCGACGGCGTTGCGCAGCATATGCTCCAGCGGCGCGACCATGCGCTCCAGCACGTTGCGGTCCATCTCGCCTTCGGCGTTGCCGACGATGAATTCCACATCCTTGCCCAGCTCGCCCGCCACTTGCCGCACGATGCGCTTGAGCCGTGGCAGCATGCGTTCGAAGGGCACCATGCGCGTGCGCATCAGGCCTTCTTGCAGCTCGGTGTTGATACGCGCCTGTTGCTGCAAAAGGTTGTGGGCGTCCTGGTTGCGACGCTCGAGGGTTTCCTTGAGGTCGAGCAGGTCGGAGGCGGACTCGAACAGGGCCCGGGACAGTTGTTGCAGTTGGGAATGGCGGTCCATTTCCAGCGGGTCGAATTCTTCGTAGCCCAGGCGTTCCGCCTCCGCCTGCTGTCGGCTGAGGATACGGCCCTGGGTCTCGGTATCGAGCCGACGCAGTTGGTCGCGCATACGCTCGATGGTGGTTTCCACTTCGTTGAGGGCAATGCGCGCATCGTTGACCTGCTGCTCGATACGCCCACGGAAGATAGAAGTCTCACCAGCCAGGTTGACGAGGTCATCGAGCAAGTCGGCAGAGATCTTCACCATGTCGGCGGCCGGATCGCTGGCCGGCACCGCGTCGGTTTTGGTCGCCGCCAAGGCGACTGGTGCGGCGGTCACTTCAGCCGGATGCACCAGGCTTTTGATCCGCTCGATCAGCAGATCCACCGAGCCCACCGGCATACCCGCCGCCACTGCATCGATCATCTGCGCCAGGCGGTCGTGGCAGCCTTGCAGCAACGCGAAGAGTTCCGCCGAGGGCGCCAGCAAACCGGCCGACAAGCCTTCGTAGAGAAACTCCAGCTCATGGGCCAGGTCGCCAATCGGGCCGATTTCGACCATACGCGCGCCACCCTTGAGGGTGTGCAGGTCACGCAGCAGTGTCTCGACTTCCTGGCGATTTTTCGGCTCGGCCTGCCAGCGCAACAGCGCGGCGCCAGAACTGTCGAGGATGTCAGCGGCTTCTTCGAGAAAGATATCCAGCAGCTCGGGATCACTGCCCGCCGTCTCGACTTCGGCGGCTGCGGCGGGCGCCGCTTGTCCGATGCCGTGGCGCAACTCACGCAAATGGCTGATCAGGTCGGAGGAGTCGCTCAACGGTTGCTGATGTTGCAACTGCTCAAGCAGCAGTGCCAGTCGCTCATGACTGGCCATCAACACGTTCGCCAACTCGCTGGAATAGCTGTAGCGACGGTCCACCAAACCTTCGTAAAGGTTTTCCAACTCAAGGGCCAAGTCGCCCACCGCGCCGATTTCAGCCATGCGCGCGCCACCCTTGAGGGTGTGCAAATCCCGTTGCAGCGACGACAGCGGTGCTGCGTTATCCGGGTCCAGCAGCCAGCGCTTCAGGGACTGGCCGGCGCTGTCGAGGATGTCCACCGCCTCTTCAAGGAATATCTCGACGATCTCATCGTCTACCGCAAAGCCTTGGTCCAGCTGCGCCGTGGCGGCACCCAGTTCAGAGATGCTCAGCGCGCGGCTGCCATCGGTTTTGATCAGCCCAGTGGCGGACGGGTCGAGGCCTTCATCCAACAACTCGCGCAGGGCGCGAACTCGTGCCGCAGCTGCGCTGATTTCCTGGCCGGCGGCGAGCTGGTCAAGCATGTTGATCAGGGCTTCGTGGGCCTGTTCCGCCTCGTGGAAGAAGCGTTCGCTGACCGCCAGGCTGCTTTCTTCCACCGCGCCGTAGAGGTCGAGCAAGGCTTCGCACAATTCATCCATCGGGTGCAGGTCGGCCAGGTGCGCACCTTCGCCGAGGGTGGTCAGTTCATCCAATAGCGCACTCAGTTCCTGGCGCTCGCCGGGATGCTGCTGCCAGCGACGCAACAGGCTTTCGGCGTCCAGCAGGATGTCCATGCCCTGGGCCAGGAAGTTGGTGATCAACTGCGGGTCGCGCTTGATGCGCAGCCCTGTGCTGGGTGCATTCAGCAGGGCTTCAAGCTGGCTGTTCAGCAGGTTTTGCGTGCGTTCGATCAAGGCTGCTGCGCCGGTGATAGGCGCGTGGGGATCACTGTCCAGCTGGCGCACACCACGCTGGAACAGCGCCTCGGCTTCCAGCAGCAATTCGATTTCATCCAGGTCCAGCGGCAGGCGATGGGCCTTGTATTCGCGGGTCAGGTGATCCAGCGGGCGCGCCAGTTCGGCGATGGGCAACACGCCGGCCATATAGGCGCTGCCCTTGAGGGTATGCAGCGCCCGTTGCAATTCATCACTGACTTGCAGCGGCAGGTGCTCGGTGGCCTGTTGCAGGAAATGGTTGAGGCTGTCGAGGTGGCTCTGGGCTTCGTTGCGGAAGATTTCCAGCAACTGCGGGTCCAGGGTGGCCGGGTCGGTGGCCGAAGGCTCGACCCCGCTGGCCAAGGCATGCGCCCGCGCCGCCAGTTCGTCTACGTCATCGCGCTGGCGCTGGGCATCGTCGGCGAAATCGGTGATCAGCTCCGGCAGCAATTCCAGCACATCATCCAGCACCGCTTGCACATCAGGGCCCGGCGCAACGCTGCGTTCCAGCACGCGGTTGAGCAGGTTTTCCACGGCCCAGGCCAGCTCCGCCAACACCAGGGCGCGGACCATGCGACCACTGCCTTTCAAGGTGTGGAAGGCGCGGCGCATTTCGCTCAGGGTGGCCTTGTCTGCCAGGCTCGCGGTGCCGGCGGGTACGTAGCGGTGCAGCACGTCGAGGACTTCGGCGGTTTCTTCGAGGAAGACTTCCCGCAGTTCGTCGTCGATGGGCTCTTCGCCGGCAGGCGGTGGCAGCAGGCTGCCAGGGCGTTGGAGGGCTGGCGGGTTAAGGCGTGAGGTGGGGCTGGCCAGCGCATCCGCGAGGAACGGGGTTTGTTCCGTCGGCGTATCATCCTGGGCGAGCAGCGCCTGGCGCCACGGCTTCTCGGCCGGCAAATAGCCCAGCGCTGCCAGGCCTTCGGCGGCCACTTCCAGCACCCGTTCGCCTGGGGCGTCGTGGTCCTGCAGCATGCGCTCCAGGTAGTACTCGAGGCTGGTGAGCACATCGGCAAAATGCTCAAGCTGCGCCTCGGAAGGCGCGGCCTCACTGACCATCAATTGCTCGTTGACGTAATCGTTGCAGCCACGCATCAGGCTCGCCGCACGGGGCAGCGGAATCATCGCCAGGGCACCGCGCACCTGGGTCAGCAGCTCGGGCAGCGACTCCAGGCGCTGGCGGTCCCAATGGGCCTCGATGCAGTCGATCACCAGCTCTTTGGCCTGGGTCAGGCACTGGCAGGATTCGCGGATCACCAGGTGGTGGATCTGCGTCAGGTCGGTGGTGGGCAGGCGGCTTTCTTCCCGGCGCTCCGGCTCGACCGTGCCGACCATCCCCGCCAACGTCGCTTCGACGTAGAGCAAGGCGCCGGCGACGTCCATCAACACCGCGTCGTTGGGCTCGCGCTGACCCTGGGCCAGGCCGAGCACCACCGCCAATTGGTCGATGATCACTTTGCGCGGCTGGCCGAAACCCAATACCGCCAGGGTATCGGCGATCTGGCGCAAGGGCGCCAGCAAGGCCTCAAGGTCCGAGGCGTGCTGACGGTCGCTGCGGACGAACAGGTCCAGGCGCTCCTTGACCCGTACCAACTCCTCGCACAACGCGCCGAGCACCGAGCCCATCGCGTCGCGGTCCGGGCCGGCCAGGCGGGCACGTTCGGCGTCTACCACGGCGCTGTCGGGCAGGGCTTCATCGAGGCCATAACGTTCTTTCAAACTTTGCATCCGTGGAGTCGGTCGGGTGACTTTGGCGACGTAGAACAACAGGCTCTTGAGCAACTCATCCGGGGCCGGGGTGTTGATTCCGTTGATGCCCTGGGTCAGCAGGCGCTTGAGTTGCTTGTCGCAGGCCTTGAGCAAACTGCGCAACGCCGGGCTGTTGGCGACCACGCCAATGAGCATGCCTTCCACCAGCGCCGAGGTCACCTGCCACAACGGTAACAGCGGCGCACCATGGCACAGGGCTTCGAGGCGGGCGAACACCCGCGCCATGTCTTCCAGGTTGCTGGGGCCGTGGTCTTCGCGCAGCAAGCCGACCAGCGCCTGTTGCAGCATTTGCCGCCACTGACGCAGCAGCTCGGGAAAATCCTCCGGCGAGCGCTGGGCCAATGCGTCCTCGGGCAGTGGCGGGATCACCAGCAGTTGCGGGCTGAACAGGCTGGTTTCCGAGAGCAGGCTTTCACCGCGCACGCTGCGCAGGTCGTTGAGCAGCGGCAGCACCACCAGGGGCAGGTCGCGCCGGGCGCTGTGCACGCGGTCGAGGTACAGCGGCAGTTGGCCGAGGCCCTGTTGCAGCAGGCGAATGCCTTCGTCGCGCTGGCTGACGCGCGCGCCTTGCAGGGCGAGGGCCAGTTGCTCCATTTCTTCGGCGAACAAGGCTGCGCCGTAAAACTCGACCATCAGCAAACTGCCATGGACCTGATGGATGCATTCCAGGCATTGGCCGATGGCCTCGCTGCTGCCTTCTTCAACATAGGCGTCCAGCGCCGAACGGGCCTGTTTCAGGGTTTCGGCAATTTCGCCCTTGACCCATTCGAGGGCCACGTAGTCGTGCCGATCAACCATAACCGCTCCCGTCTGAATTCATGAGTTGCTGGTACTGCTGAGTCATGCGTACACCGATCTCAAAACAAAGGAGATCAACTGTGGGAGCGGGCTTGCTCGCGAATGCGGTGGGTCAGCTAAAGATGAATCGACTGACACGCTGCTTTCGCGAGCAAGCCCGCTCCCACATTGGTTCGGTGGGGTTCTTGAGGGCGCATTTCACTCATCCACCTGCCGTGCCGCCGGCAAGGTGAATCCCGACACCGACCGCCGCAACTGACTGGCCATTTTTGCCAGGTTGCCGATGCTCTCGGCAGTGGCCGTAGAGCCCGACGAAGTCTGAGTGGTGATCTGTTGAATCACGTTCATCGTCAGGGAAATCTGCCCTGCCGACGACGTCTGCTGCTGCGCGGCGTTGGAGATACTCTGGATCAACGCCGCCAGGGTTTTCGACACGCCTTCGATCTCTTCCAGCGCCACCCCGGCGTCCTGGGCCAGCCGCGCACCGCGCACCACTTCAGTGGTGGTCTGCTCCATGGAAATCACGGCTTCGTTGGTGTCCGTCTGGATCGCCCGCACCAGGGTTTCGATCTGCCGCGTCGCCGCCGAAGAACGCTCGGCCAGGCGCTGTACCTCATCGGCCACCACCGCAAAACCACGGCCGGCGTCACCGGCCATGCTCGCCTGGATCGCGGCGTTGAGGGCAAGGATGTTGGTCTGCTCGGCGATGTCATCGATCAGGCTGACGATGTCGCCAATCTCCTGGGACGATTCCCCCAGGCGCTTGATGCGCTTGGCGGTGTCCTGGATCTGTTCGCGGATGTTGTCCATGCCGTGGATGGTGTTGTGCACCACCTCATTGCCCTTGTTGGCAATCTCCACCGAACGCTCGGCCACGGCCGACGATTCGGCGGCGTTGGCCGATACCTGGTCGATGGACTGGGCCATCTGGTTGATCGCCGTGGACGCTTCGGCAATCTGCTGCGCCTGATGCTCCGACGCTTGGGCCAGGTGCATGGCGGTGGCCTGGGTGTCCTGCACCGCGCCGGCCACCTGGCCGGCGGTGAGGTTGATGGTCGCCACCAGGTCGCGCAGCTGGTCCACGGAATAGTTGATGGAGTCGGCGATGGTGCCGGTGAAGTCTTCGGTGACCGAGGCGGTGACGGTCAGGTCGCCGTCGGCCAGGTCTTCAATCTCATCCAGCAGGCGCATGATCGCGTTCTGGTTGCGCTCGTTCTTCTCGGCGGTTTCCCGCAACTGGCGGTTGGTTTCGCGGACCATCACCAGGCCGATCAGGATGATCGAGGCCAGCGCAAGCAAGCCCAGCACGTAGCCGCCGATGGTGTCGAAGGTGCGCCCGTCCGCCAGGTTTTCAAAACCGGTGGCCAGGTGCGAGGCTTCGTCCAGCAGGGTTTGCGACAGGTTGAAAATATTGCTCGCCGAGGCGCGCACCTGGAACAGCTGCGGCGAAGTCTCGAGGATTTCATCCACGGAGCCGGAGACGAATTCGAACAGCTCGGAAATCTCCGCCAACCGGGCGCGGGCGTCGTGGTCTTCAACCTGGGTAATACGCAGCCCGGGATTGCCGTTGAGCATGCCGTTGAGCACCACGCCGAAACGGTTGGCATCGCGGCCAAAGGCATCGGCGGCCTGCACGGCGGTTTCGTCGCCCGCCAGCACGGTGTTCACCGCACCGAGGATGCGTTCGGCCAGCAACGATTGGCGCTGGGCCAACGCCACCTGGCTGGCCGGAGCACCGCGCTGCAGGAGGATATCGACGACCTTTTCCGACTCCATCTGCAATTGCGGAACGGTTTCCGCCAGGGTCGCAGCCACTTGATGCAGTGACAGCACCGTTTGCTCGCTGGCCAGAATCGCATCGGCGTTTTTCAGCAGCGCTTCCCAGTCGGTCTGCACGGCACGCATTTCTGCACGCACGGCGGTGGGTGCGGCGGGCAGACCGGTGGCCGGGTCGCCTTTTTTCAGGTAACCCCAGCGCTGGGCAAAATCATTGCGCGCCTCCCCCAGCAGCTTGAACGCAGCGGCCTTGCCGGCGGCGGCCTCGGTGGCGTTCTTGGCGATGCGCTGGGATAGCACCCGCAGCTCCCCGGCGTGGCCGATGTACTGTTTGTCGTAGGTGGACTGGGTATTGAGGTACGCGAAGTTGGCGAACAGCAGCATGATGAATACGATCAGCGCGATAAACAGCACGATGATCTGCGAGCGGCTGCGGGACGCTTCCTGGGGTTTGGCGGGGGTAACGGTACTCATGCGGCAACATCCATGAAGCCTGGAGCCTGGGCCAGGGCGAAGGGGCTGAAGACCTGCCACAGCTGGTCGCCGTCGAACTGGCCCTGGATAAACGGCGCGCCGCCTGCGCTGCTCGTCGACAATGCGTCTTGTGCGAAATGCTGCATGCCCACCACCTCGTCCACCAACAGGCCGACAAACACGTCCTGATATTCCACCACCAGCACCCGCCGTTGTTTACGCGCCACCGACAGCTCAAGGCCGAGGAACCCGCCCAGGTCCATCACCGGCAGCAAGCGCCCGCGCAGGTTGGCCACGCCCTTGACCCACGGCTTGACCCCGGGCATCAAGGTGCAGCGCGGCTCGTGCAGCACTTCCGCGACCTCACCCATGGGCGCCACGTACCAGTGCTCACCCAGGCGGAACCCGATCCCGCTCCAGCTGTGCAGCCGGGTTTCCTGGGACGGCAGGTCGGCGGCCAGCAAGCGGCAGCGGCGGTCGATGTCCAGCAGCAGCTCGAAGGCGGTTTGCGACTCGGTCATGGGAACGTGCCGTCAGCCGGCCAGCACCTTGTTCAGGGTGGCGATCAGGGTTTCTTCGTCCACGGGCTTGGTCAGGTAATCCTTGGCGCCCTGGCGCTCGCCCCAGATCTTGTCGGTTTCCTGATCCTTGGTGGTGATGATGATCACCGGGATGTGCCCGGTTTCAGGGTCTTTGGTCAACTGCCGGGTGGCCTGGAAGCCATTGAGGCCCGGCATGACGATGTCCATCAATACCGCGTCAGGCTTTTCCTGGCGGGCCAGCGCGACGCCGTCGCCGCCGTTCTGGGCCTTGAGGACTTCGTGACCATGCTTTTCGAGCATTTCAGTCAGTTTGTACATTTCAGTCGGCGAGTCGTCGACGATCAGAACACGTGCCATGGTTATCCCCACTTCTTTAGTAGACGCAAGCCCTCGTGGGGCCCTCGTCAGTGTGCTTGTTCTACTGCGGCGAAGCCCGGTACATAGGCCTTGATCGCGCTCAGCAGTTCTTCCTTGCTGAAAGGCTTGGTCAAAAACTGATCAGAACCGACGATGCGCCCCTTGGCCTTGTCGAACAGACCATCCTTGGAGGACAACATGATCACCGGGATCGACTTGAACGCCGGGTTGTTCTTCACCAGCGCGCAGGTCTGATAGCCATCCAGGCGCGGCATCATGATGTCGACAAAGATAATGTGCGGGTGATGGTCAACAATCTTGGCCAAGGCATCGAAACCGTCGATGGCCGTGATGACGTCGCACCCTACGTTCTTCAACAGTGTTTCGGCCGTGCGGCGAATCGTTTTCGAATCGTCGATCACCATCACTTTCAAGGCGTTGGAATGCTGTTCCATATCTGCTCTACCATCGCCACAGCGAATAGGTTTTCGGTGTGTACTGCCTGATGTTGCACAGGTCGAGCGCCAAAAGCCTCGGAATTCAAGGGCTGATGTGCCATGGCAGCCTTTTTAGCACAGTCTCAGAACGCAATCTATCGGCCGACCCGCGTGGTGGTTTTTCCTTGACCCACAACAGCCGCAGCGCCACTCTGACGCCACTTTTATGCGCCCTTATTTGCTAGAGGAAATCCCCCATGAGCGTTCGCGTCGGCATTGTCATGGACCCTATCGCCAGCATCTCCTATAAAAAGGATAGCTCGCTGGCCATGCTGCTGGCCGCCCAGGCCCGCGGCTGGAGCCTGTTCTATATGGAGCAGCCGGACCTTTACCAGGGCGACGGTGAAGCGCGGGCGCGGATGCGCCCCCTGCAGGTGTTTGCCAACCCTGAGAAATGGTTCGAACTGCAAGACGAAATCGACAGTCCCCTGAGCGACCTCGACGTGATCCTGATGCGCAAGGATCCGCCGTTCGACATGGAGTTCGTCTACTCCACCTACCTGCTGGAGCAGGCCGAGCGCGCAGGCGTGCTGATCGTCAACAAGCCCCAGAGCCTGCGCGACTGCAATGAAAAGCTGTTCGCCACCTTGTTCCCACAGTGCACGCCGCCCACCGTGGTCAGCCGTCGTGCCGATGTGCTGCGTGAATTCGCTGCCAAGCACGGTGATGTGATCCTCAAGCCGCTGGATGGCATGGGCGGCACCTCGATCTTCCGCCATCGAGCGGGCGACCCGAACCTGTCGGTGATCCTGGAAACCCTGACCGCGCTGGGCACCCAGCAGATCATGGGCCAGGCCTACATTCCGGCAATCAAGGACGGCGACAAGCGCATCCTGATGATCGATGGCGAGCCGGTGCCTTATTGCCTGGCGCGCATTCCGGCGGCCGGCGAGACCCGTGGCAACCTGGCAGCCGGCGGCCGGGGGGAAGCCCGCCCGCTGACGGACAAGGATCGCTGGATTGCCGCCCAAGTCGGCCCAACCCTGCGCGAAAAGGGCCTACTGTTTGTAGGACTGGACGTAATTGGCGAGAACCTCACCGAAATCAACGTCACCAGTCCGACCTGTATTCGCGAGATCGACAATGCATTTGGCACGAACATCGGCGAAATGCTGATGGCGGCCATTGCCTCCAAGCTACAAGCCAAGTGACATAGAACAGCCGGACACAAACCAACATTGCGTTATCATGCGCCACCTGTGAAACGCGCGATGTTGGTTTTCTTGTCATGACGCTCCCGCCCGATCTGCCCCCCGAACTCTCCCACAGCGGCGTGCGCCCGGCTGATCGGCTCGGATTTACCCTGTTTCTCGCGGCGTTGATTCACCTGGCGTTGATCCTCGGCCTGGGCTTCACCTTTGCCGAACCCAAGCAGATCACCAAGACTCTGGAAATCACCCTCGCCACCTTCAAAAGTGAAAAGAAGCCGGAGAAGGCTGATTTTCTCGCCCAGGACAACCAGCAAGGCAGCGGCACCCTCGACAAGAAGGCCGTGCCCAAGACCACCGAAGTGGCGCCGTTCCAGGACAACAAGGTCAATAAGGTCACGCCACCGCCAGCGCCCAAGCCGGAGGTGAAACAGGCTGCACCCAAGGCCGCTGTCACTACCGTCGCACCCAAACCGCAAAAAGCCCCGACCCAGCGCGAAAAGGCCAAGACCGAACCCACGCCCGCCCCGCCGGCCCCGACGTTTGACAGCTCGCAACTCTCCAGTGAAATCTCCAGCCTGGAAGCCGAACTGGCCCACGAACAACAGCTGTACGCCAAGCGCCCGCGGATCTACCGCCTGAATGCTGCCTCCACCATGCGCGACAAAGGCGCCTGGTATAAGGACGAGTGGCGCAAGAAGGTCGAGCGCATCGGCAACCTGAACTACCCGGACGAAGCCCGCCGCCAGCAGATCTACGGCAATTTGCGACTGCTGGTGTCGATCAACCGCGACGGCACCTTGTACGAAGTGCAGGTGCTGGAGTCCTCCGGCCAACCGCTGCTGGACCAGGCAGCGCAACGCATCGTGCGCCTGGCGGCGCCTTTTGCGCCGTTTACCGGGGACTTGAACGACATCGACCGTCTGGAAATCATTCGCACCTGGCGCTTTGCCAAAGGTGATCGGCTGTCGAGCAATTGACGCTGACGGTGATTTCCTGCGCATCCTCAGCTTGTCAGTTCGCCCCTCCAACGCCACACTAGCGGACATGAAAAATGTCAGCCCGACCTACCTCAAGCACCAATTCCTGATCGCCATGCCCCATATGGCCGACCCGAACTTTGCGCAGACCTTGACCTACATCGTCGAGCACACCGCCAATGGTGCGATGGGGTTGGTGGTCAACCGCCCGCAAGACCTGAACCTGGCCGATATCCTCGAGCAACTGCGCCCGGACATCGACCCGCCAGCCAACTGCCAGCACGTACAGATCTACATCGGCGGGCCAGTGCAGACTGACCGGGGTTTTGTGCTGCACCCCACCGGGCCGAAATTCCAGGCGACCGTGGACCTTGAAGGGCTGTCGCTTTCCACTTCCCAGGATGTGTTGTTCGCCATCGCCGATGGCATCGGGCCTGATCAAAGCGTGATCACCCTGGGCTACGCCGGCTGGGAAGCCGGGCAACTGGAGGCCGAGCTGGCGAGCAATGCCTGGCTGACCTGCCCGTTTGACGCCGACATCCTGTTCAACACCCCCAGCGAATTGCGCCTGGAAGCGGCGGCCGCCAAGCTGCGGATCAACCTCAGCCTGCTGACCAGCCAGGCGGGGCACGCCTGATGGCCTTGCGTCTGATCCTCGGTTTTGACTACGGCACCAAACAGATCGGCGTAGCGGTCGGCCAGGTGATCACCGGCCAGGCCCGCGAGCTGTGCACCTTGAAAGCCCAGAACGGCGTGCCGGACTGGAACCAGGTCGAAGCCCTGATCAAGGAGTGGAAGCCCGATGCCGTCGTGGTCGGCCTGCCCTTGAACATGGACGGCACCCCGAGCGAGATGTGCCTGCGAGCCGAAAAATTCGCCCGACGCCTGAATGGCCGCTACAACCTGCCCTTCTATACCCACGACGAACGCCTGACCACCTTTGAAGCCAAGGGCGAGCGCCGCGACCGTGGCGGGCAGAAAGGCAGTTACCGCGACAACCCGGTGGATGCCATCGCTGCGGCCCTGCTGTTGCAGGGCTGGCTGGATGAAAACACTGCTTTATTTGAATCCTGACTGACGCGGCTTGCCGCGTCTTCTTACGTTTGAGCCCGGACCTTGCCGGCACCCCGCCGCGCAAGGCCTTGAAGGAGCCACCATGAGCCTGCCCAATCCCGCCGACCTGATCAGCCAGATGGCGATCCGCCTCAAGGCGCACCTGGAACACCGTGCCATCAGCGAGCCGCGTTTTATCGGCATTCGTACCGGTGGCGTGTGGGTGGCCCAGGCGCTCTTGGAAGAACTGGGCAGCCACTCGCCCCTGGGCACTCTGGACGTGTCTTTCTACCGTGACGACTTCAGCCAGAACGGCTTGCACCCGCAAGTGCGCCCTTCGGCCCTGCCGTTCGAGATCGAAGGCCAGCACCTGGTGCTGATCGATGACGTCCTGATGAGCGGTCGCACCATCCGCGCCGCCCTGAACGAACTGTTCGACTACGGCCGCCCGGCCAGCGTGACGCTGGTCTGCCTGCTGGACCTGGACGCCGGCGAATTGCCGATCAGCCCGGACGTGGTTGGCGCCACCCTGTCCCTGGAAGCCCACCAGCGGGTAAAATTGTCCGGTCCCACGCCGCTCGAACTCGAACTGCAAGACCTTGCCCTTTAAACCGCCTTGTAAAGAGTCCCCGCGATGACGCCTCTAGATGCCAAGCGCCCGCTGCAGCTCAATGCTCAGGGCCAGCTGCAACACTTCCTGTCCCTCGACGGCTTGCCCCGCGAACTGCTCACCGAAATCCTCGACACGGCCGACTCGTTCCTCGAAGTCGGCGGCCGGGCGGTGAAAAAAGTCCCGCTGCTGCGCGGCAAGACTATCTGCAACGTGTTCTTCGAGAACTCGACCCGCACCCGCACCACCTTTGAGCTGGCGGCCCAGCGCCTGTCGGCCGACGTGATCACCCTGAACGTGTCCACCTCGTCGGCGAGCAAGGGCGAAACCCTGCTCGACACCCTGCGCAACCTGGAAGCCATGGCCGCCGACATGTTCGTGGTGCGCCACGGCGACTCCGGTGCCGCACACTTCATTGCCGAGCACGTGTGCCCGAATGTGGCGATCATCAACGGCGGCGACGGCCGTCACGCCCACCCGACCCAGGGCATGCTCGACATGCTGACGATCCGTCGGCACAAGGGCAGCTTTGAAAACCTCTCGGTGGCCATCGTCGGCGACATCCTGCACTCGCGGGTTGCGCGCTCGAACATGCTGGCCCTCAAAGCCCTGGGTTGCCCGGACATCCGCGTGATCGCGCCCAAAACCCTGCTGCCGGTCGGCATCGAGCAGTACGGCGTGAAGGTCTACACCGACATGACCGAAGGCCTGAAGGATGTGGACGTGGTGATCATGCTGCGCCTGCAGCGCGAGCGCATGGCGGGCGGCCTGTTGCCGAGCGAGGGCGAGTTCTATCGCCTGTTCGGCCTGACCACCGCGCGCCTGGCCGGCGCCAAGCCGGACGCCATCGTGATGCACCCGGGGCCGATCAACCGTGGCGTGGAGATTGAGTCGGCGGTGGCCGACGGCCCGCAGTCGGTGATTCTCAACCAGGTGACCTACGGCATCGCCGTCCGCATGGCCGTGTTGTCCATGGCCATGAGCGGGCAAACCGCACAACGTCAATTCGAGCAGGAGAACGCCCAGTGAAGCTCAGCATTCTCGGCGCCCGAGTCATCGATCCGGCCAGCGGCCTGGATCAAGTCACCGATCTGCACCTGGAAGCCGGCAAGATCATTGCCATCGGCGCCGCACCCGCAGGCTTCAGCGCCAGCGAAACCATTGAAGCCAAAGGCCTGATCGCCGCGCCCGGCCTGGTAGACCTGAACGTCGCCCTGCGCGAGCCGGGTTACAGCCGCAAGGGCAACATCACCAGCGAAACCCGCGCCGCCGCGGCCGGTGGCGTCACCAGCCTGTGCTGCCCACCCCACACCAAGCCGGTGCTGGACACCTCGGCCGTGACCGAGCTGATCCTCGACCGCGCCCGTGAAGCCGGCAACTGCAAAGTGTTCCCCATCGGCGCCCTGAGCAAAGGCCTGGACGGCGAACAGCTGGCTGAGCTGATCGCCTTGCGCGACGCCGGCTGCGTGGCCTTTGGCAACGGTCTGGAGAGCTTTCGCAGCACCCGCACCCTGTGCCGCGCGCTGGAATATGCAGCGACCTTCGACCTGACGGTGATTTTCCACTCCCAGGACCGCGACCTGGCCGAAGGCGGCCTGGCCCACGAAGGCGCCACCGCCAGCTTCCTCGGCCTGCCGGGCATCCCGGAAACCGCCGAGACCGTGGCCCTGGCCCGGGACCTGCTGCTGGTGGAGCAAAGCGGCGTGCGCGCGCACTTCAGCCAATTGACCAGCGCTCGGGGCGTGGCCCTGATCGCTCAGGCCCAGGCTCGCGGTTTGCCGGTGACGGCGGATGTGGCGTTGTATCAGCTGATTTTGACGGACGAGGCGCTGATCGACTTCTCCAGCCTGTATCACGTGCAGCCACCCCTGCGTACTCGCGCTGACCGTGACGGTTTGCGGGCGGCGGTGAAGTCCGGGGTGGTTTCGGCGATTTCCAGCCATCACCAACCCCACGAGCGGGACGCCAAGCTGGCGCCGTTCGGCGCGACAGAGCCGGGCATCAGCAGTGTCGAGCTGCTGCTGCCGCTGGCGATGACGTTGGTGGAGGATGGCTTGCTGGACCTGCCGACGCTGCTGGCGCGTCTCAGTGCGGGCCCTGCCGAGGCCCTGCGCCTGCCGGCGGGCAAGTTGGCAGTGGGTTCGGCGGCGGACCTGGTGCTGTTTGATCCGGCCAGCTCCACGATTGCCGGGGAACACTGGCTGTCCAAGGGCGAGAACTGCCCGTTCATCGGCCATAGCCTGCCGGCGACTGTGCGGTACACCTTGGTGGATGGGCGGATCAGCTACCAGGCCTAAACCCGATGATGATCGTTCCCACGCTCCGCGTGGGAACGCATCCTGTGACGCTCCGCGTCACGATTTTCAGGAGCGGACGCAGAGCGTCCAAGGCGGCATTCCCACGCAGAGCGTGGGAACGATCCGTTCCACAAGGCCTACCGGCCGCCAAGCCGCTCGGCATTGCGGATCGAAACCTGCGTATTCAGTGTCCAGAAGTCATACAACACGCCAATCAGGAACAAGCCCCCAGTCAGCAAGTAAACAATCCCGCTGATCCATTTGCCCTGATACATGCGGTGCAACCCGAACACACCCAGGAACGCCAACAGGATCCAGGCCACGTTGTATTCAATCGGCCCGGCCGTAAATCGCAGGTCCGCTTCCCGGTCCATTGCCGGAATTAGGAACAAGTCGATCAGCCAGCCGATCCCGAACAAACCGAAGGTGAAAAACCAGATCGTCCCGGTCACTGGCTTGCCGTAATAAAAGCGGTGAGCACCGGTAAAACCGAAAATCCAGAGCAGGTAACCGATCACCTTGCTGTGGGTGTCTTGTTGCGAAACATCCTGTCGATAGGTGTTCATGGAGTACCTCTTTTGCCTCGATAGATAAATTTTTTCATTTTCTTTGTGACTTTTTTACGGGCGCCCGACGCACGGCAAATGGTATCTTCCTTCCCGCAAAGCCTTATGCCACCTGACCTGAGTAGGACAATAACGACAATTCGTCGCGTTTTTCCTGAATTTGACCCCAGGGTTCAGTCGACAAACGGCCTTAGAACGACACAAAAAGCTGTTATAAAGTTGCGCGCAAACCTAAAAGAGCCACGCCTAATGCGACCATTTTTCAAGACATGGCTAACCATTTGCCTATTAATGCCACTGGCCGCCCACGCCACCAATCGTGAGCAACGACTTCCCAACGTTAACGGTTTCACCCCTAAAGTTCACGCTACCACCAGCTCCGCCAAATCGGTGAAGCTGACCGTGAAACGCCCGACTCAACTGAGCAAGGCCCACGGTAAAACAGCGCCAGGGCTGATGGCCGTCAACACCAAGCAAAGCAGCAACGTCCTCAGCCGTGCCGTCAACGTGCTCGGTACCCCTTATCGTTGGGGCGGCAGCAGCCCAAGTAAAGGGTTCGACTGCAGCGGTTTGGTGAAATATGCGTTTAACGACGTAAAAGCCGTGGATTTGCCACGCACTTCCAACGCCATGGCCGCCGGCCACGGGCTGAAGGTTGAGCGCAAGGACTTGAAACCGGGTGACCTGCTGTTCTTCAAACTGAAGAGCCGCCAGGTGAACCACGTTGCCATTTACCTGGGCAACGACCGTTTTATCCACGCACCGCGCCGTGGCAAGTCCGTGAGCATCGATACGCTGAAGAAGCCGTTCTGGGACAAGAACTACGTGATTGCCAAGCGTGTCCTGCCTAAAGAGCAGAACAATCTGCGGATTGTGCAGCGCTGATACCCGGCCGACTTGGGAGCGGGCTTGTGTGGGAGCGGGCTTGCTCGCGAATGCGGAGTGTCAGTCGATACATGCTTGACTGATACACCGCATTCGCGAGCAAGCCCGCTCCCACATTAGTTTTTCAGCGCCCACGCGACCTCAAATATCCCCAGGCACCCTCGCCTTCTCCCGGGCATGTTCCCGGCTGATCAGCCCCTGGCTGACCAACGCCTTCAAACTCATGTCCAGCGTCGTCATCCCCAGCGCCCCACCCGTCTGGATCGCCGAATACATCTGCGCCACCTTGTCCTCGCGGATCAGGTTACGAATTGCTGGCGTGCCGAGCATGATTTCGTGAGCCGCAACCCGCCCGCCGCCGACTTTCTTCACCAGCACCTGAGACACCACCGCCTGCAATGACTCCGAGAGCATCGAGCGGACCATGGCCTTTTCCCCTGCCGGAAACACATCCACCACCCGATCCACGCTTTTAGCCGCCGACGTGGTGTGCAACGTGCCAAACACCAGGTGCCCGGTTTCCGCCGCCGTCAGCGCGAGCCGAATGGTTTCCAGGTCCCGCAGCTCGCCCACCAGAATCACATCCGGGTCCTCCCGCAATGCCGAACGCAGGGCGGTCGAGAAACTGTGGGTGTCGCGATGCACCTGCCGCTGGTTGATCAGGGCGTTTTTCGGTTGATGGATAAACTCGATCGGGTCTTCAAGGGTGAGGATGTGCTGGCGACGATGGGTGTTGAGGTAATCGATCATCGCCGCCAGGGTCGTGGACTTGCCGGAACCGGTCGGCCCGGTGACCAGCACCAGCCCTCGGGACAGGTCCGCGATGCGCCGGAACACCTCGCCCAACCCGAGGCTTTCCAAACTTTGCACCGTTGAGGGAATGGTACGAAACACGGCGCCCATGCCCCGGTGCTGCTGGAACACGTTCACCCGAAACCGCGCCACCTCGGGCAACTCGAAGGCAAAATCCGTTTCAAGAGATGTTTCGAAATCCTTTTGCTGATGATTGTTCAGCAAAGGGTGGAGTAACTCCGCCACTTGCGTAGGCTCAAGCACCGGCCGATCGAGGGGCCAGACTTCGCCATCAACTCGCAACATCGGCGCCAACCCGGCCGACAAATGCAGGTCCGAGGCCCGCCGGAGTACGCCGGCAGCCAGCAGTTCAGTGATATCCATAGGGCTTTCCATTTCCAGTAGAATGCCGCGGACTCCATATCCACGGGCGCAACTTGAATGTCGACCATAGCAGACAACATCAGCCTGGTTTCCCAGCGGATCCGAGCTGCGGCCCAAGCCTCGCAGCGCGACGCAGACAGCGTGCACCTGCTGGCCGTGAGCAAGACCAAACCCGCACAAGCCGTGCGCGAAGCCCATGCCGCCGGAATGCGTGATTTTGGCGAGAACTATCTGCAGGAAGCCCTGGGCAAACAGGTCGAATTAACCGACCTGCCCTTGAGTTGGCACTTCATCGGCCCCATTCAATCGAACAAGACTCGTGCGATCGCCGAGAACTTCGCTTGGGTGCATTCCGTGGACCGCCTGAAAATCGCACAACGCCTGTCCGAGCAACGCCCGGCTGACCTGCCGCCGCTGAATATCTGCATCCAGGTCAACGTCAGTGGCGAAGCCAGCAAGTCCGGCTGTACACCCGCCGACCTGCCTGCCCTGGCCGAAGCCATCAGCGCCCTGCCGCGCCTGAAGCTGCGTGGCTTGATGGCGATCCCCGAGCCAACAGACGACCGTGCAGAGCAGGACGCAGCCTTCGCCACCGTACGCGACCTGCAGGCGAGCCTGAACCTGGGGCTCGATACACTTTCCATGGGCATGAGCCACGACCTTGAGTCGGCCATTGCCCAAGGGGCCACCTGGGTGCGGATCGGTACCGCGCTGTTTGGTGCCCGCGACTACGGCCAGCCGTGAAATGGCTGACTTCCATCTGAATAAGGACCTGTCATGAGCAACACGCGTATTGCCTTTATCGGCGCCGGCAACATGGCGGCCAGCCTGATCGGCGGCCTGCGGGCCAAGGGCCTGGAAGCACAGCAGATTCGCGCCAGCGACCCGGGAGCAGACACCCGCGCCCGCGTCAGCGCCGAGCACGGCATCGACACCTTCGCCGACAACGCAGAAGCCATTGAAGGCGTTGACGTGGTGGTGCTGGCGGTTAAGCCACAAGCCATGAAAGCCGTGTGCGAAAGCCTGCGCCCAAGCCTCAAGCCCCATCAACTGGTGGTGTCCATCGCCGCCGGCATCACCTGCGCCAGCATGACTCGCTGGCTCGGCGCCCAGCCGATTGTGCGATGCATGCCCAACACCCCGGCGCTGCTGCGCAAGGGCGTGAGCGGCTTGTACGCCACGTCCGAAGTCACTGCCCAACAGCGTGATCAGGCACAAGAGCTGCTTTCCGCCGTGGGTATCGCCCTGTGGCTGGAGCAAGAGCAGCAACTGGACGCTGTCACCGCCGTGTCCGGCAGCGGCCCGGCCTACTTCTTCCTGCTGATCGAGGCCATGACCGCCGCCGGCGTGAAACTCGGCCTGCCACAGGAAGTCGCCGAGCAATTGGCCGAGCAAACCGCACTGGGCGCCGCGCAGATGGCCGTGACCAGTGATGTCGACGCCGCCGAACTGCGCCGTCGCGTGACCTCGCCGGGCGGTACTACCCAAGCGGCAATCGAATCGTTCCAGGCCGGGGGCTTTGAAGCCCTGGTGGAAAAAGCACTGGGTGCCGCAGCACATCGTTCGGCCGAATTGGCCGAGCAGCTGGGCAAATAGTCGTCCCCCACATAGGAATTAAACATGCTCGGAATCAATGACGCTGCCATTTTCATCATCCAGACCCTGGGCAGCCTGTACCTGCTGATCGTGCTGATGCGTTTTATCCTGCAACTGGTGCGGGCGAACTTCTACAACCCGCTGTGCCAGTTCGTGGTGAAGGCCACGCAGCCGCTGCTCAAGCCACTGCGCCGGGTAATCCCGAGCATGTTCGGCCTGGACATGTCCTCGCTGGTGCTGGCGCTGCTGCTGCAGATTCTGCTGTTCGCAGTCATCCTGCTGCTCAACGGCTACCAGGCCACCACGCTGCTGTTGCTGCCGTGGGCATTGATCGGGATTTTCTCGCTGTTTTTGAAGATCATTTTCTGGTCGATGATCATCAGCGTGATCCTGTCCTGGGTCGCTCCCGGTAGCCGCAGCCCTGGCGCAGAGTTGGTGGGGCAGATCACTGAACCGGTGCTGGCGCCTTTCCGTCGCCTGATACCAAACCTGGGTGGCCTGGATATCTCGCCGATCTTCGCGTTTATTGCGATTCAGCTGCTGCAAAGCTGGGTGATTCCGCGTCTGGCTTTCTATGCATTCATGCCCAAAGAACTGTTCGGTCTGATCTGACGACAATGTGGCGAGGGAGCTTGCTCCCGCTGGGCTGCGCAGCAGTCCCAAAAAGGCCGACCGCGTTGCATCTGCAAAATCGCGGCAGCCGGACTGGGACCGCTTCGCGCTCCAGCGGGAGCAAGCTCCCTCGCCACAAAAAGCCTTAAAAACACCGGCAGCAGGCCTTCGCTTGCCGCTGGGTGCAGCGGTCTTTAGACTTACGCCTCATTTAAACGAGAGCAGGGTCGATGCCAGCTGCCTTCCCCCCCGATTCTGTTGGACTGGTCGTGCCCCAAGTGGCGCACTTCAGCGAACCGCTGGCCCTGGCCTGCGGCCGTTCGCTGCCCGCCTACGACCTGATCTATGAAACCTACGGCCAACTGAACGCCACGGGCAGCAATGCCGTGCTGATCTGCCACGCCTTGTCCGGCCATCACCACGCGGCTGGGTTCCACAGCATGGACGAGCGCAAGCCCGGCTGGTGGGACAGCTGCATCGGCCCCGGCAAACCGATCGACACCAACAAGTTCTTCGTGGTCAGCCTGAACAACCTCGGCGGCTGCAACGGTTCCACCGGCCCCAGCAGCCTCAACCCGGAAACCGGCAAGCCGTTTGGCGCGGATTTCCCGGTACTGACCGTGGAAGACTGGGTGCACAGCCAGGCGCGCCTGGCCGACGTACTGGGCATCGCCCAATGGGCCGCCGTGATCGGCGGCAGCCTGGGCGGCATGCAGGCCCTGCAATGGACCATCACCTACCCGGACCGCGTGCGCCATTGCCTGGCCATCGCCTCGGCCCCCAAGCTGTCGGCGCAGAACATCGCCTTCAACGAAGTGGCGCGCCAGGCGATCCTCACCGACCCGGAGTTCCACGGCGGTTCGTTCCAGGAAGCGGGAGTGATCCCCAAGCGCGGGCTGATGCTCGCGCGCATGGTCGGGCACATCACCTACTTGTCGGATGACTCCATGGGCGAGAAATTCGGCCGTGGCCTCAAGAGCGAGAAGCTCAACTACGACTTCCACAGCGTCGAGTTCCAGGTCGAGAGCTACCTGCGTTATCAGGGTGAGGAGTTTTCCGGGCGTTTCGACGCCAACACCTACCTGCTGATGACCAAGGCCCTGGACTACTTCGACCCGGCGGCGAACTTCGACGACGACCTGGCGCGCACCTTCGAGGCGGCCACCGCCAAGTTCTGCGTGATGTCGTTCACCACCGACTGGCGCTTCTCCCCGGCCCGCTCGCGAGAACTGGTGGATGCGCTGATGGCCGCCAAGAAAGACGTCTGCTACCTGGAGATCGATGCACCGCAAGGCCACGATGCCTTTCTGATCCCGATCCCGCGCTACCTGCAGGCCTTCAGCAACTACATGAACCGAATAGCACTGTGAGAACGCCATGAGAGCCGACCTGGAAATCATCCAAGACTGGATCCCCGCCGGCAGCCGCGTGCTCGACCTGGGTTGCGGCGATGGCGAACTGCTGAGCTGGCTGCGCGACAACAAGCAAGTCACCGGCTATGGCCTGGAAAACGACCCGGACAACATCGCCCAGTGCGTGGCCAAGGGCATCAACGTGATCGAGCAGGACCTGGACAAGGGCCTCGGCAACTTTGCCAGCAACAGCTTCGATATCGTGGTCATGACCCAGGCGCTGCAAGCCGTGCACTACCCCGACCGGATCCTCGACGAAATGTTGCGGGTCGGCCGCCAGTGCATCATCACCTTCCCCAATTTCGGCCACTGGCGCTGCCGTTGGTACCTGGCCACCAAGGGCCGCATGCCGGTGTCGGATTTCCTGCCCTACACCTGGTACAACACGCCCAACATCCACTTCTGCACCTTCGAAGACTTCGAAGCGCTGTGCAGCAAGCGCGAAGCCAAAGTCATCAACCGCCTTGCGGTCGATCAACAGCACCGTCACGGCTGGGCGAGTAAGCTATGGCCCAACCTGCTGGGTGAGATCGGGATCTACCGGGTCAGCAGCCCGGGCCTGACGGACCACCAGATTGCCGTCTAACCAATTTCAAGGAGGACGAACATGAGTCGTTTGGCTACTTTTTTACTCACCGCGTGCCTGAGCGTCAGCGCTATGGCGGCGGATGTTATCGACGGTAATCGCCAGAAAGAATTCGGCGATATCACGGTGCACTACAACACCCTGACCACCAGTTTCCTGACACCGGAAATGGCCCAGGAAGCCGGGATCGTACGCAGCAAAGAGCTGGGCATGATCAATGTGTTCGTGAACAAGGGCGTCGAATCGATAGACGCCACCGTCACCGGCACCATCAAAGACCTGAGCGGCAAGAGCGAGATGCTGACGTTCAAGAAAATCACCCAGAAAGGTTCTACGCTTTACGTCGCCCAGTACCCGGTGCCACAGCAGGAAACCAAGATTTTCACCATCAACGTTGAAACCGGTGGCAAAGCCCACGGTTTCAGTTTCAACCAGGAACTGTTTCCGGCCGAATGATGAACCTCACACAACTCGTACTGGCCAGCCATAACGCCGGCAAGCTCAAAGAACTCCAGGCCATGCTCGGCGACTCGGTGCAATTGCGCTCGATTGGCGAGTTCAGCCAGGTAGAGCCGGAAGAGACCGGCCTGTCGTTCGTCGAGAACGCCATCCTCAAGGCCCGTAATGCTGCGCGCATTTCCGGCCTGCCGGCACTGGCCGATGATTCGGGCTTGGCCGTGGACTTCCTCGGCGGCGCCCCGGGCATCTACTCGGCGCGTTACGCCGACGGCAAAGGCGACGCGGCCAACAACGCCAAACTGCTCGACGCCCTCAAGGACGTGCCCGACGCGATGCGCGGTGCACAGTTCGTCTGCGTGCTGGCCTTGGTGCGTCACGCCGATGATCCTTTGCCGATCCTCTGTGAAGGCCTGTGGCACGGTCGCATCCTGCACGCGGCCAGCGGCGAGCACGGGTTTGGCTACGACCCGCTGTTCTGGGTGCCGGAGCGCAATGTCTCCAGCGCCGAACTCAGCCCGGCTGACAAAAACCAGATCAGCCACCGTGCTCGCGCAATGGATTTGCTGCGCCAGCGTCTGGGCCTGAAATGACCCAGAACACCTCCGCGCAGCCACTGATTCTCGGTGGCGCGCAAACACCTCGGGCGGCCCTGCCTCACCTGCCGCCCCTGGCGCTGTACATCCACATCCCGTGGTGCGTGCGCAAATGCCCTTATTGCGACTTCAACTCCCACACCGCCAGCAAGGTGCTGCCGGAAGAAGAGTATGTCGACGCATTGCTGGCGGACCTCGATCAGGACCTGCACGCGGTGTATGGCCGTGAGCTGAGTTCGATCTTTTTCGGCGGCGGCACCCCGAGCCTGTTCAGCGCCGCGGCGTTGGGCCGGTTGCTCAAGGGCGTAGAGGCGCGCATCCCGTTTGCCAGCGACATCGAGATCACCCTGGAAGCCAACCCCGGGACCTTCGAGCAAGAAAAGTTCGTGGCGTACCGCAAGCTGGGGATCAATCGGCTGTCGATTGGTATCCAGAGTTTCCAGCAAGAAAAACTCGAAGCCCTGGGCCGTATCCACAACGGTGACGAAGCCGTGCGTGCCGCCGGGATGGCGCGCCAGGCCGGGTTCGACAACTTCAACCTGGACCTGATGCACGGCTTGCCCGATCAGTCCCTGGACGACGCCCTGAGCGACCTGCGCCAGGCCATTGCCCTCAAGCCCACGCACCTGTCCTGGTATCAACTGACCCTGGAACCCAACACCGTGTTCTGGAACCAGCCGCCCGTGCTGCCGGAAGACGACACCCTGTGGGACATCCAGGAAGCCGGCCAGGCGTTGCTTGCCGAACACGGTTACGCCCAGTACGAAGTCTCGGCCTACGCCCAACCGGGCCGGCCGGCGCGGCACAACCTGAACTACTGGAGCTTTGGCGATTTTATCGGCATCGGTGCCGGTGCCCACGGCAAGCTCAGCCACCCGGACGGGCGCATCGTGCGCACCTGGAAAACCCGCGCACCGAAGGACTACCTCAACCCGGCGAAAAACTACCAGGCCGGCGCGAAAGAACTGACCAACGAAGAGTTACCGTTCGAGTTCCTGATGAACGCCCTGCGCCTCACCGACGGCGTCGAAGCCCGGCTTTACGCCGAGCGCACCGGCCTTGAGCTGGCGAGTCTCGATGAGGCCCGTCGTGAGGCAGAACAAAGTGGCTTAATGCAGGTCGAACCGTCACGCCTGGCGGCCACGGACCGCGGGCAACTCTTTCTCAATGACCTGCTGCAGAAGTTTTTGAGCTGATTGCTCTTAAGGAAATCAAATGGATCTGGTACTCGACCTGCTCGCCACCGTATCCCGCTGGAGCCGTAGCAACCTGTCGGAAATCTCCCTGGCGTTGGTAGGGTGCCTGCTGGTGCTGTTTGGCGCCGACATCAAGGGCTGGGTCGAAGCACGACTGGGCAGCATCGCGGGCGCGCTGCGCGTACCGCTGATGGCGCTGGTGTGCATGATCGGCAGCGGCGCGGCACTGATCTACGCCACGCCGTGGATTGTTCGCGGGTTGAGCCAGTTCAACAACTACAGCCTGGCACCGGTGTTGTTGGTGGTGCTGGTGCTGATTGGGGTGGTGGCGGATCGCCGCTGACCTTAAGCGCGGCACAAAACAAATGTGGGAGCGGGCTTGCTCGCGAATGCGGTGTGTCAGTCAGCGTAAATGTCGACTGATCTACCGCATTCGCGAGCAAGCCCGCTCCCACATTTTTTACTGCATTCCAGGCCAGGAACTTATCAGTCCACTTTCTCGAACTTCAAATCCCAAACCCCATGACCGAGTCGCTCGCCGCGACGTTCGAACTTGGTGATCGGCCGTTCGGCCGGGCGCGGGACGCATTTGCCGTCTTCCGCCAGGTTGCGGTAGCCAGGGGCGACGTTCATCACTTCCAGCATGTATTCGGCATACGGCTCCCAGTCGGTGGCCATGTGCAGGATGCCGCCCACTTTCAGCTTGCTGCGCACCAGTTCCGCGAAGGAAGCCTGGACGATGCGGCGCTTGTGGTGGCGGCTCTTGTGCCATGGGTCCGGGAAGAACAGCATCAGGCGGTCGAGGCTGTTGTCGGCGATGCAGCGGTTGAGCACTTCGATCGCGTCGCAGTCGTAGACGCGCAGGTTGGTCAGGCCCTGAGTCAACACGCCGTTCAGCAGCGCGCCAACACCCGGACGGTGTACTTCAACCCCGATAAAGTCCTGCTCCGGCGAAGCTGCAGCCATTTCCAGCAGGGAATGACCCATGCCGAAGCCGATTTCCAGGGAACGTGGCGCCGAGCGGCCGAACACCTGGTCGTAATCCACCGGCGCGTCCACCAACGGCAGGACGAACAGTGGCGTGCCCTGCTCCAGGCCTTTTTGCTGGCCTTCGGTCATGCGACCGGCGCGCATCACAAAACTCTTGATGCGGCGGTGCTTGGACTCGTCGCCTTCTTCCAGGGTGTTCGGCGTTTCGTTTGATTCAGTCATCAATGGCTCTTACTTGATCAGACCATCCAGCGGCGAGGAGGCGCTGGCGTAAAGTTTTTTCGGCATGCGCCCGGCGAGGTACGCCAGGCGGCCGGCGACGATTGCGTGTTGCATGGCTTCGGCCATCATGACCGGTTGCTGGGCATGGGCGATGGCCGAGTTCATCAGCACCGCATCGCAACCCAGCTCCATGGCGATGGTGGCGTCGGAGGCAGTGCCCACGCCCGCATCCACCAGCACCGGGATCTTGGCTTCTTCGAGGATGATCTGCAGGTTGTACGGATTGCAGATGCCCAGGCCGGAACCGATCAGACCGGCCAGCGGCATCACCGCGATGCAGCCGATTTCGGCCAGTTGGCGGGCGATGATCGGGTCATCGCTGGTGTAAACCATCACGTCGAAGCCTTCCTTGACCAGGGTCTCGGCGGCCTTGAGGGTTTCGATCACGTTGGGGAACAGGGTTTTCTGGTCGGCCAGCACTTCCAGCTTCACCAGGTTGTGGCCGTCGAGCAGCTCACGGGCCAGGCGGCAAGTGCGCACGGCTTCGATGGCGTCGTAGCAACCGGCGGTGTTCGGCAAGAAGGTGTAGCGATCCGGCGACAGCACTTCGAGCAGGTTCGGCTCGCCCTCGATCTGGCCGAGGTTGGTGCGGCGCACGGCGAAGGTGACGATCTCGGCACCCGAGGCTTCGATGGCCAGGCGGGTTTCTTCCATGTCGCGGTACTTGCCGGTGCCGACCAGCAGACGCGACTGGAAGGTACGACCGGCCAGGACGAAAGGCTTGTCGCTACGAACGATGCTCATGGGAAATCCTCGAGTTGGGGTGAGGTTCTGCAGAATACGGGTTGGCGCTCTTGAGCGCCGTGCGGCTAGCCGCCGCCGATGGCGTGGACCACTTCGACCTGGTCACCTTCGGTGAGCGCGGTCTCGGCGTGCTGGCTACGCGGGACGATATCCTGGTTGAGCTCCACTGCGACGCGACGACCGGTCAAATCCAGACGGGTCAGCAGGGCCGAAACGGTTTCACCGTCGGGCAGTTCAAAGGATTCGCCGTTCAACTGAATGCGCATGCCACGGGCCGCCATCGTTTTTAGGGGCCCGCATTCTAGCGTGATTGCCGTTGCTGGCCCAAGCCCCTTGGTCAGGCAGTCTGTAGACGCCATGCTGCCAAACCGAGGAAGAACCAGCCCAGCAGGAACGCCAGGCCACCAAACGGGGTGATGATGCCGAGCTTGCTGATGCCGGTCATGGTCAGCACATACAGGCTGCCGGAGAACAGCAGGATGCCCACGGTGAACGAGATGCCCGCCCAGGTGACCAGTCGACCGGGAATGTGCACCGCCAGCAATGCCACGCCGAACAGCGCCAGGGTGTGCACCAGTTGGTAGGTCACGCCGGTGTGGAAAATCGCCAGGTACTCGGCGCTCAGGCGATTTTTCAGGCCATGGGCGGCAAACGCGCCCAGGGCAACGCCGGTAAAACCGAAAAAGGCAGCCAGCATCAGAAAGCCACGCAACATGAGGAACTCCAGTCAGACTCAGTGGGCAGGGTCTGTATAATGGCCCGCTCAACGGGTTCGGCCAAGCCATCTCTATGCTGCGTCTCCTCTTCAAGCGTTTTCTCAAAGTCCTCAAGTGGTTTGCCATCGGCAGCGTGCTGCTGGTGCTGCTGTTCCGTTTCGTGCCGCCACCGGGAACTGCGCTGATGGTTGAGCGCAAGGTCGAATCCTGGGTCGACGGCGAGCCGATTGATGTACAGCGCACCTGGGTGCCCTGGGATCAGATCTCCGACGAGCTTAAAGTGGCGGTGATGGCCGGCGAAGACCAGCGCTTCCCGCAGCATTGGGGTTTTGATTTCGACGCGATCCAGGCGGCGTTGCTGCATAACGAGCGCGGCGGTTCGATTCGCGGCGCCAGCACCTTGAGCCAGCAGGTGTCGAAGAACCTGTTTTTATGGGCCGGTCGCAGCTATTTCCGCAAGGGCCTGGAAGCCTGGTTTACCGGGCTGATCGAGATTCTCTGGCCCAAGCAGCGAATTCTTGAGGTCTACCTCAACAGCGTGGAGTGGGATGAAGGCGTGTTCGGCGCAGAGGCGGCGGCGCGGCATCATTTTGGGGTGAGTGCCAAGGCGCTGACCCGCCAGCAGGCCAGCTACCTGGCGGCGGTGCTGCCTAACCCACGGGTGTGGAGCGCCAGCCATCCAACATCGTATGTGGCGCGACGGGCGGCGTGGATTCGGCAGCAGATGAGTCAGTTGGGTGGCGACAGCTACCTGAATGAGCTGAACAACTCGCGCAAGGCGCCTTGGGCTGACTGACACCCCACAAAACAAAAGTGGGAGCGGGCTTGCTCGCGAAAGCGGTGTGCCAGTCAATACCTCAGGTGACTGATCCACCGCCTTCGCGAGCAAGCCCGCTCCCACATTTCGATCGCGCTGTCCTGGCTACCTGTGTCAGGCGGCGATCGACAGTTTCAGCTTGTTCATCGCACTCTTCTCGAGCTGGCGAATCCGCTCGGCCGACACGTTGTACTTCTGCGCCAGGTCGTGCAGCGTGGCTTTTTCTTCTGCCAGCCAGCGCTGGTAGAGGATGTCACGGCTGCGGTCGTCCAGCACTTCCAGCGCTTCGTGCAGGTTGTGGTTGGAGTTGTCGCTCCAGTCAGCGTCTTCCAGTTGACGCGCCGGGTCGTACCGGTGGTCTTCCAGGTAGTTGGCCGGCGATTGGAAGGCGCTGTCGTCGTCCGCTTCGGCGGCTGGGTCGAAGGCCATGTCATGGCCGGTCAGGCGACTTTCCATCTCGCGCACTTCACGTGGCTCTACGCCAAGGCTTTCGGCCACGCGATGCACTTCTTCGTTGTTCAGCCAAGCCAGGCGTTTCTTCTGGCTGCGCAGGTTGAAGAACAGTTTGCGCTGGGCCTTGGTGGTCGCGACTTTCACGATGCGCCAGTTGCGCAGGATGAACTCGTGAATTTCCGCCTTGATCCAGTGCACAGCAAACGACACCAGGCGCACACCCATTTCCGGGTTGAAACGCTTTACCGCTTTCATCAGGCCAACGTTGCCTTCCTGAATCAGGTCAGCCTGGGCCAGGCCGTAGCCGGAATAGCTACGGGCGATATGTACGACAAAACGCAGGTGGGCGAGCACCATCTGCCGAGCCGCCCCCAAATCCTGCTCATAGTAGAGACTCTCGGCCAGTTCACGCTCCTGCTCGGGCGTCAGCAATGGAATGCTGTTGACCGTGTGCACATAGGCCTCCAGGTTCGCACCCGGGACCAAGGCATAAGCAGGTTGCAAAGAAGTGGTCATACGAAAAAACCTCCGACTCACATAACTCGTGCAGTTCAGCACTGCGAAAATTGACCGGGAACCGTAGTACAAGTTCCCTAAACCACTGATACGGTCAATACAAACGAAACCACATTACCCTGACATTAACTACTTCGGTGCCAGCTCACGTAAATGCCGTGCGACCGCAATCCACGCACCGATATACCCCAAGAGCACTGCCCCAAGCAACAATGACAGACCATCGGCTGCCGGCACGCCGGCCAGGGCAAAATCACTGCCGTACAAACCGGCGAGCCCTACCACTGCGTCGTTCAGCCAGTTCAAGCCAAAAGCCAGTACGCCCCAGGATAAAATCCCCGCACCGAAGCCATAAAGCGCGCCCATGTACAGAAAAGGACGACGCACATAGCTGTCCGTGCCGCCGACGAGTTTAATCACTTCTATCTCGGTGCGACGGTTTTCGATATGAAGACGAATGGTATTGCCTATCACCAAAAGTAATGCAGACACCAGCAACACCGTCAGGCCGAACACAAACCGGTCGCCCAGCTTGAGAATTGCCGCCAACCGCTCTACCCAGACTAGATCAAGTTGGGCCTGCTGCACCTTCGGCAGCTCTGCGAGTTTTTGTCGCAGGGCTTCCAGGGTCGTCTTGTCGACTTCGTTCGGGGTAACCAGCACCACGCCTGGCAGCGGGTTTTGCGGCAGCTCCTTGAGCGCCTCACCCAGGCCGGACTGTTGCTGGAACTCTTCCAGGGCCTGATCGCGGCTGATGTATTCAGCCTCGGCCACACCTGGAAGCTCTTTGATCTCGTCGCGCAGGGACTCGCCGTCCTTGGTGCTGGCATCCAGGTTCAGGTACAGCGAAATCTGCGCCGCCCGCTGCCATGAGCCGCCAAGGCGCTCGACATTATTGAGCAGCAGCGACAGCCCCATCGGCAGGCTCAAGGCCACGGCCATCACCAGGCAGGTAAAGAAGCTGCCGATCGGCTGTTTGCCCAGGCGGCGCAGGCTGTCTACCAGGCTGGCACGGTGGCTTTCGATCCAGGCGTGCACCAGGGTGCCGAAATCCGGGCCATCGTCTTCGTCGCGTTTTTTCTTCTGTGGCTGCGGGTCGGCCGCCTTTGGCGCGACGCGTTCGGAAACCTTCGGGCTGCGTGTAGCACTCATACCCCAGCCTCCCCGTCACCAATCAGGCGGCCGCGTTGCAGGGTCAACATGCGGTGACGCATGCGGGCGATCAGCGCCAGGTCGTGACTGGCGATCAGCACGCTGGTGCCCAGGCGGTTGATGTCTTCGAACACGCCCATGATTTCTGCCGCCAGGCGCGGGTCGAGGTTACCGGTGGGTTCGTCAGCCAGCAGCAAGGCCGGGCGATGGACGATAGCGCGGGCGATGCCGACGCGCTGTTGCTGGCCGGTGGACAGGTCACCCGGGTACAGGTCGGTCTTGTCCGAGAGCGCGACGCGCTCCAGGGCCGAATCCACGCGCTTGATGATTTCGGCCTTGGACAGCCCGAGAATCTGCAACGGCAAAGCAATGTTGTTGAACACCGTGCGGTCGAACAGCAACTGGTGATTCTGGAACACCACGCCGATCTGCCGGCGCAGGAATGGAATCTGTGCGTTGCTGATGGTGGCCAGGTCCTGGCCCGCCAGCAGCAGTTTGCCGGTGGTTGGACGCTCCATGGCCAGCAGCAGGCGCAGCAAGGTACTTTTACCGGCACCCGAATGGCCGGTCACAAACAAGAATTCGCCGCGACGCACCCGGAAACTCAGCTCATGCAAGCCGACATGCCCGTTGGCGTAGCGTTTACCGACCTGTTCGAAACGAATCATGAACGCTCCCGCTCGGCAAACAGTGCCTGTACAAAGGGTTCGGCTTCAAAAGTGCGCAAGTCGTCGATGCCTTCACCGACGCCGATATAACGAATCGGCAACCCGAACTGCTTGGCCAGGGCGAAGATCACACCGCCTTTGGCCGTGCCGTCGAGCTTAGTCAATGCCAGGCCGGTCAGTTGGACCGTCTGGTGGAATTGTTTGGCCTGGCTGATGGCGTTCTGACCAGTACCGGCGTCCAGCACCAGCAACACCTCGTGGGGCGCGTCGGCGTCGAGCTTGCCGATCACGCGGCGAACTTTCTTCAATTCTTCCATCAGGTTGTCTTTGGTGTGCAGGCGACCGGCGGTATCGGCGATCAGCACGTCAATGTTGCGGGCCTTGGCAGCCTGCACCGCATCGAAGATCACCGAGGCCGAGTCGGCGCCGGTGTGCTGGGCGATGACCGGGATCTTGTTGCGCTCGCCCCAGACCTGCAACTGCTCCACGGCAGCAGCACGGAAGGTGTCACCGGCGGCGAGCATGACTTTCTTGCCTTCCAGTTGCAGCTTCTTCGCCAGCTTGCCGATGGTGGTGGTCTTGCCGGCGCCGTTGACGCCGACCACGAGGATCACAAATGGCTTTTTCTGCGTATCGATGACCAGCGGTGCTTCCACCGGCTTGAGCATGTTGGCCAGCTCGGCCTGCAGCGACTTGTAGAGCGCATCGGCGTCGGTCAGCTGCTTGCGCGCGACCTTCTGGGTCAGGCTCTGGATGATCACGGCGGTGGCTTCGACGCCCACGTCGGCCGTCAGCAGACGGGTTTCGATGTCTTCCAGCAGCTCGTCATCAATGGTCTTTTTGCCGAGGAACAGGCTGGCCATGCCTTCGCCGATGCTGGCGCTGGTCTTGCTCAGGCCTTGCTTGAGGCGGGCAAAGAAGCCGGTCTTGCTGGTTTCGGTGGGCGCAGCAGGTGCTTCGACTTCGATGACAGCAGGAGCGGCAACCACCACAGGAGCCGGTGCTGGCTCGACAACCACAGGAATCGGCGGTGCAACATGCTCGGCCTGCACATCCTCAACCAGCGCCACCGGCTCTTCGGCCACCGGCAACTCCGGCCATGGCGTGTGCTCGGGTTCAGGCTCTACCTCGGCTACCGGCTGCAACACCGGCTCGGCCATCGGCAACACCACCGGGGCCGGGGTTTCGGCAACCGGTTCGGCTTCTACTGGGGATTCAGGGATCGGTTCTGCTTGAACCTGTGGCTGTTCGACGACGGTTTCCTGCGGCTTTTTGCGCAGCCATCCGAACAGGCCTTTTTTCTCGCCAGCCGCAGCTGGGGTCTTCTTGTCGTCGTTGGAACCAAACATGGAGACGGCTATCTCAAGGTAGCGACGCGCCGAGGGGCACGTCGGTAAATAAAATTCGATGCGTAACAGACTGTTTTTTAGCCAGCTCGTTCATGCGCAACATTTTGTAAGGCCTAAATAGGGCCTCAACAAGACAGCCGTAGTGGCCGTCCCTAGGTCGGATCAGTATCCTAGCACCTCCTCGCCCGCCGACGCTAAGACCAAGCGGGCAGCTCAACAGGTTTAAAAACGAATGAATGCTCTAGCCCGCCGCGCCGCAGGCCTGCTGCTCAGCACAGTTTGTCTGCCCCTTTCAGCTTTGGCTGCCGACCCACAACCCACCCACGAATTCACCCTGGACAACGGCCTCAAGGTCGTCGTGCGCGAAGACCATCGCGCCCCGGTGGTGGTTTCCCAGGTCTGGTACAAGGTTGGCTCCAGCTATGAAACCCCGGGCCAGACCGGTTTGTCCCACGCCCTGGAGCACATGATGTTCAAGGGCAGCGCCAAGGTCGGCCCCGGCGAAGCCTCGCTGATCCTGCGTGACCTGGGCGCCGAAGAAAACGCCTTCACCAGCGACGACTACACCGCTTACTACCAAGTGCTGGCCCGTGACCGCCTGGGCGTTGCCTTCGAACTGGAAGCCGACCGCATGGCCAGCCTGCGCCTGCCGGCCGACGAGTTCAGCCGCGAGATCGAGGTGATCAAGGAAGAACGCCGGATGCGCACCGACGACAACCCGATGTCCAAGGCCTACGAGCGCTTCAAGGCCATGGCCTACCCCGCCAGCGGCTACCACACGCCGACCATTGGCTGGATGGCCGACCTGGACCGCATGAAGGTTGAAGAACTGCGCCACTGGTACCAATCCTGGTACGTGCCGAACAACGCCACCCTGGTAGTGGTGGGCGACGTGACCCCGGATGAAGTCAAGACCCTGGCCCAACGCTACTTCGGCCCGATCCCCAAGCGCGACGTGCCACCGGCGAAAATCCCGCTGGAGCTGGCCGAGCCCGGCGAACGCCTGCTGACAATGCACGTACAGACCAAACTGCCGAGCGTGATCCTTGGTTTCAACGTGCCCAGCCTCGCCACCGCTGAAGACAAGCGTTCAGTCAACGCCTTGCGCCTGATTTCAGCCCTGCTGGACGGCGGCTACAGCGCACGCATCTCGACGCAACTGGAGCGCGGCGAAGAGCTGGTGTCCGGCGGTTCGTCGAGCTACGACGCCTACACCCGCGGTGACAGCCTGTTCACCTTGACCGCCACCCCGAACCTGCAGAAGAAAAAGACCGTGGCCCAGGCTGAAGCCGGCCTGTGGCGCCTGCTGGATGAACTGAAGGCCAAGCCACCGAGCGCAGAAGAACTGGAGCGTATCCGCGCCCAAGTCATCGCCGGGGTGGTTTACCAGCGCGACTCGATCACCAGCCAGGCCACTGCCATCGGCTCCCTGGAGACCGTCGGCCTGTCCTGGAAACTCATGGACACCGAACTGGCCGAGCTGCAAAGCGTCACCGCCGAAGACATCCAGAAAGCTGCACGCACCTATTTCACCCGCGAACGTCTCAGCGTCGCCCATGTCTTGCCTGAGGAGACCGCTCATGAGTGAACGTAAAAACAACCGTCTGGTGCTGCCCGGTTTGATCGTGGTCACGTTGGCTGCCGCGTGCGCGGTGTATTTCCTGCGCCCCAGCGAATCCGTCGCCAGCCAGGCGCTGGAGCAGGCCAAGTCCGCCAACACGCTGCAATCCCTGGCCGAGCTGGACGACAAGGCGCCGACCAACCGCAAGCTCGACGTGCAAACCTGGACCACCGCCGAAGGCGCCAAGGTGCTGTTCGTCGAAGCCCATGAACTGCCGATGTTCGACATGCGCATCCTGTTCGCCGCCGGCAGCAGCCAGGACGGCGACACACCGGGCCTGGCGCTGTTGACCAACGCAATGCTCAACGAAGGCGTGCCGGGCAAAGACGTCAGCCAGATTGCCGCCGGTTTCGACGGCTTGGGTGCCGACTTCAGCAATGGCGCTTACCGCGACATGGCGCTGGTTTCCCTGCGCAGCCTGAGCGCCAGCGACAAGCGTGACGCCGCCCTGTCGCTGTTTGACGACGTGATCGGCAAGCCGACCTTCCCGGCCGACTCCCTGGCGCGGATCAAGAACCAGCTGCTGGCCGGCTTTGAATACCAGAAGCAGAACCCCGGCAAACTGGCGAGCATCGAGTTGTTCAAGCAGCTCTATGGCGACCACCCTTACGCCCATCCGAGCGAAGGCAACGCCGAGAGCGTGCCGAAGGTCACCCTTGAGCAGTTGAAGGACTTCCACGCCAAGGCCTACGCCGCCGGCAACGCGGTGATTTCTGTAGTCGGCGATCTGACCCGCGCCGAGGCCGAAGCCATGACCGCCAAGGTCTCCGCTTCACTGCCTAAAGGCCCGGCGCTGGCGAAGATCGCCCAACCTGTGGAGCCCAAGGCTGGCACCACACATATCGAGTTCCCGTCCAAGCAGACAACCCTGCTGCTGGCACAACTGGGTATCGACCGTGCCGACCCGGACTACGCCGCGCTGTCCCTGGGCAACCAGATCCTCGGCGGCGGTGGTTTCGGCACTCGTTTGATGAGCGAAGTGCGCGAGAAGCGCGGCCTGACCTACGGCGTATACTCCGGTTTCTCACCGATGCAGGTGCGCGGCCCGTTCATGATCAACCTGCAAACCCGCGCCGAAATGAGCGCTGGCACCTTGAAACTGGTGCAGGACGTGCTGGCCGATTACCTGAAGACCGGCCCGACGCAAAAAGAACTCGATGACGCCAAGCGCGAACTGGCCGGCAGCTTCCCGCTGTCCACCGCGAGCAACGCCGATATCGTCGGGCAGCTGGGCGCCATGGGTTTCTACAACCTGCCGCTGAGCTACCTTGAAGATTTCATGAAACAATCCCAGGCGCTGACCGTTGATCAGGTCAAAGCTGCTTTGAACAAACATTTGAGTGCCGACAAGCTGGTCATCGTGACCGCCGGCCCGACGATTGCGCAAAAGCCACTACCGCCCCCCACAGATAAACCCGCCGAGCAGCCGCTCGGGGTTCCGGAGCATTAATGGCCCGTCCATCCCGTCCCAAGAAACCTGTCCACAACGTTCACAACGGTGTGGGCCAACTGCGCATCATCGGTGGAGAATGGGGCAGCCGTAAGCTGAGCTTCCCCGACGTCGTGGGCCTGCGCCCGACGCCCGACCGCGTGCGTGAAACCCTGTTCAACTGGCTCGCGCCGTATATCGCCGGGGCCAAGGTGCTGGATCCGTTTGCGGGCAGCGGCGCGTTGTTCCTCGAAAGCCTGTCCCGTGGCGCTGCCTTGGGCCAGGCGCTGGATGCCAGCAATGTGGCGGTTGCCAGCCTCAAGGAACACCTGGGCACCCTGCGTTGCACCACCGGGCAAGTGCAGACGGCTGACGCGCTGCGCTACCTGGAAACCCAGGAAGCCCGTGAGTTTGACGTGGTGTTCCTCGATCCGCCGTTTAACCAGAACCTGCTGCCGACCGTTTGCGCGTTGCTGGAAGAGCGCCAGTGGTTGGCACCGGATGCCTGGATCTACACTGAAAGCGAAACTGCACCGTCCACACTCGGCCTGCCGGGCACCTGGCGCCTGCACCGCGAGCAGAAATCCGGGCGGGTGTATTACGCGTTGTGGCAACGCACGACACAAAACTAACCTGTGGCGAGGGAGCTTGCTCCCTCGCCACAGCAAGCTCCCTCGCCACAGGTTGCTCACCCGCTCTGCCACCTGCCGCGAGAACCATCGTGTCAAAAACGTCCGACCGCTTCACCCCCGCCTTCGGCCTCGGCAACCCGCACCTGCAAACGTTGTGGGGACCACTGTGGCGCAAAACCACCCACATCGAACGCCAGCGCGAACGGCTGTGGCTGGCAGACGGGGACTTTCTCGACCTCGACTGGCACGGGCCTCATGAGGCAACCACCCCGTTGGTGCTGGTCCTGCATGGCCTGACCGGCTCGTCCAACTCGCCTTACGTGGCCGGCCTGCAAAAGGCCCTGGCGGCTCAAGGCTGGGCCAGCGTGGCACTGAACTGGCGTGGCTGTTCCGGCGAGCCCAACCTGCTCGCCCGCAGCTACCATTCCGGCGCCAGTGAAGACCTGGCCGAAACCATCGCTCACTTGCGGGCCAAGCGCCCGTTGGCGCCGCTGTATGCGGTGGGTTATTCGTTGGGCGGCAATGTGCTGCTCAAGCACTTGGGTGAAACCGGTGAAACCTCCGGGCTGCAAGGCGCGGCAGCGGTGTCGGTGCCGTTTCGCCTGGATCAGTGTGCAGATCGCATCGGCCTGGGCTTTTCACGGGTTTATCAAAAGCACTTCATGCGCGAAATGCTGGCCTATATCCGCGTCAAACAAAGCCGTTTTCTAAAGGATGGCCACGAGGCTGGCCTGAAAACCCTGGCCGACTTGGGCTCGCTGGAGAAGATGCGCACGTTCTGGGACTTTGACGGCCGCGTCACCGCGCCGTTGCACGGGTTCCTCAGTGCCGAGGACTACTACCGCCGCGCCTCCAGCCGCTATTACCTCGGGGGCATTCGCACACCAACCCTGATCATCCAGGCCGCGGACGACCCGTTCGTGTTCGCCCACAGCCTGCCCGAGGCCAGCGAACTGTCGGACTGCACCGAGTTCGAACTGCTGGCCAAGGGCGGGCATGTGGGGTTTGTCGATGGTTCACTGAAACAGCCAACTTACTACCTGGAACGACGAATCCCGGAGTGGCTGCTGGCACAACGCCGATAAAAATGTGGGAGCTCCCACACTTTGGATCAGACCGGGTCAGGTAGACCTCAGTCGCCTGTTGCAACTTCCCGCTTTGGATCAGTGATCCACTCGCTCCACGACCCCGCGTACAACTTGCCCAACGGGTAACCCGCCAGGCACAGCGCAAACAGGTTGTGACAGGCAGTCACACCGGAGCCGCAGTAAGCCACTAGGTCATCCGGCGAGCGGTCTTGCAGCTTGGCGGCGAAGCGTTGCTTGAGCTGGTCCGCCGGCAGGAAACGGCCGTCGCTGCCCAGGTTTTCATTGAACGCCGCACATTGCGCACCGGGAATATGCCCGGCAACCGGATCGATCGGCTCCACTTCACCACGAAAGCGCGGCTGGGCGCGGGCGTCGATCAGGGTCAGGCCGGGTTGGCCGAGGCGTTTTTGCAGGTGTTCGGCATCCAGTTGCAGGTGGTTGTCCGGCGAGCCGCTGAAGGTGCCGGGCTCGATCGCCGGGGCATCCAGGCTCAACGGGAAGCCCGCTGCGTGCCAGGCTTTCAGGCCGCCATCGAGGATAAATACGCCGTCGCGCTTGCCCAGCCAGGCCAGCAGCCACCAGGCGCGGGCGGCGTAGGCACCGGGGCCGTCGTCATACAAAACGATATCGCTGTCGGCGTTAACGCCCCATGCCCGCAGTTGCCGGATAAACGCATCCGGCGCCGGCAGCGGATGGCGGCCGGTCACGCCCTTGGTTACCGGCCCGCTGAGGTGGCGTTCCAGATCGGCATACTGCGCCCCTTCGATATGCCCTTCGGCGTAGCTGCACAGGCCGTAATCCGGGTCTTCCAGAGCAAAGCGGCAATCGAGGATCACCAACCCGCCGGACTGCTGGCGCTCGGCCAGTTGCTGGGGGCTGATCAGTTGGGCAAGCGGCATGACTGACTCCTGTGGCTAGGTTAGCGTTCGGGAAACATCCTACTTCACTTCTTCCAGCGCCTGATTCAACGGCACGTAAAACTCTTTGAACAGAGCATCCACCGCATCCTTGGCCTTAGGGGTAATAAACCCGGCTTCCAGCACCAGCACCTGATACACACCGCGCTTGATCGCCTCGGCGCTCAGGTGCGTGGACTTTTCATTGGTGGTGCACAGGAAGCGCACCCACGAGGTGAGGATGATCCAGGCATTGAGGGTCAGGGCTTCGGTTTGTACCGGGTCCATGTTCAGGATGCCGGCGTCGACAAAACCCTGATAGATGGCCGCACCCTGGATCAGGCAGCGCTGGGAAAACCGCCGGTAGCCAGTAGCCAGCTCCGGGTCGCTTTCCAGCAGGTGTTCGAGGTCACGGTGCAAAAAGCGGTAGCGCCACATGCCGGCGAGCACCGCCTGCAGGTAGAAGCGCTTGTCTTCCACGGTCACCGCGCGGCCCTGGGGAGGGCGCAGGAAACTGTCCACCAACGCTTCGTACTCACGAAACAGCACCGCGATAATCGCCTGCTTGTTGGGGAAGTGGTAGTACAGGTTGCCCGGGGAAATTTCCATATGGGCAGCGATATGGTTGGTGCTGACACTGCGCTCGCCCTGCTGGTTAAACAGCTCCAGGCTGGTTTGCACAATGCGCTCGCTGGTCTTTACTCGTGGTGCCATGGGAAATCAACTTCTAGACCCGTGATGACGGCATCTTACGGACTATCCTTGCCCGGATAAATCGGCACGTATGTGCAATGTTATTTGACAATTTAGAGCAATGACTCTAATAAATGAAGCATTCCAATAACAATCGGGAACTTCGCCATGTCTGCCAACGTTGCCTACCTGCAAGATTCCCAGGCGCTGGACCAACTCCAGGACCTGTTCGACGCTCAACGCCGGGCCTACGCGGCCAACCCGATGCCGCCCGCTGCCCAGCGTCAGCAATGGCTCAAGGCCTTGCGCGACCTGCTGAGCGATGAGCGCCAGGCGCTGATCAACGCCATCAGCAGTGATTTCAGCCATCGTAGCGCCGACGAAACCCTGTTCGCCGAATTGATGCCCAGCCTGCATGGCATTCACTACGCCAGCAAACACCTCAAGGGCTGGATGAAACCTTCCCGCCGCGCTGTGGGCATCGCCTTCCAGCCCGCGTCGGCCAAGGTTATCTATCAACCGCTGGGCGTGGTCGGGGTGATCGTGCCTTGGAACTACCCGTTGTACCTGGCCATCGGCCCTTTGGTAGGCGCCTTGGCGGCCGGCAACCGGGTGATGCTCAAGCTCAGCGAATCTACTCCCGCCACCGGCCAGTTGCTCAAGGCGCTGCTGGCGAAGATCTTCCCCGAAGACCTCGTGTGCGTAGTGCTCGGCGAAGCGGAAGTCGGCATGGCGTTTTCCAAGTTGCGCTTCGATCACCTGTTGTTCACCGGGGCCACCAGCATCGGCAAGCACGTGATGCGCGCGGCGGCCGAACACCTGACACCGGTCACCCTGGAACTGGGCGGCAAGTCACCGGCGATTGTTTCCGCCGACGTGCCGCTCAAAGACGCCGCCGAACGCATCGCCTTCGGCAAGGCGCTGAATGCCGGGCAAACCTGCGTGGCACCGGACTACGTGCTGGTGCCGGAAGACCGTGTGGACGGTTTCGTCGAGGCCTACAGCAAGGCGGTTCGCGGGTTTTACCCGACCCTGGCCGACAACCCGGACTACACCGCCATCATCAACGAACGACAACTGGCCCGGCTCAACGGCTACGTGAAAGACGCCACCGACAAGGGTGCCACCCTGGTCCCGCTGTACGACCAGGGCCAGGACCGGCGCATGGCCCACAGCCTGCTGCTGAATGTCAGCGACGACATGACGGTGATGCAGGACGAAATCTTCGGCCCGGTGCTGCCGATCGTGCCGTATCGCGGTCTCGACCAGGCCTTCGCCTACATCAATCAGCGCCCTCGCCCATTGGCGCTGTATTACTTCGGCTACAACAAGGCTGAACAGGACCGCGTACTGCACGAGACCCATTCCGGCGGCGTGTGCCTGAACGATACCTTGCTGCACGTGGCCCAGGACGACATGCCCTTCGGCGGCATCGGCCCGTCGGGCATGGGCCATTACCACGGCCATGAAGGCTTCCTGACCTTCAGCAAGGCCAAGGGTGTGTTGATCAAGCAACGCCTGAACGCCGCCAAGCTGATTTACCCGCCCTATGGCAAATCCATCCAGAAGTTGATCCAGAAGCTGTTCGTCCGCTAACAAACCCATCACCGGGATAACAATAAGAATGAACCCTAGCCTGACTGAATCACCCGCGCTGTCACGGCGCGGCGTCTTGAAACTCGGCCTGTGCGCCAGCGCCTTCCTGGCCACCGCCGGGCTGGGTGCCAGCCTCAGCGGCTGCTCCAGCAGCACCCCGGCCAGCGGCTTTGCGATGTTGCGCAGCAGTGACCTGCCGTTTTTGCGGGCAGTGATCCCGGTGCTGCTGGAGGGCGTGACCAGCGCCGAGGTGGTGATGGCCGGCATCGACGACACCCTGAAAAAACTCGATTTCAGCCTGCAACACCTCTCGCCCGAGATGTTCAAGCTGACCCAGCAACTGTTCGACGTACTGGGCATGGCGGTCACCCGTGGACCGCTGACCGGTGTGTGGGGTAGTTGGGAAAACGCCAGCGCCGAGCAGATCCGCAACTTCCTGCACCGCTGGGAAAACAGCTACCTGAACCTGCTGCGCATGGGCCAGGGCTCGCTGCTCAAACTGGTGATCATGGCCTGGTATTTCCGCCCCGAGTCCTGGGCACATTGCGGCTACCCCGGCCCACCGAAAATCTGATTCGCATCCCGATAAAAACAAGAGACGACCCTGATGCCCGTACCTGATCTGTTCCGCGATGGCATGGCCCGCGGCTGGAAAACCCATAATGGCGCCGCCCTCGACCAGGACCTGACCCTGGAGGCGGACGTCGCAATCATCGGCAGCGGCGCCGGCGGCGGCACCACCGCCGAAATCCTCAGCGCCGCCGGCTACAAGGTGCTGTTGATCGAAGAAGGCCCGCTGAAAACCAGCAACGACTTCAAGCTGCTGGAGGACGAGGCCTACGCCACCCTGTACCAGGAAGGCATCGGCCGCATGAGCAAGGACGGCGCCATCACCATCCTGCAGGGCCGCGCGGTCGGCGGTACCACGCTGATCAACTGGACCTCCAGTTTCCGCACCCCGGACCCGACCCTCGCCCACTGGGCCAGCGAGTACGCGGTCAAGGGCCACAGCAGCGCCGAGATGGCGCCCTGGTTTGAAAAAATGGAACAACGCCTGGGCATCGCGCCCTGGGCGATGCCGCCGAACGCCAACAATGATGTGATCCGCAAAGGCTGCGAAAAACTGGGCTACAGCTGGCACGTGATCCCGCGCAACGTGCGCGGCTGTTTCAACCTGGGGTATTGCGGCATGGGTTGCCCGGTCAACGCCAAGCAATCAATGCTGGTGACGACCATTCCGTCCACCCTGGAGAAAGGTGGCGAGCTGCTGTACCTGGCCCGTGCCGAACGCCTGAAGTTCAGCGGTGACAGCATCACCAGCCTCGAATGCGTGGCCATGGACCAGTATTGCGTGGCACCGACAGGCCGCAAAATCACGGTCAAGGCCAAGCACTACGTACTGGCCGGCGGCGGCATCAACAGCCCGGCGCTGCTGCTTCGTTCCGATGCGCCCGACCCCCACTCGCGCCTGGGCAAGCGGACCTTTCTGCACCTGGTGAATTTTTCCGCCGGGCTGTTCGACGAGGTGATCAACCCGTTCTACGGGGCGCCGCAGTCGATCTACTCCGACCACTTCCAATGGCAGGACGGCACTACCGGCAAAATGTCCTACAAGCTCGAAGTACCGCCGCTGCATCCGGGCCTGGCCAGTACCTTGCTTGGCGGCTACGGCACGCAGAACGCGCTGGATATGGGCCAACTGCCCAAGACCCACGCAATGCTTGCCCTGTTGCGCGACGGTTTCCACCCCGACAGCCCGGGCGGCACCGTCGAATTGCGCGGCGATGGCACCCCGGTGCTCGATTATCAGGTCTCGCCCTACGCCTGGGACGGCCTGCGCCGGGCGTTCCACAGCATGGCGGAGATTCAGTTCGCTGGCGGTGCCAAGTCAGTGATGCCGCTGCACGGGGATGCGCGCTACGTGAACACGCTGGCCGAAGCCCGCAGCATGATTGACGGCCTGAACCTCGAATTGCATCGCACGCGGCTCGGCAGCGCGCATGTGATGGGCGGTTGCGCCATGGGCGAAGAACCGAAAAACGCGGTGGCCGACAGCCTTGGGCGCCATCATCAACTGCGCAACTTGTCGATCCACGATGGCTCGCTATTCCCTACCAGCATTGGGGCTAACCCGCAGCTATCGGTGTATGGATTGACCGCGCAACTGGCGACAGCATTGGCCGAACGTCTGAAAACGGCCTGAAAAAACCGGGTATTCGCGGTGTCTATAGTGCTTTCTTCTGAATAAGTTGACTTGGCCGACCGGGATGGCTGCGATACCATCCGGTTCCCCAACGGACTCCGCCAGGACGACGCGATGAACCGAGTGTTGTACCCAGGTACCTTCGACCCAATCACCAAGGGCCATGGCGATCTGGTCGAACGCGCCTCGCGCTTGTTCGACCATGTGATTATCGCGGTCGCTGCCAGCCCCAAGAAAAACCCGCTGTTTCCCCTGGAACAGCGCGTGGAGCTGGCCCGTGAGGTCACCAAGCATCTGCCCAACGTTGAAGTGGTCGGCTTCTCGACGCTGCTGGCGCACTTTGCCAAGGAACAGAACGCCAATGTCTTCCTGCGCGGCCTGCGGGCGGTGTCGGACTTCGAATACGAGTTCCAGCTGGCCAACATGAACCGCCAACTGGCGCCGGACGTGGAAAGCCTGTTTCTTACGCCGTCGGAGCGTTATTCGTTCATTTCCTCGACATTGGTCCGAGAAATCGCGGCGTTGGGCGGGGATATCACCAAGTTTGTGCACCCGGCTGTGGCGGATGCGCTGACGCTGCGCTTCAAGAAGTAAGACCGCTCAATCGGCGCCCGCTCGCACTGCGGGCGCCAATGCGGCACAATTGCGCGCATTCGTTTTCAGATGCCTTGGCTGACAGCCCTGGCAGGAGTTTCCATGTCCCTGATCATCACCGACGATTGCATCAACTGCGACGTCTGCGAACCCGAGTGCCCGAACGCTGCCATTTCCCAGGGTGAAGAGATCTACGTGATCGACCCCAACCTGTGCACCCAGTGTGTCGGCCACTACGACGAACCCCAGTGCCAGCAGGTCTGCCCAGTGGATTGCATCCCGCTGGACGAGGCTCATCCGGAGACGGAAGAGCAACTGATGGAGAAGTACCGGTTGATTACCGGGAAGGCCTAAGTCCCTTGGCGCTTCATTAGACCCCTTCGCGAGCAAGCCCGCTCCCACATTCGACTGCATTCCAAAGGTGGAACTCGGTCGAATGTGGGAGCGGGCTTGCTCGCGAAGAGGCCATCAGCAGCACCACAAATTGTCAGCTCTGACACTTCGGGCAAAACACACTCGCCCGCTGCCCCAGCATCACGTTGCGCAACTCAGCCCCGCACACCTTGCACGCCTCGCCTCCACGGCCATAAACGAACAATTCCTGCTGGAAATACCCCGGCTGCCCGTCGCCGCCGATAAAGTCCCGCAGCGTGGTGCCGCCGCGCTCGATGGCCGCCGCCAGGATGCGTTTGATCTCGATCGCCAGCTTCAGGTAACGCCCACGGGAAATCCCCTTGGCTTCCCGACGCGGATCAATCCCGGCGGCAAACAGCGCCTCCGTCGCGTAGATATTGCCCACCCCCACCACCACCGCGTTATCCATGATGAACGGCTTCACCGCCATCGAGCGGCCACGGGACAGCTGGAACAGCCGCTCGCCGTCAAACAGGTCGGTCAACGGCTCCGGCCCCAGGCGGATCAGCAGTTCATGGTTCAGCGGATCGAGGCTCCAGAGCATCGCGCCAAAGCGTCTCGGGTCGGTGTAGCGCAGGGCCAGGCCCGACTCCAGTTCTATATCCACATGTTCATGCTTGGCCGCCGGGCTGCCGGCCTCCACCAGGCGCAAGTTGCCCGACATGCCCAAATGGCTGATCAGGGTGCCGACTTCGGCATTGATCAACAGGTACTTGGCCCGCCGTTCCACCAGCACGATCCGTTGCCCGGAAAGCCGCACATCCAGGTCTTCCGGGATCGGCCAGCGCAGGCGCCGCTCACGCACCACCACACGGCTGACCCGCTGACCTTCCAGATGCGGCGCAATTCCGCGCCGGGTGGTTTCGACTTCCGGTAACTCGGGCATGTGTACCTCTTGGAGAAAGGGTTAGTGCGCGCCCAGCTCGCGGATCGACAACTTCAAACTCTCGAAGTCGTAGTCCGACAGGCCGATATGGTCCAGCACCAGCGGGCCGATGGCGTTCCACTCATGGTCATCCACCTGGTTGCCCAGCACGCGGTAGGACGCACAAATGTGCTCGGCCATTTTCAGGATCGCCAGCAGGTTTCTCAGCTGCGGCTTGTGGTTGGACTCGTCGCTGAAGATCGCCAGGGCATTGTGGTGATTGGCGATGGCATCGGTCACATGTTCCGGCAGGCGCCAGGATTTGGCGGTGTAGTAACCCACCACGGCATGGTTGGTGTTGAACGCCTGGTTCTCGGTGTCGACCACACGGCATTCCGGGCCGGCGTTGGCATAGGCCTCTTCCAGTACGCTCATGTAGTTCGGGAAACGCTTGAGCATCAGCGGCACGCCGCAATCGTGGAACAGCCCCAATGCGTAGGCTTCATCGACCGCCTGGCTGCCGGTGCGCTTGGCCAGGGCCAGGCAGGTCATGGCCACGTCCTGGGCGGTGTCCCAGAAACGGTTGAGGGTGACGATGGTATCGTCGCTCATCTCGCCCTTGATCGACTGCGCGTTGATCAGGTTGACGATGGAGCGGCTGCCCAGCAGGTTCACCGCGCGCTGGATCGAAACAATCTTGTTGCTCAGCCCGTAATACGGCGAGTTGACGATTTTCAGCAGCGAGCCGGAGAGGCCCGGGTCCTGGGCGATCAGCCGGGCGATCACTTCCAGGTCCGGATCGGGCATGTACTGCTCCATCTGCAAATCCACCATGATTTGCGGTTGAGGCGGCACGCTGATGCCTTGGAGGCTCTGTTGGATCTGTTCGGCGGATAGCTCTTGGGACATAGGGGCACACTCTGGACTAGGCGGCGATTCTAACCTTTATGGTAACCGGGCTGACACCTCAAAAACCCGAACTGAAACCAGCTCCCACAGGGATATCACAACCCACATGTCCGGCGGCGCGGCCAAGTACTGCACAACACGGTATACTCCCGCTCTTTTTTCCGGAGCGACGTCATGTCCCTGCCAAGCCTGCGTCTCAAAGCCAACGCCGATCGTCGTTTGCGCAACGGCCACCTGTGGGTCTACAGCAACGAAATCGATGTGGCCGCCACACCTCTTCACGGCTTCCAGGCAGGCGACCAGGCGATCCTGGAAGCAGCGGGCGGCAAGACCCTCGGCATCGTGGCCATGAGCCCGAACAACCTGATCTGCGCCCGCCTGCTGTCCCGCGACATCAAGCTGCCACTGGACAAGTCGCTGCTGGTGCACCGCATCAACGTGGCCCTGTCCCTGCGTGACCGCCTGTTCGACAAGCCGTTCTACCGCCTGGTGTACGGCGACTCCGACCTGTTGCCAGGCCTGGTGGTCGACCGTTTCGGCGACATCCTGGTGGTGCAGATTGCTTCGGCGACCATGGAAGCCCACAAGGAAGACGTGATCGCCGCACTGACCCAAGTGCTCAAGCCAAGCGGCATTTTGTTCAAGAACGACTCCGCCGCGCGGGATGCCGAAGGCCTCAACCGCTACGTCGAAACCGTATTCGGCCTGGTGCCGGAGTGGGTTGCCCTGGAAGAAAACGGCGTGAAGTTCGAAGCGCCGGTGATCCAGGGCCAGAAGACCGGCTGGTTCTACGACCACCGCATGAACCGCGCCCGCCTGGCCCCGTATGCCAAAGGCAAGCGCGTACTTGACCTGTACAGCTACATCGGCGGCTGGGGCGTGCAAGCCGCAGCCTTCGGCGCCAGTGAAGTGTTCTGCGTCGACGCCTCCGCCTTCGCCCTCGACGGCGTGGAGCGCAACGCGGCACTGAACGGTGTTGCCGAGAAGATGACCTGCATCGAAGGCGACGTGTTCGAAGCCCTCAAAGAGCTGAAAGCCAGCGAAGAGCGCTTCGACGTGATCGTGGCCGACCCGCCTGCCTTCATCAAGCGCAAGAAAGACATGAAAAACGGCGAAGGCGCCTACCGCCGCCTGAACGAGCAAGCCATGCGCCTGCTCAGCAAGGACGGCATCCTGGTCAGCGCGTCGTGCTCGATGCACTTGCCTGAAGATGACCTGCAAAACATCCTGCTGACCAGCGCCCGTCACCTGGACCGCAATATCCAGATGCTGGAACGCGGCGGCCAGGGCCCGGACCACCCGGTGCACCCGGCGATTGCCGAGACCCGGTATATCAAGAGCATTACTTGCCGGTTGTTGCCGAATAGCTAACGCCCAATTGGAACCGGATCAACTGTAGGAGCGAGCTTGCTCGCGAAAGACGAATAGACAACACGGGCTACCTGATAGCGCTGCGTTATCGTTGACGTTCTTCGCGAGCAAGCTCGCTCCTACAGCGGCAACACACACCATCATGGGCTTGGCCTCCCACAGCACTTTTGATTGAATTCCCCGTTTCGCAGACTAGTATCGGTTTCTGGTTTTACTCCGGAAAATAAAAACAATGTCTGAGTCCTCTTATTCGCCGCCCAATGGCGACGTAAAACGCCAACACCTCTCACGCTTCATCCTCATCACCTGCATCTCCCTGATCAGCTTTTTCCCGATCAACATCCTGCTGCCCTCCTTTCCTGCCCTGGCCGCGAAGTTCAACACTTCAACCGCTGAAGTCGCCCTATCCATCAGCCTGTTCACCCTGGTATTTGCGATTTCCCAGCTGATCGCCGGCCCGCTTTCAGACAAGTTCGGGCGCAAGGAAGTACTGCTGGGCTGCATTGTGGTTTCCACCCTCGGTTCGATCGGCTGCGCACTGGCGACCAGTTACCCGAGCTTCCTGCTCTTTCGCGCCGTCCAGGCCATTGGCTGTGGTTTTTTCGTACTGGGCCATGCGCTGGTGGAGGACCTGTTTGAAGAGCAGGATCGCGCCCGCATCCGCATCTACTACATGACCCTGAGCGGATCGTTTGTCGCGCTGTCGCCGCTGCTCGGCTCCTGGCTGCAAACCACATTTGATTGGCAGGGCAGCTTTTATGGATTTGCGGTGATGGCGCTGGGCATGTTTATCCATGCCGGGCTGATATTGCCGTCCAAGGCGGCCAGCCCTGAAAGAGCCCCTGTCTCGATCATCGGCACGCTGAAATCCATCGCTGGGAACAGAGACTTCATCCGCTATTGGTGGATCGCCGCGCTGGTATTCGCGTGTTACTTCGCCTTGATCAGCGTGACGCCGTTGATTTTCATGGATGAGTTGAAGCTGTCTGAATACCAGTACGCGGTGGTGCTGATGGTGTATGGCTTTGCCTATCTGCTGGGCGGCGTTGCAGCGACCGCCCTGCAGAAACGTATCTCCCTCACCCGGCAAATCAACCTCGGGCTGGGCCTGCTGGGGATCGCCGGCGTGTTGCTGGCGTTGGTGATCAGCTATAAGGCCATGACCACCATCACCCTGCTGATCCCGATGCTGATCAGCGCCCTGGCCGTGACCCTGGTACGCCCTGCCGCGATTTCCGCGGCCATGTTGCTATTCTCCAGCAGCGCCGGCACCGCCGCGTCGGCCGGCAACAGCATCATGTTCATCACCGCCGCCATCAGCAGCGCCGCCCTCGCCCAAGCGGGGGGCAGCTTGCTGATGACCATCGCCATCAGCTTCATCGTCTTCAGCGTTTGGGGCGTGATGACGAACGCCCGGGTCGGTCGCTGACCATGAAACTTGCACACCCACACGTCTCGTAGGCGCTATCTACACGCTGGCGGCCATTCCCTCCGGCCGCCAGCGGTGTAGAATCGGACCTATTCATCGCCAGTCATCCCCCGGCGGGTTTATGAGCTCGAGGCCCAAGCAAGCGGCGATCCCGCGACGCGAGTGGCAACTTCCGGACACACGGCCATTTTTCGGGTGTTCCAGTCGTCAATTAGAAGCTCACTCCCCTTTAGTACTTGATTAGCCGCCCGGAGTGCTCCAATGCCTGATTACCGCTCGAAAACATCCACCCACGGCCGCAACATGGCCGGCGCCCGCGCACTGTGGCGCGCCACGGGGATGAAAGATGACGACTTCAAAAAGCCGATCATCGCGATTGCCAACTCGTTCACCCAGTTCGTACCCGGCCACGTCCACCTCAAGGACCTGGGCCAACTGGTCGCCCGCGAGATCGAACGCGCCGGCGGTGTAGCGAAAGAATTCAACACCATCGCCGTGGATGACGGCATCGCCATGGGCCATGACGGCATGCTGTATTCCCTGCCGAGCCGCGAGATCATCGCCGACTCCGTGGAGTACATGGTCAACGCCCACTGCGCCGACGCCATTGTGTGCATCTCCAACTGCGACAAGATCACCCCCGGCATGCTGATGGCCGCCCTGCGCCTGAACATCCCGGTGATCTTCGTCTCCGGCGGCCCGATGGAAGCCGGCAAGACCAAGCTCGCCTCCCACGGCCTCGACCTGGTCGACGCCATGGTCATCGCCGCCGATTCCAGCGCTTCTGACGAGAAGGTTGCGGAATACGAGCGCAGCGCCTGTCCTACCTGCGGTTCGTGCTCCGGCATGTTCACCGCCAACTCGATGAACTGCCTGGTGGAAGCCCTGGGCCTGGCCTTGCCGGGCAACGGCTCGACACTGGCCACCCACAGCGACCGCGAGCAACTGTTCCTGCAGGCCGGCCGCACCATCGTCGAGCTGTGCAAGCGCTACTACACCGAGAACGATGAGTCGGTGTTGCCGCGCAACATCGCCAACTTCAAGGCGTTCGAAAACGCCATGACCCTGGACATCGCCATGGGCGGTTCCACCAACACCATCCTGCACTTGCTGGCCGCCGCGCAAGAAGCCGAGATCGACTTCGACCTGCGGGACATCGACCGCCTGTCGCGCCACGTGCCGCAACTGTGCAAAGTCGCGCCAAACATCCAGAAGTACCACATGGAAGACGTGCACCGTGCCGGCGGGATCTTCTCGATCCTCGGTTCCCTGGCCCGTGGCGGCTTGCTGCACACCGACCTGCCGACCGTGCACAGCAAATCCCTGGCCGAAGGCATCGCCAAGTGGGACATCACCCAGACCACCGACGAAGCCGTGCATCACTTCTTCAAGGCAGGCCCGGCCGGCATCCCGACGCAAACCGCGTTCAGCCAGTCGACCCGTTGGGAAACCCTCGACGACGACCGTGAAAACGGCTGCATCCGCAGTGTCGAGCATGCCTATTCGAAAGAAGGCGGCCTGGCCGTGCTGTACGGCAACATCGCCCTCGATGGCTGTGTAGTGAAAACCGCCGGTGTCGACGAATCGATCCACGTGTTCGAAGGCCGCGCCAAGATCTACGAAAGCCAGGACAGCTCGGTACGCGGCATCCTCGCTGACGAAGTGAAGGAAGGCGACATCGTCATCATCCGTTACGAAGGCCCGAAAGGCGGCCCGGGCATGCAAGAGATGCTCTACCCGACGTCGTACCTGAAATCCAAAGGCCTGGGCAAGGCCTGCGCCTTGCTCACCGACGGCCGTTTCTCCGGCGGTACCTCGGGCCTGTCCATCGGCCACGCTTCGCCGGAAGCCGCTGCTGGCGGCGCTATCGGCCTGGTGCAGGATGGCGACAAGGTGCTGATCGACATTCCGAACCGCTCGATCAACCTGTTGATCAGCGATGAAGAGCTGGCGGCACGCCGGGTCGAGCAGGACAAGAAAGGCTGGAAGCCGGTAGAGAAGCGTCCGCGCAAAGTCACTACCGCGTTGAAGGCTTACGCCCTGCTGGCCACCAGTGCCGACAAGGGTGCTGTGCGTAACAAGGCGATGCTGGACGGTCTGTAAGACTCGCCCATAAAAATGCCCCGCCAGGTGCGGGGCATTTTTTTGCCTGGAGATAATCGCCCCAAACAAAGGAGATCAACTGTGGGAGCGGGCTTGCTCGCGAATTGCGGTGTGCCAGTCACTGAATCAGCTAGCTGATCCACCGCCTTCGCGAGCAAGCCCGCTCCCACATTTCTGACTGAGTACAGCCGTACTTACTGAATCTCGTCCGGCTTGACGATCACCCAGTTTTTATCCGCGGTCACCGGCAACCCTTCCTTGGCCTGGGCCGCTGCGTGCTTGGCCATCATGCCGTTGAGCTGCGTCATGTACTTATCCTTGCGGTTGACCCACAGGTGGATGCCGCCCTTGGCCACGTCCACGTCATGGAACAGCATGTAGCCGTCACTGGTCGGCGTGTCGCCACCGACGATCACCGGTTTTTTCCACTCGTCGATGTAGGTCAGGATCGCCGCGTGCTTGCCGGCCATCCAGGTCGCCGGGGTCCACAGGTACGGGGTCAGTTCCAGGCCGAGGTTGGCCTTCTCGTCATACTTGCCGGCGGCGATCTGTTTGCGCGCGGTGGTCAGCTCGCCGGTCTTGCGGTCCTTGAGCAGCGTGCTCACGCCGATGACGTTCTCGGGTTTGACGTTGTAGCCGTACTTCGGATCGGCCGCGACCATGCGCACCAGTTCCTCGGACGCGGCGGTCATCACGTAGACCTCAATGCCGTTTTCCATCAGCTTGTTGTACAGCTCAGCCTGGCCGGTGAAGACTTTCGGCGGCTGCACTTCCATATTCTTGACCACGTCACCTTCGTAGTAGGTGACCGGCACCGGCTTGCCCGACGCCATCATCTCGTCGACGTAGCCCTTGAGTTCCTTGAGGGTGAAGCCGGAGAAAATCTGCGCGACCCACGGGTAGCAGACCATGTCGTCGACTTCGCAGAGGCGATAGTAGTAACTGAACAGGCTTTCCTTGTGGTCGGCGGTGTCTTTGAACGGGATCAGCTTCAGGGAAGGGTCCATGGTGTCGCGGGTGATCAGGCCCTTGTTTTCCAGGTACGGCAGCAATGACTCTTCAAGGTCGTAGCGGTAACTGGTGTTGTCCATGTCGAATACCGCGAAGTTGCCCTTGTTGGCATTGGCGGCAATCATCGTGTCCAGTTGCTTGGCGGCAGCCGCCGGCCAGTGTTTCAACTCGGTGGCGGCAAAGGCCTGGCTCGCAAGGCCCAGGCACAGCGCGGCGGCAAACAGTTTCGGCGCTAGCTTCATGTGCGTTTTCTCCCTGAGTGAAAGACATCGACGCTAACAAATCTGTGTGACAGTTATCGCCCGAGCGCGACCGCTTTCGTCGTGATCGCGCCAATGCCATACGCCTGCGCGTCAACCGCTTATTCCAAAAACGACAGTCACCATGCGATAACGTTATTAAATCAATATATTTCAAGCTGTTAGGCTTGCCGGTTCGCAATCGCAGGCTCCTGCGATTGGCTGCCTTCTCAACGGAGCTTCAATGAATCTGCCCCTGATTCTCAACTTACTGGTGTTCGTGGCCCTGTTGCTGGGCCTGGCACAAACCCGCCGAACCAACTGGAGCCTCGCCAAGAAGGTGTTGTTTGCGTTGGTCCTCGGCGTGATCTTCGGTGTGGTGCTGCACGCGATCTACGGTGCCGGCAACCCGGTGCTCAAGGCCTCGATCGGCTGGTTCGACCTGGTCGGCAACGGTTACGTGCAGTTGCTGCAAATGATCGTGATCCCGCTGGTGTTCGCCTCGATCCTCAGCGCCGTGGCCCGCCTGCATAACGCCTCGTCCCTGGGCAAGATTAGCTTCCTGACCATCGGCACGCTGCTGTTCACCACGGCGATTGCGGCGCTGATCGGTATCGGCCTGACCAACCTGTTCGGCCTCACCGCCGAAGGCCTGGTGGCCGGCACCCAGGAAATGGCACGCCTGCAAGTGATCCAGAGTGATTACGCGGGCAAGGTTGCCGACCTGAATATCCCGCAACTGCTGCTGTCGTTCATTCCGCAGAACCCGTTCTCCGACCTGGCCCGGGCCAAGCCGACGTCGATCATCAGTGTGGTGATTTTTGCCGCATTCCTCGGGGTTGCCGCGCTGCAACTGCTCAAGGATGACGTGGAAAAAGGCCAGAAAGTCCTCAACGCCATCGACACCCTGCAAGCCTGGGTGATGCGCCTGGTGCGCCTGGTGATGAAGCTGACCCCGTACGGCGTATTGGCGCTGATGACCAAAGTGGTCGCCAGCTCCAACCTGCAAGACATCATCAAGCTCGGCAGTTTTGTGGTGGTGTCGTACCTGGCCCTGGGCCTGATGTTTGTGGTGCATGGCCTGCTGCTGTCCCTGGCCGGGATCAACCCGCTGCGGTTCTTCCGCAAGGTCTGGCCGGTGCTGACGTTCGCCTTCACCAGCCGCTCCAGCGCCGCGAGCATCCCGCTGAGCATTGAAGCGCAGACCCGTCGCCTGGGGATTCCGCAGTCCATCGCCGGCTTCGCGGCGTCGTTTGGCGCGACGATTGGCCAGAACGGTTGTGCGGGCCTTTATCCGGCGATGCTGGCGGTGATGGTTGCGCCGACCGTGGGTATCAACCCGCTGGATCCGCTGTGGATCGCAACACTGGTGGCGATTGTGACCTTGAGTTCGGCCGGCGTGGCGGGCGTGGGCGGCGGTGCGACGTTTGCCGCGCTGATCGTGCTGCCGGCGATGGGCTTGCCAGTGTCACTGGTGGCGCTGCTGATTTCGGTCGAGCCGCTGATCGACATGGGCCGTACGGCGTTGAACGTGAACGGTTCGATGACGGCCGGGGCGATTACCAGCCAGATCATGGGGCAGACGGATAAAGCGTTGTTGGATGCGGATGAGCATGCGGAACTGGCGCAGGCTTAACGGCTGAACTTTGTGGCGAGGGAGCTTGCTCCCGCTGGGCTGCGCATCAGCCCCAAAGCAGGCGACCGAGTTTTCTGAGAGATTGAGGGATCAGCTTTTAGGGCCGCTTCGCAGCCCAGCGGGAGCAAGCTCCCTCGCCACAGCAAGCTCCCTCGCCACATGAGTTTTTAGGCTTTTTCCCAGACTTCGAAGTTATACGCCGGCTTGTCACCCTCAGCCGCATTCTCGACATTCGACACCAGCTTCCACTGGTTCAAATCAAACTCGGGAAACCACGCATCGCCGTCCGGGCTCAATGCCACCCGCGTCAAATACAGGCGATCCGCCTGCGCAAGCCCCTGGGCATACAACTGCGCGCCGCCGATCAGCATCAGCTCATCCACGCCCTGCGCCTTGGCCCATTCCTCAGCCCGCTCCACGGCCGCGTCCAGTGACGGAAAAACTTCCGCACCTTCCAGCACCAGATCGGTCTGACGGCTGACCACAATGTTCAACCGGCCCGGCAACGGTCGGCCCAGGGAGTCCCAGGTCTTGCGCCCCATGATGATCGGCTTGCCCAAGGTGGCGGCCTTGAAATATTTGAAATCCCCCGGCAAATGCCAGGGCATGCTGTTGTCGACGCCGATCACACGGTTTTCACCGAGGGCTGCGATCAGGCTTAAAGGGAGAGTTTTTTTCATGGCGACGAGAATACCAGAGGCGCGCGCGGCATACCCCAACCGGCGTTCCAGCGGTTATGCTCCAACCTCACTGGCTCAACAGGACGGCGCGTGACAGCTCTGAATCCCCTGCAAACACTCTGGCTGACCGAAACCGTGCGCCTGCGGGAGGAACACGCGGGCGCCCTGGAAGACCAGGAAGCCAATCGCCTGGCCCGCAGCACCGGCGGCGACTTGCCCACGCGCATTCAAAACCGCGCGCTGTGGTTGGCCGAACGCGATGGCCTGACCGCCGCCCTGACCCGCTGGCTGCAAGGCGCACGCCTGGCGCTGATCCTGCTGGCGGTGGTTGCCATTATCAGCGGCGCCGGCTTGTCCTTTGCCGCACTGGGCAACGGGCTGGTGCCGGTCAATGTCTTCTGGGCCTTGGGCAGTCTGCTGGGTTTGAACCTGATCCTGTTGTTGAGCTGGGCCCTGGGCCTGTTGTTTGCCGGTGAACACAGCGCCAGCCTCGGCCGCCTGTGGTTATGGCTCAGCGAAAAACTCGCCCGCGACGCCAAGGCCGCGCAACTGGCGCCCGCCCTGCTGCTGTTGCTGCAACGGCGCAAACTCAATCGCTGGGCCGTCGGTGTGCTGGTCAACAGCTTGTGGCTGCTGGCACTGCTCAGCGCCATGGTGATCCTGCTGACGCTGTTGGCCACCCGGCGCTACGGCTTTGTGTGGGAAACCACCATCCTGCGGGCCGACACCTTTGTCGCCGTGACCCAAACCCTCGGCGCCCTGCCCGCCTTGCTCGGCTTCAATGTGCCCACCGTCGAGATGATCCGCGCCAGCGGCGATGCCGCCCTGAATATCGAAAGCGCCCGCCAGGCCTGGGCCGCCTGGCTGGTAGGCGTGCTGCTGGTGTACGGCATCCTGCCGCGCCTGATCCTCGCGCTGCTGTGCCTGTGGCGCTGGAAACGCGGGCGTGCCGCCTTGAGCCTCGACCTTAACCTGCCCGGCTACAGCCAACTGCGTGAACGGCTGATGCCCAGCAGCGAACGGCTTGGGGTCAACGATGCGGCGCCCGAGCAGTTGCACCACGTGACCGGTGGCGTCAGCGAACTGGAAAGCGACGGCGCCCTGCTGGTGGCCATCGAACTTGATGACCAACGTACCTGGCCGCCGAAGCTCCCGGCCAGCGTCAAGGACGCCGGCATCCTCGACAGCCGCGAATCCCGCAACAAGCTGCTGGAGCAACTGACCCGCTTCCCGCCCGCACGCCTGGCCATCGCCTGCGACCCACGGCGCTCGCCGGATCGCGGCAGCCTCGCGCTGATCGCCGAACTGGCCCGCAGCGCCACCGCCACCCGCGTCTGGCTGTTGCAAGCACCTGCGGGCCAGGCCCTGGACGCGGAACGTCTGGGTGACTGGCATACAGCGTTGCAACAGTTGGAGATCCCGTTCGCCGATTGCGCGCCGCTCACTTGGCTGGAGACCGGTCATGACTAAGCCCCTGAAACTCGCGGTGGTCGGCCACACCAACGTCGGCAAGACCTCGCTGTTGCGCACCCTCACGCGAGACGTCGGCTTTGGTGAAGTGTCCCATCGGCCCAGCACCACCCGGCATGTCGAAGGTGCTCGGCTTTCGGTAGACGGCGAAGCCTTGCTGGAGCTGTACGACACGCCCGGCCTGGAAGATGCCATCGCCCTGCTCGATTACCTCGAACGCCTGGACCGCCCCGGCGAACGCCTCGACGGCCCGGCACGGCTGGCACGTTTTCTGGAGGGCAGCGAAGCCCGGCAACGCTTCGAACAGGAAGCCAAGGTGCTGCGCCAACTGCTGGCCTCGGATGCCGGGCTGTATGTGATAGATGCCCGGGAGCCGGTGCTGGCCAAGTACCGCGATGAGCTGCAAGTGCTGGCCAGCTGTGGCAAACCGTTGCTGCCAGTGCTCAATTTTGTCAGCAGCGCCGACCACCGCGAGCCGGACTGGCGCGAAGCCCTCGCCCGCCTCGGCCTGCATGCGCTGGTGCGTTTCGACAGCGTCGCGCCGCCGGAAGACGGCGAGCGCCGCCTCTATGAAAGCCTCGCCCTGCTGCTGGAAAATTCCCGTGGGCAACTGGAGCGGCTGATCCTTGATCAGGAAGCCCAGCGCCAGACTCGCCAGCAAAGTGCTGCGCGGTTGATTGCCGAACTGCTGATCGACTGCGCCGCCTGCCGCCGCAGCGTGGTCAGCGAAGCCGAAGTGGAACAGCAAGCCATCGGCGAACTGCGCAAAACCGTGCGCCAGCGCGAACAGCGCTGCGTGGAAGCCTTGCTCAAGCTGTTCGGCTTCCGCCCGCAAGACGCCGCCGCCAGCGATTTACCGCTGCTGGACGGACGTTGGGGCGATGACCTGTTCAACCCCGAAACCCTCAAGCAACTGGGTGTGCGGGTCGGTGGCGGCATCGCGGCCGGCGCCGCCGCCGGTGCGGGTGTGGATTTACTGGTGGGCGGCCTGACCCTCGGCGCTGCGGCCCTCGCCGGCGCCATCGCCGGTGGCGCCCTGCAAACTGCGCGCAGTTACGGCAGCCGCCTGCTGGGCAAGATCAAGGGCCAGCGCGAACTCACCGTCGATGACAGCGTGCTGCGCCTGTTGGCCCTGCGTCAGCGGCAACTGCTCAAGGCCCTGAACCTGCGGGGCCACGCGGCGATCCACAGCATCAAGGTCGACACGCCCCAGGACAAGACCTGGCGCGAAGGCAAGCTGCCGGAAGCCCTGAACAAGGCCCGCGCCCATCCGCAATGGTCGTCCCTCAACCCGCACCCCAAGTTGAGCCAGGCCGAACGCCAGGAACAGATCGAAGCCCTGGCCCAGCGTCTGGACGAGACCTAAGCCGCCAACAACTGCCGGGCCTTGGATTTCAACACTTCAAGGTCCATCACCGGCACGTGCATTTCCTTGGCCTGTTCATCCCAGTGACGCATGCGCAGGCTGACGGCGCACAGCGGATCCTGCTCGAACGCCCGGGCTTCCTCAGCGGTCATCACGCCGCCCTGGTAACCCAAGGTACGACGGCTGGCTTCGCTCAGGCGTGCGTAGTAGTCCGGCTGGCTGAAGGTCAGGTAACGCTTGGCTTGCACGTGGTATTCCACCAGTTTTGCCATGCGCTCGCTGAAGCCCGCCTGGCGCAGATAATCAGCCCCCAGCCGTTCATGGCTGACCACGCCATAACCCCCCATGTTCTCGCCGCCTTGACCGCAGATGTGCCCGATATCATGGAAGAACGCCGCCAATACCACTTCATCATCAAAGCCCTCAGCCATCGCCAACTGCGCAGCCTGGGACATGTGCTCGATCTGCGAGACCGGCTCACCAATGTAGTCAGCGGTGCCGTGCTGTTCGTAAAGGCCGAAGACTTCGGCGATCACCTGCTCTGCTTCCATCACGGGTTCCCCCATAGCTCTGTGATATTGCGCTCGGCCATCGCCGGCCCGACGCTCATGCCCACGCCGGTGTGCATCAACGCCGCACTCACTCCCGGCGCCGCCCGCAGGAACGAGAACGGCCCCGGCCCACGGGAACCATAGACGCCCTGCCAGCGCTCCACGACCTGGATCTTGCAGCCCAGGGTATGTTCGGCCAGTTCGATCATCCAGGTGTCCACCTGTTCGGCGTTGAACGGTGATGGATCGCTGCCGTAATGGTGGGAATCACCGATGATCAGTTCACCGTAAGGCGTTGGGCTGATCAGCAGATGGATGCCGTTTTCGTGCAGATGCGGTACATCCCGCAGGATGTCGGCCTGCACCGGCGCGGCTTCCGGCAAATCGGCGAAGGCACCGTAGTGGACGCAACTGAGGCCGGTCAGCAGCGCGTGTTGCAGGTTCAACGCCACCGCAGGCCGGGCGCGCAGCATTTGCAGGCGGCAGATTTGCGGGTGGAGTTCGGCGATCTGCTCGGCCAGCAGCGTCTGGTAGTCGTGACCGGAGCAGACAATGATCTGCTCGCCGCGAAAGGAGCCGGCGGTGGTGTGCACCTGGCCGGGCTCGATGTCGCGCACCAGGGTGGAGAAATGAAACTCCACGTTCAGTTCGCGGCTCAGGTAGTCGATCAGCGCCGGGATAGCCTCGCGGGAATACAGTTGTTGATCGTCCAGGCCATGAAGCGCAGCGCGGTGATGGGCGAACTGGCCGCCATACAGGTCAGCCAGGGCGGCGCCTTGCAGCAACTCGACGCGATAACCATGCTCCTTGGCGCGCCCGGCGCAGAAGGCTTCAAGCAAGTGCTCTTCGGCTTCGGTGCGGGCGAACAGGTAAGAGCCGTTGCGTTTGAGTTGGATACCGGCGAGCTGTGCCCACTGGCCCCAGATCTCGCGGCTGTCCCGCGCCAGGTCAAGCATCGGCCCGGGCGGCTGGCCGGTGACCAGTGCCTGGCCAAAGTTGCGCACGGAAGCGCCCAGCGGTGTGGCGCTACGCTCGAAGACCTTGACCTTGAGGCCGCGTTTGGCGGCCGCATAAGCGTGGGACAGGCCAAGGATGCCGGCGCCGATGATCAGCAGTTGTGTCATGAAGACCTCTCGTTCCCACGCTCCGCGTGGGAATGCATCCTGTGACGCTCCGCGTCACGACTACAAAAGCGGACGCAGAGCGTCCAGAGCCGCGTTCCCACGCAGAGCGTGGGAACGATCGGTGGTTATTGTTTTTCCGACTTGCCGTCATAGCGCTTGCGCCACTCGGTCAGGATGCTGTCGCGGTTTTTCGACGCCCAGGCAAAGTCGTTCTTGATCAGCCGCTGCTCGTAGTCAGCCGGCAATTCGGTCTGCGGCTTGGCGATACCCGGCTGGGCCAGTACCGCGAAGTTTTCCTTGTACAGCTCCATTGCCGCCGGGCTGGCGGAGAAGTCGGCGAGCTTCTGTGCCGCGTCCGCGTGGGCGGTGCCCTTGATCACCGCGGTGGCTTCGATGTCCCAGCCCAGACCCTCTTTCGGCAGGATGATGTCCAGCGGTGCGCCCTGGCGCTTCAGTTGAACAGCCGGGTATTCAAACGAGATACCGATCGGGAATTCACCCGACGCCGCCAGCTTGCACGGCTTGGAACCGGAGTGAACGTACTGGCCGATGTTCTGGTGCAGGTCGTCCATGTACTGCCAACCCTGCTTCTCGCCGAAGGTCTGCAGCCAGGCGCTCACATCCAGGAAACCGGTGCCGGACGAGGCCGGGTTGGGCATGACGATCTTGCCTTTGTACTCAGGCTTGGTCAGGTCTTGCCAGCTCACCGGTTTGCTCAGGCCCTGCTTTTCGGCTTCGACGGTGTTGAAGCAGATAGTCGCAGCCCACACGTCCATGCCGACCCAGGCCGGTGGATTGGCGGCGTCGCGGTAGTTCGCGCCGATCTTGCCCAGGTCCTTGGGTGCGTAGTTTTGCAGCATGCCCTGCTGGTCGAGGATCGCCAGGCTGGAAGCGGCCAGGCCCCAGACCACGTCAGCCTGCGGGCGGGCTTTTTCGGCCAGCAGCTTGGCGGTGATGATGCCGGTGGAGTCGCGCACCCATTTGATATCGATGTCCGGGTTAGCCTTTTCGAAGGCCTGTTTGTAGGTCTTCAATTGCTCGGCTTCGAGGGCCGTGTACACGGTCAACTCGGTCTTGGCGGCAAAGGCATTCAGGCTGAACGCAGTGAGCACAGCAGCGGCTAACGCCAGGGGCTTGAACATGGTGCAGTTCCTTTATGGATGATTTATTGGCCGGGCGCGGTTTGGCGCCAGGCCTGGGAGCGGCGCAACAAGCCGCGTGAGGCCCACGCCAGCAGCAAGGACACGCCCGCCGAGGTGAACAGAATCAGGGTCGACATGGCCGCCGCGCCGCCGACGTTGCCGGCGTCGTCCATGTTCAGCACGGCGACTGCCGCGAGGATGGTGTCGGGGCTGTAGAGGAAGATCGCGGCGGAGACGGTGGTCATCGCAGAGACGAACAGGTAGCGCACGATGTCCAGCAGCGCCGGCAGGCAGATCGGCACGGTGACCCGCAGGTAATGCCGGTACAGCGGCGCCTTCAGGGACAGCGCGGCGGCTTCGAACTCGGCGTCCAACTGCCGCAGAGCCGTGGTGGCGGTCATTTGTGCGGTGGTCAAATAGTGAGCAATGGTGCACACCACCAGCAGCGTCATGGTGCCGTAAAGCACATGCAGCGGGTTGCCGTTGAGGTTGAAAAAGAACACATAGCCCAGGCCCAACACCAACCCTGGCACCGCCATCGGCACGAAGCTGAGCATGCGCAGCGCCAGGTTCAAGCCCTTCTGGCACTTGGTCTTTTCCATCAGGTAAGCGCCGGTAAAGATCAGCACGCTGCCGATCAACGCGGTGCACAGGGCCATGGTGATGCTGTTGCGGTAGGCCAGCCAACCGCCGCCGGCCGTGTCCTCGAACTGGTAATGGGCCAGTGACAGCGACAGGTTGTAGGGCCAGAACTTCACCAGCGACGAGTAGACCGCCATGCCGAACACCAGCAACAGGATCGCGCAGATCAGCAGGACGATGGCCAGGTAGCAGCCATCCCGCAGTTTCGACGGCGCCGGCTGGAACACTTGGGCGCGGCCGCTCATGGAGTCGCCGTGACGACGGCGTAGCCAGGCGTCGACACCAAAACTGAACAGCGCCGGCAGCAGCAGGACCATGCCGATCAAGGCACCGCGGCCAAATTGCTGCTGGCCGACCACAGCTTTGTAGGCTTCCAGCGCCAGCACTTGATAATCGCCGCCGACTACCACGGGCACGCCGAAGTCAGTGATGGTCAGGGTGAACACCAGGCAAAACGCGGCAAACACGGCCTGGCGGGTCGCCGGCCAGGTGATGCTGCGAAACGCCCGGGCGGGACTCGCGCCCATGCTCGATGCGGCATCAAACAAGCGTGCGTCCGCCAGGGAAAGCGCTGACAGCAGGATCATCAAGGCATGGGGAAAGGTGTAGATCACTTCGCCGAGGACGATGCCCCAGAAGCCATAGATGTTGTCCGACAGCAGCCCGCGCAGCATGCCCTGGTTACCGAACAGGTAGACCAGCGCAATCCCGGGCAGCATCGACGGCGCCATCAACGGCAGCAGCGACATGCCACGCCAGATCGCCTTGCCCGGAATCAACGTGCGCTGCAGGGCGTAGGCAAACAGGTAGGCCAACGGTACGACGATGGCCGCCACGCTGCCGGAAACCTTCAGGCTGTTACCCAGCAACCAGTGGAAGTTATCGCTGGTGACCAGTTCCCGCGCCGCCACCAGGCCACCGCCCTGCCCGGCTTCACTGCTGAAGCCGCGCCAGAAGATTGCCAGCAGCGGCAGCAGTACCGCGACGCCCAGCAAACATAACCAAAGCAGCTTGCCGCCGATAACAAAAATACGGTCGCCGACTTCGGCACGGGAAACCTGACGAGCCACGTTATCGGGTATCGGCAGAGTCATATCGCGGGCCATCTCAGGCAAACACCTGCAGGCTGCGCGGGGGCAGCGCGACCCAGATGTCCTGGGCGCCGAGGCGCGGCATGGCTTCCGGGGCCAGTTCGGCGAGCAGCGGATGGCCGGGCAGTTGGTCCAGCTCAAAGCTCATGCGGCAGCGGTTGCCGAGGAAGGTGATCTCGCGGACCTTGGCCGGGAACAGGTTTTCTTCATGCACCGGCGGGTTGACGTTGATGGCTTCCGGGCGGCAGAACAGACGGCCCGATTTCGCAACGCCTGCGTTGTCCGCCAGGCGCATATTCATACCGCCAACCTGGGCGTGGCTGGCGCTGTTGCGGCTGAACGGCAGCCAGTTGCCCTGGCCGACGAACTCGGCCACGAACGGCGTGGCCGGGCGGTCGTAGATTTCCTGGGGCGTGGCGTACTGCTCGACCTTGCCGTTGTTCATCACAGCGATGCGGTCGGCCATCAGCATGGCCTCGTCCTGATTGTGGGTGACCATCAGGGTGGTGATGCCCAGGCGGCGCTGCAGTTGGCGCAGCTCGGTGCACAGATGCTCGCGTACTCGGGCGTCGAGGGCGGACATGGGTTCGTCCAGCAGCAACAAGGACGGCGCCGGCGCCAGGGCGCGGGCCAGGGCAACGCGCTGCTGTTGGCCGCCGGAGAGTTGACCGGGGAATTTCTTTTCGCTGCCCACCAGGCCTACAAGTTCCAGCATCTGCCCGACACGCTTGCGCACTTCATCGCGGCCACTGCCGGTGAGGCCGTAGCCGATGTTCGCTTCGACGGTGAGATTGGGAAACAGCGCGTAGGACTGGAACAGAATGCCGTAGTCCCGGGCCTGGGGTGCCAGCAGGGAAACGTCACGGTCGCCGAGGTACAACTCGCCACTGTCCTGGCGTTCCAGCCCGGCTATGCAGCGCAGCAAGGTGGTCTTGCCGCAGCCCGACGGGCCCAGCAGGCACACCAGTTCGCCGGCGGCGACATCCAGGGACACGTTATCCAGCGCGGTAAAGGCGCCGAAGCGTTTCTGCACACCGCGCACCTTCATTGGCGCGCCGGGATTGGTCATGGCTGTGTTCATGGAGGCACCTCATCAAACTGATGAAGGTCATCCTAGGCAGGCAATGCGTCCCTCTTGTGGCAGAAAGGCAAAACGTGGCGATAGTGGTATTGGTAGATTTGGGTTGTACCAACTGATTGTTCCTACGCTCTGCGTGGGAATACATCCTGTGACGCTCCGCGTCACGACCTTAAGAGCGGACGCGGAGCGTCCAGGCCGGCATTCCCACGCAGAGCGTGGGAACGATCAGAGAGGAGACATTTCCTGCGCCAATCCCAGGAAAGCCGCCGGCAATCGGGCGCCCTTTCGTTCTTTAAGGCAGTACAAATACTCGGGAATCTGCGGCGCATTTTCGATGGTCAGCACGCGCAATTGCGGGTCGTGGGGCACTTCCTGGCGGGCAATGATGCTGATGCCGATATTGCGCAGCACTGCCTCACGGATCGATTCCCGACTGCCAATCTCCAGCAGCGGCCCGTAACTCACGCCGGCGCCCTGCAACATCTCCTCGGTCAATCGACGGGTGGTAGAACCCGGTTCGCGCATCAGCAAGGTATGCCCGGCCAGCGCAGTCAGCGGTACATGATCAAGCACTGCCAGCGGATGATTGCGATGCACCGCCAGCACCAGCGGGTCCATGCCCAGCACCCGGCGAATCAGGCGCGGGTCTTCAAGCAGTTGGGACGAGGCGGCGACGTCGACGCGGTAGTCATCCAGCGCTTCCAGCACCTGTTGGGAGTTGCCGATTTCCACCGAGACTTCGACCTGTGGCAGCCGCTCGCGGAAGGTTTTGACCAGGTCGAGGATGTAATAAGGTGCCGTCGCGGCAATCCTCAAGGCCCCTTGTACCTGGCCACTGTTGCGCAGGAAAAACTCGATATCCGCTTCCTGCTGCAACAGCGCCTTGACCATCGGCAACAGCCGCGCACCTTCATCACTGACGGTCAGGCGGCGCCCGCCTCGGTAGAACAGCTCCACCGAGTACTGGCTTTCCAGGTGACGAATCTGGGTGGTCACCGTGGGCTGGCTCAGCCCGAGCTTTTTCGCCGCCTGGGTAATACTGCCCAGGCGGGCGACCATGTAAAACGCCTTCAGCTCGGCACTCAGCACGCCACCCTCTCATCGACTATTTGCGCAACAGGCGCAGACCATTGAATACCACCAGCAGGCTCACGCCCATGTCGGCGAACACCGCCATCCACATGGTGGCCATTCCAAGGAAGGTCACCGCGAGGAAGATCGCCTTGATCACCAAGGCCAGGGCGATGTTCTGCTTGAGGATACTTGACGTTTGCCGCGACAGCCGAATGAATGCCGGAATCTTGCGCAGGTCATCATCCATCAGGGCCACGTCGGCGGTCTCGATGGCGGTGTCGGTACCGGCCGCCGCCATGGCAAACCCGATCTCGGAACGGGCCAGGGCCGGGGCGTCATTGATACCGTCGCCGACCATGCCCACCCGGTGGCCCTTGGCGTAGAGCGCTTCGATGGCTTGCAGCTTGTCGGTAGGCAACAGGTCGCCCTGAGCCTGGTCGATGCCGACCTGATCAGCAATCGCCTTGGCAGTGTGGGAGTTGTCGCCGGTCAGCATCAGGGTCTTGATGCCCAGGTCATGCAGCTGCTGGATGGCTTCGCGGCTGGTGTCTTTCACGGTGTCGGCCACGGCGAACAGCGCCAGCGGGCCGGACTTGTCCAGCAACAGGACCACCGACTTGCCTTGTTTTTCCAGGGCGAAGAGCTTCTTCTCCAAGGCCGGCGAGCACAGGTTCAGCTCTTCCACCAGGCGGTGGTTGCCCAGGTAGTAGACCTCTCCGTTTATCTCGCCCTTCACACCGCGACCGGTCAGGGCCTCGAAGTTATCCACCGTGTGAACGGTGAGATGCTTATCCACAGCCGCGTTGGCGATGGCCAGGGACACCGGGTGATCGGAACGCCCGGCCAGACTGGCGGCCAGGGCCGGCGCGCTGTCTTCCATGTTCGGGAACAGCGCCAGGTAATCGGTTTGCACCGGTTTGCCGTGGGTGATGGTGCCGGTCTTGTCGAGGGCCAGGTAGTCGAGCTTGTAACCGCCCTCCAGGTACACGCCGCCCTTGATCAGGATGCCTTTGCGCGCTGCGGCGGCCAGGCCGCTGACGATGGTCACCGGGGTGGAAATCACCAGTGCGCATGGGCACGCGACCACCAGCAGCACCAGCGCGCGGTAAACCCATTCAAACCACACACCGCCCATGAACAGCGGCGGGATCAACGCCACACCCAAGGCAAAGATGAACACCGCCGGGGTGTAGACCTTGGCGAAGGTGTCGACAAAACGCTGGGTAGGCGCACGGGCGCCCTGGGCCTGTTCCACGGCGTGGATGATCCGCGCCAGGGTGGAGTTGTTGGCGGCGGCAGTGACTTTGTATTCCAGGGAACCGGCCTGGTTGATGGTGCCGGCGAAGACTTTATCGCCCACAGTCTTTTCAATCGGCAGGCTTTCACCGGTAATCGGCGCCTGGTCGATGGTGGACTGGCCAGAGGTGACTTCACCGTCCAGGCCAATGCGCTCGCCGGGACGAACCCGCACGATAGAGCCCAATTCGATAACTTTAACGTCCTGTTCAACCCAACTGCCGTCCGCTTGACGGACCGTGGCCTGTTCCGGCGTCATCTGCATCAGGCCGCTGATGGCGTTACGTGCACGGTCCAGAGACTTGGCTTCGATCAACTCGGCCACGGTGAACAGGAACATCACCATCGCGGCTTCCGGCCACTGGCCGATCAGGATCGCGCCGGTGACGGCGATGCTCATCAGGGCGTTGATGTTCAGGTTGAGGTTTTTCAGGGCAATCCAGCCCTTTTTATAGGTGGTGAGGCCGCCGCTGAAGATCGAGATCAGCGCGACCAGGGCGATCACCCACGTCGGGGCTGCGTTGGTGAAGTGCAGCACTTCGGCACCCAACGCGCCCACACCGGACACGGCCAGCGGCCACCAGTGCTTCTTCGCCGGCGGTTCCGCCGGGGCAACGCCTTCTTCGATAGGGTCCGCCTGCATGCCCAGAGACTTGATGGCGTCGATGATCGGCGCGGTCGTCGGCAAGTCGTGAGTCACGCCGAGAATGCGGTTGATCAGGTTGAATTCCAGTTGCTGCACACCGGCGAGCTTGCCCAGTTTGTTCTGGATCAGCGTCTGCTCGGTGGGGCAGTCCATGGCTTCGATGCGGAAAGTGCTCAGCCGCGAGCCCGCCGTGGGGGCTTCGGTCAGCTTCACCAGCGCCGGCGCGGCCTTGCTGGAACAGCAGGAATCGCCATGGCTGCCATGGTCGTGCTTCTGCACAGGTTTGAGCTTCGGGCCGTGATCATGCGCGTGGTCATGATCATGGTCGTGCTTGTGCGGGGTGTGGAGGGAGTCGCTCATTCTGTCGCGTCCGTAAAGGTGCCTGTTGCCAAGTAAAGACCCTGTAGCCACTATAGGGTCAAGCACCCTTTTGGAGATTGCTGCGATGAAGATCGGCGAATTGGCAAAATTGACGGATTGCCAGGTGGAAACCATCCGTTATTACGAGAAGGAAGGCCTGCTACCGCCGCCCGCGCGCAGCGACGGAAACTACCGCCTGTACACCCAGGCGCACACCGAACGGTTGGTGTTTATCCGCAACTGCCGCAGTCTGGACATGACCCTTGAGGAAATTCGCAGCCTGCTGGGCCTGCGGGACAGTCCTCAGGACCAGTGCGAAAGCGTGAATGCGTTGATCGACGAGCACATCCACCACGTCAAGGCGCGGATCGACGGGCTGCTGGCGTTGCAGGAACAGTTGCTCGACCTGCGCCAACGCTGCGGCGGCGGGCCGGATCTGGATCAGTGCGGGATTTTGCAGCGGCTGGAAGTCAGCGGGAGTGTCGCGGCCAGCGAGGCTGAGCCCTCACATGTGGGCAGAAGCCACGGTCATTGAATGTGTACACAAAACAAATGTGGGAGCGGGCTTGCTCGCGAATACGGAGTGTCAGCCACTGAATGTGTTTCTGATACACCGTATTCGCGAGCAAGCCCGCTCCCACATTTGGACCGAGATCGCTTTTAGATAGCCACGTCGGCCTTGATGCTCGGATCAGCGTCATAGCCCACGATTTCAAAGTCTTCGAATTTGTAATCGTAGATCGACGCGGGTTTGCGCTTGATCACCAGTTCCGGCAGCTTCTTCGGCGTGCGCGCCAGCTGGGTCTGGATCTGTTCCATATGGTTGCTGTAGGCATGGGTGTCGCCCGTGGTGACGATGATCTCGTGAGGGATCAGGTCGCACTGTTGGGCCAGCATATGGGTCAGCAGCGCCAGGGCCGCGGTGTTGTACGGCAGACCGAGGAATACATCGGAGCTGCGGATGTACAACTGCATCGACAGATGACCGTCATGCACAAACGCCTGGTACAACAAGTGGCAAGGCGGCAGTGCCTGCTTGCCGTCCCGGGCGTTTTGCTGCGGGCTCTTGGTCTCGTCCGGCAGGTACTCGACGTTCCAGCCGTGGAACAGGATGCGGCGGCTGTTGGGGTTGGTCTTCAGGGTCTCGACCATGTAGTCGATCTGGTTGATCTTGCCGCCGTCCTTGGTTGGCCAGGCGGTCCACTGCTCACCGTACACCGGGCCCAGGTCGCCGTCTTCGGTGGCCCATTCGTCCCAGATCCTTACGCCATTCTCGTTCAGCCACTTGATGTTGGTGTTGCCGCTCAACATCCAGATCAATTCGTTGGCGATGCTTTTGAAGTGAAGCTTCTTGGTGGTCAGCAGCGGGAAGCCGTCGGCCAAGCTATGCCGAAACTGACGGGCAAACACGGCCTTGGTGCCGGTGCCGGTGCGGTCGCCCTTGGTCAGGCCATTGGTCACGACATCGTTCAGTAGTTCGAGATATTGCTTCATGTGTATACCTGTATCGTTGAAGCCGGGTCCCTCGGGCCCCGGCGTTCGAATTTAAAGCGCGGTGTTCTTGATGCCTTGGGGGCGATTGTAAGCCCACCACAGCAGGCCCAGGCCGGCGATGATCATCGGCAGGCTGAGAATCTGACCCATGGTCAACCAGCCCCACGCCAGGTAGCCCAGTTGCGCATCCGGCACCCGCACGAACTCGACGATAAAGCGGAAGATCCCGTAGAACAGCGCGAACATCCCCGACACGGCCATGGTCGGGCGTGGCTTGCGCGAGAAGATATAGAGGATCAGGAACAGCGCCACACCTTCCAGGGCGAACTGGTACAGCTGCGACGGGTGACGCGGCAATTGCGCCGGGTCGCTGAACGGCGGGAACACCATGGCCCACGGCACGTCAGTCGGCTTGCCCCACAATTCGGCATTGATGAAGTTACCGATACGCCCGGCGCCCAGGCCAATCGGCACAAACGGCGCGACGAAGTCCATCAGTTGGAAGAACGACTTGCCGTTACGCCGGCCAAACCACCAAGCCGCGATCATCACGCCTACAAACCCGCCGTGGAAGGCCATGCCGCCCTTCCACACCTCGAAGATCAGCGTCGGGTTGGCGATGTAGGCTGGCAGGTCGTAGAACAGCACATACCCCAGGCGTCCGCCGACGATGACCCCCATCGACATCCAGAACACCATGTCGGAGAGCTTCTCCTTGGTCCAGGTCGGGTCGAAACGGTTCAGGCGCCGGGAAGCCAGCAGCCAGGCACCGCCGATGCCGATCAGGTACATCAACCCGTACCAGTGGATTTGCAGCGGACCGATGGCCACGGCCACCGGGTTGATCTGCGGGTAAGGCAGCATTGCGACTCCTCGTTAAATCAATAGTCATGGCGCATCGGACCATGCCGGTGCGCGATTAAGCCTGCGTTACAGCAAAAAATTCAGCCCTACGCAAAACAGCAGCCCGGCGAACAGCCGCTTGAGCAAGCGCGGCGACAACCGATGCGCCAGGCGCGCGCCGAAACGGGCCGCCACCATGCTGGTCAGGGCAATGCCCAGCAGCGCCGGCAAGTACACAAAGCCGAGACTATGCTCGGGCAGCAGCGGATCATGCCAGCCCAGAATCATGAAACTTAACGCACTGGCCAGGGCGATCGGCAAGCCGCAGGCCGACGAGGTGGCCACTGCCTGCTGCATCGGCACGCTGCGCCAGGTCAGGAACGGCACGGTCAACGAACCGCCGCCGGTACCGAAAATCGCCGACGACCAGCCGATCACGCCGCCCGCCAGGGTCAGGCCGAGCTTGCCCGGCACCTGACGGCTGGCCTTGGGCTTGAGCTCCAGGGTCATCTGCAGGGCGATCACCAGGGCGAACACACCGATGATCTTCTGCAAGTGCGGCCCGGAAATCGCTTCAGCAGTCAGCGCGCCAACGCCTGCGCCCAGCAGGATGCCCACGGCCATCCACACAAAGATCGGCCAGCGCACGGCGCCCCGGCGGTGATGCTCACGCACCGCATTCACCGACGTGAAGATAATAGACGCCAGGGACGTGCCGACAGCGAGGTGGGTCAACACCGAGGGATCGAAGCCCTGCAAGGTGAAACTGAACACCAGCACCGGCACAATAATGATCCCGCCGCCCACGCCGAACAGCCCGGCGAGCATGCCCGCACAGGAACCCAGCAGCAAATACAGCAGAAATTCCATGGGAGCCCCCGAAAACAGACCGGCATGTTAACGGATGCAAAGCACAGGGTTCTATGGGTAGAGTGGGCAAAACACAAAGGGATTGCCTTATGTGCCTGATTGTTTTTGCCTGGCGGCCGGGCCACGCCCAGCCGCTGATCGTCGCGGCCAACCGTGATGAGTTTTATGCCCGGCCCAGCCTGCCGTTGGCCCAGTGGCTGGATGCGCCCCATGTTTACGCCGGGCGCGACCAAGAAGCCGGCGGGACCTGGCTGGGAGTTGGCGCAGATGGGCGCTTTGCGGCGCTGACCAATATTCGTGACCCGCACCAGCCGCCGGCCCGCAAGTCGCGGGGCGAGCTAGTAGCGCGCTTTCTCAGCGGTTCGCTGTCAATTGACGACTATTTGGCCGACGTTAATGGCAGATCCATTGAATATGCCGGGTTTAACCTGTTGGTCGGGACGCGGGACGAGCTTTGGCATTACAACGCCAAGGAGTCTGCACCGACGCGGCTGGAAGCTGGGGTTTATGGGTTATCCAATGCAGGACTGGATACGCCGTGGCCGAAGTTGTTGAAGGCCAAGGCGGCGCTGGCGCAAGTGCTGACGGATCCGCAGCCGGAGGCTCTGCTGGGGATCTTGAGCGACCCGCAGACCGCCCCGTTTGCCGACTTGCCGGACACCAGCGTGGGACTGGCGACGGAGAGCCTGTTGTCGAGTGTGTTTATTGCCAGCCCCAGTTACGGGACGCGGGCGAGCACGGCGCTGATTGTGAATGCCGACGGGACACGGCATATCGTGGAGCGCAGTTTCGGGCCGTATGGCGGACAGTTGGGTGAAGTTGAACTCAAAATCTGAACCTCCCACATTTCGATTGGGGACAGGCTCTGAAATCCGGTTAGAGGGTTTTTGCAGACGCCGGATTGATCATCCGTGCCAACCCAAGGTTCTTCAGTGCCAGTTGCAGCGAGCTGTGGATAACTTGCGGGTTGTCGATGGTCATCAACTCTGCCAGCAGTTCCTTGGCTCGGCTCAGGTTGATCTGGCGCAGCATCCATTTCACCTTCGGCAAGTTGGTGGCGTTCATCGACAGGCTGTCAAAGCCCATCGCCATCAACAGCACGGCCGCTGCCGGGTCACCGGCCATCTCACCGCAGATACTCACTTGCTTGCCTTCGGCATGGGCGTCGCGCACCACGTTCTGCAAGGCTTGCAGCACCGCCGGGTGCAGGTAGTCGTAGAGGTCGGCCACCCGTGGGTTGTTGCGGTCCACGGCCAGCAGGTACTGGGTCAGGTCGTTGGAGCCCACCGACAGGAAGTCCACCTGCCGCGCCAGCTCCTTGGCCTGGTACACCGCCGCCGGAATCTCGATCATCACGCCAATCGGCGGCATCGGCACGTCGGCGCCTTCGTCGCGCACTTCGCCCCAGGCCCGGTGGATCAGGTGCAGCGCCTCTTCCAGCTCGTGGGTGCCGGAGATCATCGGGAGCAGGATGCGCAGGTTGTTCAAGCCTTCGCTGGCCTTGAGCATCGCGCGGGTCTGGACGAGGAAGATTTCAGGATGGTCGAGGGTAACGCGAATACCGCGCCAGCCAAGGAAGGGGTTGTCTTCCTTGATGGGGAAATACGACAGTGACTTGTCGCCGCCGATGTCCAGGCTGCGCATGGTCACCGGTAACGGATGGAAGGCGGACAGTTGCTCGCGATAAATCGCCAGCTGCTCCTTCTCACTCGGAAAACGTTGGTTGATCATGAACGGCACTTCGGTGCGGTACAGCCCAACACCTTCAGCGCCGCGCTGTTGTGCGCGTGCCACGTCCGCCAGCAGGCCGGTGTTGACCAGCAGCGGCACGCGGTGGCCGTCGAGGGTCACACACGGCAGTTCCCGCAGAGCGTCGAGGCCCTGGGACAGCTGGCGTTCTTCTTCCACCACCTCGGCGTATTGCTTGCGCAGCACTTCGCTGGGGTTGGTGTAGACCTCGCCGTGGTAGCCGTCGACGATCATTTCGATGCCGTCGACCTTGGAATACGGCAGGTCCACCAGGCCCATCACCGTCGGGATGCCCATGGCCCGGGCCAGGATCGCGACGTGGGAGTTACCCGAACCCAATACCGAGACCAGGCCCACCAGTTTGCCTTCCGGCACTTCGCCGAGCATGGTGGCGGTCAGTTCTTCACTGATCAGGATGGTGTTGTCGGGGTACACCAGGGTGGTCGAGCGTTCTTCCTGCAAGTAGGCCAGCAGACGGCGACCGAGGTCTTTCACGTCAGAGGCGCGCTCGCGCAGGTAGGCATCGTCCATCAGTTCAAAACGGTTGACGTGATCGGTGACCACCTGGCGCAGTGCGCCCTGGGCCCACTGGCCAGTCTTGATCACGTCCTTGACTTCGCTGCCCAGGGACGCGTCGTCGAGCATCATCAGGTACACGTCGAACAACGCCCGCTCTTCAGGACGCAGCTGGGTGGCGAGCTTGGTCGACAGGGTGCGCATGTCATTGCGTACGCCTTCGAGGGCGGTCTTGAACAGGATGATTTCAGCGTCGATGTCGGTGACGGTCTTGTCCGGCACCACGTCCAGGTCGGCCGGCGGCAGCATCACTACGGCGGTACCGACGGCAGCGCCTGGCGAACCCGGTACGCCGACGAACTTGGCTTCCTGGATGCCCTTGCCCTGGCGTCCCAGGCCGCGAATCGAACCGGTGGCCTCGGCGTGGGCGATAACCCCGGCGAGCTGCGCGCTCATGGTCACGAGGAAGGCTTCTTCACCTTCGTCGAACTGGCGGCGTTCTTTCTGCTGGATGACCAACACGCCGACAACGCGGCGGTGGTGAATGATCGGTGCACCGAGGAACGAGGCATAGCGCTCTTCGCCGGTTTCGGCAAAGTAGCGATAACGCGGGTGATCGGCCGCGTTTTCGAGGTTCAGGGGTTCTTCACGCGTCCCCACCAGGCCCACCAGCCCCTCATTGGGCGCCATGCTGACCTTGCCGATGGAGCGCTTGTTCAAGCCCTCGGTGGCCATCAGGACAAAACGGTTGGTCTCGGGGTCCAGCAGGTAAACCGAGCAGACCTGGCTGCCCATGGCTTCCTTGACGCGCAACACAATAATCCCCAACGCCGCCTTGAGATCCTTGGCGGAGTTAACTTCCTGGACGATCTTGCGCAGCGTATTGAGCATGGCTCGGGGTCGAACTCCGTCGTCAGTCGCGCGCTAAAAGGCGCGGGGCAAGCTCTTTAAGAGCGCGACGATAAACCTCGCGCTTGAATGTCACCACCTGGCCCAACGGATACCAATAACTGACCCAGCGCCAGCCATCGAACTCCGGTTTACCGGTCAAATCCATCCGCACCCGCTGCTCGTTGGAGATCAGGCGCAGGAGAAACCATTTCTGTTTCTGGCCGATGCACAGCGGTTGGCTGTGGGTACGTACCAGACGTTGCGGCAAACGATAGCGCAACCAGCCTCGAGTGCAGGCCAGAATTTGCACATCTTCACGTTCAAGGCCTACTTCTTCGTTCAACTCACGGTACAAGGCGTCTTCAGGGGTTTCGTCGGGGTTGATTCCGCCTTGAGGAAACTGCCAGGCATCTTGGTTGATACGGCGAGCCCATAGCACCTGTCCGGCATCATTCGTAAGAATAATCCCGACATTAGGACGGAAACCATCGGGGTCGATCACGGCAACAACCTCGCAAACGCATGTCACCGCATTGTTCCACAAAGATTGATACAGCGGCAACGAGGCTGCTTACCTTATGTGCACTCTTGTGAAAAGACCGTATTCTGGACGCCTTTTTACAGACTTTTCAGCGAGTAACTGCAATGCGCCTGGCTTTATTCGACTTGGACAACACGCTTTTGGGGGGTGACAGCGATCACGCCTGGGGCGATTACCTCTGTGAACGCGGAATTCTCGACGCCGTGGCCTACAAGGCCCGCAACGATGAGTTTTACCAGGATTACCTGGCCGGCACGCTGGATAACGCCGAGTACCTGAACTTCTGCCTGGAAATCCTCGGCCGCACCGAGATGGCCCAGTTGGATGAGTGGCACCGTGACTACATGCGCGACTGCATCGAGCCGATCATGCTGCCACAGGCGGTTGAGTTGCTGGCCAAGCACCGGGCGGCGGGCGACAAGCTGGTGATCATCACGGCGACCAACCGTTTTGTGACCGCGCCGATTGCCGCACGCCTGGGCGTGGAAACCCTGATCGCCACCGAGTGCGAGATGGAAAACGGCCGTTACACCGGGCGCAGTACGGATATCCCGTGCTTCCGCGAGGGCAAGGTGACGCGCTTGAATCGCTGGCTGGAAGAAACCGGGCATAACCTGGAGGACAGTTACTTCTATAGCGATTCGATGAATGACCTGCCGTTGCTGGAGCAGGTGACACATGCGGTGGCGGTGGATCCGGATCCGAATCTGCGGGCCGAGGCTGAGAAGCGTGGTTGGCCGGTGATTACCCTGCGCAGCTAAAGATCATTCCCACGCTCTGCGTGGGAATGCATCACTGGACGCTCTGCGTCCGCTCTTGGGACGCGGAGCGTCCCGGGTGGCGTTACCACGCGGAGCGTGGGAACGATCATCTAGACAGGTTTGGCCCCCATCAACCCGGCAATCGCCACAAACCCCACCAGGCTCACCACCGCCAGCGCCACGGTGAAATTCACACTCCCCGCCCCGCCCAACCGCAGTCGATTAAGCCGCGCCACCAGCCAGAACCAGCTCAGCGCCGCCACGGTGTAGATCACGCTTGAACCCAGAATCCAGGTTTGCCCCAGCGGCCAGCCGATCAAGTGCGCCAGCCACCAGCCAGTGAACGGCATGCTCACCACGCAAACCCCCATCAACAGCCACACAAACACCCACGGCCGCTGCACCGTATAGGCCGGCCCCGCACTGCGTTTGCGCCAGGCCAGCACCGCCAGGGCGAGGCCGCTGAGCAGCAGCAACACCGTGGCCGCGATGTGGATAACTTTAAGAGTGGTCAGCGTTTCCATGTTCTCGATTCCTTGAAGGCCGCCCAGTCAGCGTAGTCGCTCAACCGAGGAACAGCTGGTAGGCCGGGTTATCACTTTCATCCCAGTACGGGTAGCCAATGGCTTCCAGCGCCGCCGGCACCAGGTGGCGCTCGTCCGCCGGCACTTGCAGGCCCGCCACCACGCGCCCATCGGCAGCGCCGTGGTTGCGATAGTGGAACATCGAGATGTTCCAGCGCCCGCCCAATTTGTTGAGGAAGTTGAACAGTGCCCCCGGACGTTCCGGGAACTCGAAGCGGAACACCACTTCGTCGCTGACGTGCGCCGCATGGCCGCCGACCATATGGCGGATGTGCAGCTTGGCCAGTTCGTTTTCCGTCAGGTCCAGCACCGGGAAACCCTGGCTGGTGAGGCTGGCGATCAGTGCGCTGCGCGGGTCGTTTTCCGGGTGGGTCTGCACGCCGACAAAAATGTGCGCCTCGCGGCCGGAGTGGTAGCGGTAGTTGAATTCGGTGATCTGGCGTTTGCCCACGGCCTCGCAGAAGGCCTTGAAGCTGCCCGGCTTCTCGGGGATGGTCACGGCGATGATGGCTTCGCGGCCTTCACCCAGCTCGGCGCGCTCGGCCACATGGCGCAGGCGGTCGAAGTTGACGTTGGCCCCGGAATCGATGGCCACCAGGGTTTGCCCGGTGATGCCACGGGTCTCGACGTACTTCTTGATGCCCGCCACGCCCAGGGCACCAGCCGGTTCAGTGATGGAGCGGGTGTCATCGTAGATGTCCTTGATCGCCGCGCAGATTTCATCGGTGCTGACGGTGATCACTTCATCCACGTAATCCTTGCAGATGTCGAAGGTGTGCTGGCCGATCTGCGCCACTGCCACGCCGTCGGCGAAGATGCCCACGGTCGGCAGTACCACGCGCTCGCCCGCCGCCATGGCGGCTTGCAGGCAGTTGGAGTCGTCAGGCTCGACGCCGATGATCTTGATTTCAGGCCGCAGGTATTTCACGTAGGCCGCGATACCGGCGATCAGGCCACCGCCGCCCACCGGGACGAAAATCGCGTCCAGCGGTCCCGGGTGCTGGCGCAGGATCTCCATCGCCACGGTGCCCTGCCCGGCAATGGTGTGCGGATCATCGTAGGGGTGAATGTAGACGTAGCCTTTTTCGTCGACCAGCTTCAGCGAATACGCCAGCGCTTCCGGGAACGAATCCCCGTGCAGCACCACTTTGCCACCACGGGAGCGCACGCCTTCGACCTTGATCTCGGGCGTGGTCTTGGGCATCACAATGGTGGCCTTGACCCCCAGCACCTTGGCCGCCAGGGCCAGGCCCTGGGCGTGGTTGCCCGCCGAAGCGGTGACCACACCGCGCGCCCGTTCTTCGGCGCTCAGTTGCGTCAGCTTGTTGTAGGCGCCGCGAATCTTGAACGAGAACACCGGCTGCAAGTCTTCGCGCTTGAGCCAGACCTTGTTGCCCAGCCGCTCGGAGAGCTGGCGGGCGGTCTGCAGCGGGGTTTCTACGGCAACGTCATAAACGCGCGAGGTGAGGATCTTTTTGACGTACTGTTCAAGCATCGGAAAGCATCACTGGGCGGGTTGGGCAGGGTCAAGGAGTCTAACCCAGCGTTTGGCCGGGCGACCACACGAAAACCGAGGTTTTGTTGGGTTATACTCGCGCCCCTCTTTACTCCCCGCCCGTTCCGGAGCCCGCATGACCCAGGATCAACTCAAACAGGCAGTGGCCCAGGCCGCCGTCGATTTAATCCTTCCTAAACTCGACGATAAAAGCATCGTCGGTGTCGGCACCGGTTCCACTGCCAACTGCTTTATCGATGCGCTGGCCCTGCACAAAGGCGCGTTCGACGGCGCGGTTGCCAGTTCCGAAGCCACCGCTGCGCGGCTCAAGGGCCATGGTATTCCGGTGTATGAGCTGAACACCGTCAGCGACCTGGAGTTCTACGTCGACGGCGCCGATGAAAGCGACGCGCACCTGAATCTGATCAAGGGCGGCGGCGCAGCCCTGACCCGCGAGAAGATCGTCGCGGCGGTGGCCAAGACCTTCATCTGCATCGCCGACGCCAGCAAACTGGTGCCCGTCCTCGGCGCGTTCCCGCTGCCGGTGGAAGTGATCCCGATGGCCCGCAGCCACGTGGCCCGCGAGCTGGTGAAGCTGGGCGGCGACCCGGTGTACCGCGAAGGCGTGCTGACCGACAACGGCAACATCATCATCGACGTGTTCAATATGCAGATCACCAATCCGGTGGAACTGGAGCGTCAGATCAATGCCATCGTCGGCGTCGTTACCAACGGCCTGTTCGCAGCCCGTCCGGCTGACGTACTGCTGCTGGGCACCCCGGAAGGCGTGAAAACCCTTAAGGCGTAATGCAAAACCCCTGTGGGAGCGGGCTTGCTCGCGAATGCGCAGTGTCAGTCACTGAATATGGCGCCTGATACACCGCATTCGCGAGCAAGCCCGCTCCCACATTTGTTCTGCACATGACTCAAGACTTGGTTTTTTTGAATACATAGAAAAGATTGGGCTCACTGACCATGTACAACGTGCCGTCGTTGTCCATGGCAATCCCCTCGGCCTGAGGCACTCGCTGCTTCAGGCCATGGCGCCCCTTGAGCAGTGACAAACTGCTCAGGGGACGACCGTCGATATCCAGCTCCAACACCAGGAATGACTCATCCGACAGCGCCAGCAAATGGCCGCTGCGCTCATCGTATTGCAGGCTCGACAGGTCACGCACAAACAATCCGGCATCGCGCTTGGGGTTGTTGATCACGTGCACCGAGTAGGTTTTTTCCGGTTTGAAATGGGGAAAGCCGTGGACCTCGTAGATCAGCATCGGGTCGCGTTCCTTGGCCACAAACAAACGCTTGCCCACCGAGTCATAGGCCAAGCCTTCGAAGCCCTTGTTGCCGCCCAGGTGCACGCCGAGGGTCATTTGCTCGGCGTCGGCGGCATCAAGGAATTGGGTGTCGTCATCCACGTGGACCTTGATCAGCCGCTGCTGGCGCTCGTCGCTGATGACGTAGGTGTTGTCGCTGATGTACTCCACCGCCTCGGCGTCGCCAAAACCCACCAGCGCAATGCGCCGCAGGATTTTGCCCTCCAGGGACAGCTCCACCAGCTCGGCATTCTTGTTGGTCACGGTAAACAGGCTGTTGCGCACAGGATCAAAGGTCAGGGCCGAGACATCATCGTTGAGGCCGTCGATCACCTGCGCCTCCAGGGCCACCCGGTAATCCCCCAGACCAATGGAATGCTCACCGGCGGGATTGCGCCACGACTGCCAGTTGAACCAGGCACGCTCGAAAAGGCGCAATTGCTGCGCGACCACGCCGACAGCCACCAGGGCGATCAGGATCAGGATGAAAAAAGCAGGTTTTGGACGGGCAAGTCGACGCATCGGGCGGGGCTCAGAGTGAAAACTGGCGAATGAATATCACGGTCGCCTGAATTTAAACTTAAACGCCCCGGGTGTCTGGCGGATGCCGCAGATAGAGAAAAATCTGACGTAATCGAACTACTGTTTCTGCTTCTCGAAGCGATAGAACAGGTTCGGCTCGCTGACCATGTACAGCGTGCCGTTCTCGTCCATGGTTACCCCTTCGGCACGGGGAATGGTGTTCTTCAAGCCATTGAAGCCGCCGAGCAGGGTCATGAAGCTGACTTGCTCGCCCTTCTCGTCCAGTTCCAGCAACAGATGGGAGTCCGCCGACAGCGCCAGCAGGTGGCCGGTACGCGGGTCGACGGTCAGCGCTGAGAGGTTGCGCATGTCCAGCTCGGTGCTGGCGAGCTTTTGCTTGTCGCCGGTGAGGGTCTGGCTGCCGTCGCTTTTCCAGGTGAACAGCGCCGGTGGGCGCTCTTCGCCGAGGATCAGTTGCTGGTTGCGCTTGTCCCAGGTCACGGCTTCAAAGGCTTTGTTTTGGTCCTTCGACGGGCCAAGGTCGTAGGACGGGAAATCGGCTTTGTTCAACTGCTGGGTCTGCGGGTCGACCTTGATGATGGTCAGGCTGTGCTGACGCTCATCGACCACGGCCATCAAGCCGTTTTCCATCATGGTCACGCCTTCCGGGTTGTTCCAGCCGTTGAGCGGCATCTTGCGCAGCACGTCGCCTTGCAGGGTCAATTCAACCAGGAACGGGTTCTTGCCCATGACCGAGAACAGGGTCTTGGTCTGCGGGTTGTAGGTGAGGTCCGAGGCTTCGTCCTTCTCCATGCCGGGCAGCAACTTGGCATCGATCACCGCGCGGTAGTCCGGGAGCCAGACGCTTTCCAGGCGCTCGGTCGGGGTTTCGAAGCCCTCCGCCACCCACAACACGCCACGGTCGTCCCAATGCATCGCCCAGGCCACGCCGTAAATGATCGCGCCGGCCAGGAACAGCCAGGAATACCAGCGCATGGCAAGGCGTGAACGCAAGGTGGGTTTTACGGAGGGGAGAGGCACGGCCATTACGCTTTCCAGAAAGTCAGCTTAGGGGATAGCACAGGATCACAAGGTCCGCGCGCAGGAGGCTGAAGATTATCCGGATGGGGTGTGAAAAAAATGCAAAAACCGATTTTGCAGCCATACACAGATCAAATGTGGGAGCGGGCTTGCTCGCGAATGCGTAGTGTCAGTCACTGAATCTGTCGACTGGTCCACCGCATTCGCGAGCAAGCCCGCTCCCACATTTCTGACCGCGTTTCGCCAGGTATTTAGCGAACGCTGCTTTCGAAGCGGCTCACGCCCGGCAATTCCAGCACCAACTCATCGCCCACATTCAGCGGGCCTACGCCGGCCGGTGTACCGGTGAGAATTACATCGCCGGCCTGCAGGGAGAAGCAGCCGGCCATGTACTGGATCATCGGGATGATCGGGTTGAGCATGATCGCGCTGTTGCCGTCCTGGCGCACTTCGCCATTGATGGTCAGGCGAATGCCGATGTCGGTCACGTCCGGGAACGTGCTGCCGACCACGAACGGGGCAATCACTGCCGCGCCATCAAACGACTTGGCGATTTCCCACGGCAGGCCCTTGGCTTTCAGCTCGGCCTGTTTATCCCGCAGGGTCAGGTCGAGGGCCGGGGCGAAGCCGGAGATGGCGTCCAGCACTTCCTCGCGGCTCGGCTTGGCCGACAGAGGCTTGCCGATCAACACGGCGATTTCCGCTTCGTAGTGCACCGAACCGCGCTCGGTGGGGATGGCGAAACCACCTTCCAGCGCCACCACGCAGCTACCGGGCTTGATAAACAACAGCGGCTCGGTAGGTACCGGGTTATCCAGTTCCTTGGCGTGTTCGGCGTAGTTACGCCCGATGCACACCACTTTCCCCAGGGGAAAGTGAATATTGGTGCCGTCGACATACTTGTGCTGGTAGCTCATGGACCGACTCCTTCAGGGACTGTTAAACAGCGAAAATCTTGCCCGGGTTCATGATCCCGTTCGGGTCGAACACCGCTTTCACTGCTTTCATGTATTCGATTTCAACCGGCGAGCGGCTGTAGGTCAGGTAGTCGCGCTTGGTCATGCCCACGCCGTGTTCGGCGGAGATCGAGCCGTTGTACTTCTGCACGGTCTCGAACACCCACTTGTTGACGGTGGCGCACTTGGCGAAGAACTCGTCCTTGCTCAGGTTTTCCGGCTTGAGGATGTTCAGGTGCAGGTTGCCGTCGCCGATGTGGCCGAACCAGACGATTTCGAAGTCCGGGTAGTGTTCGCCGACGATCGCGTCGATTTCCTTCAGGAAGGCCGGCACTTTCGACACAGTCACCGAAATGTCGTTCTTGTACGGCGTCCAGTGGGAGATGGTTTCGGAGATGTACTCCCGCAGCTTCCACAGGTTGTGCAGTTGGGTTTCGCTCTGGCTCATCACGCCGTCGAGCACCCAGCCCTGCTCCACGCAGTGTTCGAACGTGGCCAGGGCGTCGTTGGCCACCTCTTCGGTGGTCGCTTCAAATTCCAGCAGCGCGTAGAACGGGCAGTCGGACTCGAACGGCGCCGGCACGTCGCCGCGACCGAGGACTTTGGCCAGGGCCTTGTCGGAGAAGAACTCGAATGCGGTCAGGTCCAGCTTGCTCTGGAAGGCGTGCAACACCGGCATGATCGAGTCGAAATCGGTGGTGCCGAGCACCATGGCGGTGAGGTTTTTCGGCGCACGGTCCAGGCGCATGGTCGCTTCGACCACAAAGCCCAGGGTGCCTTCAGCGCCGATGAACAGCTGACGCATGTCGTAGCCGGTGGCGTTCTTGATCAGGTCCTTGTTCAGCTCCAGCAGGTCGCCCTTGCCGGTGACGACTTTCATGCCGGCCACCCAGTTACGGGTCATGCCGTAGCGAATCACCTTGATCCCGCCGGCATTAGTGCCGATATTGCCGCCAATCTGGCTGGAACCGGACGAGGCGAAGTCCACCGGGTAGTACAGGCCTTTTTCTTCGGCGACGTTCTGCAATTGCTTGGTGACCACGCCCGGCTGGCACACGGCGGTGCGGTCGGTGAGGTTCACGTCGAGGATCTGGTTCATATAGTCGAAGGACACAACCACTTCGCCATTCGCTGCGACGGCAGCGGCCGACAGGCCGGTACGACCACCGGACGGCACCAGCGCCACCTTGTGTTCATTGGCCCAACGGACAATGGCCTGCACCTGTTCGGTGGTCTTCGGGAACACGATGGCGACCGGGGCCGGCGCGAAATGCTTGGTCCAGTCCTTGCCATAAGCCTCAAGGGAGTCAGCATCGGTCAGGACCTTGCCAGGCTCAACCAGGGTCTTCAGCTCATCAATCAGGGCAGGATGGGTCATCGACAGAACTCTCGAACAATTCATGGTCATCCTGAGAACGCTTCACGTCGCAGGAATGGGTGTTTAGCGGGGCACGTATGCTAGCATACCGCCCCCGCAGGATAGTGCCCAAGGGCGTTCTGCGGTGACGGCTTTCCTGCCGTCCGGGTCAGCTTACGTGATCCGATTCCCTGCCATTTTTCTCCGGGATACAGGTTTACGCAGATGAGCAAGACTTCTCTCGATAAGAGCAAGATCAAGTTCCTTCTTCTGGAAGGCGTCCACCCATCGGCCGTCGACGTTCTGAAGGCTGCTGGGTACTCCAGCATTGAGTACATCACCAGTTCTCTGCCGGAAGCCCAGCTCAAGGAAAAGATCGCCGACGCGCACTTTATCGGCATTCGCTCCCGCACTCAGCTGACCGAAGAGATCTTCGATCACGCCAAGAAGCTTGTCGCTGTAGGTTGTTTCTGCATCGGCACCAACCAGGTCGACCTCAACGCAGCGCGCGAGCGCGGCATCGCGGTGTTCAACGCACCGTACTCCAACACCCGCTCCGTGGCTGAGTTGGTATTGGCCGAGGCCATCCTGCTGCTGCGCGGTATTCCTGAGAAGAACGCTTCCTGCCACCGTGGCGGCTGGATCAAGAGCGCAGCCAACTCCTTCGAAATCCGCGGCAAGAAGCTGGGTATCGTCGGTTACGGCTCGATCGGCACTCAACTGTCGGTTCTGGCCGAAGGCCTGGGCATGCAGGTGTTCTTCTACGACACCCTGACCAAGCTGCCATTGGGCAACGCCACCCAGGTGTCGAGCCTGACCGAGCTGCTGGGCATGTCCGACATCGTGACCCTGCACGTACCGGAAACCGCTGAGACCCAGTGGATGATCGGCGAGAAGGAAATCCGTGCCATCAAGAAGGGCGGGATCCTGATCAACGCCGCACGCGGCACTGTTGTCGAGCTGGACGCCCTGGCCGACGCGATCAAGGACAAGCACCTGATCGGCGCCGCCATCGACGTGTTCCCGGTAGAGCCGCGCTCTAACGACGACATCTTCGAAAGCCCGCTGCGTGGCCTGGACAACGTGATCCTGACTCCGCACATCGGCGGTTCCACCGCTGAAGCCCAAGCCAACATTGGCCTGGAAGTGTCGGAGAAACTGGTCAAGTACAGCGACAACGGTACGTCGGTGTCCTCGGTCAACTTCCCGGAAGTAGCGCTGCCGGCTCACCCTGGCAAGCACCGTCTGCTGCATATCCACCAGAACATCCCTGGCGTGATGATGGAGATCAACAAGGTCTTCGCGGAAAACGGCATCAACATTTCCGGTCAGTTCCTGCAGACCAACGAGAAAGTCGGCTACGTGGTGATCGACGTAGACGCCGAATACTCGGACCTGGCGCAAGAGAAGCTGCAACACATCAAAGGCACTATCCGTAGCCGCGTGTTGTTTTAATCCTGTAGGAGCGGGCTTGCCCGCGAAAAACGTTAACGAAAACGCGTGCATCCTGGATGCACGCGGTGCCCTCAGGTTTTTCGCGAGCAAGCTCGCTCCTACAAACAAAAAACGGGAGTCCCGCAAGGGGCTCCCGTTTTTTTATTTCACGTTAACCGTGATGACTTTCGAGGCTACAGTCGGGTTGAACTGCATGTGCAGTTTGTCGCCGGCGACCAGTTGCAGCGTGTGCTTGCCTGGGGTGAGGGTCAGCTCGGTTTCGGTCTGGGCCTTGCCGTAGTGGATCACGGTGTCGGTGGCCGGGATCGGCACGCTGGCATCCGGCAACTCTTTCTGGTCGATCAGCAGGTGGTGGTGGCCGGTGCCCGGGTCCTGGCTGGTGGCCGGGGCCAGTTTCAGGCCTTCCATGCCGAATTTCACGGTGAAGGTTTTATCGACAGTGGCGCCATCTTTGGGCGACACGATGAACACTTTGGCACCTTCTGGTGGAGCGCTGCGCGGGATGCCATCAGCAGCGGTCGCCAACATCGAAGCACCCAGCAATAGGCTGGCCAGGGTTGCACGGGTCAAAAAGGCTTTCATTCACTTCTCCAGTTTTTCGGTGAAATCTGTAGGGTTATGACAACTTCGCGACAAATTGCTGTCCAAGGCACTCAACACCATAGCAAAGCGAGCCGGAACAGCGCCTCGCTCATTCGAATTCTTTAGGAGAGACCATGCGTTTCCTGCCTGGCCTGTTACTTTTACTTCCCCTTGTAAGCCCGTTGGCCCATGCCGAACTGATCGACGATGTGTTTGACCGCGGGGAATTGCGCATCGCCCTGGAAGCCAACACCCCGCCCTTCAACTTCAAGGAAGGCGACAAACTCACCGGTTTTGAAGTGGAGCTGGGTGAGTTGCTGGCCAAGGAAATGGACGTACGCCCCTCCTTTATCACCGTCGATGCCGCCGATCTGCTGCCCGGCGTGGAAAGCGCCAAGTACGACGTGGCCATCAACCATATCGCTATGACTCCTGAGCTGGCGGATCGTTTCGACTTCAGCGAGCCTTACAGCTACTCCAGTGCACAACTGATCGTGCGCAAGCAGGAACAACGCCCGCTGGGCAGCTTCGCGGCGCTCAAGGGCAAGGCGTTGGGCGTGGCCCAGGGCAGCCAGTTTGTGGAGCAGGCGCGCACCGCCGAGGGCGTTGATTTGCGCAGCTATGCCGATGCCAGGCAGCCGATCAAGGACGTCGCTGACCAACAGATTGATGCCGCCATCAGTGACCGGTTGCTGATTCCCTACGCGATTCGCGACAGTCAGTTGCCGGTGAAGGAAGGCGCAGACGTCGGCCCTACGCTGAGCCTGGCGATTCCGTTCCAGAAGGGTAACCCGGCGTTCAAGGCCAGCCTGGACAAGGCCCTGCAACGGATTAAGGCCGATGGCCGGCTGACGGCGTTGTCGGAGAAGTGGTTCGGGATGGATGCGAGCAAGCCGGTCAAAAAGGCCGAGTAAACGACTCGGTCAATGTGGGAGCGGGCTTGCTCGCGAATGCGGTGGGTCAGCTTGAGCATCCGGTGACTGACACCGCGCTTTCGCGAGCAAGCCCGCTCCCACATTTTGATCTATGTCGGGCTGGAGAGTTTTGCCAGGGCCGCTGCCGCTTCGGGCAACTCCAGCTCACTGAACACCAGCACCCCATGGCGTTTGAGCAATGCCGCCGTCACGCCTTCGCCGGTGACCTTTACGCCGGTGAAGGTGCCATCATAGGTCAGCAGATTGCCGCAAGACGGGCTGTTGGCCTTGAGCACGGCGACCCGGATGTTGTGACGCTGCACCAACGCCAACGCTTGGCGGGCGCCATCGAGGAAGGCTTCGCTGAAGTCTTCCCCTTGGGCCGTCAGCACCTGGGCACGGCCTTCCCACACATCAATCCCCTGCCCGCCCGGGATTTCGGCAGACGGCCGTGGCGTCGGCAAGCCACCCGCCACTTCCGGGCAAACAGCAACCACCCGGCCTTCGGCCTGCCATGCGGCGAGTTGGTCGAAAGGCCCGCTGGCCCCTCCGTCGTAGCGTACCCGGTGCCCCAGCAGGCAGCGGCTGACCAGAATCTTTTGCATCATCAGAACGGCTCGTTACCCCGCCGGCGAAACCAGCCGGTAAGGGACAGGCGTTCGCGGGTGGCGGGCAGGACTTCATGGGGGATCTCCCCCGACAGGAACACCACCAGGCAACCGCCGATGGGCACCACATCGTATTCGACGTCGCCCTTGAGGTACATGCGCAACTGGCCGCCATGTTCCGGCAGCCAGGCATTGTTCAAGTAGATCACCGCCGACACCATGCGCCGATCGTCATCGCGAAAACGGTCCACATGCTTGAGGTAAAACGCCCCCGGTGGGTACATCGCGAAGTGGCTTTCGAAGTCTTCCAGGCCGAGGAACAGGCCGCGGTTCATTGCCACCCGCAGGCTGTCCATCAGCTCGAGGTAAGTGTCGCAGGCGACTACTTCACCCGGTTCCAGCCACTGGATATGGTCCCCCCGAATGCCCTCGCGAATCTCCTGGGACGGTCCGCGTCCGACGGCGGCGGGCGCCAATTCGCCTTCGGCGGCGCGTTTATGGCACTCAGCCGCCAGTTCGAGGGTCAGAGCCTCGGGCAGGAAGATATTCTGCTGCGACCAGCCTTGTGCGGCCAGGTCATCGACAATGCGTAACAGCAGCGGGTGATCGGAGGGTATGGGCATGGCGCGCATAGTATCCATACGCCTGTGAATCCGACAGAGCCGCCGAGCGTCTGAATACACTTTAGTCAGGAGACCGATAGGATTTCTCGACAAATCCTACGCCCGACACGGACAATAGTGGCCGACTGACAGGAGTCCCTATGCGTCGTTTGTTTTTTTCCTTGCTGATGCTCTGCGTTTTGCCCGCCTGGGCAGACAGCCATGACCAGTTGTACAAGGTCGCCGGCTGGGCAGACCAGCGCGCGCATTTTAATGACGCCCTCAGTGCCGCCCAGCAACGCTACCGCAACAGCCTGCCGCCGGCGGTGTATCAAGCGCTGGTGGACAACAGCAATAAACGCTTCGCGCCGCAGTCGGTAGACCAGCGCGCCGAAGCACAGCTACGCAAGAATCTGGCGGACCCGAAGCCGGCTTTGGCCTTCTTCCAATCGCCCCTTGGCCGCAAGATTGTCGCCGCCGAGTTGCTGGCCACCCGCCGGGATCAACTGGCGAAGAATGCCCAGGGCTTGCCGCATATGGAGGCCGACGCCACCCGCAGCCTGATCATTGGCCACCTGGCCCAGGCGCTGCCTGCGCGGGAAGCCGGGGCTGAAGTCAGCCTGGCGATTGCCGGTGTGGCGGCCGACAGCTTGAGCCAGATGATCCCCGGCCTGTTGGGCGGCGGCCAGGCACAAGGCATGCTGAATGGCCAGCGTGAGCGCCTGATGCAGCAGATTGGCAATGATTTGAACAACACGTTGCTGTACGTCTACCGGGATCTGTCCGACCCGGAGCTGGAGGAGTTCGCGACATTCGCCGAGTCGCCGGAGGGCAAGGCGTACTACAAGGCGGCATTGGCGGCGATTCGCGCCGGGCTGGCGGTCGGTCAAAGCACTTCAAGCCTGGCACCCTGACACCGATTGATCGCTCCCACGCTCCGCGTGGGAGCGCAGCTGGTGACGCTCTGCGTCACGGGACGCGGAGCGTCCTCGGAGGCGTTCCCACGCGGAGCGTGGGAACGATCTCAGGCCAGGTGATCATTTAGAAATTTGAAGTACACCTGCCGAATCTCCGGAATCTCATTCGCCAAATGATGCCTGCCGCGCGGCAGCATCAAGATTTCCGGCTGGTCGAACTTGCTGCGCAGCACCTTCAGGTTGTGCTGCCAGTCCACCGTCATGTCTTCCTCGCCCTGCACGATCACCGGCCGCCGCGTACTGCGTGGCGCGGCTTCAATGTGTTTGATCCAGCGCGCCAACGCGCCCACCCAGGCGGTGGGCAACTGCCGTGGCTGCAACGGGTCGGCCTCCAGGAACGGCTTGAACTGCGGGTCGTTGGTGTTATCGCTGAAACGCCGGGCGATGCCTTTGACGAACGGCCTGAGCAAGTAATAACTGAGCTGCGACCAGCCCCAGGCGCGGGGACGCACCAGCGGTGAGAGCAAAAAGGTCTTGCCCTGGGCCGGGCTGTCGACGCCATGGTTAAGCAGGTGGTCCACCACAATTGCGCCGCCGGTACTTTGCCCGAACAGGTGCCACGGCTGCGGCAGCTGCAACGCCTTGGCCTGCTCAAACAGCGCCTGCACCACGTCCTGGTACACCGCAAAGTCATCGATGCTGGCCCGCTCGCCGCTGGACAAACCATGGCCCGGCAAATCGCAGGCAATCACCACAAAGCCCTGGTCCAGCGCCCAATCCACGGCATTGCGGTACAGGCCCATATGGTCGTAGAAGCCATGAAACAGGAACATCGTCGCCACCGGAACGGGCGGCCACCACACCTGGCAGACCACCTCGAACCCATCCACCGCAAACCGCCCCAGGCGGCTCACTGCGGGCACCTTGCGGGCGGGCAGGTCCAGGCCGTAGAAGCGCTGGTAGACCCGGGCCTCGGCAGAAAGCGGCTGCGCGTCCACCAGGGGCCGCAAGCTTTCGCGTAGATGATCAGGGTCAAACGTAACGGGCATAAGAACTTCCAGACTATGGCTTCAACGCATTGAACAGATGAATATCGAGTCGCGATATTCATCTGTCAGGGCAAGCATGGCAAGCTACGCGACCTCCGAGGATCGATCCAAATGCGACAGCCCTACCGCACCACCCTCTTCGCCAGCCTGATCGTGATCATTTGCGCCGGGGTGTTATGGGCGGCGTATGACTGGTTCCAGGGGCGCTACCTGCGGGCATTCAGTGAGCATACGGCGGTGTTTTCCGGTGACAGCCTGAGCCTGCCCGCCGAACTTGCCGGCCCGGGTCCGATCCGCCTGGTGCACTTCTGGGACCCGGCCTGCCCGTGCAATGTCGGCAACCAACAGCACCTCAGCGAACTGATCGAGCAGTACGCCCCCCAGGGCGTGGAGTTCTATTCCCTGCAGAAAGCCGGCAGCCACGGCCAATTACCCGCCACCCTCGGCGCGATGAAGGCCCTCAAGGCCGTGCCAGGCGCCCAGCACCTGCCTGCCAGTCCTGCCGTGGGCATCTGGGACCGCAGCGGCAAGCTGGCGTATTTCGGGCCCTACAGCGAAGGGCTGACGTGTAACTCCAGCAACAGCTTTATCGAACCCATCCTGCAAGCCCTCGAAGGCGGGCGCGAGGTCAACGCGACCCACACCCTGGCGGTAGGCTGTTACTGCGAGTGGAACGGGGCCGCGCCTGCACCCTGAGCCGGGCGCGCCAAGCTGAACAGACGCTGTTCGTTCGACAAACTCGAACAACTGTATCGGCACGCTCCTGTATCGTAAGCAGCTAGCCGTACCAGCAGACGACACGGGAACACATGAGCCAATTAACCATCATCCTCTGGATACTCAACGTTATCGTCGATACGTCCGGCCAGTTGGCGTTTAAAGCCGCCGCTTCAGCCAGCGCCGAGCATGACGGCATGGCCCACTGGCGCCATATGCTCAAGCGTCCGTGGATCTGGCTGGGCATCATCTGCTATGTCTTCGAATTCGTGCTGTGGCTGGCCTTCCTGACACTGGTGCCGTTGTCGGTCGGGGTGATGCTAGGCTCCATCAACATTGTCGTGATCATGATTGCGGGCCGTTTCCTGTTCAAGGAAAGCCTGAGCAAATGGCGGTTGATCGGCATCATGCTGATCGCCTGTGGCGTGACCGTCGTGGGGTTTGAGTAATGAAACGGTTTTATATCCTGGGTTTTCTGTCGCTGATCATTTTCGATACCTTGGCGCAGGTCAGCTTTAAGTTCGCCTCGATTCATGCCGAACCGCTGACAATGGACGCCGCGTGGCTGATACGCGTGTTTGGTGCGCCCTGGATCTACGGGGCATTCGTTGGCTACATCGGTGCATTTTTTACCTGGATGACGTTGTTGAAATACGCGCCGGTAGGCCCCGCGTTCGCGGCCTCCCACCTGGAGCTGATCAGCGTGACGTTGATCTCCGTGTGGCTGTTCAACGACACCCTGACCCTGCCCAAAATCGTCGGTGGTGCGCTGATTATTGCCGGCATCCTGTGCCTGGCGCGCAGTGAAGACAAAGAGAGCAAGACCGTCGAGGCCGAGCCCTCGCAGACGCTGGCGTCATGACGCCCGTTGTCAGCCAGCGGGAGATTCCGCCGACGGCGGGCCTTCCCCTGCGCTGGCAGGATTTGTTCAACCTCTCGGGCGACCTGGCCCGCGACCTGGCCCAACAGCTCGACATCCCGTTGCCGGCCCTGCCCTGCTCCGGCACGGCCGCCCTGATCATGGCGCTGCGGGTGTTGCAGCAACGTTGTCCTGGGCGCACCGAGCTTATTGTGCCGGCCTATACCTGCCCGCTGGTGGCCCTGGCTGCCCATCATTGCCCGCCATTACGCGTGGTGCCGTGCGATTTACAGCCCGGCAGCATCGACCTGGACGAGCAACAGCTGGCGCAGCTGTGCAACGAAAACACCCTGGCGATCGTCGTCACCCACCTGGCCGGGCGCGTGGCGGATGTGGATGCCGCCAAGCGCATTGCCGAGCCCTTCGGCGTGACGGTGATCGAAGACGCAGCCCAAGCCATGGGCGCACTGGATGACGGAAAAAGCGTCGGACTCAAAGGCGACATCGGTTTTTTCAGCATGGCGCTGGGCAAAGGCCTGACGACGGCCGAAGGCGGCGTGTTGTTCAGCCGGGACCCGGTGCTGCATCAGGCGTTGCACCAGCAATGCCGGCAGGACTTGCCCTTCAGCCTGCGCTGGGAAGTGCAACGCAGCGCCGAGCTGTGGGGCTACGCCGCGGCGTATCAGCCTCGCGGGCTGAAGTACGTGTACGGCAAACCGCTGAGGGCAGCGCTGGCGCGGGGCGATGAAGTGGCGGCGGTCGGCGATGATTTTTCCGTCAACGATATTCCGTTGCACCGGTTGGGCGGCTATCGCCAGAAGGTCGGCGCTGCCGCATTGGCACGCTTGCCCGAGCATTTGCAGCAAGGCCGCCTGCGGGCCTTGCGCCGCGTGACGCAGTTGAGCAGCTTGCCCGGCGTTTCGGTATTGAGCGACAGCCCAGGCCAGCAAGGCACCTGGCCCTTCCTGATGGTGGTGATGCCCAGCGCCCAAACCCGCGATACCGCGATGGCGCAACTGTGGACGGCGGGCCTCGGCGTCACCCGCCTGTTTATCCACGTCTTGCCGGGCTACCCGGCACTCACCCCGCTGTTACAGCCAGGCGCCGATATCCCCCACGCGCAAAGCTTCGCCGCCCAAACGCTGTCGATCAGCAACAGCCACTGGCTGACGGACGAACTGTTCGAGCAAGTGCTGGATCATCTACGGCGCATTCTTAAACGCTAGCCCAGCCTTGATCGATACGGGTCAACAAGCGCGCGTTCAACTCATTCTGCTGCTGTTGCCAGATCACCACCTGGTTCTCCGGCAGCTCTTCCTGGCCATCCGACGCACTCAGCCAACGCTTGAACTTGCTCTGGTAGTGATAAGCCGAGACATCGCCGGTAATGTCCGCGCCGATAATGCTGCCCTGGCAGGCATCGATCAGCGCATTCAAATGCTGCTCCAGAAACTCGCCCTGGTCCCAGTTGGTATTCACCACCTCCGGGCTCAGCACGTCTTTGTCGATGGAGAGATACACCGGCAGCGAAGGGTCGAGCTGCGCCAGGAACGCCCCCATCAACTCGTCCGCGCTGGTGAATCCACGGTTGCTGCGGCCTGCGCCGATCCAGTTCAACCAGCGGGTATCGACGTTGGTGTTCCAGTAGGTCAGCTTGCGTTTCACCAGCGGTGACCAGTGATTCTCCCAGGCGTGCTTGAGGGAAATGTCCGGCGAGCCAATGCCCAGCACATGCACATGCTCGACCTGCGGCAAACGGCTGGCCCAATAAACCCAGGACCCACAATGGATACCAAACGGATAGCGCATGTTGTCCGGGTGGTTATCGCAAATGATCAGCTGGATCTTTTGCTGGGTGGGAAGACGGTTCAACAACAACTGGCTGAGGTGGTGATAGTCACCGCTGCCGGTAAACACACAGCCGTAGTCATTGGGCATCTGCGCTTGCAGGGCGTTCTCCAGCTCCTTGAACTGTGCCCAGCGGCAACCGAACCGGATCTTCTCCTGCCAGGCCTGCAACGGCAGGGTGATGGCGCCGGGAATGTTATTCACGGCGCCATCGAAATCGAGGATCAACGCGGGTCGGGCCTGGCTCATGAGGTTTGCTCCTGCTGCCATTGCATGTCGCTTTCAAAGTGGTGACGGAAGCGGTTCAACACCTTGCGCAACAGCGGGTTGCGCACCCACACCAGATGGCGGGTAAAGGTGAACTTGGCGCCGAGGCTGGATTTGACCTGCGGATCGGTCCAGCCCGCGACATAAAACTGCAGGCCCTTTTCCAGGGCGTACTCCAGGTTCACAAACCAACTGACGAAGTACAGGTTGTGCTCCAGCGCCAGCGGGTAGTTCAGGCCGATGTACTTGTCGAGCAACTTGCCATCTTGCTGGTAGCACAGGTTATAGCCGACCAACTCGTCCTCGTCCCAGTAACAGAACACATGGCCACCGCTGTCAGCATCGGTGAGCAACTGGATGAAGAATTCGGGCGTGAGCAAATCGAAGTGGATTTCGCTCTGTGCGTACACCGCCTTGTACAGCCGATACAGTTCCTGCTGCCATTGCTCATCGCTGAACCGCACATCGCCGGTGTCGAGGATCTCAATGCGCAACTCATCACGGCTGCGCAACTTGCGGCGGATATTGCGGCGCCGGCTATGGGACAGCCGCGACAGATACTCGTCAATCGAGGTGAAGTCGATGGGCACATAGGCCAGCGCCTGGCCCTCTACATTGATGAATCCGCGCTGGGTGCAAGCCTCGATTAACACGTGTGCGTAACGATTGTCCTCGACACTGAGCAGTGGAGAATCCAGCGGCACGTCTTTGACGATGGTGAGTTTGCGTTGCGGTGCACACTCCTGTTGCAGCCATTGCGCCATGTCCTGTGGCGGTACGCTCAGCGGAAACGGGGAGTATTCGCTGACCGTGGTGCCGACAAAGCAGGTGTCGATATGCAGCCATGACTGCCACAAACGGTACCCCGGCCAACGGCGCAGGCGGGTGCGCAGCTCGTCGTCGGCGGTAGTTTGCAGGTCGAACCGGGTGAAAAAGTACGGCAGTCCCTGTGCTGACAGCTGGGCGTCGAAGCCCACCGGCGGGTATCGCAAAAAATTGCTGATCAGCGATGGCGTTTCCATGCAACAGGCATAAGGCACCAGTGCACGGCTGGGATCTGTCATAAATTGCATTCCGAAAGTGATAGCAAAGGCGCGCCCGGATGGCCTGGTTGATCACGGCGCGGCTGGTTTCATGTAACAGAGTAAACATAATAACCCGGCCACCCGCGTCCAACTTCATAACCCCGACTTCATGCAGGTGAGGTTCAGGGAACACGAACCCGACAGCATATTCCTCACCGCTCGCCAAACCCACTAAACTGCCCGAATCTTCACGGTGACCGACTAATAAGGGACAACCCATGAAACGCATCCTGACCGCGCTGGCCATCCTGCTCGTAGCCCTGATGGTTGGCGCCGGCTGGTACGTGTACAGCAAGCAGCCGACCCGCCAGGGCACGGTGGAGCTGGCCCATCTGCAAGGTTCGGTCACCGTGCGCTACGACGACCGTGGCGTGCCGCATATCCGCGCCGAGAACGAGACCGACCTGTACCGCGCCCTCGGCTATGTACATGCCCAGGACCGGCTGTTCCAGATGGAGATCATGCGCCGCCTGGCCCGTGGAGAGTTAGCCGAAGTGCTGGGCCCCAAGCTGCTGGAGACCGACAAATTGTTCCGCAGCCTGCGCATTCGCGAGCGTGCCTTGAGCTACGTCGAGCATATGGACCATGAGTCTGCGCCCTGGAAGGCCCTGCAAGCCTACCTGGACGGGGTCAACCAGTATCAGGACAGCCACGCCAGCCCCATGGAGTTCGACGTACTGGGCATCCCCAAGCGCCGGTTCACCGCCGAAGACACCATCAGCGTCGCCGGCTACCTGGCCTACAGCTTTGCCGTCGCCTTTCGCACCGAACCCTTGCTGACGTACGTACGCGATCAACTGGGCAGCGATTACCTGAAGGTCTTCGACCTCGACTGGCAGCCCAAGGGCGCGCTGAACCTCGCGGCCGGTGACTGGAAGGATTTGGGCGCCATCGCCCAGTTGAGCGAACAGGCCATGGCCGACAACGGCCTGCCGCAGTTCGAAGGCAGCAACGCTTGGGCCATCAGCGGCAGCCGCACCAAGAGCGGCAAGCCGTTGCTGGCGGGTGACCCGCATATCCGCTTCTCGGTGCCGTCGGTGTGGTACGAGGCGCAGCTGTCGGCGCCGGGCTTCGAGCTTTACGGTTATCACAACGCGCTGGTGCCAGTGGCGTTCCTGGGCCACAACAAGGATTTCGGCTGGAGCCTGACCATGTTCCAGAACGATGACCTCGACCTGATCGCCGAGAAGGTCAACCCGGACCACCCCAACCAGGTCTGGTACCACGACAAGTGGGTGGACATGACCAGCAGCGAGCAACAGATCGCGGTCAAGGGCCAGGACCCGGTAACCCTGACCCTGCGCACCTCGCCCCACGGCCCGATCATCAATGACGTACTCGGCGAAAACGCCGGCAAGACGCCGATTGCCATGTGGTGGGCGTTCCTCAACACCGAGAACCCGATCCTCGACGGCTTCTACCAGCTCAACCGTGCCGACACGCTGGCCAAGGCCCGCGCAGCGGCGGCCAAGGTCCAGGCGCCAGGCTTGAATATCGTATGGGCCAATGCCAAGGGCGATATCGGCTGGTGGGCGGCGGCGCAACTGCCGATCCGCCCGGCCGGGGCCAACCCGGGCTTTATACTCGACGGCAGTACCGCCCAGGCGGACAAGCTCGGCTTCTACCCGTTCAGCGCCAACCCCCAGGAAGAAAACCCGGCCCGCGGTTATGTGGTGTCCGCCAATGCCCAGCCCGCGTCCCCCACCGGCATGCCGATTCCCGGTTATTACAACCTGGCAGACCGTGGCCAGCAGTTGAACGCTCAACTGAGCGACAACAGCGTGAAATGGGACGTGGACAACAGCCAGGCCTTGCAGCTCGGCACCACCACCGCCTACGGCCCACGGCTGCTGGCACCGCTGTTGCCGGTGCTGCGTGAAGTGGTCAAGGACCCGGCGCAGTTGAAGCTGGTGGAACAATTGGCAACCTGGAAAGGCGATTATCCGCTGGGGTCCACCAGTGCCACGCTGTTCAACCAGTTCCTGTTCAACCTCACTGACGCCGCGTTCCACCCAAAACTGGGCGATGCAATGTTCAAGACCTTGCTCACCACCCGGGTCGTGGACGCTGCCTTGCCACGCCTGACCGCTTCAGCGGATTCGCCCTGGTGGAATGGCCACCGCGCCGACACCGTCAAGCTCGCGTGGGACAACAGCCTGCAACACCTCAAGGCGACCTTCGGTGACGACCCATCGCAGTGGCAATGGGGCAAGGCCCACACCCTGACCCACGGCCATCCGCTGGGCTCGCAGAAGCCGTTGGACAAGATCGTCAACGTCGGTCCCTTTGCGGCGCCCGGCACCCATGAAGTGCCCAACAACCAATCCGCCCAGATCGGCCCGGCGCCGTGGCCGGTGACGTACGGACCGTCGACCCGGCGCCTGATTGATTTCGCTGATGCCGCCCATGCACTGACCATCAACCCGGTTGGGCAGAGTGGCGTGCCGTTCGACAAGCACTACTCCGACCAGGCAGAGACGTATATCGAGGGCGGGTATGAGCAGGCGCATTTCAATGATGAGGAAGTGACGGCGAATACCCGCAGTACCCTCAAGCTATTGCCGGCCCGGACACCGCAATAACTGAAGAAACAGAAGACCCAATGTGGGAGCGGGCTTGCTCGCGAATGCGGTGGATCAGTCAATACATCTGGTGACTGACACTCCGCATTCGCGAGCAAGCCCGCTCCCACATTTTGATCTGCGTTGTGGCGTCTACCGTGCTCGCAGCCGCCCCGGCGCTTCACCGTAGGTCTCCTTGAATTTCTTGCTGAACGCCGCCTGGGACTGATACCCCGCCTGGGCAGCAATATCCGTCAGGCTCAGCCGCGACTGATGCAGCAGGTTAAACGCCAACTCCATGCGCAACTGCGTCAGTAACACCCACGGCGACACACCCGCCACTTTGACAAACCCGCGCATGAACGTCGCCCGGGACATCGACGCGGCGCTGGCCAGGCTGTCGATGGTCCACTCATGGCCGGGATCCGCCAGCATCGCCTGCCAGGCCTTGCCCAGGCGTTTGTCGGTCAACAAGGCAAAGGTGCCGGCCACCGGCGCTTGCTGCGTCAGCCACGCCCGCAGGATCAAGGTGAACAACGCCGACGACAGCGCATCAATGAAAAACCGCGCGCCCAACCGTTGCCCGTCCGCCTCGCTGCGCAGCAGTGCGATCAATGCAGCCAACTGCCCATCGGCCTGCCACTGCCGGCTGGACACCACCAGGTAGTCCGGCAACGCACCGAACAGCAACGACTGGCGGTTGTAGCGAAAGCTGCCGCAGAGCATGTCCACGTCCGGCTGCTCACCGCCCAGGCGATGGATCGGCAGCAAGCCGCCTTCGATCACGGTCTGCGCCACCGGTTTTACTCGCGCGCCCTGGCTGCGCACCAGGTGCGTCGCGCCACCGGGCATCAACAGGATGTCGCCCTCCTGCAGTGTCACCTGCTGCCCGCCGGACAATTCGGCGCGGCAGGTGCCCGCCAGCACGATGTGATAGGGCGCCACGCCCAGCGGCTCGGGCTCGTGGTCCATGGCCCACGCGCCCTGGAACTGGCAACGCAGGTCCAGGCTGCCCCGCAGGTTGGCCAACGCGATCAAGGTGTCGATGGAGTTCATTTGCGAGCATCGGTCAAAAAGGTGAGCGGATTGAACAATACCGCCAAACCGGAACGGCCCAGACTGGCTTCACACCCAACCCGTTCAGGAGTTAACGCGATGTTCAATAACTGGTCCGACTTGCTGCCTACCGTGAAGAAAGCCTTTGGCGCACTGGGCAAGAGCAACCCGAAGATGGTCAAAGCCTACATGGCGCTGGGGGAAGCTGCCGAGGGAAACAACGTCCTGGATGCCAAGACCCGTGAGCTGATTTCCATCGCCGTGGCCATCACCACACGTTGCGACGGTTGCATCGGCGTGCATGCCGACGCAGCGATCAAGGCCGGCGCCACCCGCGAAGAAGTGGCGGCGACTCTGGCCACGGCGATTTCGCTGAATGCCGGTGCGGCGTATATCTACTCGCTGCGTGCCCTGGAAGCCTACGACACGCTCAAACCGGCGCCGCAAAGTTAAGTCGGAATTGTTGCGGCGTCACGCCCAGTCGGCGATTGAACACACTGCGCATGTGCTGGGCGTCGCGAAAGCCGCACTGGTACGCCACGGTCTTGAGTGGCGCGTGGGTGCTTTCCAGCATCACCCGCGCCGCATCCACCCGCGCCCGCTCGACGAACTCCGCCGGGGTGATCTGCGCTTCCCGGGCGAATACCCGCGAGAAGTTGCGTGCACTCATGTTGGCAGCCTTGGCCAGATCAGCGATGGTCAGGTCGCCCGTCAGGTTGGCCAATACGTAGAGCTGTACCAGCGCCACCGCCGAGGTAGCTTCTGCGTGGGGTGTCAAAAACGGGCTGAACTGCGACTGCCCGCCCGAACGCTGGGTGAACACCACCAGGCGCTTGGCCACGCTGAGGGCGACTTCCGGCCCGTGGTCCTGGGCGAGCAGGTACAGCGACAGGTCGATGCCTGCCGTCACCCCGGCCGAGGTGTAGAGGTTGCCGTCTTGCACGTAGAGGCGGTCGGCTTCGACCTGGGCCGATGGGCACAAACTGGCCAAGTCGGCGGCGTCGCCCCAGTGGGTGGTGACGGTGCGCCCGTCCAGCAGGCCCGCGCGGGCGAGCATGAAGGCGCCGTTGCAAATGGAGCCGAAACGTTTGGCTCGCGCGCTGGCGTCACGCAGCCATTGATTGAACACCGGGCCGAAATCCTCGAAGGGCAGCTGCGGCCCGCCGGCCATCAACAGCAAATCGTAAGGCTCGACGGCTTCACTGAAATGCCGATGCGCCTGCAACGACAAGCCGTTGGAACAGGCCATGTTGCCGTGGCCCAGGCCAATCACCTCCAACTGGTAATGCTCCTCGGGCGGCAGAAAACGGTTGGCCTCGCAGAAAACATCCAGGGGCCCGGTCACGTCCAGTGACTGGACGCCGGGGAAGATCAGGATGGCGACGGTTTTGCCCATGGATAGAAATACCTTTTTCCAACTGAATAAATGCAAAACCCCTGTGGGAGCTGGCTTGCCTGCGATACAGGCGACTCGGTCCATCAGGTATACCGAGGTGATGCTATCGCAGGCAAGCCAGCTCCCACATTTGATCGCGCATAGCCTTGGCGCGATATCGCGGCACATTGGCCGGGATCGCACCCTCGCCGTGATGGCCCCCTCGCGAGCGCGCGACCAGACTGGACTCATCGGCGCCAACCCGGCGCTTTCTTGAGGATAACGACCATGAGCACCACCATCGCCGGCATCAAGATCCCGGACAGCGCCCTGGCCAAGGCCACCACCGAATACATCCGCGACATCGAATCCGACCTGCTGTACCACCACTCCCGCCGGGTGTTTCTGTTCGGCGCCTTGAGTGGGGAGCGCCAGCAGTTGGCCTATAACCCGGAGCTGCTGTACGTCGGCGCCATGTTCCACGACCTGGGCCTGGTGGAAGGTCACCGCAGTGATGACGAGCGCTTTGAAGTGGACGGCGCCAACGCGGCAGCGGATTTCCTCAAGCCTTACGGGCTGAGCGATGACGACATCGAACAGGTGTGGTTGTCCATCGCCCTGCACACCACGCCGGGGGTGCCCAAGCATTTGCGTCCAACCGTGGCGCTGGTGACGGCTGGCGTGGAGATGGATGTGTTGGGGATGGAGTACGCGGCGTTTACCAGCGTGCAGCGCGAAGCGGTGGTACATGCGCATCCACGGGGTGAAGGGTTCAAGGAGTGCATCATCTGCGCGTTTGCCGACGGCTTGCGCCATCGTCCGCAGACCACGTTTGGCAACGTGAAGACCGATGTGCTGGTGGATCAGGAGCCTGGGTTCAAGCCGATGAACTTTGTCGAGGTGATTCGCAAGTCGCCTTGGATGGCCTGACAGAATCGTTCCCACGCTCTGCGTGGGAATGCATCCCTGGACGCTCCGCGTCAGCTCTCAGAGTCGTGACGCAGAGCGTCACAGGAGGCGTTCCCACGCGGAGCGTGGGAACGATCATCCTAGACCGGCGCTGGCGCGCGACGCGAGTCCGCCGGCTTCTCCCAGCCATCCGCAGCCGCTTCTTCAATCGCCTGCTGGATCGCTTTCTTGCGCATCTCTTCCGCGCGGCGGCTGAAGAACCACACCAGGAAGGTCACGATCGACACCGCCAGCAGAATCAAGCTGGCCACGGCGTTGATCTCGGGTTTAACCCCCAGACGCACTGCCGAGAACACTTCCATTGGCAACGTGGTAGAACCCGGCCCCGACACGAAGCTGGCCAGTACCAGGTCGTCCAGCGACAGCGCAAACGACATCATGCCGCCCGCCGCCAGCGACGGCGCGATCATCGGGATGGTGATCAGGAAGAACACCTTCCACGGTCGCGCACCCAGGTCCATCGCGGCTTCTTCAATCGACAGGTCCAGCTCACGCAAACGCGCCGACACCACCACCGCCACATACGCCGAACAGAACGTGGTATGGGCGATCCAGATGGTCACCAGGCCACGTTCCTGGGGCCAACCGATCATCTGCGCCATGGCCACGAACAGCAGCAATAGCGACAGGCCGGTGATCACTTCCGGCATCACCAGCGGTGCCGTCACCAGGCCGCCAAACAGCGTGCGGCCCTTGAACTGGCTGATACGCGTCAGCACGAACGCCGCCAACGTACCCAGCGCCACCGCGGCAATCGCCGTGTAGCAGGCAATTTCCAGGGAGCGACCGACCGAGCCCATCAACTGGGTGTTGTCCAACAGGCCGACGTACCACTTGATCGACCAACCGCCCCACACCGTCACCAGTTTGGATTCGTTGAACGAGTAGATCACCAGGATCAGCATCGGCAGGTAGATGAACAGCAACCCCGCCACCAGCATGAAGCTTGAGAAACTGACGCGCTTCATATCTTGCCCTCCATCTCTTTGGCTTGGCTGCGGTTGAACAGGATGATCGGCACGATCAGGATCGCCAGCATCACCACCGCCAGGGCAGACGCCACCGGCCAGTCACGGTTGTTGAAGAACTCTTGCCACAACACTTTACCGATCATCAGGGTTTCCGGGCCGCCCAGCAGTTCCGGGATCACGAACTCGCCCACCACCGGGATAAACACCAGCATGCAGCCGGCGATGATGCCGTTCTTGGACAGCGGCACGGTGATTTTCCAGAAGCTGTTGAAGGTGCTCGAACCCAGGTCCGATGCGGCCTCCAGCAGGCTTTGATCGTGCTTCACCAGGTTCGCGTACAGCGGCAGGATCATGAACGGCAGGTACGAATAGACCACGCCGATATACACCGCGATGTTGGTGTTGAGGATCTGCAGCGGTTCGTTGATCAACCCCATGGACATCAGGAAGCCGTTGAGCAAGCCGTTGTTGCTGAGGATGCCCATCCACGCGTAGACGCGGATCAGGATCGCAGTCCAGGTCGGCATCATGATCAGCAGCACCAGCACCGTCTGGATTTCCTTGCGCGCGCTGGCAATGGCGTAGGCCATCGGGTAGCCGATCAGCAGGCAGAGGAGGGTGCTGAAAAACGCCATCTTCAGCGAGCCCAGGTACGCCGCGATGTACAACTCGTCATCGCCCAGCATTCCGTAGTTGGCCAGGTTCAGCACCAACTGCAGTTTCTGTTCAACGAAGGTGTAGATCTCGGTGTATGGCGGGATCGCCACGTCGGCTTCGGCAAAGCTGATCTTCAAGACGATGAAGAACGGCAGCATGAAGAACAGGAACAGCCAGAGGAAAGGGATCCCGATGACCACATGCCGGCCACCGGGGGTTATTCGTTGCAGCTGGCGTTTGAACTTCTTCATGTTCATGAGCGAAGTACCACGCCGCTGTCGTCTTCCCACCACACGTACACCTGGTCACCCCAGGTTGGACGCTGGCCACGGCGCTCGGCGTTGGCCACGAAGGATTGCACCAGCTTGCCGCTCGGCAATTCGACGTAGAACACCGAGTGGCCGCCGAGGTAGGCGATGTCGTGCACCTTGCCGCTGGACCAGTTGTGCTCGCAGGTCGGCATTTCGGTGGTCACCAGCAGCTTTTCAGGGCGGATGGCGTAGGTCACCGATTTGTCTTCCACCGAGGTGGCAATGCCGTAGCCGACGTAGATGTCGCGGTCCAGGTCCGGGCACTTGAGTACCGCGTGGCCTTCGGCGTCGTCCACCACCTGGGTGTCGAAGATGTTGACGTTGCCGATGAACTCGCACACCAGGCGGCTGGTCGGCGTTTCATAGATATCGATCGGGCTGCCGATCTGGGCGATCCAGCCCAGGTGCATGATCGCGATGCGCTCGGCCATGGTCATGGCCTCTTCCTGGTCGTGGGTCACCATCACGCAGGTCACGCCGACGCGCTCAATGATCTCAACCAGTTCCAGCTGCATCTGCGAACGCAGCTTCTTGTCCAATGCGCCCATCGGCTCATCGAGCAACAGCAGTTTCGGACGCTTGGCCAGGGAACGCGCCAGGGCCACCCGCTGGCGTTGACCGCCAGACAGCTGGTGCGGCTTGCGCTTGGCGTACTGGCTCATCTGCACCAGCTTGAGCATCTCGGCCACACGGGCGTCGACCTCAGCCTTGGGGATCTTGTCCTGTTGCAGGCCAAACGCGATGTTCTGGGCCACGGTCATGTGGGGGAACAAGGCGTAGGACTGGAACATCATGTTGATCGGCCGCTCGTACGGCGGCATGTCGGTGATGTCCACACCGTCGAGGTAAATGCGTCCTTCCGTTGGGCGCTCGAAGCCTGCGAGCATGCGCAACAAGGTGGATTTGCCCGAACCCGATCCGCCGAGCAAGGCGAAGATCTCGCCTTTCTTGATTTCCAGGGACACATCGTCCACGGCAATCGTCTCGTCGAATTTCTTCGTGACCCGGTCGATTTTGACCAGCACCTTTTTCGGTGTCTGGTCGCCCTCGAGGGCTTTCTTATAGGCGCCGGAGGCAACTGCCATTTACGAAACTCCCAACAAAATTTGCAGCAGGCCCAATACGGGCCAGCCTTGGATAGTTTGAGCCTTAAGCTTTACTTGCCCGTCTTGACCTTGGTCCAACTACGGGTCATCAAACGTTGCACTTTCGGGGGTAGCTCGAAGTTGACAAAAGTCCGGTCGAGAACCGCCTGCGGTGGGTAAACCGCTTCGTCGGTGCGTATCGATTGCTCCATCAGTTTGTCCGCCCCTGGGTTAGGGTTGGCGTAACCGACGTAATCACTGACCTGAGCGATCACCTCAGGTTTCAGCAAATAGTTGATGAAGGCGAGGGCCTCTTTGACGTTGGTCGCATCCTTGGGGATGGCCAGTACGTCGAACCACAGGTTGCCGCCTTCCTTCGGAATCACGTAGGCGATGTTCACGCCCTTACCCGCCTCGGCCGCACGGGCCTTGGCCTGGAACACATCACCGGAGAAGCCGGCCGCCACGCAGATATTGCCGTTGGCCAAGTCCGAGATGTACTTGGAAGAATGGAAGTAGGTCACGTAAGGACGCACTTTCAGGAGTTTCTCTTCAGCCTTCTTATAGTCTTCAGGGTTGGTGCTGTTGGGGTTCAAACCCATGTAGTTGAGCACCGCCGGCAGCATTTCATCCGCCGAGTCCATGAACGACACGCCGCAGCTCGCCAGCTTCTTCATGTTTTCCGGCTCGAACAGCACGGCCCAGGAATCGATCTTGTCGACGCCCAGCACTTCCTTGACCTTATCGACGTTGTAACCAATGCCGTTGGTGCCCCACAGATACGGCACGGCGTACTGGTTGCCCGGGTCGTTCTTTTCCAGACGCTTGAGCAGCGCCGGGTCGAGGTTGGCGTAGTGGGTCAGTTGCGACTTGTCGATTTTCTGGAACGCCCCGGCCTTGATCTGCTTGCCAAGGAAGTGGTTCGACGGCACTACCACGTCATACCCGGTACGCCCGGCGAGCAACTTGCCTTCCAGGGTTTCGTTCGAGTCAAACACGTCATAGACCGGCTTGATGCCGGTGACCTTTTCAAAGTTGGCCAGGGTGTCCGGGCCAATGTAGTCCGACCAGTTATAAATATGCACAGTCGGCGCGGCCTGCACGCTGACAGCCAGCGTGATACCTGCACCCACCAGCAAGGCTTTGCGAAATAACGAAATTGGCAAGTGGAGGTCCTCTTAAATAGTTGGGCCCGAAGTTGTTGCCCGGCAACAAAACCGGCGCGCAACTTACCCTCGATAAACCGATCCGGCAAAACTTTCTGTCATTTAATTGTTTCGCTAACCACCGCGCGCATCGCGGCAGTTAGCGAAACCGGTATCAAAGCGGATTATTTGCCCGATTTGATCTTGGTCCAGCTGCGGGTCATTTCCCGCTGGGTAGCAGCCGGCAAGTCAGCAATGGCATACAGCTTGGCTTGCACGTCCGCTGGCGGATAAATGCCTGGGTCGCTGGTGATGTCTTTGTCGACCAATGCAGTAGCTTTCTCGTTACCGTTCGGGAAACGTACGCTGTTGGTAATGCCCGCCATGACTTCCGGCTTGAGCAGGTAGTTCATGAACTTGTAGGCGGCGTCGACGTTTTCGGCGTCTTTAGGGATGGCGACCATGTCATAGAAGCTGCCGGCGCCTTCTTTCGGAATGTCGTAGGCAACCTTGACCTTGCCACCGGCTTCAGCCGCGCGGGACTTGGCCTGTTGCACGTCACCCGAATAACCCACGGCTACGCAGATGTTGCCGTTGGCCAGGTCGGAGATGTACTTGGACGAGTGGAAGTAGCCAATCGAAGGACGCAGTTTGAGGAACAAGGCCTCGGCTTGCTTGAGGTCTTCTTTCTTCTGGGTGTCGGTCGGCAGGCCCAGGTAATGCAGTGCCACTGGCAGCATTTCGGTTGGCGAATCGAGGAAGCTCACACCGCAGCCTTTCAGCTTGGCGAGGTTTTCCGGCTTGAGGATGGTGTCCCACGAGTCGATCTTGTCGATGCCCAGTGCAGCCTTGACCTTCTCCGGGTTGTAGCCGATGCCGATCGAGCCCCACATGTACGGGAAGGCGTGCTTGTTGCCCGGGTCACTGATGGACACGGCTTTAAGCAGGGATTTGTTCAGGTTGTCGTAGTTCGACAGCTTGGACTTGTCCAGTTCCTGGTAAACACCGGCCTTGATCTGCTTAGCGAGGAAGTTGTTCGACGGTACGACGATGTCGTAGCCGGACTTGCCTGCCAGCAACTTGGCTTCCAGGGTTTCGTTGGAGTCGAACACGTCATAGACCACCTTGATCCCGGACTCTTTTTCAAAGTTCGCGATGGTGTCCGGTGCGATGTAGTCGGACCAGTTATAAACGTGCAGCACTTTATCGTCGGCGTGCGCCGCGCCTGCCATGGCCCCCATCAGGGACAAGGCCAGGAGGGTCTTGCCAGCGTTCTTCAAACCTAATGCCTTCATTCGGTCATGCTCCAATTTTTTCTTTTTTGGGCCACGTTCGTTCTTTAAGTACAACGTGTTTCGCAGCCCGTCTAAGGGGCAACAAAACAGGGCGACAGTCTGGCAAGTTCAGGGGCCGGCTTTCAACCAATGCCCCGCTTTTCTAACACCCCAGAAGCAGCGCCCAACAGGCGCTGCGTTCTGAGCCTAGCATTTAGCCCTGCAATGCCGCCAAAGTCAGGTCCAGGCAGTGCCGCGCCTTGGTCACCAACTCGTCTATCTCGGCCTTGCTGATCACCAGCGGCGGCGAAATGATCATGGTGTCGCCCACGGCGCGCATGATCAGGCCATTCTCGAAGCAGAACGTGCGGCAGATCATGCCAACACCACGGCCTTCATAACGCTTGCGCGTTGCCTTGTCCTGAACCAACTCGATCGCACCGAGCATGCCCACACCGCGAACTTCACCCACCAACGGGTGATCAGCCAGTTCCCTCAAACGCTTTTGCAAATAGGGTGCCGTTTCGTCGTGCACGCGCTTAACAATTTGTTCATCGCGCATGATGCGGATGTTTTCCAGGGCTACCGCTGCCGCCACAGGGTGACCGGAATAGGTGAAGCCGTGGTTGAAATCACCGCCTTCGTTCAGTACTGCGACCACTTCGTCGCGCACGATCAGGCCACCCATCGGTATGTAGCCGGAGGTCAGGCCCTTGGCGATGGTCATCATGTCGGGCTTGAGGTCATAGAAATCGCTACCGAACCACTCACCGGTACGGCCAAAGCCGCAGATCACTTCATCGGCCACGAACAGGATGTCGTACTTGGCGAGGATTTCCTTGATGCGCGGCCAGTAGCTGTCGGGCGGCACGATCACGCCACCGGCACCCTGGATCGGCTCGGCAATAAAGGCGCCGACGTTGTCCACGCCCAGTTCCAGAATCTTCTCTTCCAACTGATTCGCGGCCCACACGCCGAACTCTTCCGGGCTCATGTCGCCGCCTTCGCCGAACCAGTACGGCTGGGCGATGTGGACGATGCCCGGGATCGGCAAGTCGCCCTGTTCATGCATATAGGTCATGCCGCCAAGGCTGGCGCCGGCCACGGTTGAGCCGTGGTAGCCATTCTTGCGGCTGATGATGGTCTTCTTGTTCGGCTGGCCTTTGATCGCCCAGTAGTGGCGGACCATACGCAGCATGGTGTCGTTGCCTTCGGAGCCGGAACCGGTGAAAAACACATGGTTCATGCCTTGCGGGGCGATATCGGAGATGGCTTTGGCCAGTTCCAGCACCGGCGGGTGGGCAGTCTGGAAGAACAGGTTGTAGTAAGGCAGCTCTTTCATTTGCTTGGCGGCCGCATCAGCCAGTTCATCGCGACCGTAACCGATCGCCACGCACCACAGGCCGGCCATGCCGTCGAGAATCTTGTTGCCTTCGCTGTCCCACAGGTAAACGCCGTGGGCTTTGGTGATGATCCGTGGGCCTTTCTCTTTCAATTGCTTGAAGTCGCTGAACGGCGCCAGGTGGTGATCACTGCTCAAGGCTTGCCATTCACGGGTTTGCGGGTTGTTGCTGGACATACCAATCTCCTAGTGTTTCAGGTGAGGGCGCGCCGTTTGAAGGGCGCGCCCGGCGCATCAGACGGCAAAGAGCAGGAATTCCCGCTCCCACGAACTGATCACGCGCTTGAAGTTTTCATGCTCGGCCCGCTTGACCGCGACGTAGCCTGTGATGAATTTGTGACCCAGGTATTTCTCGATGGTCTTGCTGTTTTCCATACGTTCCAGGGCGTCTTCGATGGTCAGCGGCAGGCGCAGGTTGCGGCGCTCGTAACCACGGCCCACCACTGGCGCGCTTGGGCTGATGCCTTCGACCATGCCGATGTAGCCGCACAGCAAGCTGGCGGCAATCGCCAGGTACGGGTTGGCGTCGGCACCCGGCAGGCGGTTTTCCACCCGACGGTTTTGTGGCCCGGCGTCCGGTACCCGCAGGCCTACGGTGCGGTTTTCTTCGCCCCACTCCACGTTGACCGGCGCCGAGGTGTCGGGCAGGAAGCGGCGGAACGAGTTGACGTTAGGCGCGAACAGCGGCAACAGCTCGGGGATGAATTTCTGCAGGCCGCCGATGTGGTGCAGGAACAGCTCGCTCTTGGTCCCGTCTTCGTTGGAGAACACGTTCTTGCCGGTGGCGATGTCGATGATGCTCTGGTGCAGGTGCATCGCGCTGCCGGGCTCGCCGGTCATGGGCTTGGCCATAAAGGTGGCCGCCACGTTGTGCTTGAGCGCCGCCTCGCGCATGGTGCGCTTGAACACCAGGATCTGGTCGGCCAGGGACAGGGCGTCGCCGTGACGGAAGTTGATTTCCATCTGCGCCGTGCCGTCTTCGTGGATCAGCGTATCGAGGTCCAGCTCCTGCAGCTCGCACCAGTCGTAGACGTCTTCGAACAAAGGGTCGAATTCGTTGGCCGCTTCTATAGAGAAGGACTGGCGGCCAGTCTCCGGGCGACCGGAACGGCCAATCGGCGGTTGCAGCGGGAAGTCCGGGTCTTCGCAGCGCTTGGTCAGGTAGAACTCCATCTCCGGCGCCACGATGGGCTGCCAGCCTTTATCGGCGTAGAGCTTGAGGACTTTCTTGAGCACGTTGCGCGGCGACAGTTCGATCGGGTTGCCTTGCTTGTCGTAGGTGTCGTGGATCACCTGGGCCGTAGGCTCTATGGCCCAGGGCACGAGGTACACCGCGTTCTCGTCCGGGCGGCAGATCATGTCGATATCGGCCGGGTCGAGCAATTCGTAATAGATGTCGTCTTCGACATAGTCGCCGGTCACGGTCTGCAACAGAACGCTTTCGGGCAGGCGCATGCCTTTTTCGGCGATGAACTTGTTGGTCGGCGAGATCTTGCCCCGGGTGATGCCGGTGAGGTCGCCAATCATGCATTCGACTTCTGTGATCTTGTGGTCTTTCAACCAATCGGTGAGCTGGTCGAGGTTGTTACTCATAAATGCCTCTGGGCTGTGTTTCCTGACATCCATTAAAGGTCAGGCGTAAGTTGACGCAGCATCCGCGTCGCGTTGCATCACCCGCTTTCGACAGGCATTGCCAAATGCCTGGAAGATTGCGAGGTAGTGCGGGTTAGAGCTTACCTGCCATTCGGGGTGCCATTGCACTCCTAAAGCAAAAGCCTTGCCCGCGGGGACCGAAAAGCCTTCGATCAGGCCGTCCGGCGCGGTGGCCTCGACCTGAAAACCCGGCGCCAGGCGATCGATGCCCTGTGAATGAATCGAGTTGACCTGGATCGTCGACGGCAAGCCCAGGCTTGCCAATACCCCATTCGGGGAGATGGTTACCGGATGTGCCGGGCCATACTGGATATCCAGCGGCTGGGTGTCGTCTTCGCGGTGATCCATCATGCCCGGCACTTCGTGAACCTTCTGGTGCAGGCTGCCGCCAAACGCCACGTTCATTTCCTGGAAGCCACGGCAAATCCCCAGCACCGGAACGCCTGCCGCAATCGCGGCACGCAGCAGCGGCAAGGTGGTTTGGTCCCGTGCAGAATCATGAGCAGTCCCGGGCGCGCTGGCCGGACCATCGTAGTGAAAGGGTTCGATATTGGAAGGTGAGCCGGTAAAAAGAATGCCGTCCAGGCCGTCAAGAATATTGGCCGGGTCGAGCAGATCCGCCAGGGACGGAATAATCAACGGCAAGCCCTTGGCAGCGGTGGCCACTGCACGGACGTATTTGTCGCCACTGATGTGATAAGCATGCAGACCGACCTGTTTGGAGCAGGCGGTGACGCCGATTAACGGCAGGCGAGACATGAAGCACCCCGGTATTATTGCTGTTATGGGTTTGAATCGAGCTTAGCCTTGTTCATTTTTTTACACAACACCCCCGTAAAAAATACAACACGGCCCGCTCAAACGTGCTGGTTCCAAGAGCACCGATCCCAAAAAATCGCCCCAAAAAGCCCCAAAAAAGCCCTCAAGGCGCTTTTTTAGGGCAAAAAAGGCCTCGCTTGACTTCGGCATGCCGTTCGGGTTGACTGAAACCCGAAGAGATCAATGATTGATATTTTTAACAACAAAGGTGTTGCATCATGTCGGTACCCCCGCGTGCCGTTCAGCTTAACGAAGCGAACGCGTTCCTTAAGGATCATCCTGAGGTTCTGTACGTAGACCTTCTAATTGCGGATATGAATGGTGTGGTGCGCGGCAAGCGCATCGAACGCACCAGCCTCCACAAGGTTTACGAGAAGGGCATTAACCTGCCTGCCTCTCTATTTGCCCTGGATATCAATGGCTCAACGGTGGAAAGCACCGGCCTGGGTCTGGACATCGGTGATGCTGACCGAATCTGTTATCCAATCCCCGACACCCTGTGCAATGAACCCTGGCAAAAGCGCCCAACCGCGCAACTGCTGATGACCATGCACGAACTCGAAGGTGAACCTTTCTTCGCCGATCCTCGCGAAGTACTCCGCCAAGTTGTAAGCAAATTTGACGACCTCGGTCTGACCATCTGCGCCGCATTCGAGCTGGAGTTCTACCTGATTGACCAGGAGAACGTGAATGGCCGGCCACAACCGCCCCGCTCGCCGATCTCCGGCAAACGCCCGCATTCGACACAGGTCTACCTGATCGACGACCTCGACGAATACGTCGACTGCCTCCAGGACATTCTGGAAGGTGCAAAAGAGCAAGGCATCCCTGCCGACGCCATCGTCAAGGAAAGTGCCCCGGCGCAGTTCGAAGTGAACCTGCACCACGTTGCCGACCCTATAAAGGCCTGCGACTACGCGGTACTGCTCAAGCGCTTGATCAAGAACATCGCCTACGACCATGAGATGGATACCACCTTCATGGCCAAGCCTTACCCGGGCCAGGCAGGCAACGGCTTACACGTACACATTTCGATCCTGGACAAGGACGGCAAGAACATCTTTGCCAGCGAGGATCCCGAGCAGAACGCCGCATTGCGTCACGCGATCGGCGGTGTGCTGGAGACCCTACCCGCCCAAATGGCGTTCCTGTGCCCTAACGTCAACTCCTACCGTCGTTTCGGCGCACAGTTCTACGTGCCGAACTCGCCGTGCTGGGGCCTGGATAACCGCACCGTGGCGATTCGCGTACCGACCGGCTCGTCCGACGCCGTACGTATCGAACACCGTGTGGCCGGCGCCGACGCCAACCCTTACCTGCTGATGGCTTCGGTCCTGGCGGGCGTGCATCACGGCCTGACCAACAAGATCGAGCCTGGCGCACCGGTGGAAGGCAACAGCTACGAGCAGAACGAACAGAGCCTGCCGAACAACCTGCGTGATGCCCTGCGCGAGTTGGACGACAGCGAGGTGATGGCCAAGTACATCGATCCTAAATACATCGATATCTTCGTCGCCTGTAAGGAAAGTGAGCTGGAAGAGTTTGAACACTCCATCTCCGACCTTGAGTACAACTGGTACCTGCACACCGTGTAAGCGGTTGCCGGGTTAAAAAGAACGCCGCAGGCTTTTGGCTTGCGGCGTTTTTTTATGCCTGTTGTGGCGAGGGAGCTTGCTCCCGCTGGACTGCGAAGCGGCCCCAATAAGAACACCGGGTTCTTTCAGGCAGAACCGAGGCGCAGGTCTTGGGCCTGCTGCGCAGTCCAGCGGGAGCAAGCTCCCTCGCCACAAGGTATGGATCATCCAGTGGCTCTGCGTACAATGCCCGCTGCCCTGTAGGAGACTTCAATGAATCGCCCTGCCACCCCTCGCAAACCCCGCGCCCGCAGCCAGGCCCGGATCGACGCGATCCTCGACGCCGCCCGCACCTTGCTGGCCGCCGAAGGCGTGGCCAGCCTGTCGATCTACAGCGTGGCCGAGCGGGCACAGATTCCGCCGTCATCGGTGTATCACTTCTTCGCCAGCGTGCCTGCGTTGCTGGAGGCGCTGACCGCTGATGTCCATGCTGCCTTTCGCGCGGCCATTCAGGCACCGATCGATCACCCGTCACTCAAGCATTGGCGCGACCTGTCCTACGTGATTGAGCAGCGCATGCTCACCATCTACAGCAACGACGCCGCCGCCCGGCAATTGATCCTGGCCCAGCACGGGTTGACCGAAGTGACACAGGCCGACCGCCAGCACGATCTGGAGTTGGGAAACCTGATGCATGAGGTGTTCAACCGGCACTTTGAGGTGCCGAGCCTGCCCGCCGATGTCGACGTGTTTGCCCTGGCCCTGGAACTGAGCGACCGCGTCTACGCGCGCTCGGTGCATCAGCACGGGCAAATCACCCCGCGCATGGCCGAGGAAGGCATGCGGGTGTTTGATGCGTATGTGGGGCTTTATCTGCCGGCGTTCTTGCCCAAGCGCGCACCCACATGATCATTCCCACGCTCTGCGTGGGAATGGCTCATGGGACGCTCCGCGTCCCGCCAGCCAGCACAAGACTTGAGCCCTGCGCATGGGTGACGCGGAGCGTCACGGGATGCATTCCCACGCAGAGCGTGGGAACGATCGCAGAGCGTGGGAACGATCACAGCTTGGCGATCGACACCTCGGTGGACTTCACGAAGGCAATCACTTCACTGCCGATCACCAGTTCCAGCTCTTTCACCGAGCGGGTGGTGATCACGGAAGTGACGATGCCGGACGCGGTCTGCACGTCGATTTCCGACAGCACGTCGCCTTCGACGATTTCCTTGATGGTGCCTTTGAACTGGTTACGCACGTTGATGGCTTTAATAGTCATGGTCGTTCTTCCTGTGTAAGACAAGTGAGTTATTGAGCCCAACGCAATTGCGTAGGCAGCGGTGAAACAGGTTCGGGTTCCGGCGGGGTGCCGGGCAGCGACAACACACGGTTAAGCACTTCGGTTTCCAGCGCCGCCAGGCGGTGGGAGCCACGCACCCGCGGGCGTGGGAGTTCCACGTGCAGGTCGAGGCCGATTTCGCCGTCTTCGATCAGGATCACCCGGTCGGCAATGGCCACGGCTTCGCTGACGTCGTGGGTCACCAGCAACACGGTGAAGCCGTGCTTCTGCCAGAGGTTCTCGATCAGTTGCTGCATCTCGATCCGGGTCAGGGCATCCAGGGCCCCCAGCGGTTCGTCCAGCAGCAACAGGCGTGGCTGGTGGATCAAGGCGCGGGCCAGGGCCACGCGTTGCTTCTGGCCACCAGACAACGCCGCCGGCCACTCATTGGCGCGCTCGGCCAGGCCGACCGCTTCCAGCGCTTCCAACGCCTGTGGGCGCCAGTTGCCCTTGAGGCCCAGGCCTACGTTGTCGATGATCTTTTTCCACGGCAGCAGGCGCGCTTCCTGGAACATCAACCGCGTGTCTTCAATCGCCTCGCTCAGCGGCGCGGAGCCGGCGAGCAATTCTCCGCCGCTGGCTTTGTCCAGGCCGGCGAGCAGGCGCAGCAAGGTACTTTTGCCGCAGCCACTGCGGCCCACGACCGCCACGAATTGACCGGCAGGAATATGCAGGTCGATGTCCTTCAGCACTTCCCGCGCGCCGAAAGCCTTGCGCAACTTGCGCACTGCCAGGGGAATGCCCCGTAGCAGGCGTGGAGGTTGTTGAGCGGTCATGCCGCACCTCCTTTATTCACTTGATAAGCCGGGTGCCAGCGCAGCCAGACACGTTCCAGGCCACGCGCCGCCAGATCTGCCAGCTTGCCGAGGACCGCGTAGAGCACGATCGCCAGCACCACCACGTCGGTCTGCAGGAATTCCCGGGCGTTCATCGCCAGGTAGCCGATACCGGAACTGGCGGAGATGGTTTCCGCGACGATCAACGTCAGCCACATAAAGCCCAGCGCGAAGCGCACGCCCACCAGAATCGAAGGCAAGGCGCCCGGCAAGATCACTTGGCGAAACAGGCTGAAACCGGACAGGCCATAACTGCGGGCCATTTCCACCAGCGCCGGGTCGACGTTGCGGATGCCGTGGTAAGTGTTGAGGTAGATCGGGAACAGCGTGCCGAGGGCGACCAGGAATATCTTCGCGGTCTCGTCAATGCCGAACCACAGGATCACCAGCGGGATCAGCGCCAGGTGCGGCACGTTGCGAATCATCTGCACCGAGCTGTCCAGTAGACGCTCACCCCAGGTCGACAGACCGGTGATAAAGCCCAGGGCCAGGCCGATACTGCCGCCGATCACAAAACCCAGGCCTGCACGCCAGCCACTGATAGCCAGGTGGGTCCAGATTTCACCACTGCGCACCAGGCTGATACCCGCTTCGATCACCGCGCTGGGCGCTGGCAGAATACGTGTCGACAACCAACCCGCCGACACGGACAACTGCCACACCGCCAGCAACAGGATCGGCAGCGCCCAAGGCGCCAATCGATGACTTAACTTTTCAAGGTTCATGGCGGCGCCTCAGCTCTGGGACGCAGCTTTGGGAAGAATATCGTTGGCGACCATTTCGCCGAACGGGCTGACGTAGCCGGCGCCTTTCGGCAGCTCGGGACGCTCGATGTCCAGGTGCGGGAACAGCAGCTCGGCCACGCGATACGACTCTTCCAGGTGTGGATAACCGGAGAAGATAAAGGTGTCGATGCCCAGGTCAGCGTATTCCTTCACCCGTGCGGCCACGGTGGGGCCATCACCCACCAAGGCAGTGCCGGCTCCGCCACGTACCAGGCCTACACCGGCCCACAGGTTGGGGCTGACTTCCAGGTTGTCGCGACTACCGCCGTGCAAGGCGGCCATGCGTTGCTGGCCTACGGAATCAAAACGCGACAACGAGGCCTGGGCGCGGGCGATGGTTTCATCGTCCACGTGGGAGATCAGTTTGTCGGCGGCCTGCCAGGCTTCGGCGTTGGTTTCACGCACGATCACATGCAGGCGAATGCCGAAGCGCACGGTACGCCCGAGCTTGGCGGCCTTGGCGCGAACCTGGGCGATCTTTTCCGCCACCGCAGCCGGCGGCTCGCCCCAGGTCAGGACCATTTCCACTTGTTCGGCTGCCAGGTCCTGGGCCGCTTCGGAGGAGCCCCCGAAATACAGCGGCGGACGCGGCTGCTGGATCGGCGGATAGAGCAACTTGGCGCCTTTGACGCTGATGTGCTGGCCGTCGTAATCGACGGTTTCGCCTTCCAGCACGCGGCGCCAGATGCGGGTGAACTCCACCGACGCCTGGTAACGCTCTTCATGGCTCAGGAACAAGCCGTCGCCGGCCAATTCTTCCGGATCACCGCCGGTCACCAGGTTGAACAACGCACGGCCGCCGGACAGACGATCCAGGGTTGCCGCCTGACGCGCCGCGACCGTCGGGGAAATGATCCCGGGGCGCAGCGCGACCAGGAATTTCAAGCGTTGGGTCACCGGGATCAGCGACGCGGCCACCAGCCACGAGTCTTCGCAGGAGCGGCCGGTAGGAATCAGCACCCCGCCGAAGCCAAGGCGGTCGGCCGCCTGGGCCACTTGCTGCAAGTAACCGTGATCAACGGCGCGAGCGCCTTCGGCGGTGCCAAGGTAATGGCCGTCGCCGTGGGTAGGCAGGAACCAGAAAATATTGAGGCTCATGGAGTTGTCTCCTGAAGAAGTCGGATTACGGCGCTTTGGCAACGGCGGCGGGTGGCGTCCAGATCACGTCCTTGATGCTCAAGGGTTTGGGGATCAATTTGAGTTGGTAGAAGCTGTCGGCGATTTTCTGCTGCGCGGCGACCACTTCCGGGGTCAGGAACAGCGCGCCGTAGCCCTGGCGTTTTACCGAAGTCAGGGTGATGTCGGCCGGTAGGCCCAGCAGCGGTGCGACTTGTTCGGTGACTTGCTCCGGGTTGGCCTTGGACCATTCGCCCACGGCGCGTACTTCTTCCACCAATGCCTTGATCACTTCTGGGTGTTTTTCGGCGTAGGGCTTGGTGGCCAGGTAGAATTGATGGTTGTCGGCGATGCCGGTGCCGTCACGCAGGGTGCGGGCTTGCAGTTGTTTTTCGGCCGCCGCCTGGTAAGGGTCCCAGATCACCCAGGCATCGACGCTGCCACGCTCGAACGCGGCGCGGGCATCGGCGGGCGGCAGGAATACGGTCTGCACGTCGGTGTATTTCAGGCCGGCATCTTCCAGGGCACGCACCAGCAGGTAGTGCACGTTGGAGCCTTTATTGAGGACGACTTTCTTGCCCTTGAGGTCTTGCACCGATTTGATCGGCGAATCTTTCGGTACGAGGATCGCTTCGCTGGTCGGCGCAGGTGGTTCGTAGGCGACGTAGACCAGATCGGCACCGGCGGCCTGGGCGAACACCGGTGGCGTTTCACCCGTCACGCCGAAGTCGATGGAACCGACGTTCAACCCTTCCAGCAGCTGCGGGCCGCCGGGAAACTCCGTCCACTGCACTTGCACGCCCTGCTCGGCCAGGCGCTTTTCCAGCGAGCCCTTGGCCTTGAGCAGCACCAGGGTGCCGTACTTCTGATAGCCGATCCGCAGGGTCTCGGCGGCCTGGGCTTGAACAATGGCGCCGAAGGACACAGCCGCAGCAAACAGTGCGACCAGACCACGACGCAAGATGACAGTGCGCATGGCGCTCTCTCCAAAATACGTTTAGGGGGTTGGCTGCACCTGCTTGGCCGTTGGCGGCTGAGTAAGGTGAGTAGTACTTGAATCCAGGTAAAGCTGGGTGAGGCTTAAATGCTCCAGCGAGCACTCAACAAACGTTCATTCAACACATTGGGATCAAGGGGTTTCGGGCGGCGGGCCATGGCGCTGTAGAAGGTTTCCAGAGCCTCGCTCAAACGTTGCTCCAGCACCGGCACCAGTTGCGCCTGGGCACTGCCTTCGCCATAAGCGATCTGGCTGTCTTCGGCGAAAATCCCGTGGAGCAATTCCTGGGCTTTCAGGGCCGACAGCACCGGCTTCAAGGCGTAGTCCACCGCGAGCATGTGGGCGATGCTGCCGCCGGTGGCCATCGGCAATACCACTTTGTGGGCCAGGGCGCGTTCGGGCAGCAGGTCGAGGATGGTTTTCAACGCACCGGAAAACGAAGCCTTGTACACCGGCGTGGCGATCACCAGGCCATCGGCGTTTGCCACTTGCTGCAGCAGGTCGATGATTTTCGGGCTGTCGAACCGCGCGTGCAGCAAGTCTTCGGCCGGGAAGTCCCGTATCTGATAACTCACTACTTCCACGCCTTGTTGCTGCAACCAGTTGCGGGTGTGATCCAGCAAGACCCCGGACCGGGAACGTTGGCTGGGGCTACCACCTAGTGTTACGACCAGCATGTAGGCAATTCCTTTGGAAAGTGTCGGCGGTTCGCTATGTGGCGATGGCGCCAAGATGGGACAGACCATATCAGCCAATTTATATATCTATAAATCTTATTTTTTCATTTGTTTATTCTTTAAATGCATATGCTGCCGACTAAATTGCAGGCGTAAAAAAAGGCCGTCGAAACGGCCTTAAAACCCCTGCTTTGTGAGACGTGAAATGCGATCAAGTGTGTGAGCCGGCTTGCTAGCGAAAGCGGTGTGTCATTCAAAGATGCGTCAACTGACAGTGCGCATTCGCGAGCAAGCCCGCTCCCACATTGGGTTCTGTGTCAGCGATTCGGTTGGGGGGTGAGCCGCAGGTACGGCTTCACCGCCCGGTAACCCTTCGGAAAGCGTTTCTTGATCTCTTCCTCATCCTTGAGCGACGGCACGATCACCACCTCATCACCGTCCTGCCAGTTGGCCGGGGTCGCGACTTTGTGGTTGTCGGTCAGTTGCAGCGAGTCGATCACCCGCAGGATTTCGTGGAAGTTGCGCCCGGTGCTGGCCGGGTAGGTGATGGTCAGGCGAATCTTTTTGTTCGGATCAATCACGAACAGCGAACGCACGGTGAGGGTGTCACTGGCATTCGGGTGGATCAGGTCATACAGGTCGGAGACCTTGCGGTCTGCGTCGGCCAGGATCGGGAAGTTGACGACGGTGTTCTGGGTTTCGTTGATGTCTTCGATCCACTTGTGGTGGGAGTCCACCGGGTCCACCGACAGGGCAATGGCCTTGACACCACGCTTGGCGAATTCATCTTTGAGCTTGGCGGTGAAACCCAGCTCGGTGGTGCACACCGGGGTGAAATCCGCCGGGTGGGAAAACAGCACGCCCCAGCTATCGCCCAGCCACTCGTGGAAGCGAATCTTGCCGGCGCTGGAATCCTGTTCAAAGTCGGGGGCGATGTCGCCCAGTCTGAGGCTCATGGTGTGGCTCCTGATGAGTGCTTATGGAGCCCACTGTGCCTGCGTCGCGAATTATTTAAAAAGAATAAATATCGATTTATCTAGACGATAAAGGAATATTAAAAATCTGTTCATTGGACTTGGCGACAGGCGAGGATCAACATCGGCTTCAAGGTTCGAGAAGGCCTTGAGACGCTGTACAAAGAGGGATTCAGGACGGGCTTGCGGGGGTTGAGCCCGACTTGAAAAGTAAAGCACCCTGCCCGGCGTTGCGCCGGGCAAGGTTTTACGCTCTTACAACAGCGGGATCGAGTAGCTGACGATCAGGCGGTTTTCGTCCTGGTCGCGAGTCGCAACATCGGTACGCCACATTGCGTTTTTCCACGCAACGCCGAGGTTTTTCAGCGGGCCTTCTGGAACAACGTAAGCCAGAGTCAAGTCGCGCTCCCACTCGGTTTTGTCACCAGTGGTCGTCTGGATGTTGCTGCCCTTGAGGTAGACAACACCAGCGGTCAGGCCTGGCAGGCCGACTTTGGCGAAGTCATACGCGTAACGAGCTTGCCAGGTGCGTTCGCCAGCACGGGCAAACTTCTGGATTTGCATGTCGGTGGTGGTGCTGTTCGACGAACCGTCACCTTGGTTCAGCCAAGGGAAGTCACTGTCGCCCTTGGTGTACTGGTAACCGCCACCAAAGGTGTGGCCGTTAACCGAATACAGTGCCAGGTAGCTGTACAGGTCGTTGTCAACCTTGCCGCTGGTCGCAGGGCGGGCACCGTCGGTGTAGTAACCCGAGGTGTAGTAGCCGGCGGTATTGGCATTCGCGCCGTTATCGCGGCTGCGGTAGTAACGCAGGTCGCTTTTCAGCACGCCCGGGCCGATTGCCCAGTTGTGTACCAGACCCAAGAAGTTCTGGGAGTAGAAGTCTTTCAGCTCGCCAAAGTAGTACGAAGCGGTCAGATCCTTGGTGATCTTGTAGTCAGCACCGGCGTAGTAGAACTTGTTGCTGAATTTGCCGGTGTCATAGTTGGAGCTTTTGTTCGCGCCAGCAATCGACAGGTTTTCGTTGTTGCTGGAGTTACGGCCCTTGGCGGACTCGATTTGGCCAGCAGTCAGAGTCAAGTCTTTGATTTCGTTAGAAACGATCTCGCCGCCCTGGAAGGTCTGAGGCAACAGGCGACCGTCGTTGGTCTTGATCACCGGGTTGTTTGGCTGCAGGGTGCCCAATTTTGCCACGGTCTGGGAGATTTTGACCTTGCCGGTCACACCCAGGCTGGCGAAATCACTGACTGCCTTATTGCCGTCGCTCGGGAACACAGTGCCGCCCGAAGCGGTGCCGCTGTAGTTACCGTGATTTGCGCGGCTGGAGTCCAGACGCATGCCGTACAGGCCAATAGCGTCAACACCGAACTGAACAGTGCCTTGGGTGAAACCCGAGATGAAACGCAGGTCGAAGCCTTGGCCCCATTCGGCGTTTTTGCTGCGGCTGCTGGCTGTTGGAGCACCATCACGGTTATCCGTGTTGATGTAGAAGTTACGCAGACCCAGTGTTGCCTTGCTGTCTTCGATGAAACCTGCGGCGCCTGCTTGCTGGGCGATTGCACCCAGGGTCACAGCCAACGCCAATGTCGACTTCTTCATGTACCGCTCCTCTCATTTCTAATTTTTGTATTTCTTAGGTCTCGGGTCTGACGCCCTCGATCCACAGATGCGCGATTAGCGCCAGATAGTGACTGACAAGTCAATCGTAACCTTGTGTGTCTACTACCTTCGTCTAACCGCAGTTGATTTGGTCCTTGCAGGGTAATGAGTTTTTCATACACCCAAAAAGAATTGTTTCATCCTTTTTCATACGATTCAGGAATAAGAATGTCCATGGGCCATCAAGCCGACGAGGCGGTAAAACTCCATTGGGATATTCCTGAAGAGTATTTCTCTACGCTTTTTTAGATCGCTTTGTATTGCCCATACGGGTCATACGTCATGCGCGATCAAAAACGCGACGCCATCATGGCCAAATGCCTATCGTCTCGTCAATTTGTTACAGTTTTTGTATCGATGAAACTTTCTTTTGTCATTTCACCGAACCACCTCACCCTAACGGGCGATCATGACAGTTACCGTATCGGCATGTTTCAGAGTATCGGCAGAAATGATGTCACTTTAATGTCGATCGTATCGACACATCGACAATCCGGCTCGAAGACCCGTCAGCATAGTCGCGATTGAAAAACACGCAGAACTGACAGACGAGAGGTTTGCCCTCTCGTCCGGTTAGGCTTACAACGCCTTTTCGAAAATCTTCGAATTACGCTGATAGTTGTACAGCGACGCCCGCGCCGACGGCAGGCGATCCACTGTACTCGGCACAAACCCACGCTCGCGGAACCAGTGGGCAGTGCGGGTCGTCAGCACGAACAACGTTTTCAAACCCTGGGCCCGGGCACGGGTCTCGATGCGTTCCAGCAGTTCATCACCGCGACCGCCATGACGGTACTCCGGGTTCACTGCCAGGCACGCCAGCTCCCCTGCGTCCGAGTCGGCGATCTGATACAGCGCCGCGCAGGCGATGATCATGCCTTCACGCTCCACCACGCTGAACTGCTCGATTTCCCGCTCCAGCACTTCCCGGGAACGACGCACCAGAATCCCCTGCTCTTCCAATGGGCTGATCAGGTCCAGCAAACCGCCGACGTCTTCAATCGCCGCTTCGCGCACCAGTTCGAACTGCTCCTGGGCCACCAGCGTACCGCCGCCATCCCGGGTGAACAGTTCGGTCAGCAAGGCACCGTCTTCGGCATAACTGACAATATGGCTGCGGCCTACGCCGCCTCGGCAAGCTTCAGCCGCCGCGTCCAGCAGCTCAGCCTGGTAATTACTGCCCAGGCGTTGCAGGTGTGCGGGCACCTGTTGCGGCCGCAGCTCACGCACCAGCCGTCCGTGTTCATCAATCAAACCAAGGTCGGCGCCAAACAGCAGCAACTTGTCCGCGCCCAGGTCAATGGCGGCGCGAGTGGCGACGTCTTCGCAGGCGAGGTTGAAGATTTCCCCGGTGGGCGAATAGCCCAGCGGCGACAGCAGCACGATGGAGCGCTCGTCCAGCAGGCGGTTGATGCCCTTGCGGTCGACCCGGCGGACTTCGCCGGTGTGGTGATAGTCGACGCCTTCAAGCACGCCGATCGGGCGCGCCGTCACCAGATTGCCGCTGGCCACCCGCAGGCGCGAGCCCTGCATCGGCGAAGACGCCATGTCCATGGACAACCGCGCTTCAATGGCGATACGCAGATGGCCGACCGCGTCGATCACACACTCCAGGGTCGCGGCATCGGTGATGCGCAAGCCTTCGTGGTAAGCCGGGGTCAGGCCGCGGGCGGCGAGGCGGGTTTCAATTTGTGGGCGCGACCCGTGGACCAGCACCAGCCGCACGCCCAGGCTGTGGAGCAGCACCAGGTCGTGGACGATATTGCCGAAGTTCGGGTGCTCCACACCGTCGCCTGGCAGCATGACGACAAAGGTGCAATCCCGGTGGGCATTGATGTAAGGCGAAGCGTGACGAAGCCAATTGACGTATTCGGGCATAAAACCTGGGCCTGTAATAAAAAGCAGCCAAATAAAGGATGAATCGTGGAAACGCACAGCGGGCTGTTGGTTATCGTCGGAACAGGCTTGGCGACACGCTCACTCTCCTTCTATCTATGTACGGATGGGCAGGGGTTAATTTATGCAGATGTCAGGCAGTAATGTTGAATCAGTTCCCGCAATAGACGCACTGTAGGCGTCAAGCGTGACATTTCAAGGTACTCGCCGGGCTGGTGGGCGCAGGCGATATCGCCAGGGCCGAGCACCAGGGTCTCGCAACCAAGGCGCTGAAGATAAGGCGCTTCGGTGCCAAACGCCACTGCTTCGGCGCGATGACCGGTAAGTCGTTCAGCTACCCGCACCAACTCGGCGTCCTCGGCCTGCTCGAACGGCGGCACTTCGGGGAACAACGGCGCATAGTCGATCTTCACCTGATGACGCTCGGCCAAGGGCTCAAGCTTCTGCCGAATGGCCGCGCGCAACACCTGGGGATCCATGCCCGGCAAGGGCCGCAGGTCGAATTCCAGGGAGCACTGGCCGCAGATGCGATTGGGATTGTCGCCACCGTGGATACAGCCGAAGTTCATGGTCGGTTGCGGCACGCTGAATTGTGGGTTGCGGTATTCACGCTGCCAGGCCAGGCGCAGGCCACGCAGCTCGCCGATGGCGTCGTGCATGGCTTCGAGGGCGCTGTGGCCCAGACTTGGATCCGACGAATGGCCGCTGCGCCCAAGAATATCGATGCGCTCCATCATCACGCCCTTGTGCAGGCGGATGGGCTTGAGGCCGGTCGGCTCGCCAATCACCGCTGCGCGACCTAAAGGACGACCCGCCTCGGCCAGCGCCCGGGCGCCGGCCATGGAGCTTTCTTCATCGCAGGTGGCAAGAATCAGCAGCGGTTGCTTGAAGGGCTGGTCCAGCAGCGGCTGCACGGCTTCGATCACCAGGGCGAAAAAGCCCTTCATGTCGCAGCTGCCCAGCCCTACCCAGCGACCGTCGACTTCCGTCAGCTTCAGCGGATCGGTCTGCCATAGCGCGCCGTCGTAGGGCACGGTGTCACTGTGGCCCGCCAACACGAGGCCGCCAGGGCCGCTGCCGAAACTGGCCAGCAGATTGAATTTGCCGGGGCTGACCTGCTGGATGTCGCAGGCAAATCCCAGGTCCCCCAGCCAGGTGGCGAGCAAATCGATAACCGGGCGGTTGGATTGGTCGAGAGAGGCCTGGGTACAACTGACCGAAGGCGCGGCAATCAGCGCGGCGAATTGTTCTTTCATGGACGGTAAAGGCATGCGCGGTCTCTCAACTTCCCGGACGAAACCCATCATAGAGCTATCTGAGTGACACAATAAACCGTTGCGGCGCGTTGCCGGGCTCAGTCCTGTACACTGCACGACCTTGGCAGCCACACATTTCCCCGGCTGCGCTCCCGATCCTGGATTTTCCGGCCATGCAGAAAGAAACCGAAATCAAGCTCCGCGTCAGCCGCGAAACCCTCGCCGCGCTGCGTGAGCACCCGTTACTGAAAAAACGCAACAAAAGTGGCTGGGAACGCCGTGAGTTGATGAACCAGTACTTCGACACCCCGGAACGCGACCTGGCCCAGGCCAAAGTGGCCCTGCGCCTGCGCAAAGACGGCGACGAAGTGATCCAGACCCTCAAGACCCGTGGCCAGAGCGTCGCCGGCTTGTCGGAACGCAATGAGTACAACTGGGACCTGGCCAAAGCCAAGCTCGACGTGAAGAAACTCGACGGCGAATGCTGGCCCGAGCAACTGGCCGAGCTGGACAAAAAGACCCTCAAGCCGATCTTCACCACCGATTTCGTTCGCGAACGCGCTGAAATCGCCTGGGGCCGCGGCAAGGCCAAGGTCGTGATCGAAGCCGCCTTGGACCTCGGTCACGTGGTCGCCGGCAAGCAAAAAGAAGAAATCTGCGAGCTGGAACTGGAACTGCGCGAAGGCGATCCGGCCGCCCTGCTGGAGCTGGCCGCTGAATTGGCCGCGACCCTGGCACTGATGCCATGTGATATCAGCAAGGCCGAGCGTGGCTATCGCCTGTTCGACGCCAACAGCTATTCCCTGAGCCTGCCGGCACCAGTACTGCACGCCGAAATGCCGCTCGACGACGCGTTTGCCGCCGTGATGTGGCACCTGTTGGGCAGCAGCCAGCGCCTGGCCGAGCAATACCGTTTCAATGGCCACTGGCGTCTGCTGCAGGACTGGGTGGAAAACCTCGGCGAACTGCGTGCCCTGCTCGGCAGCCTCGGCCAGGCCGCGCCACGCCAATCCACCAGCGAACTGCGCGCTGCGCTGGACGCCTTGCTGGAGGACTGGCGTCCGCTGGTTCAGGCCGGTGACGACGATGAAGACATCCGCAAAGCCGCGCCGGAACAGTTCGCCGAAGAACTGGAAGACGTGCGCTGGGGCCTGTTCTCGCTGACCACTTCCCGCTGGCTGCTGGCTCGTACCTGGGCGGCGGATCGCAACGTGCGTGGCAATCGCCAGGGCGCGGCACAGCTCGCCAACTGGCTGCCGCGCCTGCTGGCCGACGACGCCGTCGCCCTGCAACTGCCGCGCTACCAGCAACAGCCGGAAGACCTGGCCGAGCAACTGCCGCGTATCGAACGCATCCTGGCCTGGCTGCACCATGCACGCCAGGTGCTGGATATCGCCGAGCTGGACCGTCTGTATGGCGAGTTGAACAAGCTGGCGCACCTGGCCAACCAGCCGATTACCGATGAGTCGCTGGATGCGCGGATGCATCAGGCGATTGCGGTTTATCAGAATCGCGCCTGGAAGACCCTGCTGCGTCTGTAAACCCCTTGTGGCGAGGGAGCTTGCTCCCGCTGGGCTGCGTAGCGGCCCCTAATCCTGGAAGCGCTGCGCACTGGAGCGCCAGCCCGGTCCAGCGGGAGCAAGCTCCCTCGCCACTAAAATCAGGCCATGGCAACTATCAGCGCAACACCGGCAAACTCGTGGTGGACTTGATCTCCGACAAGGCCACTATCGAGTTGACCTCCTGAATCCCCGGCACCATCGAGAGTTTTTCGAAGAAAAACCGCTCATACGCTTCAATGTCCGACGTGACGATCCGCAGTAAAAAGTCCACCGCCCCCATCAGCACATAGCATTCCAACACTTCCGGAAAACCGCGAATCGCCTCGGTGAACTCAGTGAAGTTGGAACGGCCGTGGGCGTTGAGTTTCACCTCGGCGAAAATCTGCGTATTGAGGCCGATCTTCTTGCGATCCAGCAGGGTGACCTGGCCGCGAATTACACCCTCCTCTTTCAGCCGCTGAATCCTGCGCCAGCACGGCGATTGCGACAGGCCGACCTGTTCGGCAATCTGCGCGCTGGAAAGCGAAGCGTCTTCCTGCAACAGCGCGAGGATGCGCCGGTCGTACACGTCCAACTCACTGTGCATAGGAATTCCCGTTAATCGTTCTTTCTGGAATCAGATGATTCTCTTATAAGCCAATACGGGCTTTTTTAGATAAGAAATCTCCCGCCCCGAATGTAAAAATTTCTCCAGTCGAATCCGGAGAATCATCATGCACGTCGTCGAATCCACCAACCCCGCCCCACGTGTCGATGCCTGGGCCGTCAGCAACGCTCACTGCCAAGCGCACTATCAAATCCTCGCCGAGGCTGAACCCGATGTGTTGTGCCGGGTGCTCAACTATTTTGCCCTGCAATTCCTGGTTCCTCGCCAGGTGAACGTGCAGCGCGCAGACGACCTGCTGACAATCGATGTCGTGATGGATGGCCTGAGCTGGCACCGGGCCCAGGTGATCGGAGAAAAACTTCGTAACCTGATCAGCGTGTGCTCGCTGGAACTGCGCCCGGCTGATGCTGCGCGGCCTCTGGCGGTGCAGGCGGCCGGTCAGTAAAAGCCTGCAATAAACCCTGGAGGCCAACGCGCAAAGGGTGACTAGCCTGAGGACTACGCCTAATCGTTGCCCGGGAACGTCACCATGTCCGTTGCGCCAAATACTCAGGATTGCTGGCTGGAAATCCATCAACTGCTACCTGCCCTGATCGACCAGGGCCTGGTGCCCGCCGACCTGACCGTACCGGCGAACAGCGGGCTGCATCCCCTGGAATGCATTGCCAGCTCGGGCCCGTCTCTGGAAATACTGACCGAATGGCTCGCCCGTCACTGCGGCCAGCCCTACCTGCGTATCGACCCGTTGAAAATCGATGTCGCGGCGGTGGTGCCGCTGATGTCCTACGCCTTTGCCCAGCGCCACAAGATCCTGGCGGTTGCGGTCGACGCCCACAGCGTTACCGTCGCCAGTGCCCAGCCTTACGTGAGCAGTTGGGAAGCGGGCCTGGCTCAAGTGTTGAAGCGCTCCATCAGGCGGGTGGTGGCCAACCCCCAGGATATCCAGCGCTGCACCGTAGAGTTTTACCGGCTGGCGAAATCGGTCAGCGGTGCGGTTGATCAAAAAACATCCGGCGCTCCCAACATCGAGCAACTGCTCAATCTCGGCGCCAGCGACCAGGAGCCCGACGCCAACGACGCGCACATCGTCAACATCGTCGACTGGCTGCTGCAATACGCCTTCGGCCAACGGGCCAGTGATATCCATATCGAACCCGGACGCGATCAGGGCCATGTGCGTTTCCGTATTGATGGGCTATTGCACGACGTTTATCAGTTCCCATCCCAGGTCATGATGGCGGTGGTCAGCCGCCTGAAAAGTCTCGGCCGGATGAACGTGGCGGAAAAACGCAAACCCCAGGACGGCCGGGTGAAGACCAAAAGCCCGGCGGGCGGCGAAGTGGAACTGCGCCTTTCGACCTTGCCCACGGCCTTCGGTGAAAAACTGGTGATGCGCATTTTCGACCCTCAGGTGCTACACAAGGATTTCCAGCAATTGGGGCTCTCGGACGACGACCTGCACCGCTGGCAATCCATGACCGGCCAGGCCAACGGCATCATTCTGGTCACGGGCCCCACGGGCTCGGGCAAGACCAGCACCCTGTACACCACGCTCAAGCAACTGGCCACCCGCGAGGTCAACCTGTGCACCGTCGAAGACCCGATCGAGATGGTCGAGCCGGCCTTCAACCAGATGCAGGTCCAGCACAACATCGACCTGACCTTCGCCAGCGGCATCCGCGCCCTGATGCGCCAGGATCCGGACATCATCATGATCGGCGAGATTCGCGACCTGGAGACCGCAGAAATGGCGATCCAGGCCGCCCTGAACGGGCACCTGGTGCTGTCGACACTCCACACCAACGACGCACCCGGCGCCATCAGCCGCCTGCAGGAACTGGGCATTCCCCATTACCTGATCAATGCGACATTGCTGGGGGTGATGGCCCAGCGCCTGGTGCGGCTGTTATGCCCGCACTGCAAGCGACCCAGCGGGCAGTTCTATCAGGCAGTGGGTTGCAGCGACTGTCGGGAAAGTGGTTACCGAGGGCGAGCCGGGATCTACGAGATCATGCTGATGAACGACCGCCTCAAGGCGCTGGTCACCCCGGGCACCGACCTTCAGGCCCTGCGTCACGCAGCCCTTGGCCAAGGAATGTGCAGCTTGCGGTCTGCCGGTACACGCAAGGTAATGGCAGGGCTGACAACCCTGGAAGAAGTACTGCGAGTGACGCCTGGGGATTCAGAAACAAATCCTTTGATTTGATGGGCCGGTAAACCGTCCTTATCCCTGACAACACCGTTACAATCGGTTAAACCTCGCGTTACCGCCAACACCAGACAGGGAATCGTTATGCAGATCGGAACCGTACTGCTTCTTTTCGTAGGCTTGGCCGTCGCCATCCTCTTCATGGGCTTCAAAGTGGTCCCCCAGGGTTACCAGTGGACGGTCGAGCGCTTTGGCCGTTATACCAACACCCTCAAGCCGGGCCTGAACATCATCATTCCGGTCATGGACCGCATCGGTCGCAAGATCAACGTGATGGAAAGCGTGCTGGATATTCCCCCCCAGGAAGTCATCACCGCCGACAATGCCACGGTGCAGATCGACGCCGTATGCTTCTTCCAGGTGGTCAATACCGCCCAGGCTGCCTACGAGGTGAACAACCTCGAACACGCCATCCGCAACCTGCTGCAAACCAACATCCGTACCGTGCTCGGTTCCATGGAGCTGGATGCAATGCTCAGCCAGCGTGACGGCATCAACGAAAAACTGCTGCGCACCGTCGATGAAGCCACCGCACCGTGGGGCATCAAGATCACCCGGATCGAGATCAAGGACATCAGCCCGCCTGCCGACCTGATGGCCGCCATGTCCGGCCAGATGAAGGCCGAGCGGATCAAGCGTGCACAGATCCTCGAAGCCGAAGGCCTGCGAGCCTCCGCAATCCTGACTGCCGAAGGCAAGAAGCAGGCGCAGATCCTGGAAGCGGAAGGTGGTCGTCAGGCCGCCTTCCTGGAATCCGAAGCCCGCGAACGTCAGGCCGAAGCTGAAGCCCGCGCCACTCAAGTGGTATCGGAAGCGATCGCCACCGGTAACGTGCAAGCCATCAACTACTTTGTCGCCCAGAAATACATCGACGCACTGGGCAAGCTGGCTTCGGCCAACAACAGCAAGGTGATCCTGATGCCGCTGGAAGCCAGCCAGGTGATTGGTGCCGTCGGTGGCATCGGCGAGATCGTCAAGGCAACCTTCGACAACAAGAAAGCCTGAGGCACGCACCATGTGGGAATTCCTGCAGCACCTGTCGTTTTGGGACTGGCTGGCACTGGGCACGGTGCTGTTGATCCTTGAAGTGTTCGGTGCCGGTGGTTATCTGCTGTGGATGGGCATCGCCGCCGCCGCCGTGGGCGTGATCAAGTTCCTGATCCCGAACCTGGGCCTTGAATGGCAACTGCTGTTGTTCGCGGTGTTGTCGATCCTGACGGCGGTGTACTGGTGGCGACGCCAGCGCAGCAGCGCCAAGGTCAGCGACCAGCCGGGGCTCAACATGCGCGGTTCCGAGCTGATCGGCCGCACCTTTGTGGTGCATCAGGCCATTATCGAGGGCCGGGGCAAGATCAAGGTTGGCGACGGCGTGTGGATGGCTTCCGGGCCTGACGCGCCAGTTGGGGCACACGTACGTGTCATTGGTCAGGAAGGCGTGATTTTGCAGGTTGAAACTGTTTAGTCATCCATGGAACTCGGCTGGGCTATCTACAATCAAACTGTTCAGATAACCCAGTCGGAGTCACCCATCATGCGTCTAAAATATGCTGTCGCAACCCTCGCCGTGCTTTCCCTTCCTGTCGGTTCAGCCATGGCCGACAGCTTCTGGCGTAATGTCATCTCATCGGGTGCCACGACCGGCTCGACGTACCTGACCTTCAAGGACCACAAAATGGTAGTCGCCGCCCAAGACGACGCCGGTAGCTTCGTCGCCAGCGACGGCAGCATCCGTGGCCCTTACCTGGAAGCTGCGATGCAGAAGGTCCGCGCCGATAACCCCGGCCTCAAGGCCACGGACATGGACCTGGCCAACGCGATCCTGGCGAAAAACGCCATTGCTTCCGAGTAATACCGTCGCGTAAAAAATGCCGCTCTTCGAGAGCGGCATTTTTTTGCCCAGACTTCCTACACCCGAGACTGGCGATTCAACATTCGAACAGGAAAAGTCCTGTCGAGCTGCCTGCGCGCCCGGCAACAAGCTATCGATTCCCTTTAGACCGAGTGAATCGATGACCATGCAAAAACTCTCCTACGCCCTGCTACTCGCCGCCATTGCCGCCCCGTATGCCCAGGCAGAAGGCTGGTACGGGTCGGCAAAGCTCAACAGCGCCCGACAGCAGCAAGACATTCACCGGTTCATTCGCAGTGGGTCATACCTTTGCTGATGGCTGGCGCCTGGAAGGGGAATACTCCATGCCCAGCCAATCAGACTTCAAATCCCGCTGGGCGCCGTTCAATGCCAACGTCAACAGCCTGCAGACCGACAGCCAGCGTTTGATGCTCAATGGTTATAAAAACATCCCGATCAATGAATGGCTGTCGTTCTACGGTATGGCGGGAATGGGCCTGGCCCAAATTGACGCCAAGGGTTATCAAACTAACGAAAACCGTCGCTTCGCCAGCCACCGCCAACACAACTTCGCCTACAGCGTGGGCCTGGGGCTGGATGCCAAGGTCAACGAAGCCCTGACCCTGGGCACCGGCTGGCGTTATGTGGACATGGGCCGGATCGAAACCGGCTACAACACCTTCGCCAACCGGATAAATGCCCGGGACGAACAGCTCAAAGGCAAGCTCAAGGAACAGAATGTGTTTCTTGAGGCACGCGTCGCCTTCTGACACCGATGCTGAAAATGCCGCTCCCAAGGCGGCATTTTTGTTTAAGGGGGGACGATTCATTCACAGATGACAGGCTATATTCAGTCGAGCCGTGCAACCATGCCCGGCATTGATATGCTTTTTTCTCATCGCCTTCTGAAATGGATGCCTTCAACGTCATGAGCCAACTGCCCTTTCTGCCGTTCTCCAAGCCCACCATTGATGAAGCCACTATCTCGGCGGTGGGTGACGTACTGCGCTCCGGCTGGATCACCAGCGGGCCCAAAGTGCAGGCGTTCGAAGCGCAGCTGTCGGAATATTTTGGCGGCCGTCCGGTACGCACCTTCAACTCCGGCACCTGCACCATGGAGATCGCCTTGCGCATCGCCGGTATCGGGCCAGGAGACGAAGTCATCACCACCCCGATTTCGTGGGTAGCCACAGCCAACGTAATTCTGGAAGTCGGCGCCACGCCGGTGTTCGCCGATATCGACCCGGTAACCCGCAACATCGACCTGGCCCAAGTGGAGGCCGCGATCACGCCACGCACCAAGGCAATCATCCCGGTATACCTGGCCGGTCTGCCGCTGGACATGCCTTTGCTCTACGCGCTGGCCAACAAGTACAACCTGCGCATCGTCGAAGATGCGGCCCAGGCCCTGGGTTCCAGCTGGGATGGTCAGCGCATTGGTGCTACCGGCGATTTCGTGTCGTTCAGCTTCCAGGCGAACAAGAACATCACGTCCTCCGAAGGCGGCTGCCTGGTGTTGAACAACGCTGAAGAAGCGCGCCTGGCGGAAAAATATCGCCTGCAAGGCGTGACCCGTACCGGCTTCGACGGCCTGGACGTGGATGTGCTCGGCGGCAAGTTCAACATGACCGACATCGCAGCGGCCATCGGCTTGGGCCAATTTGCCCATATCGAGAAGATCACCGCCAATCGCCAGGAACTGGCGCGGCACTATTTCGAATGTTTCGGCAGTGATTTCGAAGAGCAGTACGGTGCGCAATTGCCGCCGGCAGACTTCGAAAACAGCAACTGGCACCTGTTCCAACTGGTACTGCCGGAGCGCCAGGACGGTTTGCCGGCACGCGCCACGTTCATGGAGCAGATGCAGGCCCATGGCGTCGGCATTGGCTACCACTACCCGCCAATCCACCTGCTGAGCTTGTACAAGGCGCAGGGATTCAAGGAAGGCATGTTCCCGGTAGCGGAAAAAGTGGGGCGTTTGATTGTGTCGTTGCCGATGTTCACGGCGATGACGAAGGCAGATGTAGAGCGTTCTGTGGCAGCGGTCAAAGCGGTATTGAAACGCGGATAAAACCTTTGCGGGAGCCGGTTGCCGGCTCCCGCAGCGGGATCACTCGCCGATGGCAGCCTTGTAGCCGGCAGCGTCCAGCAGCTTGTCCAGCTCAGCCGGGTTGCTTGGCTTGAGCTTGAAGATCCAGGCGCCGTAAGGGTCGGAGTTCAACAGCTCCGGCTCGCCGCTCAAGGCGTCGTTCACCGCGATCACTTCGCCAGCAATTGGCGAGTAGATATCCGAAGCGGCCTTTACCGACTCAACCACACCCGCCTGCTGAGTCGCTTCAAAGACGTTGCCGACTTCAGTCAACTCGACAAACACCACATCTCCCAATGCTTCCTGGGCATGGTCCGAGATCCCGACGGTCACGGTGCCGTCAGCTTCCAGACGGGCCCATTCGTGACTTTCGGCAAAACGCAGGTCGGCAGGGATATCGCTCATAGTCTGTGTCCTCAAGAAAAAATGTCAGCGGCCATTGGCCCGCCGGAAACGTTAAATCAATGTTTTGCCATGACGCACGAAGGTCGGTTTGACCACCCGAACCGGGTACCACTTGCCGCGGATTTCCACCTCGGCCCGGTCAGCAGTCGCCGACGGCACACGCGCCAGGGCAATGGATTTGCTTAGCGTAGGAGAGAAACTACCACTGGTGATCTCTCCTTCGCCAACATTGGCGATACGAACCACCTGATGAGCGCGTAAAACCCCGCGCTCTTCCAGTACCAGGCCGACCAGCTTGGACTTCACACCGGCAGCCTTTTCGGCCTCCAGGGCGGCGCGGCCGATGAAATCGCGCTCGGCCGGTTCCCAGGCGATGCTCCAGGCCATGTTGGCTGCCAGGGGCGAAACGTCCTGATGAATATCCTGACCGTAGAGGTTCATACCGGCCTCAAGGCGCAGCGTGTCACGGGCGCCGAGGCCGATGGGTGAAATACCTGCGCCCACCAGATCGTTGAAAAACGCCGGGGCCTGGTTGGCCGGCAGGACAATTTCCAGGCCGTCTTCGCCGGTGTAACCGGTGCGCGCAATAAACCAGTCGCCGTCGGCCAGGCCTTCAAAGGGCTTGAGCTGGTGAATCAAGGTGGCGCGTGATTGGGTGACCAGCTCGGCGATCTTCTGCCGGGCATGGGGGCCCTGAATAGCGAGCATGGCCAATTCTGGCCGCTCGTGGATCTGGGCCTGAAAGCTGCCGAGCCGAGCCTGCATCCAGGCCATGTCCTGGTCACGGGTGGCGGCGTTGACCACCAGCCGGTAACCGCTCTCGGTGCGGTACACGATCATGTCGTCCACCACGCCGCCCTGCTCGTTGAGCATGGCGCTGTACAACGCACGGCCGCAGCTGTGCAATCGGTCAACATCATTGGCCAGCAAATGCTGGAGCCATTCCTTGGCCTGGGGGCCTGTGATATCGATCACGGTCATATGGGATACATCAAACACCCCGCAGTCGCGTCGCACCTGATGGTGCTCCTCAACCTGTGAGCCGTAGTGCAAAGGCATATCCCAACCGCCAAAATCGACCATTTTCGCGCCAAGGGCGAGATGCAGGTCATACAGAGGCGTGCGCTGTCCCATGGGTTTCTCCTTCCGGGCGTGGCGAAGGTGCGGACGGTCGCCGTACGGGCCGCACGCCTTGAAATACAAGGCCTGTAGCCGCGTTCAGCAACCCGATCTGAAAGATCGACCGCACCGAATGCCGCGCATTGTAGCCTCAAGCCGTAGGACTGGCACCTAACCGATTCGTCTCGCCGAACGTCGGATCAACCCGATGACCGGTAACAGGCCCACCAACACCAGGGTCAAGGCCGGCAGCGAAGCCCGCGCCCACTCCCCTTCGCTGGTCATCTCGAAAATCCGCACCGCCAGCGTGTCCCAGCCGAACGGGCGCATCAGCAGGGTCGCCGGCATTTCCTTGAGCACATCGACAAACACCAGCAGCGCCGCGCTCAGGGTGCCCGGCAGCAAAAGCGGCAGATACACTTTGCAAAACAGTCGCGGCCCGCTGACGCCCAGGCTGCGGGCGGCTTCCGGCAAGGACGGCCGGATTCGCGCCAGGCTGTTTTCCAGCGGCCCGTAGGCCACCGCAATGAAGCGCACCAGATACGCCAGCAGCAAGGCCGACAAACTGCCCAGTAACAGCGGTTTGCCGGCGCCCCCCAGCCAGCCTGATACCGGGATCACCAGTTCCCGATCCAGGTAGCTGAACGCCAACATGATCGACACCGCCAGCACCGAGCCCGGCAGCGCGTAACCCACGTTGGCCAGGCTGATGCCGGAGCGGATGGCCCGGGTGGGCGCCAAACGATGGGCGAACGCCAGCACCAGGGCCACGCAGACGGTGATCAGGGCCGCCATGCCACCCAGGTAGAGGGTATGGACGATCAAGCCGGCGTAGCGCTCGTCGAGATCGAAACGACCACGCTGCCAAAACCAGGCCACCAGTTGCAGCATCGGAATCACAAACGCGCAGGCAAACACCAATCCGCACCAACCGCTAGCCGCCGCTGCCTTGAACCCTCGCAGGTGGTACAGCGCCTTGCCGCGAGGCCGCTCGTTGCTGGGTCGGCTGGCGCCTCGGGCACGGCGCTCGCCGTACAGCACCAGCATCACCACCAGGAGCAACAGGCTGGCCAGTTGCGCCGCACTGGAGAGGCTGAAAAAGCCATACCAGGTCTTGTAGATGGCGGTGGTGAAGGTGTCGAAGTTGAACACCGAGACGGCGCCGAAATCCGCCAGGGTTTCCATCAGCGCCAGGGCCACGCCCGCACCGATAGCGGGGCGCGCCATGGGCAAGGCCACACGCCAGAACGCTTGCCACGGCGACTGCCCCAATACCCGCGCCGCCTCCATCAGGCCCTTGCCTTGGGCGAGAAACGCGGTGCGCGCCAGCAGGTAAACGTAGGGGTAGAACACCAGCACCAGCACGATGATCACGCCGCTGGTGGACCGTACGCGAGGCAGGCGCAGCCCCATGCCGAACCAGTCACGCAGCAGGGTTTGCACCGGACCGGAGAAGTCCAGCAAGCCAACGAAGACGAACGCGAGCACATAGGCGGGAATTGCGAAAGGCAGCATCAACGCCCAGTCCAGCCAGCGCCGGCCGGGAAATTCGCAGAGGCTGGTCAGCCAGGCCAGGCTGACACCCAGCAGCGTAACGCCCACACCGACGCCCAGCACCAGGGTCAAGGTGTTGCCCAGCAGGCGTGGCATCTGGGTTTCCCACAGGTGGGACCAGATTTGGTGGTCGATGGTCTGCCACGACAGCAACAGCACGCTCAGCGGCAGCAGCACCAGGGCGGCGACGGTGAAGACCGGCAGGTACCAGCGGCGTTGGGCGGGATGGGCCAAAAGTTGATTCTCAGAGAATGAATAGCTTGAAGCCACCGCTAACCAATGTGGGAGCGAGCTTGTGTGGGAGCGGGCTTGCTCGCGAAAGCGGCGTGTCAGTCAACGCATAGGTGACTGATACACCATCTTCGCGAGCAAGCCCGCTCCCACACACGCCCGCTCCCACATTCAGATCGGCGGCGCCCTACAAATTGTATCTAGTTCCAGCCAGCCCGATCCATCAAGCGAATAGCCTCAGCCTGACGCTTGCCCGCCACTTCCACCGGCAATGTATCGGCCACAAACTTGCCCCAGGTCGCCACTTCCGCCGACGGCGGCACCGCCGGGTTGGCCGGGAACTCCTGGTTCACATCCGCAAAGATTTTCTGCGCTTCCGGCGTGGTCATCCATTCAACCAGCGCCTTGGCCGCTTCCGGGTGCGGGGCGTGCTTGGTCAAGCCGATGCCCGACAGGTTGACGTGCACCCCACGGTCGCCCTGGTTCGGCCAGAACAGCTTCACCGCCAGGTCCGGCTTCTGCTTGTGCAGGCGGCCGTAGTAGTAGGTGTTGACGATACCGACGTCGCACTGCCCGGCGTTGATCGCTTCCAGCACGGCGATGTCATCGGAGAACACGTCGGTGGACAGGTTGTTGACCCAGCCCTTGACGATTTCTTCGGTCTTGGCCGCGCCGTGGGTTTCGATCAGGGTGGCGGTCAGCGACTGGTTGTAGACCTTCTTCGCAGTGCGCAGGCACAGGCGGCCTTCCCATTGCTTGTCAGCCAGGGCTTCGTAGGTGGTCAGGTCGCCCGGCTTCACGCGATCGGTGGAATAGGCGATGGTCCGCGCACGCAGGCTCAACCCGGTCCAGGCATGGGCCGAAGAACGGTATTGAAGGGGAATATTCTTGTCGATCACCGCAGAGGTGAACGGTTGCAGGATGCCCATCTGCTCGGCCTGCCAGAGGTTGCCGGCATCGACGGTGAGCAGCAGGTCGGCGGTGGCGTTTTCACCTTCGGCCTTGATGCGCTGCATCAGCGGCGCTTCCTTGTCGGTGATGAACTTCACCTGCACGCCGGTCTTCTTGGTGTAGGCGTCGAACACCGGTTTGATCAGTTCGTCGATGCGCGAGGAGTAGACCACGACTTCGTCGGCCGCCTGCACGGTGGTGGTGCCGATCAGAGTGAGTGCCAGGGCAGTCAGGAGGCGCTTGGGTGCCAACATGGGTGCGGTCTCTCATTTGCGAAAAGAGGGCAAATGATAAGGACTCACATTTAGTAACGCTCGACGGAGCCGTTACCAAATGTTGCGCAGCCCCTCAGGCCTTGGCCAACTCCGGCAAATCCCCGGACAAGCCCAAGGCCTGACGCACAAACAACGCCTTGGCTTCCGGCATCTGCTCAACCACCTTCAGCCCGGCATTGCGCAGCCAACGCAACGGCAGTTGATCGGCCTGGAACAGGCGCTCAAAGCCCTCCATCGCCGCCATCAGCGCCAGGTTGTGCGGCATGCGCCGGCGCTCGTAACGGCTGAGCACCTTCGCATCCGCCAGGCGCTCGCCACGCTCGTTGGCCGCCAGCAGTACTTCGGCCAGCACCGCCGCATCGAGGAAGCCCAGGTTCACGCCCTGCCCCGCCAGGGGATGAATGACGTGGGCTGCGTCGCCAATCAATGCCAGGCCTTCTGCCACGTAACGTTTGGCATGGCGCTGACGCAGCGGCACGCACACCCGTGGATCAGCGCTTAACACCGTGCCCAGGCGCCCTTCGAAGGCGAGTTCCAGTTCACGGCAGAAGCTTTCATCGTCCAGCGCCATCAAGCGCTCGGACTCACTCGGGGTGGTCGACCAGACGATCGAACACCAGTCTTCCTGCCCGTCCCGCACCAGCGGCAGGAACGCCAGCGGCCCGTTGTCGGTAAAACGCTGCCAGGCCGTGCGCTGATGGGACTGACTGCTGCGCACACTGGTGACGATGGCGTTGTGCAAATAATCCCACTCACGGGTGGCGGTGCCGGTCAGGCGGCGCACGGCCGAGTTGGCACCGTCCGCCGCGATCACCAGCGGCGCGCGCAAGGTGCGGCCATCAGCCAGGGTCAGCAGCCAGTCATCGCCGGAGCGGCGCATCTGCTCCAGGCGTGCATTGGCCAGCAGGCCGAGGTCGCAGTCGTGCAGGCGATCGAGCAAGGCGTCCTGAACCACACGGTTTTCGACGATATGCCCAAGCACCTCGGCATGCACACTGGCTGCCGAGAAGTGGATCTGCCCGGTGCCGCTGCCGTCCCATACCTGCATCTCGCCGTAAGGGCTGGCACGCCGCTCGACAATGCCGTCCCACACGCCAAGACGTTCGAGGATGCGCTGGCTGGCGGCCGACAAGGCGCTGACCCGCGGCTCGAACGCAGCATGAGGGTCGAACGGTTTGACGCTCAGCGGGCTGCCGTCCAGCAGCAGCACCTGCAGGCCACTGCCCTGCAACGCCAGCGCCAGGGCGCTTCCGACCATTCCGGCCCCGACAATCAGCACATCTGCGTGCATGTCCATGCTTTAAGCCTGTCTCGTTTGCGGCTTGCGCCGCACGTAAAGGGTTTTGTCGACCCGCGCCACCAGGGTGCCGGAGCCGTCATGAATCTGCACCTGGAGCTGCGGCAAGTATTTCTCGCCGCCGGCGGTGTGCTGGCGAATCTCGTCCAGCAACGCCTGGTCGATGGAAAATTCGGCAAACACCGGGCCTTTGCCCGGCGAGATGAAATCAATGGCCGCCGCCTTGTCCCAGACAATGTAGTCGCCCCCCAGGTTCTCCATCAGCATCAGCATGTAGAACGGGTCGACCATCGAATACAGGCTGCCGCCAAACTGCGTACCGACGTAATTACGGTTGTACCAGCCCAGGCCCATGCGCACCTTGACCTCGCGAAAATCGCTGCCGATGTGCAACACCCGAACCCCGGCCCCGAGGTACGGCGGGTACAGGGTCATGATCCAGCGCAACAGCCGCGCCTTGCCCAGGCGTTGGGTCAGCCACTCACGCATCGGGACGAGTGCCCAGGCCCATGGCCTGACGCGCGAACCAGCGCTTGGCCGGCGGCAGCAGGTCCAGACCCAACAACCCCATGTTGCGGCCCAGCGCTACCAACGGTTGCGCACTGCCAAACAGACGGGTGACTTGGTCGGAGAAGCCGACGGTGAGTTTCTGGTCCATGCGCTGACGCTCGCGGTACGCCTGCAGTGTCGCCAGGTCGCCCGGGATCGCAGGCCCGGCCAGCAGCGCCTCGGCCAACGCGTAGGCATCCCGCAGGGACAGGTTGAACCCCTGACCGGCAATCGGGTGCAGGCTGTGGGCAGCATTACCGAGCACCGCCAGATGGGAGCGCACTTGTTCTTCCGCCTCCACGAGGGTCAACGGGTACAAGTGACGCGCACCGACCTGCTTGAGGGTGCCCAGGCGGTAGCCGAACACGCCCTGCAACTCACTGAGGAAGCTGCGCTCGTCCAGCTCGGCCAGGCGCTTGGCGTCCATGCCAGTGCGGGTCCAGACCAGCGCGCAACGGTTGTCCGGCAACGGCAGCAAGGCCATCGGCCCTTCGTCGGTGAACCGCTCGAACGCCTCGCCGTTGTGGGCTTCGCTTGGGGTGATGTTGGCGATCAGCGCGCTCTGGTTGTACGGCCGCTTTTTAACGCCGATGCCCAGTTGTTCGCGCAAGCCGGAGCGGCCGCCATCGGCCAGCACCGCGAGGTCGCACTCCAGCACGGTTTCGTCATTGAGGGTCAGGCGATAGCCATCGGCAAGCGGCTCCATGCGGGTGACTTCCGCCGGGCAACGCCAGCTGACGACTTCCTTGTCCAGGCCTTGCCACAGGCATTGGCCCAGCCAGGCGTTTTCCACCACGTAGCCGAGGGCGGGCACGCCTTCTTCCATCGCCGACAGACGCGCAGTGGAGAAGCGGCCACGGTCCGACACATGAATCTGCTTGATCGGCTCGGCGCGACGGGAAATGTCCTGCCAGACACCCAACCGTTGATAAATCTGCCGCGCGCCAAAGGACAGCGCTGAAGAACGCGCGTCATAGCTCGGCTGGTAACTGTCGCCAGGCGCAAACGGCTCGATCAGCACGATCTTCCAGCCACGGGCCTTGGCGCCGGCCTGCAACGCCAACGCGAGGCTGGCGCCCACCAGGCCGCCGCCGATAATCGCCAGATTGACCCGGCTCATCGGGCACCCGCCATCAGCGCTTCGATCTCGGCGACGGACTTGGGCACGCCACCGGTCAGAATTTCACAGCCTTGCTTGGTCACCACTACGTCGTCCTCGATGCGTACGCCAATGCCACGCCATTTCTTCGCCACGTTCTGGTTGTCCGGAGACACGTAAATCCCCGGCTCCACGGTCAGCGCCATGCCGACTTCCAGCACCCGCCACTCGCCGCCTACCTTGTATTCGCCCACATCGTGTACATCCATCCCCAGCCAGTGGCCGGCGCGGTGCATGTAGAAGGCTTTATAGGCTTCGCTGGCAATCAACTCGTCGACGTCACCCTGCAACAATCCCAGCTTCACCAGCCCGGCAGTGATCACTTGCACCGTCGCCTCGTGGGCCTGGTTCCAATGCTTGTTCGGGGCGATTTCGGCAAATGCAGCTTCCTGGGAAGCCAGCACGATTTCGTAAATCGCCTTTTGCTCAGCCGAAAACTTGCCACTCACCGGCCAGGTACGGGTGATGTCGCTGGCGTAGCAGTCGATCTCGCAACCGGCATCGATAAGCACCAGGTCGCCGTCCTTGAGCACCGCGTCATTCTGCTGGTAATGCAGGATGCAGCTGTTGCGCCCCGAGGCGACGATGGAACCATAGGCCGGCATCTTCGCCCCGCCTTTGCGAAACTCGTAGTCGAGCTCCGCCTCAAGGCTGAACTCATACAAACCGGCGCGGCTGGCCTGCATTGCCCGCACATGGGCCGCGCAGGAAATCCGTGCCGCCTCGCGCATCACCTTCACTTCTGCCGCCGATTTATACAGGCGCATGTCGTGAAGCAGATGATCCAGGGCAACAAATTCATTCGGCGGCTGGGCGCCGAGGTGCGCTTTAGAGCGGATCACGTTGATCCACTCCATCAGGTGCCGGTCGAATTCGGCATTGCTGCCCATGGCCGAATACACCCGGTCGCGGCCTTCGATCAGGCCGGGCAGGATGTCGTCGATATCGGTAATCGGGAAGGCATCATCGGCGCCAAAATCGCGGATCGCGCCTTCGGTGCCCGCTCGCAGGCCGTCCCACAGTTCGCGCTCGGCATTGCGTTCGCGGCAGAACAGCACGTACTCGCCGTGCTGGCGGCCGGGCATCAGCACAATGACCGCTTCCGGTTCGGGGAAGCCGCTCAGGTACTGGAAGTCGCTGTCCTGGCGGTAGACGTGCTCGACGTCACGGTTGCGGATGGCCACCGCAGCCGCCGGCAGGATGGCGATGCTGTTGGGTTCCATCTGCGCCATGAGCGCCTTGCGGCGCCGGGTGTATTCCGCTTTGGGGATATGGATCATGGGCAGATGGGCTTCCTTTCTTAGTGCAGCGACGGCTTGGGTGCAGCGGGCTCAGCCGACTTACGGGTCTCGGTGAACAGCAGCAGCGGCGCGACGCGCAGGTATTCCATGACTTCCATGTAGTCGCTTTCACCGTCTTCGGACTCTTCCAGGGCATCTTGCACCTGGGAGATGGCGGCCAGGTCTTGCAGCACTTCCTGGGCATCGGTGCTCAGGTCCAGGCCGCCGGCGTTCACGCCGAACCCGTGGAGGAAGCCTTGGCACCATTGGCCCAGCGCGGCGGCGCGCTCGGTGAGCGGCGCGTCATCGGTCGGCAGCAGCAACACGACGGTGACGTCATCACCGGTCAGCTCGCCTTTGACCATCTCTTGCAAGCCGATGAGGGCGTTGCGCACGTTCTCGGTGGGCTCGGTTTCCAGCAGCTCGGCGACGTCGGCCAGCCAGTTGTCGGCATCAAAGCCGACACCGGTGCAACTGCGACCCAGCAGCACGCCGTGCAACTCGGCAGGCGAGCAAGGATGACCGCTGGAGCTCAGCAGTTTGGAAAAAGCTTCGTACGGGGAATTCTGAATGGGCATGGTGAGCTAGGCGCCAGGCGGCGCAATGTCTAGAATGAAGCGCTGTATCCTAGCATCGGCAGACGTACCAAGACTATCGAGGGCGTCAGATCGTTTATCCAGCAGTTGCCATTCATCAGACAAATCCAGTGGAACCCAATGGAAGACACCGACCTGCAAGCGCTGATGGCCAGACTCGAGCTGCTAATTAACCGGGTCGAGCAACTTAAGAGCCAAAACGGACTCCTATTAGCTCATGAAAAGACCTGGCGCGAGGAACGCGCTCACCTCATTGAAAAAAACGAAATCGCCCGGCGTAAGGTCGAATCGATGATTTCGCGCCTGAAGGCCCTGGAGCAAGACTCATGAGTTCAAGCAATAGCGTCACCGTGCAGATTCTCGACAAAGAATATTCGATCATCTGCCCACAGGAAGAACGCAGCAACCTGGTGAGCGCTGCCCGCTACCTGGACGGCAAGATGCGTGAAATCCGCAGCAGCGGTAAAGTCATCGGCGCCGATCGCATCGCGGTGATGGCCGCCCTGAACATTACTCACGATTTGCTGCATAAGCAGGAACGGCCTGATGTGCAGGCCAGCGGCTCGACGCGCGAGCAGGTGCGCGACCTGCTGGAGCGGGTCGATCTGGTACTTTCTACCGATCCAGAGCCACCCAAGGGCTGATTGCAGCGTCGGTTTCGGGTATACTCGCCCCACTCCCTGGCGTGCTTGCCAGTCGGCGATGTCCCTGAGCCGATTCGCACTACCCTGGAAGTTACACGTTGGGCTGGTGTGCATGTCCGCTAGACGGAAAGCCTTAAAGCCTACTGTTTCTTCCACCTTGAACTTTCGGGTTCAAGGGCTAAGTCGACAGCGGTTCTGTCGGGGAGCCTGATTCCCAAATCCAATGCCAGTCCTAGGACTGGCATTGTTTTATGAGCCGAAAACCATGACCGAACCTGCGCCGCTTTCCCGCCCGCAACTTCGACGCATGCTGCGCAAAGCCCGCCGCGCCCTAACGCCCAGCGAGCAACGCCAGGCCGCCCTGGGCCTGTATCGGCAACTGGCACAGCACCCGCTGTTTCGCCGGGCCAAACACATCTCCTTGTATCTACCGACGGACGGTGAAATCGATCCGCGCCTGCTGCTGCGCGCTGCACAGCGCCGGGGCAAGGCGACGTACCTGCCGGTGCTCAGCGCGTGGCCGCGAACCAAGATGGTGTTCCAGCGAGTGCGGCCCGGCGAAAAGCTGAGGCCCAACCGTTTTCGCATCCTCGAGCCACAGGTAAATGCCAGCCGGCAGCGCAAGGTCTGGGCGCTGGACCTGGTACTGCTGCCGCTGGTGGGATTCGATGACGTGGGCGGACGGCTGGGCATGGGCGGCGGTTTCTATGACCGCAGCCTGGCCTACATGGCCCGCCGGAAATCCTGGCGCAAGCCGACGCTATTGGGCCTGGCCCATGAATGCCAGAAGGTCGAACGTTTGGCGCAGGCAAGCTGGGATGTACCGCTTGAGGGCACAGTCACCGATAAGGATTGGTATATAGCAGAGACGCTACTGGAATCAGCAGCGCCTTGAAGACGGGTCAGCGCTTGAACGGTTGCGGCTGTTGCTGTGCGAGTTCAATCGGTGCGTCAGTCTTGTTCGACCACAAGCTCTGCGCATAGCCGGTGGTCACGACACCAAGGCCAAACAAAATAACCAATATCCATAGTAAATCCGGTTTGCGTTTCATCGATTGCCCCCCTTCAGGCATCTTGCACACGATGACAGCAACGTTCCATAAGTAGTCCGTGCCAGCTGCGTCAAGCTCAAAACCCCGGCATTCTGCGTTAACGTGAACCAACACGCAAACCTTGACGCCAACCGACCGTCGGTTTGTCATAAAATTGCCGGACAACTTTCCCAATCGACTTTTGAGGAGCGAAAACATGGCCTATTGGCTGATGAAATCCGAGCCCGATGAACTGTCCATCAAGGGCCTGGAAAAGCTCGGCGAAGCCCGTTGGGACGGGGTGCGCAACTATCAAGCGCGTAACTTCCTGCGCGCGATGGCAGTGGGTGACCAGTTCTTCTTTTATCACTCCAGCTGCCCGGAGCCGGGGATTGCCGGCATCGGTAAAATCGTCGAGGCGGCGTACCCGGACCCGACCGCACTGGAGCCTGAGAGCCATTACTTTGACGCCAAGGCCAGCCCTGAAAAAAACCCGTGGAGCGCGATCAACGTCGCCCACGTCGAGACCTTCCCGAAGGTCCTGGGGCTGGGCTATCTGAAACAGCAAACCGCCCTCGCCGAACTGCCCTTGGTGCAAAAAGGCAGCCGCCTTTCGGTGATGCCGGTCACCGCCGAGCAGTGGGCCGCCGTACTCGGCCTGCGCTGAACAGCAGAACCCTGCGGTCACGCCCATGGCGCATGCATCTGTGCGCCAACCGGGTTAGGCTGGCGCTTCATTTGACCCGCATCAAGGGCCTTCGGGCAGGATCGGTCAAACTAGGACGCTAACGCCGCAGGATGCACCCATGTCGACGAATCACCGCACCTCCCATCTTTTCGCCATTCCATTGATTGTCTTGCTGCTGGCCGCCGGCGGCTTTGGCTACTGGAAATCCACTCAGGACCGCCTGCCCGAAGGCTTGAGCATGGGCAATGGCCGGCTGGAATCGACCGAAGTGCAGATCGCCGCCAAGATCCCCGGGCGCCTCGCCGAAGTGCGGGTGGACGAAGGCGACAAGGTGCTCAAGGGCCAACTGCTGGCACGCATGGACACCCGCACCCTGGAAGCCCAACGCGCCCAAGCCGAAGCCGAAGTGCTGCGGGCCAGGGAAAATTTCGCCGCCGCCCAAGCCAATGTGCAACTGCGCCAGAGCGAACAACTGCTGGCCAGCCAGGAACTCAGGCGCACCCAGGAACTGTACAAGCGCGGCTTCGCCAGCGGCCAGTTGATCGACCAGCAGCAAGCCCGACAGAACAACGGCAACGCTGCCGTGGTCGCCGCCCAAGCCCAGGTCAACTCGGTAAAGGCCGCCATTGGCGCCGCCCAGGCCCAGGTCGCGCAGCTCACCAGCGAAATCGAAGACAGCAGCCTGCGGGCGCCCATCGACGGCATCATCCAGCTGCGCCTGGCCGAACCCGGCGAAGTGCTCGGTGCCGGTGGCCGCGTGTTGCTGCTGATCGATCCCAACGACCAATACATGAACCTGTATCTGCCCGCTTCAGTCACAGGCGCTTTGACCGTGGGCAGCGACGCGCGGATCGTCCTCGACGCCCTGCCGAAGCAACCGCTGCCGGCGAAAATCAGTTTTGTCGCGGCCAAGTCGCAGTTCACCCCCAAGGAAGTGGAAACCCGCGACGAGCGCCAGAAGCTGGTGTTCCGGGTCAAACTGCGCCTGACCCAACCGAGCGCCGTGCCCCAAGCCAAACCGGGCATGCCCGGCGCCGGTTACGTGCGCACCGCTGACCTGGACTGGCCGGCCAACCTGCAATGAGCGGCCTGGCGCTGCACGCCACGGGCATCAACCACCGCTACGGCAAGCAGCAGGCGCTGATCGACATCGCCTTCAGCCTGCCCGCTGGCACCCGCTGCGGCCTGATCGGCCCGGACGGCGCCGGCAAGTCGAGTTTGCTGGGCTTGATTGCCGGGGTTAAAAAGCTTCAGGAAGGTCAACTGGACGTGCTCGGCGGTTCCATCGAAGACCGCCGCCATCGCAACAGCCTGTACCCGCGCATCGCCTTCATGCCCCAAGGCCTGGGCGGCAACCTGTACCCCGAGCTGTCCATCAGCGAGAACATCCGCTTCTTCGCCACACTGTTCGGCCTGTCGAAAGCCGATTGCGACCAGCGCATGCACAACCTGCTGCTGGCCACCGACCTCGCGCGCTTTGCCGAGCGCCCCGCCGGCAAACTCTCCGGCGGCATGAAACAGAAACTCGGCCTGTGCTGCGCACTGATCCACGACCCGGATTTGTTGATCCTCGACGAACCCACCACCGGCGTCGACCCCCTGTCCCGTCGGCGCTTCTGGGAACTGGTGGAAACCGTACGCAGTGAACGCCCGCAACTGACACTGCTGGTGGCCACGGCCTACATGGAGGAAGCCGAGCAGTTCGAACACTGCCTGATGCTCGACCGCGGCAAGCTGATCGCCGACGGCCTGAGCAGTGAACTGGCCGCTGCGACACCCAGCGGCAAACTGGACGAGGCCTTCACCCATTTCCAGGGCGACAGCGCCCATAACAACGAACCGTTAGTGATTCCGCCACGGGAAAGCGGTAACACCGACATCGCCATCGAAGCCCACGACCTGACACTGCGCTTCGGCGATTTCACGGCGGTGGACAAAGTCAGCTTCGCCATTGGCCGGGGCGAGATCTTTGGCTTCCTCGGCTCCAACGGCTGCGGCAAGACCACCACCATGAAAGTCCTCACCGGCCTGATGCCGGCCACCGAGGGTACCGCCACGCTGCTCGGCAACCCGGTCAACGCCAAGGACCTGGCCACCCGCAAGCGCGTGGGTTTCATGTCGCAAAGCTTCTCGCTGTACGGCGAGCTCAGCGTGCGCCAGAACCTGGTGTTGCATGCGCAGTTGTTCGACCTGCCCAAGGCCGAAAGCGGCCAGCGCATCGATGAGTTGATCAAGCGTTTTGACCTGGGGGACGTTGCCGAACAGCCTTCCGGCGAATTGCCCCTGGGTTTACGCCAGCGCTTGTCCCTGGCGGTGGCGGTGCTGCACCGCCCGGAAGTGCTGATCCTCGATGAGCCGACCTCGGGCGTCGACCCGGCCGCGCGGGATGACTTCTGGCGGCTGCTGATCGAACTGTCCCGGGAACAGGGCGTGACGATCTTCCTGTCCACCCACTTCATGAACGAAGCCCAGCGCTGCGACCGCATCTCGCTGATGCACGCGGGCAAGGTGCTGGCCTGCGACACGCCGGACGCGCTGCAACAGCAGTTCCACGGCGAAACCCTGGAAGCAGCGTTCGTCACCTGCCTGGAACAGGCCCAAGGCGCGCCCGAAGCGGCCACCGCGCCCTCCGAAACCGTCAGCGAACCCATGGCCCCACCCGTCAGCAAACGCGGGTTCAGCGTCGCCCGCCTGTTGGCCGTGGCCAGCCGCGAAGGCAAGGAACTGCTGCGGGACAAAGTGCGCATGGCCTTCGCCCTGTTGGGGGCGATTTTCATGATGGTGATCTTCGGCTACGGCATTTCCCTGGACGTGGAGAAACTCGCCTTCGCCGTCTACGACCAGGATCAGACGCCGCAAAGCCGGGCCTACTTGGAAGCCTTTCGCAGTTCGCGCTATTTCGCCGAACAGTCGCCGATCACTGACTCCAACGAACTGCACAAACGCCTGCAGCGCTCGGAGATCAAACTGGCGCTGGAGATTCCGCCAGGATTCGGCCGCGATCTCTACGCCGGCCGCCAACCCGCCGTGGCCGCCTGGCTCGATGGCGGCATGCCGTTCCGTGCGGAAACCAGCCGCAATTATGTCGAGGCCGTGCACCAGGCCAACCTCCAACAACTGGCCGAACTGAACAGCACACCACTGAATCAGCAAGCGGCCGCCAAACTGGAAACCCGCTTTCGCTACAACCAGGACGTGGTCAGCGTGAACGCCATCGGCCCGGGCGTGATGGCGCTGATCCTCGCCTTCATCCCGGCGATGCTTACCGCCCTGGGGATCGTGCGTGAAAAAGAACTAGGCTCGATCACCAACTTCTACGCCACGCCGCTGACCCGCCTGGAATTCCTGCTGGGCAAGCAGGCGCCGTATCTGGCCGTGAGCCTGGTCAACCTGGGGTTGCTGGTGGCGATGAACCGCTGGCTGTTCGGCGTGCCGTTCAAGGGCAGCGGTGTGACCCTGGCCTTCGGCGGCCTGTTGTATGTGCTGGCCACCACCAGCATGGGCCTGCTGATTTCCGCATTCACCCGCACCCAGATCGCGGCGATCCTCGGCACCATGATCATCACCAGCCTGCCGACCATCCAGTTCTCCGGACTGATCGTGCCGCGCTCGTCCCTGGAAGGCGCCGCCGCGTTGATGGGCATGCTGTTCCCGGCGGGCTACTTCCTCGACATTGCGGTGGGCACCTTTACCAAGGCCCTCGACCTGCGCCAGTTGTGGCCGCAGTGCCTGGCGCTGTTCGGGTTCTTCCTGGGGTTCACCGGGCTTAGCCTGATCATGCTCAAGAAGCAGGAGGCCTGATGCACAAGTTCGCCCATATCCTGCGCCTCGGCATCAAGGAACTGACCAGCCTGCGCCACGACAGCGTGTTGCTGCTGTTCCTGTTCTACGCCTTCACCGTCGCCATCTATATGCCCGCCGCCGGTTCGGTGATCGGCGTGCACAACGCCAGCGTGGCCTTTGTGGATGAAGACCACAGCGCGCTGTCCCGGCAACTGGCCGAAGCCCTGCAACCGCCGGAGTTCCAGGCGGCGGTGCCATTGCCCTATGACCAGTTGGACAAGGTGATGGACAGCGGCCAGTACACCTTCGTGATCAACGTGCCAGCGAACTTCCAGGCCGACCTGTTGGCCGGGCGCCAGCCGGGGGTGCAGGTCAACGTCGATGCCACGGCCATGAGCCAGGCATTCATGGGCGCCGGGTATATCGGGCGGATTTTCCAGCGGGAATTGCTGACCTATGGCGGCCAGGCTGATGCCGCCCAAAAGGCCCCTGCGCTGCTGACCACCCGGGCGTTGTTCAACACCAACCTGGAAGGCGGCTGGTTTCTGGCGGTGATTCAGATCGTCAACAACATCACCATTCTCGCCATCGTGCTGACCGGCACCGCGCTGCTGCGTGAGCGGGAACACGGCACCCTCGACCATCTGCTGGTGCTGCCACTGACGGCACTGGAAATCATGCTGGCGAAAATCTGGAGCAACATGCTGGTGGTGGTGCTGTGCACTTGGCTGTCGCTGGAAGTGGTGGTGAAAGGTCTGCTCGGTGTGCCGCTGGCCGGGTCGCTGACTTTGTTCTTGCTGGTGACGGCGCTTTACCTGTTTGCCAGTACTGCACTCGGCATCTTTCTCGCCACCCTCGCCCGCTCGACACCGCAGTTCGGCCTGCTGGCAATCCCGGTGATTATCCCGATGCTGCTGTTGTCCGGGGGCAGCACGCCACTGGACAGCATGCCGCAGTGGTTGCAGTGGGTGATGCAGGGCTCGCCGTCGACGCACTTTGTGAGCCTGAGTGCGGCGATTCTGTTCCGGGATGCCGGCGTGAGCGTGGTGTGGCCGGACTTGTTGGCGCTGGCGGGGATCGGGTTGTTGTTCTTTGCGGTGGCGTTGGCGCGGTTCAGGAAGAGCCTGGCTTCCTGAGGTGCCTGTCAGGGCCTCTTCGCGAGCAAGCCCGCTCCCACATTCAACCGCATTCTCATGTTAGAACTCGGTCAAGTGTGGGAGCGGGCTTGCTCGCGAAGGGCGCGAAGCGACCGGCTTACTGGATGATCAGGTTGTTGAACAACAGATCCTCAACCTGCGGCTTGCCGGTCTCGTCGTTCATTACTTGCTGGGTCTGCTTCAGGGCTTCCTGGCGCAGCTTTTCCTTGCCGTCGACGCTGCTCATAGCGTCGCTGGTTTGCTGAGTAAACAGCGCCACCAACTGGTTGCGAATCAACGCATCGTTGGCTTTGACGGCGGCCGCCGCCTCGGGGCCGGTGACACGCAGGGCGATATCCGCCTTGAATACCTTCAGCTTCGCGGTGCCATCCAGGCCGTAGTTACCGACGAACGGCGGGTTCAGGCTGATATAGCTGACCTTCGGCGCTTCGCCTTCTTTGGCTTCTTCGGCCAGGGCTGCCGTCGGCAGTGTCAGGGCCAGCATCAACAGGATCCACGCTTTCACAATTCATTCCTCAATTCGGTTGCCCAGTAGCATAACGCTAGCAGCCCTGAGCACAAGCTTATGGCGACTTATCAGGCCGGGGCATGCTCGTTGACCCGTCGCCCTGCCCACCTACACTTATCGGCCAACACGCCAAAAGGAATAGTCCGATGAAAGCTGTGCTGTGCAAAGCCTTCGGCCCCGCCGAAACCCTGGTGCTGGAAGACGTCGAAAGCCCGGCGATCAAGAAGAACGAAATCCTGTTGGACGTGCATGCCGCCGGGGTCAATTTCCCGGACACCCTGATCATCGAGGGTAAATACCAGTTCAAGCCGCCCTTCCCGTTTTCGCCGGGCGGTGAAGCGGCGGGCGTGGTCAGCGAAGTCGGTGAGAACGTCAGCCACCTGAAGGTCGGTGACCGGGTGATGGCGTTGACCGGCTGGGGCAGCTTCGCCGAGCAGGTCGCCGTGCCGGGCTACAACGTACTGCCGATCCCGCCGAGCATGGACTTCAACACCGCCGCTGCGTTCAGCATGACCTACGGCACATCGATGCATGCACTGAAGCAACGGGCCAACCTGCAGCCTGGGGAAACCTTGTTGGTGCTCGGCGCTTCCGGCGGTGTCGGCCTGGCCGCAGTGGAGATCGGCAAGGCCATGGGCGCCCGGGTGATCGCCGCTGCCAGCAGCGCCGACAAGCTTGCCGTGGCCAAGGCGGCCGGTGCCGATGAGTTGATCAACTACAGCGAAGCCAGCCTCAAGGACGAAATCAAACGCCTGACCGGCGGCAACGGTGTGGATGTGATCTACGATCCGGTAGGCGGCGACCTGTTCGACCAGGCCATCCGCGGCATCGCCTGGAATGGCCGGTTGCTGGTGGTGGGTTTTGCCAGCGGGCGCATTCCGGAATTGCCGGTGAACCTGGCGCTGCTCAAGGGCGCGGCGGTGGTCGGGGTGTTCTGGGGCTCGTTTGCCCAGCGCCAGCCGCAGGACAATGCCGCCAACTTCCAGCAACTGTTCGGCTGGTTTGCCGAAGGCAAGCTGAAGCCGTTGGTGTCCCAGGTGTACCCGCTGGAGCAGGCCGCGCAGGCGATTAATGACCTCGGCCAGCGTAAGGCTGTCGGCAAGGTCGTGGTGCAGCTACGCTGACGATTGTTTCATTTTGTCCGCGAGGTGCCTGGGCCCATGATCGGCCGAGGCACTCATTCATTGGCAGGAAGAAAAATGGTCACACGGCTGCGCGCGCTGTTTCTGGGGGTCTTGATGGTGGTATCGACCCAAGCCCTCGCCCATAAAGAAGACAAGGATGTACGAGGGCTGAGCAATGTGACGGTGCTGATCGTGCGCCACGCGGAAAAACCCGATGAAGGCCCGTTGCTAAGCCCCAAAGGCGAACAAAGGGCGGCAGCCTATGCCAGCTATTTCGACCCGCTGCTGTTGAACGGCATCTCCGTGGTGCCCCAGCGGCTGATCGCTACCAGCGACAGCAAGGACAGCTCCCGCCCTCGCCTGACCCTGACACCGCTGGCCCAGCGTCTGCAGCTCCCGCTTGAAACGCCCTACTCCGACGATCAAGTCGGCAAGCTGGTGAAGTCCCTGCGCAAGTCCAACCAAGCCCAGACCGTATTGATCGCCTGGCACCACGGGCATATCGACAAGCTGATCGAAGCCTTTGGCGGTGACGGCCCGGCGCTCACCGGCATGAAGAAATGGCCGGAAAATGTGTATGACTGGCTGATCGTGTTGCGCTTCGACGAACAGGGCCAACTGGTGGAGTCCCGCAGCCAGAAAGTCCAGGAACACCTGCTTCCGGGCGATATCGCAGCTACCATCCCCTGATCATTGGTCCAGTCCCTGTGCTTGCCACAGGGATTGGGCTCACCCCGATACATTTAGAAACATCCCCTCCCTGAACGCGCCCCTCACTTGTCCCTGAGCGACATGTTCGTAAAAGAACATGCAATTGCACTCAATTCCTATGCCCGCAGATAAGAGGCGGTGCTATTTTCGGTAACGAAACTGTAACATTCGCATCCGCAGTCAAAACAAGAAATTTGGAGCTCTTGAATGTTTGCTTTCTTCCGCCCTGCCGCACACCAGGCGCCCCTGCCTGAGGAAAAAATAGACAGCACGTATCGACGCCTGCGCTGGCAGATCTTCGCCGGTATTTTCTTCGGTTACGCCGGGTACTACCTGCTGCGCAAGAACTTCTCCCTGGCCATGCCGTACCTGATCGACGAGGGTTACACCCGTGGCCAGCTGGGCCTGGCGATGTCGGCGATTGCAATTGCCTACGGCCTGTCCAAGTTCCTCATGGGCCTGGTGTCCGACCGCTCCAACCCGCGCTACTTCCTGCCTTTCGGCCTGCTGGTGTCCGCCGGGGTAATGTTCATTTTCGGTTTCGCACCTTGGGCCACGTCCAGCGTGACCATGATGTTCATTTTGCTGTTCATCAACGGTTGGGCCCAGGGCATGGGCTGGCCGCCAAGTGGGCGGACCATGGTGCACTGGTGGTCGCAGAAGGAACGCGGCGGCGTGGTTTCCGTATGGAACGTGGCGCATAACGTCGGTGGCGGCTTGATCGGCCCGCTGTTCCTGCTGGGCATGGCCTGGTTCAACGACTGGCACGCGGCGTTCTACGTCCCGGCCACCGTGGCCCTGCTGGTGGCGGCATTTGCCTTCATCACCATGCGCGACACCCCGCAATCGGTGGGCCTGCCGCCAATCGAGCAGTACAAGAACGATTACCCGGAAGGCTACGACGCCAGCCACGAAGACGAATTCAGCGCCAAGGAAATCTTCGTCAAGTACGTGCTGCGCAACAAAATGCTGTGGTACATCGCCTTCGCCAACGTCTTCGTCTACCTGCTGCGCTACGGCGTGCTGGACTGGGCACCGACGTACCTCAAGGAAGCCAAGCACTTCGACGTGGATAAAACCTCGTGGGCGTACTTCTTCTACGAGTGGGCAGGCATTCCGGGCACGCTGCTGTGCGGCTGGATGTCGGACAAGATCTTCCGTGGCAACCGTGGCCTGACTGGCATTGTGTTCATGGGCTTGGTCACGGTCGCGACCCTGGTTTACTGGCTCAACCCGCCGGGCAACCCGATGATCGACATGATCGCGCTGTTCTCCATCGGCTTCCTGATCTACGGCCCGGTGATGCTGATCGGCCTGCAGGCGCTGGAACTGGCACCGAAGAAAGCCGCCGGCACTGCCGCGGGCTTTACGGGCCTGTTCGGTTACCTGGGTGGTTCAGTGGCAGCGAGTGCGGCCATGGGCTACACCGTTGACCATTTCGGTTGGGACGGTGGTTTCGTGCTGCTGATCGGCGCGTGCCTGCTGGCAATCGCGTTCCTGATCCCCACCTTGTGGCACACCAATAGCGTCAGTGCTGCCCGTTAATCGTCGGCACAGCCTTTGGAACACCGCTTGAGCCGCGCCTCCAGATTCTTGTCTGGCATGGCGTGGCTACGCAGGGCGTTGACGGTCTGCTCGACATAATCGCGCGTAGTGCCGTAACGCCCGCAAGCGCTTTGCAACACGTGATTCAGCACGATATCAGGCAAATTCCCGGCATAGCTGGGCAGGTGCCGTTCCAGGACAAATCCCAATGCCTGCACCTGACTGCCATCTTCCAGACGACAGCTGAGCCAGTGTGGCCGGTAGGACGGGTAAGGCATCTCGCGCTGCCACAGGGCATAAAGCGAGGCCTCCAGTTGATCTTCCGGCAAGCGGTAGGCAAACCCGCTGCACGAACCACCGCGATCCAGGCCAAACACCAACCCCGGTGTTTCCGGCGTGCCCCGGTGCTCATGGGACCACAGGTACAAGCCGCGGTGATAACCATGGACCCGCGCCCGCATGCGTTGTGTCGACGAACATTCAGGCCGCCAGATCAGCGAGCCATAAGCGAATAGCCAGACCGGCCCCCCCTTATGCAGAGCCATGGTGGCTTGCATCGAGCTCATCAACTGTTCGTGAGTGAGTTGCGGCCCCAGATCGAGCCGCGGAGGGTAAGCCAATTGCAAAAGATCAGATTCAATGGCGGTCATGGCAAATCGCTTAGGTCTCCTTTGTTGTTACGAGAAGCTGTTACCAGTTGTAAGCAACTTTACCGTAATAGAACGCGCCGCTGTAACCGTACGGCGAAAAAGTGCTATAGGCCAAATTGCCACCACTGCTGGCGTAGGCATTGAGTTTTTCCGGGTACTTGTCGGTGACGTTGTCGCCGCCGACGGTGAAGGTCCAGTTCTTCAGCTTGTAGTCCGCCGACAGGTCCAACAGCCAGGCGGCCTTGAAACGCTGGTCGTTGGTCGGGTCAGCCTGGTAGCTGGTGAATGAACCATAGCGCACCAAGTTGCTGTGCAACGCCCAGTTGCCGAAGCTCAGGTCGTTGCCCAGGCTCAACTTGTGCTGGGGTGTGGTGTCGCCCAACAGGCCGATGCGTTCGCGACGATCCACCCGGACCAGGCTCGCACCCAGGCTATCCAGTACAGACGGGTTGGCTTTTACGTCGGTGACCTTGGTGTGGTTGTAGTTGTAGCCCACGGTGCTGTTCCAGCGCACACCGTTATCCAGCTGGTAGCGATAGTTGGCCACCAGGTCGACGCCATTGGTGGTGGTGTCGGTGGCGTTGGTGAAGTAACGCACGGTGGTGTAGTTGATGTTGCCGACGCCGTTGGCCTGCAGATACGCGAGCGCAGCCGGGTTCTTACTCAGGTCCAGGTTGGAAGACAAGCTGATGCGGTCGCTGATGTCGATACGGTAGACGTCGGCGGTCACGGTCAGGTTGTCGGTCGGCTCCAGCACCAGGCCGAGGCTGTAGTTACGGGACTTCTCGGCTTTCAGGTCCTGCGCACCGAGCAGGCGCGCCACCTGGCTGTTGGCCGGGAACGTACCGGCTTCCTGGATGGTGTTGCCGATCAGCTGCGACGAGGTGTAGGCGAAGTTCTGCTGCGCCAGGGACGGCGCGCGGAAGCCGTTGGAAACACTACCGCGCAACGCAACTTGCGGGGTGAAGTCGTAGCGGGCCGAGAGCGAGCCGCTGACGTTGGAGCCAAAATCACTGTAGTCCTCATGACGCACGGCGGCGGAGGCGCTGAGTTTTTCGGTGAAGTTGGTTTCCAGGTCCAGATACTGGGCCCAGTTGTGGCGCGTGCTGGTGCCGGCGTCGGAATCACGGAAGCCACCCAGGCCCGAACTGCCGGTCTGGTAGTAGGACGCCGGGTCACCCGCCTTGATCTGGTAACCCTGGTCCAGGTACTCGCCACCGAACGCCACCGACACCGGATACGGCAACCAGCCCAGGCTGAATTCCCGCGACAGGTCGAGGCTGAGTTGTTTCTGGTCATTGACCAGGGTGCCGTTGTCGAACTTGCGCGGCGTCGCCAGGCCCAGCGAGGTGTTGATGGTTTCGGTACCGATCTGGTACTGGTTCTTGCCGTAGTTGACCGACACATCGTAGTGCCAGTCATAGGCCAACAGGCCGCGCAGACCGACCGCCAGGGACGTGTCTTCCACGTCGCCGCGAATCAGCGGCAGGTAACCGTTGGGGTTGAGCGCAGGAATGTTGTTGCTCGCGTTGCTGGCCCGGTAGAACGCCGCCGTCTCGCCGCGGGTCTTGCTGTAGCCGCCGAACGCGTAGAATTCGGCCGCTTCGCTGAAGGAATATTCCGAGTTGAGAAACAGCTTGCCCTGATCGGTAGCCGGTTCGCCCTGGCGGAATACCCGCTGGCCGTAGGTCGTCGAGCCGACGCTGCCCGGACGGAAATCCTTGCCGGCGCGGTTGGTGTAATCGTTGTCGGCGCCTTCGGCAGAGAGGTTGATAAAGCCGTTATCCCCCAGCGCCACACCCGTGTTGCCGCTGAGATTGCGCTGGATACCGTCGCCCTTCTTGTACTCACCGAACTTGCTGGTGATCGAGCCCCCGTGGTCGTCATGCTTGAGGATCACGTTGATCACCCCGGCAATCGCATCGGAGCCGTAACGGGCCGATGCGCCGTCACGCAACACTTCGATGTGGTCCACCGCCGACAACGGGATGGCATTCAAATCCGCCGGTGCCGAGCCGCGCCCCACTGCGCCGCCGAGGTTGACGAAGGCGCTGGTGTGGCGGCGCTTGCCATTGACCAGCACCAATACCTGGTCCGGCGAAAGGCCGCGCAGCTGGGCCGGGCGTACCAGTTCGGCGCCGTCTACCAGGCTGGGGCGTGGAAAGTTGATGGACGGAATCAAACGGGCAAGTACCGCGCCCAATTCATCCGAGCCGGTGCTGCGCAAGGTGTCGCCGGAAATCACATCGATGGGTGACAGTGAAGCACTGGCGGTGCGCTCTTGGGCGCGGGTGCCGGTCACGATGACTGTATCGAGTTTGGGTACATCGGCAGTGTCCGTTTCAGCGGCTGCCACTGGACTGAATCCCACAGCGGTCAGCAAATTAGCCGACAAAATCGCCGTGTACAGCAGGTGCTGCTTGTTGCTCCCCATACCGCTCCCCTTGGAATCAAAAGCCAGAACGTCAATGCTCTGAGCTCATACGATCGATCCGTGTGGCGGACGGTGGCGGTCATTTATTGGTTATTGGCAGAAAGTCGGTAGTCCGTTGTCATATAGCTTAATGATATTTATGTAACAAATTAAATACCTTTAAAGAATAAGCGAATGCATAAGCCCGGGCCGCTCCGCTCATCAGGATTGGCCGCCTCAATCCCTGTAGTTTCAGCGCAGGTTCAGCCTGGAGGCACGCTGAGCCTTCAAACTAGGCGCCTGTCACGACCCACTTAGCCGCCGACCGAACCGACTATCGAGGTCACACCATGAAATACCGACTTCCCAGCCTGTTGTTCCTGGCACAGGCCACCACCGCCCTGGCGGTGGAAGCGCCGCCTCAGGAAGAAAAAGGCTTCTGGTACGCCCAGACGAGCGTCTACACCCGGCATTTTTCGCCGGACAAGGACCATAACAACAATCAGGACCTGATCGGCCTGGAGCGCAATGAAGCGTCAGGCCTGGTGTATGGCGGGGCGACGTTTCGTAACTCGTTCAGCCAGCGTTCGTACTACGCCTATGCCGGCAAACGCTACGACATGACCGATTACCCGGTGTACTTGAAGCTGACGGGCGGCGTGATCCAGGGCTATCGCGGCAAGTACCGCGACAAGATTCCGCTGAATGGACTGGGAGTGGCGCCGGTAATCATCCCGTCCGTGGGTACTCACTACGGGCCGGTCGCCGCCGAGCTGGTGTTACTGGGGTTCAATGCGGCGATGGTGACGACAGGCGTTCGTTTCTGATTGAGCCGCTGAAGGGCTGCTGTGGCGAGGGAGCTTGCTCCCGCTGGGTCACGAAGCGGCCCCTGAAGTTCTTGCGGTCTTTGAGATAGAACCCAGCGACTGTTTTGGGGCTGCTGCGCAGCCCAGCGGGAGCAAGCTCCCTCGCCACACGTTACGGGCGGGGTGCGTAGGCAAACACATCGGCACGCATCTGGTGTACATCCATGCCGGCTTCGACCAGCGCATCCAGGGTGCCGTAGATCATCGCCGGTGAACCGCTGGCGTAGACGTGCACGGCCTTGAGGTCGCTGATGTCTTCGCACACCGCTTCATGCAGCAACCCGCAGCGCCCTTCCCAGCCGCACAGGTCGCTGACCACTTTGTGCAGGAACAGGTTGGGCAGTTGCAGCCACTGGTCCCAGTGCTCGATGTCGTAGAAGTCTTCCGGTCGACGTACACCCCAATACAGGTGCACCGGGTGCTTGAAACCACTGGCGCGGCAATGCTCGATCAGGCTGTGCATCTGCGCCATGCCGGTACCGGCGGCGATCAGCACCAGCGGCCCGTCGGGCAGTTCGGCCAGGTGGGTGTCGCCAAACGGCATCTCGATGCGGGCCATCTGGTTGCGCTGCAACTGCTCAAGCAGGCTGCGAGCACTGTCTTCCCGGGCCAGTACGTGCAGTTCCAGCTCGCGCCCGGCGTGGGGTGCGGAGGCTAGGGAGAACGCCGACTTCTCGCCGTTTTCCCGCTCGATCATCAGGTATTGCCCGGCGTGGTAACGCACAGCCTTGCCGGCCGGAGCCCGCAGGCGCACGCGCCACACGTCACCGCCCACTTCGACGCACTCACTCAGTTGGCAAGACAATTTGCGCACCGGCAATTCTCCCGGCGCCAGCACGCCATCCCACAACACAATGCAATCTTCCAGCGGTTCGGCAATACAGGTATAGAACTCGCCATGGTCACGCACCTCACCGGCTTGCTGCACCCGGCCTTCCACCAGCAGCGCTGCACACACATGGCACACACCATTGCGGCACGCCTGGGGGCAATCGTAGCCCAGGCGTCGCGCGCCTTCGAGAATCCGCTCGCCAGGCGTCAGTTCAAGTACCGCACCGGAAGGCTGCAGGGTTACACGCATCAATCTATTCCTAATTCTTTCCAGAGCGCATCCACACGGGCAGTGACCGCTTCGTCCTTGACGATCACACGGCCCCATTCGCGGGTGGTTTCACCCGGCCATTTATGGGTGGCATCCAGGCCCATTTTCGAGCCGAGGCCCGATACCGGCGAGGCAAAGTCGAGGTAGTCGATCGGCGTGTTATCGATCATCACCGTGTCGCGCTTGGGGTCCATGCGCGTGGTGATGGCCCAGATCACGTCGTTCCAGTCCCGGGCGTTGATGTCGTCGTCGGTGACAATAACGAACTTGGTGTACATGAACTGTCGCAAAAACGACCACACACCCAGCATTACCCGCTTGGCGTGGCCCGGGTACGACTTCTTCATCGTCACGATGGCCATGCGGTACGAGCAGCCTTCGGGCGGCAGGTAGAAGTCGGTGATTTCCGGAAACTGCTTTTGCAGGATCGGCACAAACACTTCGTTCAATGCCACGCCGAGGATCGCCGGCTCATCGGGCGGCCGGCCGGTGTAGGTGCTGTGGTAGATCGGCTTGATCCGGTGGGTGATGCGCTCGACGGTGAACACCGGGAAGCTGTCGACTTCGTTGTAGTAGCCAGTGTGGTCGCCGTAGGGGCCTTCATCAGCCATCTCGCCGGGGTGAATCACCCCTTCAAGGATGATTTCAGCGGTGGCCGGCACTTGCAGGTCATTGCCGCGGCACTTCACCAACTCGGTGCGGTTACCGCGCAACAGGCCGGCGAAAGCGTACTCGGACAGGCTGTCGGGTACTGGCGTGACGGCGCCGAGGATGGTCGCCGGGTCAGCGCCCAGGGCCACGGAAACAGGGAATGGCTTGCCGGGATGCTTTTCGCACCACTCACGGAAATCCAGTGCGCCGCCACGGTGGCTCAGCCAGCGCATGATGACCTTGTTGCGGCCAATCACTTGCTGACGGTAGATGCCGAGGTTCTGGCGATCTTTGTTCGGGCCTTTGGTGACGGTCAGGCCCCAGGTGATCAGCGGGCCTACATCGCCTGGCCAGCAGGTCTGAACGGGGAGCATGCCGAGGTCGACGTCATCGCCTTCGATGACCACTTCCTGGCAGACCGCGTCTTTCACGACCTTGGGGGCCATGGCGATGATCTTGCGGAAAATTGGCAGCTTCGACCAGGCGTCCTTCAAACCCTTGGGTGGCTCGGGTTCCTTGAGGAAGGCCAGCAGCTTGCCGATCTCGCGCAGTTCGCTGACGGACTCGGCGCCCATGCCGAACGCAACGCGGTCGGGGGTGCCGAACAGGTTGCCGAGCACCGGGATATCAAAGCCCACCGGGTTTTCGAACAGCAGCGCCGGGCCCTTGTTACGCAAGGTGCGGTCGCAAATCTCAGTCATCTCCAGGACCGGAGAAATCGGCACCTGAATACGTTTCAACTCTCCGCGCTGCTCAAGTTGCTGCACGAAATCCCGAAGATCCTTGAATTTCATTAACCATGCCACCCGTAAAATAGGCGTACATCCTACCTGCTCTTACGGTCGCTGGCAGCTTATTGAGCAGCATTGCCGACGACACTGACTCAAAGAGCCGATGCCTGGGTTTCATTGCGCAAGGCCTTGAACAACGGTTCAAGGAATCCCTCGACATAGCGCGAACCCACCGCCGAGAGGTGATTGTCGTCGGTGTACAGCGACTGGCCTTCCAGTTCCACGCGGCACCAGTCATTCACACTGCACAGCTTTGGCGCCGGATCCATTACCTTTACCCCGGGATCGGCCGCCGCGATTTGCTCGAATACCTGGCTGATATAGGCCTGGCGCTGGAGGTGCTCAGCCAAGGGCATGCCTTCTTTGTCGGTGGGCCGACCGAGCATCGCCAACCGGCTGAGGCGGTAAGGCGGACTGAATTCCTGCAGCGGGACTTCCTTGACCAGCCACACCCGATGGCCGCTGGCGCGCAATTGCTGCACAAGGGCGCCCAAGCTTTCAGCGAAGCGCTGCTCGGCGAAGGCGCGGTCATAGGTTCCGGTCGACGGGTCCAGCAACGAAGCCTCGGTGTCACCATCGCGCTGCCCATAGACATACAGGCTCCAGCGCGCCACCAGCACCACGTCGCTGAAGCTTTCCTTGCTCAGCAGTTGCGTGACCTGCTGGTTAAAGGTCAAGCAGCCCGGAACGCTTTCCTTGCGATTAAACGGCAGGCAACCGGCATAACCTGCCTGGGTGACGCTGACACCGTATTTTTTCGCGCCGTCTTGCAATGCCGGAACCAGAGCCGTGGCATGGCTATCGCCCCATACCAACGCGCGTGTCGGCGCGGACTGGGGCCCGAAATGACAAAATCCATGGTGGCGATTTTTACCACCATCCACCAGGCAGGCCATAAGGTCCGGGCTCCACTCGCGCGCCTGGGCAAATTGCAGCGCCTCGGGCGACAGGCGCCAAGGCAAGCCCTTCGTCAAGACCAGGCCTTTGCCGAGCAGTCCCACCGCAACAAGCGCGATACCCGCCGCCACCAGGATTTGCTTGCGGCCTGCCAACAATTGACGCTCACGGAACGGCGCCTCGACGAATCGCCAGGATCCGTAACCCAGCAACAGGCTCAACACAAACAGCGCACCCAGCTCCCACGGCCCCAGGCCATCGACACTGGCGTACTTACCGAACACGTAGACCGGCCAATGCCACAGGTACCAGGAGTAGGAGATCAGGCCAATCCCCACCAGCACGCGGCTGCCCAGCAGCTTGCCCACCAGGGTTACTTGTTGGCCGTTGGCCCAAATCAGGCAGACCACGCCCACCACCGGCAACAGCGCTGCGGCGCCGGGAAACGGTGTGCTCGGGTCATACGCGAAGACCGCCAGCAGGATCAAGCCCAGGCCAGCCAGGCTGACGGCCTGCGCCAACGCCGGGCTTGCGCGGTATTCACGTATCGGCATGACGGCCAGCATTGCGCCCGCCAACAGTTCCCAGGCACGCATATGCAGCAGGAAAAAGGCTCTTTCCGGGGCGTGGGCCACCGCCCACGTACTCATCCCGAATGACACCAGCAACAACACAAACAGCGCCGCACGCCAGTGCTTGAGCCGGCTCGACAGCACCGTCAGCAACAGAGGGAAGAGAATGTAGAACTGTTCTTCAACCGACAATGACCAGGTATGCAGCAACGGCTTGATGTCGGAGGCCACATCAAAGTAGCCGTCCTGGCGCATGAAAAACAGGTTGGAGATAAACACCACCTGGTTATGCATCGAGCGCCCCAACTCGCTGTAATCCTTGGGTGCCAGTAGAAACCAGCCCACCAACAGCGTGCCCAGCATCATCACAAACAGTGCCGGCAGGATGCGTCGCGCTCGCCGGGCCCAGAAGCTGACAAAACTGAAGCGCCCGGCCTCACGCTCGCGCCAGATGATCGAGGTAATCAAGTAACCGGAGATCACGAAAAACACGTCGACGCCAACAAAGCCGCCGGTAAAGCCCGGTACACCAAAATGAAACAGCACAACAGCGAGAACGGCTATGGCGCGCAGGCCGTCAATGTCCCTGCGATAAGCGAGAATGGTCATAAATCTTGTTGTTAGCCTGATCAGATTGACAGCAAGCGTAGTCGCACTTGCCTTTTTGTCTCTAAACAGACACACGCCTGAGCCAAACCTCCCATTCTTGACACAAAAAAAATGGCGCCCCATGGGGCGCCATTTTTTTGGACCTGAAGCGTCGTGTTACTTACGCTTCATCGACAGGAAGAACTCGTCGTTGGTCTTGGTGGTTTTCAGCTTGTCGATCAGGAACTCGATGGCCGCCACTTCATCCATCGGGTGCAGCAGCTTGCGCAGGATCCACATGCGCTGCAGTTCGTCGTCGGCGGTCAGCAACTCTTCGCGGCGTGTGCCGGAACGGTTGATGTTGATAGCCGGGAACACTCGCTTTTCAGCGATACGGCGATCCAAAGGCAGTTCCATGTTGCCGGTACCCTTGAACTCTTCGTAGATCACTTCATCCATCTTCGAGCCGGTTTCAACCAGCGCGGTGGCGATGATGGTCAGCGAGCCGCCTTCTTCGATGTTCCGCGCGGCGCCGAAGAAACGTTTCGGTTTCTCCAGGGCGTGGGCATCGACACCACCGGTGAGTACCTTGCCGGAGCTCGGGATCACGGTGTTGTAGGCACGGGCCAGACGGGTGATGGAGTCGAGCAGGATCACCACGTCTTTCTTGTGTTCGACCAGGCGCTTGGCCTTCTCGATCACCATTTCGGCAACCTGCACGTGGCGGGTGGGTGGCTCATCGAACGTCGAGGCAACCACCTCGCCGCGCACGGTGCGCTGCATTTCGGTTACTTCTTCCGGACGCTCATCGATCAGCAACACGATCAGGTGAACTTCAGGATTGTTACGAGCGATGTTCGCTGCGATGTTCTGCAGCATGATGGTCTTACCGGCTTTCGGCGGGGCCACGATCAGGCCACGCTGGCCTTTGCCGATCGGGGCGCACAGGTCGATGACACGACCGGTCAAGTCTTCGGTGGAACCGTTACCGGCTTCCATCTTCATGCGCACAGTCGGGAACAGCGGGGTCAGGTTCTCGAAGAGAATCTTGTTTTTCGCGTTCTCGGGACGATCGTAATTGATCGTGTCGACCTTGAGCAGGGCGAAATAACGCTCGCCTTCCTTTGGAGGACGGATCTTGCCAACGATGGTGTCACCGGTGCGCAAGTTGAAGCGACGGATCTGGCTCGGCGAGACGTAGATATCGTCTGGGCCGGCGAGATAGGAAGCGTCTGCAGAGCGGAGGAAGCCGAAGCCGTCCTGGAGAATCTCCAGCACGCCATCACCGGAGATTTCCTCGCCGCTTTTCGCGTGCTTTTTCAGCAGGGAGAAAATCACGTCCTGCTTGCGCGAACGGGCCATATTTTCTATGCCCATCTGTTCGGCCAATTCGAGCAGTTCGGTAATCGGCTTTTGCTTGAGTTCAGTCAGATTCATATAGGAATGACGTAATCATTTATGGAGGGGGGGAAATTAAGCTTTTGGCTTAATGAGGCCGCGCCGCAGAGAAGGCGACAGGATCGCGTACTAATCGAAAAGGAGAGCGTCGGCGACGGCTTGCAGGGGGCAGTGGAGAAACCAGTGCGGGGCCGAATGTACCACCTGAATTTCAGAGCGTCTAGCCCTGTGTCACGAAAAAGCCCCGCAATTTGCGGGGCTTTTTTAAGGACGCTTAGATGTTGGCGTCGAGGAAAGCTTGCAGCTGGGACTTCGACAGCGCGCCGACCTTGGTGGCCTCGACGTTGCCGTTCTTGAACAGCATCAGCGTAGGGATACCACGCACACCGTGCTTGGCTGGCGTTTCCTGGTTGTCGTCGATGTTCAGCTTGGCGATGGTCAACTTGCCTTCGTAAGTGGTGGCAATGTCGTCCAGGACCGGAGCGATCATTTTGCAAGGACCGCACCACTCAGCCCAGTAGTCAACCAGCACCGGGCCCTGGGCCTTCAGTACTTCGGCCTCAAAGGTCGCGTCGGTGACGTGCTTGATAAGATCGTTGCTCATGGATGTCTCCGGGTTGTAAGCAAAAAAAACGTTGCCCATCATAGCCGCCCTTCCCGCGTTCAGGAAGCCGCAGCTGATTGACTCTTCCTATGATGGCGCATGAGTTTGGGTATAGCCCAACTCATGGCGTTACGGGAGTGATGAAGGCAATGCCTGTACGCAGCGCCGCGTTACGCACATGTTCTTGCATGCTTTTTTGCGCAGCCCCGCTGGCGCGCCGGGCCAGTGCACGGAGGATCTTGCGGTGCTCCTGCCAGGTCTCCATGGCCCGCTCCGGCCGGATGAACGGTAGCTTCTGACTCTCCAGAAACACCTCGGCACTGGCGCTGAGGATGCTCACCATCGCCTGATTACCACTGGCCAGCAGGATGCGCTGGTGGAATTCGAAGTCCAGCCGGGCCGCTGCCTCAAAGTCACCGGCCTTGAGCTCCTTGCGCATCGCCTCGACGTTATCTTCCAGGAGGTCCAGCTCATCGGTGGTCAACGTCACCGCCGCCAGCCCCGCCGCAAAGCCTTCCAGGGCGTAGCGCAGCTGAAAGATATCCAGCGGCGTCGCCTGCGCCGTAAACGGCCAGGCCAACCCAGGGAGTTCTTCGGCCGCTTGCACGAACACGCCTTTACCCGGCTGCACACTCACCACGCCCAACGCACTGAGGGACGACAAGGCTTCGCGCAATGAGGCCCGGCTCACGCCCAATTGCAGCGCCAGATCGCGCTGGGAGGGCAACGCATCGCCCGGCCCGAAGCCCTCGTCAGCGATCAGTTTGCGGATGGCCTGTAGCGCCACTTCCGGTACGGCTTGGGCGATGGAATTCATAAAAACTCAAGTTTCCAGTCAACTGAGCAGCTAGTTGTAAAGCTATTCGTGACGCCCGGCAAGCCACGCCCCAAAGGGGCTCGCAAGGTTTTTGAGGCGCTCGAAAAAGGTGCAAAAAGCCCTTCAACTGTTCAGACCAGTAAGACCGCCAGAACTCAACAGCCACCGGCCTCCCAGCTGATTAATGCGCTACTGGCATGGGCTGTGCACTGGCAAAACTCAGAAAATCCTTTCGTCCTTTTCGGAGAGTTGCCATGACCAAGCGTTGCAGCGCCCTGCTCACTGCCCTGTTTGCCAGCCTGATGCTGAGCCAGGCGCCCGCCCAGGCCAACGGTCTGGACGATATCGTCGCCCGTGGCACCCTCAAGGTGGCCGTACCTCAGGACTTCCCACCGTTCGGCTCGGTCGGCCCGGACATGAAGCCCCGCGGGTTGGACATCGACACCGCAAAACTGCTGGCCGACCAGTTGAAGGTCAAGCTTGAACTGACCCCGGTCAACAGCACCAACCGCATCCCGTTCCTCACCACCGGCAAGGTCGACCTGGTGATTTCCAGCCTGGGCAAGAACCCCGAGCGCGAGAAGGTCATCGACTTCTCCAAGGCCTACGCGCCGTTCTACCTCGCCGTGTTTGGCCCGCCAGATGCGCCGATCAGCACCGTTGACGACCTCAAGGGCAAAACCATCAGCGTGACACGCGGCGCCATCGAAGACATCGAGCTGACCGCCGTTGCGCCTAAAGAAGCGACGATCAAGCGCTTTGAAGACAACAACTCCACCATCGCCGCCTACCTCGCGGGCCAAGTGGACCTGATCGCCAGCGGCAACGTGGTGATGGTGGCCATCAGCGAACGCAACCCCAAGCGCGTGCCGGCACTGAAAGTGAAGCTCAAGGACTCCCCGGTGTACGTGGGCGTAAACAAGAACGAGCCGGCGCTGCTGGACAAGGTCAACCAGATCCTGGTCGCGGCCAAAGCCGACGGCAGCCTGGAAAAGAACGCAATGCAGTGGCTTAAAGAGCCGCTGCCGGCTGATCTCTGATCGCGGTAACGAGGGTTAGACATGGCCTATCAATTCGACTTTGTGCCGGTTCTGGCCAATACCGATCTGTTGCTGCGCGGCGCGCTGTTCACCCTTGAGCTGACCGCCATCGGTGCAGTACTGGGCGTGGCGCTGGGAATCGTCGGCGCCGTGGTGCGGGCGTGGAAGATCCAGCCGTTCAGCTGGATCTTCGGGGTGTACGTCGAGTTGATCCGCAACACGCCATTCCTGGTGCAGTTGTTTTTCATCTTCTTCGGCCTGCCGTCCCTCGGACTGAGAATTACCGAATGGCAAGCGGCGGTGCTGGCGATGGTGATCAACCTGGGGGCGTACTCCACGGAGATCATCCGCGCCGGGGTCCAGGCGATCCCGCGTGGGCAACTGGAAGCCGCGGCCGCGCTGGCAATGACGCGTTTCGAGGCGTTCCGCCACGTGGTGTTATTGCCCGCACTGGGCAAGGTCTGGCCGGCCCTGAGCAGCCAGATCATCATCGTGATGCTCGGCTCGGCGGTCTGTTCGCAGATCGCCACCGAGGAGCTGAGCTTTGCCGCCAACTTTATCCAGTCGCGCAACTTCCGTGCGTTTGAAACCTACGCACTGACCACCCTGGTCTACCTGTGCATGGCGCTGATGATCCGCCAATTGCTGAACTGGATCGGCCGGCGCTATGTGATGAGGAATGCCCGATGAGTGATTTTTCCTTCTGGGACATCGTGCGCAACCTGCTCACGGGCTTGCAGTGGACGCTGCTGCTGTCGATGGTGGCGTTTATCGGCGGCGGCGTGATCGGCTTGCTGGTGATGACGATGCGCATCAGCACCAAGGCTTTCCCGCGCAACGTTGCCCGTACCTATATCGAGCTGTTCCAGGGCACGCCGCTGTTGATGCAGCTGTTCCTGGTGTTCTTCGGCATTGCCTTGCTCGGCGTGGACATTTCGCCCTGGCTGGCGGCGGCGATTGCCTTGACCCTGTTCACCAGCGCCTATCTGGCCGAGATCTGGCGTGGCTGCGTCGACTCCATCGCCCACGGGCAATGGGAGGCGTCCGCGAGCCTGGCCCTCAACCCGTTTGAGCAACTGCGCTACGTGATCCTGCCCCAAGCCCTGCGCATTGCCGTGGCGCCGACCGTGGGCTTCTCGGTGCAAGTGGTCAAAGGCACCGCCGTGACCTCGATCATCGGCTTCACCGAGCTGACCAAAACCGGCGGCATGCTCGCCAACGCAACCTTCGAGCCCTTCATGGTCTACGGCCTGGTGGCGCTCGGTTACTTCCTGCTTTGCTACCCCTTGTCCCTCAGTGCGCGCTACCTGGAAAGGAGACTGCATGCCTCTGCTTAGAATTTCCGCCCTGCATAAATATTACGGCGATCACCATGTACTCAAGGGCATCGACCTGACGGTCGAAGAAGGCCAGGTGGTGGCGATCATCGGCCGCAGCGGCTCGGGTAAATCCACCTTGCTGCGCACCCTCAATGGCCTGGAGTCGATCAATGACGGGGTGATTGAAGTCGACGGCGAATACCTCGACGCCGCCCGCGCCGACCTGCGCACCTTGCGGCAGAAAGTCGGCATGGTGTTCCAGCAGTTCAACCTGTTCCCGCACCTGACGGTGGGTGAAAACGTCATGCTCGCGCCACAAGTGGTGCAGAAAGTACCGAAGGCCAAGGCCGCGCAACTGGCGCGGCAGATGCTGGAACGGGTCGGACTGGGGGAGAAGTTCGATGCTTTCCCCGATCGGTTATCCGGCGGCCAGCAGCAGCGCGTGGCCATCGCCCGGGCGCTGGCCATGTCACCCAAGGTGTTGCTGTGCGATGAAATCACCTCGGCACTGGACCCGGAACTGGTCAACGAAGTGCTCAGTGTTGTGCGCCAACTGGCCAAGGATGGCATGACGCTGATCATGGTCACCCATGAGATGCGCTTTGCCCGGGAAGTGGGTGACAAACTGGTGTTCATGCACCATGGCAAGGTGCATGAAGTGGGCGATCCGAAAATCCTGTTTGCCAACCCGCAGACCGCCGAGCTGGCCAACTTTATTGGCTCGACAGAGGCCCCGGGCTGAACCGTCAACCAGCAGGCACCAGCTCAAAACGCCCGCCGCCCTCCAACACGGTCTTATCGCGAACGGCGGTGGCCGTATTGAAGAGATAAGTGTCGACCTGCACCTGAGCCGAAAACACGCGACCCACGGCGGGCAGCCCCGCAGCCAACACCACCATGGCCTGGTCCGGCAGCAATTGGCTGCTTCGCTCGGCCCGATGATGCAACGGGGCCAAGTCGACGGGCCTGCCGTCGAGCACCGGCTGTTGGAGGCTGAGGTTGAAATACCCCTGGTGGCCAAACCTGAAGCCTTGGCCCACAGCGGGTACGCCTCGAAAACGCATGGCGATGACCGTGTCTTGCGGGCACACCACATTCAAATGCAGCGTGCGCTTACCAAAAAGTACGCCTTGGGCAGCAACCTGCCCACCATGGCGTAACACGCCAAGATCAACCTCTGGCCGGCTCAACGACAGACGACATTCTGCGGCATGGACCTCCCCCGCCATCAACAGGCCGGATAACAGCGCGCCTGCAGCGCCTACCTTAACGGCAGGTCGCCGACGCGGTTTCATAGGGTCGCTCATCATAGGATTGCTCCGCCAGGTCGAGTTGGAGTGTGCACGAAGCCCCGCTTGGCGATGACACCGTAAGGGTTTGCGCGCTATCGATATTGCTCAGGAAAATCATGCCGCCTGCGACTACGTTGGTCAGGAATGCATTACCTGCACCCAGCACCGATGCCCCCTGGGCCAGAGGCTCGCCAGCTGTATCCGTGGCCCTCAGCAGCACCCGTCGAACTTTCACCACCTCGAAGTCGACCTTGCTGAATGAACCTCGCCCGGCCTCCAGCACTTTCGTACCGTTCTTGATATCCACCTGCCGCGGCAAGGACTTGCCTTCGATCTCAAGCTGGCTGACTTGATAGGCCGGCAGCCCGGGAAGCACCGCCATGCCCCAGCGGTCAGTCCACACTGGCCCTTGGGGGGTACTGATGCGGGCCCCAGCAATATCTCCGGCCGAGGCGACGCCGAACGTGTCCTCGACCCGGTAAGGCGTAAACGTCACGCCTCGATCATGGGCCACCACGGCGCCCTGCAATTGCCCGCTATAGCGTGTGCTGGAGGCGTCCCGGTCAACGCCCGCACCCACCTGGGCATAACGCGACAACGTATTAACCCAACCGCCCACGGCCTGCTCACGATCGCCCCTCAAGTCTCTCTCGCCACGAAGCTCATAGTTCAGGGTCTCATCCACACGTTCGGTATACGTCGTACCCATACTGGATCGACGGCCCTGGTGCCTTGCAAAAGAACTGAGGGACCGCTCGCGGCCCAACGGCACGGTGACCTGCAAGCGAACCCCGACGCCATCGTTGTCACCCCTGGTTTTACCCGACGAGCCTACTTGCGAGTCCACGGTCACTCCAACGTTGGCGTAACTGAAGTCCTTGTTCCATGAGCCATAGACATTCTGGGTGCTCCGGCTGTTGAAATGAGTCGCCCGGGAATAGCCCGCCGAAAACGCACCGACCTGCGCAGCAGCCCAACTGACGCCTGCCGTGTACTGGTTTTTAAAACGTGCGACGTCGTTCTCACCGGCGACAGTACGCACGGTGTCGAGCACTTCACGGTAACCGGGTGTCTGGGTGGTGGCACTCAGCGAAACCTGAACGTTGCCCGGCAACATGCCCCCCAGGGAAACGCTGTTGCGCATGCCCTGAAGCTTTTTTTTACGGTCCCGGGCCAGGTTGTTACGCAGCCCCAGGGAGAAGCGTTCGCCAAAGCTGCTGTCCAACGCCAGGCCCACCGAGTTGTAGCTATCGGTGCCCTGCACGCCGGAGCTTAAGGTGCTGTTCTTGCCTAATGCCCAAGTTCCACTGGCCATTCCGAGCAAAGGCTCTTTGGCGCCACTACGGTCCACATCACGTACCTTGCCCAACCCTGCCGTATAACCCGTCTTGACCGGTACTGTCGCGCGAAACGACGCCGCCGGTACCACGAAGCTGCGTTGCCCACCTCGTGTTTCGATGACACTGACCTGAAGGTCACTCGTGCCATTGAGCAAAGGTAAATTGTTCAATGAAAATGGGCCTTCGGGCACTACCGTGGTGTAGATCAGGGCGCCTGATTGACGCACTTCAACCCGTGATTGGCTGAGGGCTATGCCCTCGACCACGACGCCACCGCCGCTCGAACCGCTCGCGACCCCGTCGGGAAACAACTGCGCCCCCAACAATTGCACACCGCCAAATACCGGGCTGGTACCGGATATCTGCCCCAATTGGAGCGTAGAAGCCAACGGCCCCCAATCACGTTGCGCGTAAGCAAACAGATGCTCGGTGGTGGAGCGCCCATCGGTGGAGATGTACAGTTGGCGACTACGTGCAATCCAGTCTCCGAAGTTGAACCCTACCTCTGTCGACGCGGAGAAATAACGGTTGGTGTCCTCCCGCGAATGGCTATTGCTGCCCTGCAGGTCGTAGTTGAGCATCCCTGCGGTACCGCCCCGGACATAGTGGCCAGACCCGCGTTGCAGTTCGCGCAACGCCTGGGTAGGCACAACCAGGAATACTTCCTCGCTTCCCGGACGCAACGTTGCGACCGTATTGGGATACTCAGAGAGAAAGTCATGGCAAGCCTGGTCAACCGCTGCGTCTTTGTTCAGTACCCGGGAAGGGACTTGCAAGCCCGCTCGGTCGAGCAAACCACGGGTGAAACACAACTCGCCTTCATGATTGAAACGCACATCCGCCAGCCCGATCCGGTCACCATTCACCGTCAGCCCGACAACGCGCACGCCTTCGGTGAAACGCGCCGCGCTGCGGAAATAACGAGCGACGCCAGGGTCAATGCCGCGAGCCTGTAAGGTCGCCAGGTCGAACCCCAGCAACTGGGTGCCGGGCTGAGCAGCGTAAACCTGCTCAGTCATCCCCGATAGGATCGCCGCACACACCAGGCCATTACGCCTGAATCGCTCATCGTCACGCTTGGTTTTAGAGCGCTTTTTACTGACTGCACCGGGAATTCTTTTGACTTTTCTCATGACCGGTCAAGGCGCATTGGCGAGGAGTAATGCGTCGTAGCTGTCGACGGTAAATCCATAGATGGTGGCCGGCTCGAGGGTCACTGAAGTGGCGTCCGGTACGGCCTTCTTCAGGTCAACCCTCAACACTTCGCCGGGCAAGATGTAGGCACGCGGAAGGCTGGCTTGAATTTTTTTCGGATTGACCTTCACTTCAGTGCCCAGTCGGACCACATAAGGACTGTCGTTGCGCACGATCAAAGTGCTGGCCTGCAGTTGCCAGGTCAGTAGCTCCCAGGGTGCTTCATTTCTAGGCAAGCCTTTGGGGTGCAGGATCAAGGGCAAATTCTGCCGAAGGCTGATACCGATCGTCGCACCCGAACCGGGCCGCGTCTGAGGGACGCCCTCGAAAGATACCCGCTTCAAACGCTGAGTCTTGAGCGGTTCCTTGCCAATTGCCAGGAACCTGACCATCTGCTGCTCTCCTGCATCGACTCGCGCAACAGGCGGCGTTATAAGTACCAACGGCTCAAGGTCTTCAGGAATATCTTCGATCGTCGAATGAAGTAAGGCGGGGCCTGTATCGGTATTGGTTACGTTGATGCTGACTTCGCCCTCCGCCTCGTTCAGCACAATAACGGTTGTCTCTGGACGCATACCGTCTGCCCATACATCAGCAGCAAACACCAGATTCAAACAAACATACAAAGGCGCAAGAACTTTGAATCTCAACTGAGTCATTGACCAACCTTCCTATTACCTCAAGATTACAAACCAGTCGACGCAGGTTTGGGGAAGTCACTTACTGCCCTAACCTGCATCGACCCAATTCAAAGGATTCTTAGAGGTAACGCAGTTCCAAGGTCGCCTGACCATCAAGAGTGATTTGACTCGTCATATCAAGCTCAGAAGTTTTATTGATAACTGCCTGAATTTCCAGATTCCCGGTCAGTGTGTTGAGTTGGATTGGGGTATTGGTGCCAACGTACCATGCAGCAATATTCGCGCCTTGCCCCAAAGCCGGTCCGCCCTGCACCCAACTTGTCCCATTATTGATACTGGTAAGAACGTTTACCGCCTGGCCATCAGCGACAGAATTACGCAGATGCACAACGTAACCGCCTATTCTCTGCGCTCTTGCGGTAGAGCCCAAGCCGTAGTTGTAGATATCGGTGTAAGGCGCGCCGAACTGATTGACCATCAGATTCGGGATACGGCTGCTGGCACGGTTATCCACGGCCTTGATTCCAACCCTGGTCTTTACAGTGCTACCGCACCTGATTGCATAAGGCGTGATCTTGGTGGGCAACTTGGTATAGTTGGTGGGGCTCAAACTACTCGGATTGATAGTCCCGTAATCAATAACAGAGTTGGTGATTGTGAAACTGCAACTGCTGGGCGCGATGGTGCCCTTGACACGAAGATCGGCGGCTTGCGCGCTCAGACCTGTAACAGCCAAGAACATGCCCACCAATACAGCAACATTTTTCTTCATAAGATATTTACCCTTCAATGAGAGATATGGCTAATTACAAATGGCCAGAAACGATCATTGCCCCTCATCCACGCGGGCAAATTCATACTGCACGACGTTCTGATCCATAAATAAATACCGCCACGGCACAAATGCCGAGTCGAAGTATCGGCATATCAATTCCACAATAAAGTCGGGGAAAATTTCAATCTTCGTATGAACCGTCAGCTCTATTACCTTGAACCTTCCGGCGCCATTGTGCGAGCGCGCGTAAAAACGCTCAGGATGGATATAAAACCTTGTAGGAACTATCAGTTACCCCAGTAAGTGTTGGGTTGCACAAATATGGATTACATCACCTGTTAACTCAGTAATACGTGATGAGTGGACATTTCCTACAACATCGACTCGCCGATCTCATGCCGGTTTTGGGAAAATTACTCTGGCACTACGCGTTGGCGTCAGCGGTTGATCGTGGCACGATGGCGAGGTTATCGACCGAGATCCCTTAACCATGCCGCAATCCCAAGCCAAGAATCTGTCCCTGATCGCCGCCATCGACCTGGGCTCCAACAGCTTTCACATGGTCGTGGCCAAGGCCCAGAACGGCGAAATCCGCATCCTTGAGCGGCTCGGCGAGAAAGTGCAACTGGCTGCCGGGATCGACGACGAGCGTCAGCTCAATGAAGAATCCATGCAGCGCGGGCTCGATTGCCTGAAGCGCTTCGCCCAACTGATCAACGGCATGCCCCCGGGCGCCGTGCGGATCGTCGGCACCAACGCCCTGCGCGAAGCCCGCAACCGCGGCGAATTCATCCGCCGTGCCGAGGACATTCTCGGCCACCCCGTAGAAGTCATCTCCGGCCGTGAGGAAGCGCGCCTGATCTACCTCGGCGTGTCCCACACCCTGGCCGACACCCCGGGCAAGCGCCTGGTGGCCGACATCGGCGGCGGCAGTACCGAGTTCATCATTGGCCAACGGTTCGAACCGCTGCTGCGCGAAAGCCTGCAGATGGGTTGCGTGAGCTACACCCAACGCTATTTCAAGGACGGCAAGATCACCCCGGCGCGCTACGCCCAGGCGTATACGGCGGCGCGGCTGGAGATCATGAGCATCGAGCACGCCCTGCACCGCCTGACCTGGGATGAGGCCATCGGCTCGTCCGGTACCATCCGCGCCATCGGCCTGGCCCTCAAGGCCGGCGGCCACGGCACTGGCGAGGTCAATGCCGAGGGCCTGGCCTGGCTCAAGCGCAAACTGTTCAAGCTGGGGGATGCCGAGAAGATCGACTTCGACGGCATCAAGCCTGACCGCCGCACGATTTTCCCGGCGGGCCTGGCGATCCTCGAAGCGATTTTCGACGCCCTCGAGCTGCAACGCATGGACCACTGCGACGGCGCCCTGCGTGAAGGCGTGCTGTACGACCTGCTGGGCCGTCATCACCACGAAGACGTGCGTGAGCGCACCCTCAGCTCGTTGATGGAGCGTTACCACGTCGACCTGGAGCAAGCCGCTCGGGTTGAACGCAAGGCGCTCCATGCTTTCGATCAGGTCGCCGCGGATTGGGACCTGGAAGACGGCGTCTGGCGTGAACTGCTGGGCTGGGCGGCCAAGGTCCATGAAGTGGGGCTGGACATCGCCCACTACCATTACCACAAGCACGGCGCCTACTTGATCGAGCACTCGGACCTGGCGGGTTTCTCCCGCGAAGACCAACAAATGCTCGCCCTGCTGGTACGCGGCCACCGGCGCAATATTCCGAAAGACAAGTTTGCCGAGTTCGGTGACGAAGGCATCAAACTGATTCGTCTGTGCGCGCTGTTGCGTTTTGCGATCCTGTTCCACCACATCCGTGGTACCCAGGAAATGCCACAAGTGGTCCTGCGCGCCAATGCCGACAGCCTGGATGTGGTGTTCCCGAAAAACTGGCTGGATGAAAACCAGCTGACCCAGGCGGATTTCGCCCAGGAAGCCGAGTGGCTGACGCGGGTTGGGTTCACGCTGAACGTGCGCTGATAGGGGTGAGTGACGCGGAGCGTCACAGGATGTAATCCCACGCAGAGCGTGGGAACAATCTAACGCCACAAAACAAATGTGGGAGCGGGCTTGCTCGCGAAGGCGGAGTGTCAGTCAACAGATTCATCGACTGATCCACCGCCTTCGCGAGCAAGCCCGCTCCCACATTTTTGACCGCGTAGGCTTTTAGTTCACCGTCAGAATCGGGCTGCCCAGCTTCTCCAGCAATGTCGCCTGGGCGCTGCGCGGGTTCTGGTTGCCGGTCGGGGTGTTGCGCACGTAGCGCCCGTCCGACTGCAGGCTCCAGCTGTGGGTGTTATCGGTGAGGTAACTCTCCAGCTCCTTCTTGACCCGCATGATCAGCTTCTTGCCTTCCACCGGGAAGCAAGTCTCCACACGTTTGTCGAGGTTACGCTCCATCCAGTCGGCACTGGAGAGGAACATCTGCTCCTCGCCGCCATTGAGGAAGTAGAACACCCGTGTGTGCTCCAGGAAGCGCCCGATTATCGAACGCACGTGGATGTTATGGGAGACCCCGGCGATGCCCGGACGCAGGCAGCACATGCCACGCACCACCAGGTCGATACGTACGCCCGACTGGCTGGCCTTGTACAACGCACGGATGATCTTCGGATCGGTCAGCGAGTTGAACTTGGCGATGATGTGCGCCGGCTTGCCTTCGAGGGCGAACTGGGTCTCGCGGGCAATCATGTCGAGCATGCCCTTCTTCAGGGTAAACGGCGCGTGCAGCAGCTTCTTCATGCGCAGCGTCTTGCCCATGCCGATCAACTGGCTGAACAGTTTGCCAACGTCTTCACACAAGGCGTCATCGGAGGTCAGCAGGCTGTAGTCGGTGTAGAGCTTGGCGTTGCCGGCGTGGTAGTTGCCGGTGCCCAAGTGGGCGTAACGCACGATCTCGCCGGCTTCACGGCGCAGGATCAGCATCATCTTGGCGTGGGTCTTGAAGCCGACCACGCCGTAGATCACCACCGCACCGGCCGCTTGCAGGCGGCTGGCCAGTTGCAGGTTGGATTCTTCGTCGAACCGCGCCCGCAGTTCGATCACCGCCGTCACTTCCTTGCCGTTACGCGCGGCGTCTACCAGCGCATCGACGATTTCGGAGTTGGCGCCGGAACGGTACAGGGTTTGGCGTACAGCCAATACATGCGGGTCCTTGGCAGCCTGACGCAGCAGGTCGACCACCGGCGTGAAGGACTCGAACGGGTGCAGCAGCAAGATGTCCTGCTTGCTCACCACGCTGAAGATGTTCTCGCTGTTCTGCAGCAGTTTCGGGATCTGCGGAGTGAACGGCGTGTATTGCAGCTCCGGGTGGCTGTCCAGGCCTGTAATGCTGAACAGGCGCGTCAGGTTCACCGGGCCATTGACCTGATACAGCTCGGTCTCGCTCAGGTTGAACTGCTTGAGCAGGTAGTCGGACAGGTGTTTCGGGCAGGTGTCTGCCACTTCCAGACGTACCGCATCACCGTAGCGACGGGAGAACAGCTCTCCGCGCAGTGCGCGGGCCAAGTCTTCGACGTCTTCGGAGTCCAGCGCCAGGTCGGCGTTACGGGTCAGGCGGAACTGGTAGCAGCCCTTCACCTTCATGCCCTGGAACAGGTCATCGGCGTGGGCGTGGATCATCGACGAAAGGAATACATAGTTATCGCCAGCGCCCCCCACCTCTTCCGGTAACTTGATGATCCGTGGCAGCAAGCGCGGTGCCGGGATAATCGCCAAGCCGGAATCGCGACCGAAGGCGTCGATACCTTCCAGCTCGACGATGAAGTTCAGGCTCTTGTTCACCAACAACGGGAACGGGTGCGTCGGGTCGAGACCGATCGGGGTGATGATCGGCGAGATTTCGTCGCGGAAGTAGCGGCGCACCCAGGTCTTGATCTTGGTGGTCCAGTGACGACGCCGGATAAAGCGGACGTGATGCTTTTCCAGTTCAGGCAGCAGGATGTCATTGAGGATCGCGTATTGGCGGTCCACATGGCCGTGCACCAGCTCGCTGATACGGGCCAGGGCCTGATGCGGTTGCAGGCCATCGGCGCCGGCTTGTTCACGGGCGAAGGTGATCTGCTTCTTGAGGCCGGCGACACGAATCTCGAAGAACTCGTCCAGGTTGCTGGAGAAGATCAACAGGAACTTCAGCCGCTCCAGCAACGGGTAGGACTCATCCAGTGCCTGTTCCAGCACCCGGATGTTGAATTGCAGTTGTGACAGCTCGCGATGGATGTACAGGCTGCTGTCATCCAGATTGGTGATCGCAACCACCGGCGCCGGTGCGGCAGCTGGCGTTTCGACCACCACGGCAGGCGGTGCCGGCTCCAGCTCCGGCGGGGTCTCGGTGGCTTGTTCGACCACCGGGTGAGCGTCTTTTACGGCAACTTCTGTGAGTCCTTCGGTATTCATCGAGTGTTCCTGTGAGGGCTAGTGTTGCTCTCTAAGCAATTGGGCGGCGCGGGCGGCGAAGTAAGTCAGGATGCCATCAGCACCCGCGCGTTTAAAGGCAGTCAGGGATTCAAGGATCACCCCTTCACTCAACCAACCATTCTGGATCGCGGCCATGTGCATGGCGTATTCACCGCTGACCTGATAGACAAAGGTCGGCACCTTGAATTCCTCTTTGACCCGATAAAGGATGTCGAGGTACGGCATCCCGGGCTTGACCATGACCATGTCGGCACCTTCAGCCAAGTCCGCCGCCACTTCGTGCAGGGCTTCGTGGCTGTTGGCCGGGTCCATCTGGTACGAGGCCTTGTTGGCCTTGCCCAGGTTCAGCGCCGAGCCCACCGCATCGCGGAACGGGCCGTAATAGGCGCTGGCGTACTTGGCCGAGTAAGCCATGATGCGCACGTTGACGTGGCCGGCCAGCTCCAGGGCTTCGCGAATCGCCTGGATGCGACCGTCCATCATGTCCGACGGTGCCACCACCTGGGCACCGGCTGCAGCGTGGGACAAGGCCTGCTTGACCAGCGCATCAACGGTGATGTCGTTCTGAACATAGCCTTCTTCGTCGAGAATGCCATCCTGCCCGTGGGTGGTGAACGGGTCCAGCGCCACGTCGGTGATCACTCCCAGTTCCGGAAAGCGCTCACGCAAGGCGCGGGTGGCGCGCTGGGCAATACCGTCCGGGTTCCAGGCTTCGGCGGCGTCCAGGGACTTGAGTTCAGACGGCGTGACCGGGAACAGCGCTAGCGCCGGAATCCCCAGGTCAACCCAATTCGCGGCCTCTTCGAGCAGCAAATCAATGGTCAAGCGCTCCACACCCGGCATCGACGCCACCGCTTCCCGACGATTTTCACCGTCCAGCACAAACACCGGCAGGATCAGATCATTCACCGTCAGGACGTTTTCACGCACCAGGCGACGGGAAAAATCATCACGGCGGTTGCGACGCAAACGGGTGGCGGGAAACAGACGGTTGGCGGGGGTAAAGCTCACGGCAGACTCCTGAGCCCGGGTTGACGGGCGAGCGTGACAGTTATAAGCGGCCATTATGACGAAGGAATTACAGTTGTGGTTACCTCATCCACCGTAAGGCAACAGGCATGTGACCTGTAGTCGCATTCGTCGTTTATGTAGGAATTGTTCACTTCGTGACACATCTCGATACTTTCATGAATGTCCACGAAGGCGTAGGCTGCGCGTTCATTTCGCCAGCACCCAGACCATGCTTCAACAATTTCTGCATGACTTCGGCTACTTTGCGCTGTTCCTAGGCACCTTCTTCGAAGGCGAAACCATCTTGGTTCTCGCAGGCTTCCTGGCGTTCCGTGGATACATGGATATCAACCTGGTGGTGGTCGTTGCCTTTTTCGGCAGCTACGCCGGCGACCAGCTGTGGTACTTCCTGGGGCGCAAGCACGGCCGCAAACTGCTGGCGCGCAAGCCGCGCTGGCAACTGCTGGGCGACAAGGCCCTGGAGCATATCCGCAAGCACCCGGACATCTGGGTGCTGAGCTTCCGTTTTGTCTACGGTTTGCGCACGGTGATGCCGGTGGCCATTGGTTTGTCGGGCTACCCGCCGGGCCGCTACCTGTTGCTGAACGGGATTGGCGCCGCCGTGTGGGCCGCTGCGTTGGGGGCTGCGGCTTACCATTTCGGCGCGGTACTGGAAGGCATGCTGGGCAGCGTCAAGAAATACGAGCTGTGGGTGCTGGGCGCACTGCTGGTGCTGGGCCTGGGCTTGTGGATCCGCCGGCGCATCAAGAACGCCCGCCTGACCCGCGAAGCCTGCGCCGCAGAAAAGGTTCGCCTGGCCGCAGGCGAACCTGAAAAAGCCGAAAAGCCTACGACGCCAGTCGAGTAAGCCGGTCTCTGCAACAGTAGAGGCCGATGCCGCTGAGCAAGCTGTAACTGACCAGGCCCAGCCAGCCCAACGAGCTGGCCGGCCACAGCCCCACCAGCGGCGCCAGCCACACCAGCGGCACATTCAGTGCCAGGCGCACCAGCTCAGCCTTCAGCGCCCACGGGCGATTCTCCAGCGCCACCCCCAGGGTGAACAACCCCAACGCCATCGCGCTCCAGCCCAACACCAGGGCGGCGGTCGGCAAGCCCTCGCCGAAATTCATCAGGTAGCTGCCAAAACCCACGTACGCGGCAAACTGCAGCGCGATGTAAAGCTGTTGGCGCCCGTCCAGCGGCACCTCGAATTTGCGGAACTGGCTCAAGTCGGGCTTGGCCATCGGGTACTTCGCCGCCACGTCCGCCGGGCGCCAGCCGGTGCGCATGAACCAGATCCGCAGCTTGTCCCACCCACTTTCGGTACGCCGTGCATCGCTCCACAACTGCGCATAAAACTGCAGGTTGGCCCACAACGGGTTCCAACTGGCCAAGGGTGTGGTCACGCCAAAGATCACGGGCTCGTTATCGTCTTCTTCCTGGAAGGAGCCGAACAGGCGGTCCCAAATAATGAACACCCCGCCGTAGTTGCGATCCATGTAGAGAGCGTTCTGTGCATGGTGGGCCCGATGATTGGATGGCGTGACGAAGAACCACTCGTACCAGCCGAGCTTCGGCACATGGCGCGTGTGCACCCAGAATTGATACAGCAGGTTGAGGGACGCCACGCTGATAAACACCACCAGCGGCACGCCGAGGATGGCCAGCGGCAAGTAGAAAATCCAGCTCAGCAGAAAGCCGGTGCTGGTCTGGCGCAAGGCGGTGCTGAGGTTGTAGTCCTCGCTCTGGTGATGCACCGAGTGCGCGGCCCACAGGATGTTGCGCTCATGGCCCATGCGGTGCAGCCAGTAGTAGCAGAAGTCATAGAAGACAAAGGCAAACACCCAGGTCCAGACGCTCTGGGCCGACAGCTCGATGATTGCCAGATGCTTGAGGGCGAAGGCATAGGTGAGGATGCCCACGCCTTTGGTCAGCAGCCCGGTGGTGGTGGACAACACACCGGTGCTGAGGCTGTTGATGGCGTCGGCCACCCGGTAGTTGCGTTGGCCGCGCCGGTAGTCGGCCAGCAGCTCGACCACGATCAAGGCAATGAAAAACGGTACCGCGTAAGGGACGAAGTCCATGGGCAAGTCCGGTCAATTATTGTTACATCTAGAGTAGGTGTAGCGGCTGGATATCCCATTGGCAATGAGTGACAAATGAGTAGACATTTAACGCCATGAATCAGGAGAAATGCCCATGAGCAAAAAGATTGCAGTGATCCTTTCCGGCTGTGGCGTGTACGACGGGGCTGAGGTTCATGAGAGCGTGATCACCCTGCTGCGCCTGGACCAGCGCGGCGCCGAGGTGCAGTGTTTTGCGCCGAACATTGCCCAACTGCACGTGATCAATCACCTCACGGGCGAAGAAATGCCTGAGTCGCGCAATGTGCTGGTGGAGTCGGCGCGCATTGCCCGTGGCGAGGTGAAGGACATTCGTGAGGCCAACGCCGAGGATTTCGACGCGCTGATCGTGCCCGGTGGGTTTGGCGCGGCGAAGAACCTGTCGAACTTTGCCGTGGAAGGCGCCGGGTGCAGCGTCAACCCGCAGGTGCTGGAACTGGCCGAGGCGTTTGCCGAAGCAGGCAAGCCCGTCGGCCTGATCTGCATCTCGCCGGCCCTGGCGGCGAAGATCTATGGCCCCGGCGTGACGTGCACCATCGGTAACGATGCCGACACCGCAGCCGCCATGGACAAGATGGGCGCCACCCACCAGGAGTGCGCGGTAGACGACATCGTCGAAGACAAGGCGCGCAAGCTGGTGAGCACCCCGGCCTACATGCTGGGCAAGCGCATCAGTGAAGTGGCTTCAGGCATCAACAAGCTGGTGGACCGAGTGCTGGAACTGACCCACCAGAACGATTAAGCCTTCATCAATCGGGTCAGGATCCGATCCAGTGAGTTGGCAAACGCCTGCTTATCCTTGTCCCCATGGGGTGGCGGGCCACCGCCCATCTGCCCCTGCTCCCGCAGATCGGTGAAGAGGTTACGCACCGCCAGCCGCTCGCTCATGTTCTGCGGGCTGAACTCCTTGCCTCGCGGGTCCAGCGCCGCCACGCCGTTCTTCACCAGACGGTCGGCCAGCGGCACATCGCTGCAGATCACCAGTTCGCCGGGCACCGCGTGTTCCACCAGGTAGTCATCGGCCGCATCCGGGCCGCTGGGCACCACAATCAGCTTCACACACGAGAAGCTCGGCTTGATCTGGCTCTGCCCGGCCACCAGCACCACCTCGAACTGGCGCTTGAGGGCGAACTTCACCACCTGGTCCTTGGCCGCACGCGGGCAGGCGTCTGCATCGATCCACACGCGCATGGTTACGCCACCACCCGGCGCTTTTCAGCCAGCCGGCTGCGGCCGTACAGCACCACAATCGCCAGGATCGCCACGGCCTGGGCACTCAGGGAATAAGCGTCGGCGTGAATGCCCAGCCAGTCGAAGTCAAAGAACGCCACCGGCCGGGTGCCGAAGATCCCGGCTTCCTGCAACGCCTTGATGCCATGCCCGGCGAACACCACCGACAGCGCACAGAGCAGCGCGGCGTTGATGCCGAAGAACAGCGCCAGCGGCAGTTTCGCCGAGCCCCGCAGAATCACCCAGGCCAGGCCCACCAACAGCACCAGCGCCGTGGCGCCACCGGCCAATACCGCGTTGTGCCCGGCGGGGCCTGCCTGCAACCACAGGGTTTCATAGAACAGGATCACTTCGAACAGTTCGCGGTACACCGAGAAGAACGCCAGCATCGCAAAGCCGAAACGCCCGCCACCGCCCACCAGGCTGCTCTTGATGTAGTCCTGCCAGGCGGCCGCGTGGCGGCGGTCGTGCATCCACACCCCGAGCCACAGCACCATCACACTGGCAAACAGCGCCGTGCAGCCTTCCAGCAGCTCGCGCTGGGCGCCGCTGACATCAATCACATACGCCGCCAACGCCCAAGTGGCCAAGCCGGCCAACAGCGCCAGGCCCCAGCCGACGTTGACGCTGCGCACCGCCGATTGCTGGCCGGTGTTACGCAGGAACGCGAGGATCGCCGCCAACACCAGGATCGCTTCCAGGCCCTCGCGCAGCAGGATCAGCAAACCGGAGATGTAACTCAGGGACCAGCTCAAGCCATCGCTGCCCAACAGGCCGGCCGACTCGGTGAGCTTACCCTTGGCCACGTCCAGGCGCTGCTGCACTTGCTCGATCGGCAACCCGTCCTGCAAGGACTGCCGGTAGGCCATCAAGGCCTTTTCGGTGTCCTTGCGCACGTTGGCGTCGACGTTGTCGAGTGAGCTTTCAACCAGCTCGAAACCTTCCAGGTACGCCGCTACCGACAGGTCGTAGGCCTGCTCGTGTTCGCCATTGCGGAAGGCGGCGAGGCTTTTGTCGAGGGTGGCGGCGGTGTAATCGAGCAACTGCGCCGGGCCACGCTTGACCTGCGGCGGCTGGGCGCGCTGGGCACGGAACGTCGCGACAGCGTCCGGGCCTTCGGCGGCTAGCACTTCGTTGGGGGTCTGGCGCGCAAGGTCGGCGAGGTTGAAGGACTTTTCGATTTTCGCTGCAGCCGGATCGGCGGTGAAGCCGGCAATGTAGGTGGCCAGGTCCCAGCGCTGGCGGTCGTCCAGTTGATCGGCGAAAGACGGCATGTCGGTGCCTTCGACGCCCAGCCCAAGGGTGTTGTAGATCGCGTAGAGGCTCAAGCGGTCGAGGCGTGCAGCGTCCCGCAGATTGGCGGGCGGTGGGGTCATGCCAACGCCTGCGGGGCCATCGCCGGCACCCGTGGCACCGTGGCAGACCGAGCAATTCTGGGCGTACAGCGGTGCACCACGCGTCGGGTCGGGCGTAATGGCCGGGGCCTGGCTGACTTCATAGGCCACCGCCAGCTTGGCGCCCAATTGCCGGGCCTGGTGCGCAACCACCGCGCCGTCCTGATGGGCCGTTACGGCGGCCAGCAGTTCATCCACGCCTTTTATCAACTCGGCGCGCTCGGGCTTTTCCGGCAGTTCGGCCACCAGGCCTTGCAGGACCCCGAGAAACTCCACCTGTTCGCGGTATTCCGAATCATCGATGACCTTGCCCGCCTCCACCGTCGGCGGGTAGTCCGCGCCGATGTAGTCCAGTAAATGCAGCGCTTGGGGGGCGCCCTCGGCCGTTGCGGCCAGCACGTTGAAACTGCACGACATCAACGCCGGAAGCACCAGCCAGGCAAGAAAACGGAAGGGCGCAATCATGAATGAATCTCAAATGGAAATACGAAGTAACACATTGTCAAACCTTACGGGTTTTGACTCAAGGTGTTAGTGATCAGGGGTTGGGATTACTCAGGTGCGGATGCTGGCACCCTCACTGGAAATAGGATCCAAAAGGCCATTGTTTTGCCAGTAATGCAGCTTATAATGCCGCGCCTTCGTTATTGCGAAATGGCATTTTAGCTCCTCTTTTTATGAGGAATTGGCAGGATCGCGACGCCTTCCTGCCATTGGTGATTCGGCCCGACCAGCACATTCGGCCGATTACGTTCAGGGAAGAAGCTCCTCGATGGCATCTCGCGCCTTTACCTCGCTCGCGCTCGCAGCAGTCACCTTGCTGTCCGGTTGTTCGATGTTTCGCAGCTACGACACCGAGCTGCAAGCCACCAATCAGCAGTTGGCCACCGGCAATGTCGACGGCGCGCTGACCCTGCTTGAGAAGAACAACACCGGCGACGACAAGGACCTTCTCTACTACTTCGAAAAGGGCGAGTTGTTGCGGGCCAAGGGCGACCTGACCGGCAGCCAGACCGCCTGGCGCAGTGCCGACCTGCAAGTCTACAAGTGGGAAGAGTCGGTCAAGTTCGACACCGACAAGTACCTCGCGCAGTTCGGTGCCTTCCTGGTCAATGACAAGGTCCGCCGCTACGAAGGCTACGACTACGAAAAAGTCATGCTCACCACCCAGATGGCCCTGAACCTGCTGGCGCTGAATGACTTCGACGGTGCCCGCACCGAAATCAAGAAAACCCACGAACGCGAGGCGGTGATCGCCGACCTGCGGGACAAGGAATACCTCAAGAGCGAGAACGAAGCCGAGCGTCAGGGCATCAACACCCAGTTCAAGGACCTGCGCGGCTACCCGGTGGAAAGCCTCGACGCCCCGGAAGTGGTCGGCCTGAAAAACAGCTACCAGAGCGCGTTCAGCCATTACCTCGCCGGCTTCGTCTACGAAGCCCTGGGCGAAAAAGACCTGGCCGCACCGGGTTATCGCAAGGCTGCCGAGCTGCGCCCCAACACCCCACTGCTGGAACAGGCCCTGCTCAACCTGGACAAGTCCAAAGTCGGCGCCGACGAGACCGACGTGCTGATCGTGGTGCAAAGCGGCCTGGCACCGGCTCGCGACTCGATTCGCCTGCCGTTGCCGATCCCCATCGACGGCCACCTGGTGATCACCCCGCTGTCGTTCCCGGTGATCAAGCCCGACACCTCCACCGCGACCTTCGCACAGATCGGTGTCGACGGTCAGCAGCAGAACCTCACGGCCCTCAACAGCACCACCGTCATGTCCCGCCGCGCCCTGCGGGATGACATGCCGGGCATCATCCTGCGCACCACCGTGCGCGCCGTCACTCGCGGCATCACCCAGAACAACCTGAACAAGACCAACCCGATGGCGGGCCTGGTACTCGGCATCGCCTCGGCCGTCACCGAAGGCGCCGACACCCGCACCTGGCGCACCTTGCCGGACATGACCCAGGTGACACGCCTGCGCCTCAAGCACGGCGAGCATCAAGTCAGCCTGCCCAACGCCCTGGGCGGCACGCTGGTAACGGTCAAGGCCGACCAGCGCTACCAGGTGATCACCCTACGCGTGGTCGGCAACCAGGTATTCGCCGGCGGTCTCGCGGCCCACGTGGTGCAGAACAATCCGCCCCAGGCCGTCGCCACTCTCAAACAACCTTAAGGAGCACGCTATGCGTCATTTCATCCTCGGCGCCCTGGCGCTGATCCTGCTGGCCGGTTGCGCCACCCCGCCACCGCCGGAACCCGGCAGCGCCGCGAGCAAAGTCGTGGTGATGGGCAAGTTCAAGGGCATCGCAGTGGGCGCCATCCGCGTCGCCCGGGAAAACGGTTTCCTGACCGCCAAGGTGCAGTTGAGCAATATCACCAGCAGCAACCAGATGATGTATTACCGCTTCGCCTGGCTGGGTGCCGACGGCTTCCCGGTGGGCGACGAAGAGACCTGGAAAGTGCTGAACCTCTACGCCAACCAGGCGACCTTCCTGCCGGCCATCGCCAACCTGCCCCAGGCCGCCGACTTCCGCCTGGAAGTGAAGACGCCTTGATCCGCCCACTCATTCAGTTTCAGAGAGACATCCCCATGTTTGCACGCTTCTCGTTCCTCGCCGTGGTTGCCGTTCTGGCCAGCGGCTGCGCCAACACCTCGCCGGTACTGGGCGGTAAAAACATCAGCTACGGCGACACCAAGGCCGTGGAACTGGTGACCAACGAGTTCGGTTCCACCGACCTACAGATGATCGCCGAAAGCATGACCCGCTCCCTGGCCCAGTCCGGCATCCTCCAGGGCCGCCCGGTGGTGCAGGTGTATGACGTGAAGAACAAGACCAGCGAGTACATCGATACCCGCGAGATCACCACCTCGATCAAGACCCAGCTGATGAAGACCGGGACCGCCCGCTTCGCCAGCGACAACACCGACATGCAAAGCCAGGTCGACCAGCTGAAGCTGCAGAACCAGAGCGGCCTGTACAAGAAGTCGACCGTCAGCAAGACCGGCAACATGGTCGCCGCCAAATACCGTCTGGAAGGCTCCATCAGCTCCATCGTCAAGCGCAGCTCGGACTACAAGGACGTGTTCTACAAGTTCAGCCTGCAACTGATTGACGTTGAAAGCGGCCTGGCCGAATGGATGGACGAAAAAGAAATCCGCAAGACCACGGAGCGCTAAACAATGCGTGCATGGATCGGCATGATCGGCCTGCTGTGCGCCTTTGGCGCCTCGGCCGCACCGAAGATCGCGGTGACCGACCTGGCCTACGAGGCCCGGGTGGAGGAGTACATCCACCAGATCGCGGCCAGCAACAACTTCCAGGCCAGCGCCTACAACGCCAGCGGCGGCTCGAGCTACAGCGAGTACGAGAGCCGCAACAGCTACATCGAGCAGACCGAACTGCGCAAGTTCAGCGGCGACATAAAGGGTGAAATCCTCAAGTCGCGGCAGTTCCAGCTGGTGCAAGGCACGCCTTACACCGCTGACGCCAAAGGCGATGTGTATGACGTGATCAAGCGGATCAAGGCCGGTAACTTCAAGGGCGCGGACTACGTGTTGTTCGGCACCTTGTCGGACATCGACTTCACCCAGGACGTCAACGCCCTGGACCACACCAACAGTTATTCGGCGGTGCTGGGCCTGACGCTGGTGGCGGATTTCAGCCTGATCAACACCCGCACCTTTGAGATCACCTCGGCGTTTACCGCCATGGGCGAAGGCCAGGACACCAAGCTGGTGAACAACCGTGACGTGCGCGTGAGCCTGAACCGGCCGCGTGTGGTGCGGGAAGTGTCGAAGGCGTTGGGCGAGGATGTTGCGCGGCAGTTGGCCGAGCAGCTTGGCGGTGGTTATCAGGAAGCACCCGGGCAGCCTGCATTGCGCAATAACCTGCCACGGGATGAAGCGCCGAAGATCCTGCGCTGAACGAAAAATCCCGCTACCGACATAAAACCAATGTGGGAGCGGGCTTGCTCGCGAACGCGGTGGGTCAGTCAATACATCTGGTGACTGACACTGCGCATTCGCGAGCAAGCCCGCTCCCACATTTTTGATCCGGTTTCGTCAATTACGCCGTTGCGCGATGCAGGCTGGCCAGGAACCCCGCCGCCCCAACGAACAAGCCAGCAAACGTGCGGTTCATACGTTTCTGCTGCTTCGGTGTACGTAGCAAGCGCAACACTTTCGAAGCCAGCCCGGTATAGCCAGCCATCACGATCATGTCCACGCAGATCATGGTCGCGCCCAGGATCAGGTACTGGTTCAGCAACGGCGCCTGCGGGTTCACGAACTGTGGCAACACCGCCAGCATGAACACCAGGGCCTTGGGGTTGCTGGCGTTGACCAGGAACCCACGGAACATCATCGCCATCGGCTTGCCGAGCGGGCGAATCGCCGCGTCATCGCTCAGGTCGGTTGGCAGCGCGCGCCATTGCTTGATGGCCAGGTACACCAGGTACGCCACACCGAACCACTTGATCGCATAGAACGCGGTTGAAGACGCCGCGAGAACCGCACCCAGGCCGCCGGCAACCACGGCGATTTGCATCGCCAGGCCCAGTTGCAGGCCCAGGGCATTCCAGTAACCGCGCAGAAAACCGTATTGCAGGCCGCTGGACATCGACGCAATGGCGCCAGCGCCCGGAGAGAGACTGATGATCCAACTGGCCAGGAAAAAGGCCAGCCATGTGTCGAGTGCCATTACACACCTCACAGCTGAGTTTGCTGAATGTTTCTAAACTAACGCTGCTGGCCGAGAAATGGCTACAAAAATTTTGGGGTGTGCCTTTGTGGCGAGGGAGCTTGCTCCCGCTGGAGTGCGTAGCGCTCCCGGCTTTTTTGGGGCAGCTGCGCAGCCCAGCGGGAGCAAGCTCCCTCGCCACAGGTTAAGGCAGCACGTCACTGCCGCGCCAACGGCGCACCGAGCGCTGGAAGAACAGGCTATTGGGCACTTGCACCATGACACTGCCCGTCCCGGCCTCTTCCACTTCGATCAGCGTGGTGTAGAGCAAGTTGATCGCCACCACCCGACCTTTTACGCCGGGCTTGTCGACGGTGTCCACCAGCTCGACCACGTCACCAAGACGGAACGGCCCGACGGTGAAGATCAGGATGGCGCACAGCAGGTTGGACAACACCGACCACATGGCGAAGAACGCCACTGCGGCCACCGCCACAAAGCCCGACAACGCCGTCCACAGCACCGTGGCGGACACGCCCAGGCGCTCCAGCACGAATATCAGCGCGCTGCCCATGATCAGCCAGCGCAGGCCGCCGCGCAGGGGCATCAGCAACTGCGGCGGGAACGGATAACGTTCCCCCAGGCGGTTCAAGCATTTGGCGACGAAACGCTGGGCGAGGTAGCCAGCCAGCAGGATCAGCAGAATCTGTACCGCCACCCAGATCGGCGCGATCCATTGGGCCGGCAGTGGCAGTTGCAGCGCCTCCATCAGGACAGCGCCTCCAACTCCGCTTGCAAGGATTCCAACAGTTCAAGGGCTTCCATCCAGGTCTCCTCCAACTGCGCTTCACGTACCTTGAGCTTGGCCTGTTCGGCCAGCAGGTCGCGCAATTCATCCTTGCGGGCCGGCTCGTACACGGCGCTGTCACCGAGGCTGGTTTCGATCTTCGCCAGCTTCTCGTGGATCTTGCCCAACTCGGCTTCCAGCTTGTCGGCTTCACGCTTGTGCGGTGCCAACTGCTGACGTAGCGCAGCAGCGGCCTGGCGCTGGGCCTTCTTGTCGGTCTTGTCCGGATTGACCGGCGTGTTGCTGACCGGCGCGTTGCGCAGGCGGTAGTCCGACAGCCAACGGGCGTAGTCTTCCAGGTCGCCGTCGAATTCCTCGACCTTGCCGTCAGCCACCAGCAGGAAGTTATCCGTGGTGCTCTTGAGCAGGTGCCGATCGTGAGACACCACCAACACCGCGCCGCTGAATTCCTGCAGGGCCATGGTCAGCGCCAGGCGCATTTCCAGGTCCAGGTGGTTCGTCGGTTCGTCGAGCAGCAGCAGGTTTGGCCGGTCCCAGGCGATCAACGCCAGGGCCAGGCGGGCCTTTTCGCCACCGGAGAAATTCAGCACCGGCTCGTCGATGCGCGCGCCACGGAAGTCGAAACCACCGAGGAAGTCCCGCAGGGTCTGTTCCCGCTCGGTCGGCGCCAGGCGCTGCAAGTGCAGCAGTGGGCTGGCCTTGGCGTCGAGGGAGTCCAACTGGTGCTGGGCGAAATAGCCCACCACCAGGTTCTCACCGCGCACCAGGCGGCCGGCCAAAGGCTGCAATTCGCCCGAGAGGTTTTTGATCAGGGTCGACTTGCCCGCGCCGTTGGGGCCGAGCAGGCCGATCCGCGCGCCAGGGGTGAGCTGTAACTTGACCTTCTCGAGGATGGTCTTGTCGCCATAACCCAGTCGGGCATCGGACAGGTCCAGCAACGGGCTGGAGATTTTCACCGACTCGCGGAACACAAAGTCGAACGGTGAATCGACGTGGGCCGCCGACAGCTCTTCCATGCGTTCCAGGGCCTTGATCCGGCTCTGCGCCTGACGGGCCTTGGTGGCCTGGGCCTTGAACCGGGCGATGTAGCTTTCCATGTGCGCGCGTTGCGCCTGCTGCTTCTCGTACGCCTGCTGTTGCTGGGCCAGGCGTTCGGCGCGGGCGCGTTCGAAGGCGCTGTAGCCACCGCGGTACAGGGTGATTTTCTTCTGGTCGACGTGAGCGATGTTGTCGACCACGGCGTCGAGGAAGTCCCGGTCGTGGGAAATCAGCAGCAAGGTGCCCGGATAGCTTTTCAGGAAGTCTTCCAGCCACAGGATCGCATCGAGGTCCAAGTGGTTGGTCGGCTCATCGAGCAGCAATAGGTCCGAGGGGCACATCAGCGCCTGGGCCAGGTTCAGGCGCATGCGCCAGCCGCCGGAGAAGTCGGCGACCGGACGGTCCATCTGTTCGTTGGTAAAGCCAAGGCCGGCAAGCATCTTGCGGGCGCGGGCGTCGGCGGTGTAACCGTCGGCGCTGTCCAGTTCCGAGTGCAGGCGGGCCTGTGCGGCGCCGTCCTGGGCTTTCTCGGCCTCGGCGAGGTCGTGTTGCACCTGGCGCAGGCGCAGGTCGCCATCGAGCACGTAGTCGATCGCAATGCGGTCGAGGGTGTCGATCTCCTGGCGCATATGGGCGATGCGCCAGTCGGCCGGTAGCAGACAGTCCCCGGAATCAGGCGTCAGCTCACCCAGCAGCAAGGCGAACAACGTGGATTTGCCGGCGCCGTTGGCACCGATCAGGCCGGCTTTGTGACCGGCGTGCAGGGTCAGCTCGGCGTCTTCGAGAAGACGTTGCGGGCCACGCTGTAATGTTAGGCTTTGAAGTCGGATCATAATGGCGGCGGAGTCTACCAGCTTCGTTGGCCGCTGGCTTGGGTGTGAATATGTGCGCTGACCTGTGGAGCTTTGCCCTCTCGACTTACGCCCGCCCGGGCGCCGAGCACGCGTGCCTGCGCTTGCAGGCGCAAGGGGCCGACGTGTGCCTGATGTTATGCGGGTTGTGGTTGGAGCAACGTGGTGTGGCGCCGCAACCATTGCGTTTGCAGGCACTGCGGCAGATCGCCGGGCCGTGGCAGGCAGGGGTGGTTGAACCGCTGCGGCAAATACGCACGCAATGGCGGGCCCTGGCGCAGCAGGATGCTGAGCTGGGAGCGTTAAGGGAGCGGGTCAAGGCCCTGGAGCTGGAAGCCGAACGGCTGCTGTTGTCGCGTCTGGAAGGTGTGGCGCAAGGGTGGCCGATGGCCGATGTGAAAGATCAAGCATGGCTTGAAGGACTGGCGGCCGGAGCCGCCAACCTTGACCACGACGCGCTGCATCAGCTGCGCGCCGCAGTCACCAGCACTTAGGAAGCGCTGGTTGGGGTGACGCTTGGCGCTGCCGGTGCAGGCGTGCTGCTGGCCGGAGCGGTTGGCGCTGCGGTGCTGGCAGCCGGTGCGGCCGGTGTTGCAGGCTTTGCAGCTGGGGTAGCTGGCTTGGCTGGTGCAGGCTTGGCGGCTGCTGGTTTTGCGGCTAGTTTGGCCGCTGGTTTCGCAGCAGCAGGTTTAGCAGCTGGCTTCGCGGCGGGTTTTGCAGCAGCAGGTTTAGCGGCCGGCTTCGCAGCTGGTTTCGCAGCAACAGTTTTAGCAGCCGGCTTGGCAGCTGGTTTCGCAGCAGCGGTTTTAGCGGCTGGCTTCGCGGCGGGTTTTGCAGCAGCAGGTTTAGCGGCTGGCTTGGCAGCTGGTTTCGCAGCAGCGGTTTTAGTGGCTGGCTTGGCAGCTGGTTTTGCAGCAGCAGTTTTAGCAACTGGCTTGGCGGCTGGTTTCGCAGCAGCGGTTTTAGCAGCTGGCTTGGCGGCTGGTTTCGCAGCAGCGGTTTTAGCAGCTGGCTTGGCGGCTGGTTTCGCAGCAGCGGTTTTAGCAGCTGGCTTGGCGGCTGGTTTCGCAGCAGCGGTTTTAGCAGCTGGCTTGGCGGCTGGTTTCGCAGCAGCGGTTTTAGCAGCTGGCTTGGCCGCAGCTTTTGCAGGTGCCTTGGCGGCGGCGGCTTTGCTGGCTGGCTTCTTCGCTGCGCTGGCTGCAACAGCTTTGGCCGGAGCACGGGTGCTCAGCACTTTGCCTACAGCTTCCTTCACGCGACCAACACCCTGAGCCAGTTTCAGGCTCTCGGAAGCATCACGCTTGAGTTGGGAAATGTAGGTGCGGGTTTCGGATTGACGATCCTTGAGGGCGTCGAGCAAGTCCTCAAGTTCTTTGACGGCGTCCTTGGCTTTGGCTTGTGCCTTGGCTTTGCCAGCGGTCGCTGCGCCTTGCAGTTTGGTACGGGATTTATGCAGTTTTTCCTGAGCTTTGCCGCGTTGTTTTTCAAGCTTGGCGAGCAATTTCTCTGCATCAGCCAAGGCTTGTGAACAAGCGTTTTCCAAATGTTCGAGCAGGCTGCCCGAAAGTTGTTGGAGCAAATGCAACGGGGTATTTACAGGCTTCTGTTTGGCCGACATGGTTTACCTCCTGGCTGACGTGGGTGCGGCTCATACTAGCCCTCTGCTCTTACCGCCGCTAGGGCATGTTGACAGTATCGATTGGCTTGCGTTGCACCGCACGAAAATTCTTATTGATATAACGAAAATCCGCGCCACTTTTTAAGCATTCACACTGGCATAATCCATCGCACTTTCGGCTGGAGAACGCCCATGTCGCGTTACCTTTTTTTAGTGTTGAGCGTGGCGCTTTCAGTGGCCAATGCGAGTGAGAAATCCCCGTCCAAAGATGACCACGACCTGGCCTACAGCCTGGGCGCCAGCCTGGGTGAGCGACTGCGCCAGGAGATGCCGGGCCTGCAAATCGAGGCACTGATCGACGGACTCAAACAGGCCTATCAAGGTAAGCCACTGGCCCTGGACGACACACGCATCGAACAGATCCTTGCCCAGCACGAAGCGCAAAACGCACCGGACAATCGAGCACCACAAAGTGAAAAAGCACTCGCCGCCGAACAACAATTTTTAGCCAGTGAGAAATCCAAAAGTGGCGTGCGCGAATTGGCAGACGGCATCCTGTTGACCGAACTGGCCCCTGGCAGCGGGAAGAAACCGGCGGCCGATGATCGCGTGCAAGTGAATTATGTTGGGCGGTTACCCGACGGGACCGTCTTCGACAAGAGCACGCAACCCCAGTGGTTTCGCCTGGACAGCGTGATCAGCGGCTGGCGTAGTGCGTTGCAGCAGATGCCGGTGGGCGCGAAGTGGCGCCTGGTGATTCCATCCGACGAAGCCTATGGCGCTGAGGGTGCGGGCGAGTTGATCCCACCTTATACGCCGCTTGTATTCGAGATCGAATTGCTTGGCGCGGGTGCCTGAACCCAAATGAAAAACGGTGCGCAATGCGCACCGTTTTTTTGTGTGGCGGCGAGTCAGGCTTTAGCCGTCAACTCTTCCTTGTGAGCGTTGTGCAGCACTTCGATCAGGCAATCTTCCAGTTCGAAACGCTCGTGAAGCAAACCGCCCAACTCTTTGAATTTTTCTGCAACGCACTTGCCGGCATCACACAGGTCGTTGAACGCCAGCAGCTTTTCGGTGATGACATCGATGCGCGGGTAAATCGTCTCTGCCAAGTCCAGGCCACGTTGATCGTCGAAAGCCTCGGCCTCTTTGGTCAACTGCTCGTAGATACCGAAGTGCCCCGCCGAGACGTAATCCACCAATACCCCACAGAATTCCTGCAACGGCTTGCGGTTCTCGCTGAGCGCTTCGGGCCTGGCACCGAGAGCATCAAAGGCCCGAATCAGTTCGTGACGCGCTTTCAACCAACTATCGATCAGTTTATGCACCCCACCCCAGCGTTCCTGAGCATTCTGACAACTTTCCAGCATGATGATCTCTCTTCCCTATAGGGGCGCCGCACACTGCCCGCGCAACACTTCAAGGTTGAAGCGGCAACCGGGCAAAGGTGCATCGAACAATCTGTTTCAATAACGCGTGCGGGCCAGATTATGCCCGCATGACTATGGCATCAAGGTACGCAGGAGAGAAAGTTCATACAAGTGTTTAATCCCTTCCTACAACCTGCGGGCACCTCTCAGTGCCGTGCAAGGCCAAAACGCTGGCTCAGCAGCAACCGCGAGAACTGCGCTACGCCAAGGATCAGCATGGCCACGAAGAACAGCAGGCTCCACTCGGGAATACTCAAGTCGAACAGCGTCCAGTTGATTTCCACGCAGTCGACGGTGCCCTTGAAGATCAACGCCAACGCCTCCTGGAGCGACAGGTTTTCGATCATGGATTGAAGGCCAGGCCAACAGGCAGGCAGCTGTTCCGGCGGTGTATTTTGCAGCAGCACCTGGCGTACGGCGGTGATGGCGCCTAACACTGCGCAGCCCATACTGGCCGCCCAGTACAGGTAGATCCCGGACCGCTTGGGCCCATGAATCGCCGCCACCAGATTGATCAGCGTGAAGGCAGCCACAAGAATTCGTTGCACCTGACACAGGAAACAAGGCCGCAAAAGCGCGGCATATTCCAGGTAAAAGGACGCGCCCAGCGTCAGCGCACCAGCCAGGAACGCCAGAAGGAACAGGGAGCGTGAGGGGGCCAGAGACATTGTTTATCCGCAACGCAAGAGATAGGTAGTTACGGTAGAGGAAAGGCCTTACCCCTTTCAATACGCGCCAGAGCAGACGATTCCGCGAGAGCGTAGGGATATCCCGTCAGAAGATGAGCGATTAAACGCGCGTCTGCGTAGGAGTTTACTACAAGCCATATTGACTACAGCTACGGGGCGCTAATGAAGGGTTGGCCTCCAGAAAATCCTGAGGCAACCCTTACACCGTTTCCTACGTCAAACCCGTGCCGGCACCGGCAGCGGTGAAGCCAGCAGACGCTTGTCCAGCAGGCCCAGGCCTTCCTGGAACAACTGGTTGCTGCGCTCGGTGTCGCCCAACTGCGCCAGCAGGCGCGCCAGTTCGGCACAGGCCTCGGGGTTGCGCTGCACCTGCAGGCTGCTTTCCAGGTAGTCCCGCGCCTTGCCCCACAGGCTGTTTTGCAGGCACAGGCGTCCCAGGGTCAGCAACAGGCTGGCGTCGCCTGGATGATCCTTGAGCCAGCCTTCGGCAAACTTCAGTTGCTTCGCCGGATCGCTGCCACGCAGCAGGCCGTAGAGCCTGATCAGATGGCTGTCGTACTCGCGCTTGAGCGCACCGCGCAGCACTTCTTCAGCCTTGGCATCCGCGCCCAATTGGCGCAGTTGTTCGGCGTACGCCAGCACCAGTTGCGGCTCCTGGCGCTGGGCGGAAGTGAGTTGTTGCCAAGCTCGCTCAAGGGATTGCTGACCGGCCTCGCCCTGCTCTTCGCGCTGGGCAGCCAAGGTCAGGTTCTCGCCCCAGGCGCGACGCTCCAGGTCAGCCAGTTCGGCAGGGGGCAACGCTTTGTCCTTGCGCAGCTCCGGCAACAGCCGGATTACCGAAGACCAATCACCGCGCTGTTGATACAGCCGCTGTAATTGGCGCAATACCTGGACGTTATGCGGATGACGCTCATGCATGGCCTGCAAAGTGACCAGGGCGCCATCAGTGTCGCCACGGTCCATCTGCAACTGCGCATGACTCAAGGCCACCGCCAGTTCGGCCTGGGGCTGGCGTTCCAGCGCGCGCTCCAGCAGGCCGTCCGCCTCCTCATAACGCCCCTGCTCGTTAGCCGCGCGGGCGGCACCGAGGTAGTAGAGCAATGGCTGGCGCTCCGCTTCGGCCGCTCGGTGCAAGTGACGCTCGGCGCTGGCCCAGCGCCCTTCGGCGAGATCCATCTGGCCCTGTTCAATGGCGACCTGCACCCGACGGCTGCGATTGCGCCGCGACCACGGGTTGACCACACCACCCGAAGTCAGCACCAGGCTAAGCAGCACCCGGACCAGGTAGATCGCCAGACCGATGGCAAACAGCGCCACCAGCGTCGACCACAGCCCGGACTCGTAATGCAGCACATGGGGATAGGTAATCAGCACGTAACCGGTGTGTTTCGAGATGCCCACGGCCAGTGCCAGGGCGATCGCAATCGCCAGCACCAGGATCACATAGAAGCGCTTCATTGGCTTTACTCCTGGGTCGCCGGCTTGCCAGCGGAAGCCTTGGCTTCTTCGGCAGACAGGTGGCGACGGTCAAGGTAAGCCTGCACGGCAGCCAGGCTCGCGGCCAAGTCCGGCGTTACCACCGAGACGGCCTTGGGCTCGAGCTCGGCAATACGCGCCAGCATGGCTTTGCTTTGCGGGTTGTCTTGATTGAAGTTGTCCTGCAACACGCTGCGGGCCTCGCCGAGGGAGCGACTGTACACCGCTGGCTCGCCATTGAGCGACGCCCACTGCGCCTGCTCCAGCGCCAGGCTCAAGGCCAGGCGCACCTGGTTCAGGCCTTGCCCTGCCAGCAGCGGACGAATGTTGTCATCGGGGTTGAAGTCGATGCGGAAATACCGCGAGATCTGCTCCCACCACTGGCTCCAGCGGTTGTCCGTATCGGTCGTCGGACGCCCCTCATTGGCCGCTTCCGGGAGTTGGTATTCCGGAGCGATGGCCGCGAGTTGCACGACCTGATCGCGCAATGCCGCCAGTTGCAGGTACAACCCGGTACGGTCCGGCTGTTCGATATTGCGCAACGCGGCGAGGCTCTTGGCCAACTGCTCACGGGCGGCGTACGAGCCGGGGTCACTTTGTTCGCGAAGGATTTCGTCAGCGCCCTGGACCAGTGCCTGGGCACTGTTAATGTCCTGCAAGGCGGAAAGACGCAGGCTGGCCAGGCGGATAAGGTGTTCGGCCTCGGCCAGGCGCCAGTCCTGGCGGCTGGCGCCCAGCACGGTTTCCAGGCGCTGGCTCAAGCGCTGCTGGTCGCCCTGCAACTGGGCCACCAGCCGACGGCGCTCTTCCAGTTCGTCAGCACCCGGCAGTTGCCCCAGGCGCGCAGACAACTGCTGCTGGCTCTGTTTGAGGCTCTGGGACTGGTCGTCCAGGGTTTGCACTTGGCCCAGCTGTTGCTGGCTGCTCGCCTGCAGTGCGCGGACCTGCCAGATCCCCCAGCCACCGGCGGCAACACCGGCTGCGCCGAGTAATAAGGCCACGATAGCCAGGCCGTTGCCACGGCGCGGGGCGGTGGTGACCGGTGTCTCAACAGGCGCATCAAGCGCGGGCTGAGCTTCATCTTTAGGCAAGGCTGTTTCGCTCACGTATCCATCCTTTGCGTATTAGAGAGTGGGAACGGAGAAACTCCGTAACGCCACTAACAAAGCCGCGGCACTGGCGCCACGACAATCCACAACTTCTTGCGCGCCAGCGGCACGCGCCATCTCGGCGACTCGCGGGCTGGGCACAAACAACGGCAGTTGTGCCACCAGGGGCCAATCTGTGCCGGCCAGGGCTTGCAGGTGTAAAAAACCCTGCCCACTGCTGACCACCACGCCGTTCAAGCGTTCCACGTTTATGCGTTGGGTCAGAGCTGCACTGTCGTAATCCGGCAGGAAACGGCGGTACAACTCCAGATAGTCGACACTAGCACCTTGCTCGCGTAAACGCTCAGCCAGCAGCTCTCTCCCGCCCTCGCCCCGCAGGATCAGCACCCGGCCACCGGGCTGTGCAATAGCCTCGCGCAAGGCAGCCAATTCAAGCAAGGCCTCACTGTCGTCACCGTCCTGGGGACAGCTGACATCAAGGCCGTGGTCGGCCAACACCTTCGCCGTAGCGGCGCCGACGCTGAACCATGGCAACGCCGGAGGTTGCGGCCAGTGTTGCGCCAACAACTGCACGCCCAGGCGCGCCGCCGGCTTGCTCACCACGATCACCGCACAATAACGGTCCAGCTCGCGAAAGATCGCGTGTTGCTCAGGCGTGACGGGCAGCGCTTCGATCTCCAGCAACGGCAGGCTGCTGCTGAAAATACCTTCCTCAGATAAGGTCGCTGCCAGGGCCGCCGACTCCTCGGCGGGCCGCGTCAACAGCACACGCCATTGCGTCACTGTGGGCCGGCCTCGCCGTACACCGCTTGCAGGATGGCCCCGGCGCCTTTTTCCAGCAGCTCTTCGGCGACTTTGATACCCAGGCTGGTCGCCTCGCTTTGCGGCCCGCGAATCTCTGCAGTGAGCAGCAACCCACCACTCGGGTCGCCCACCAGGCCACGCAGCCAGAGGTTCTCGCCCTCCAGCACGGCGTAACAGGCGATCGGCACCTGGCAACCACCGTTGAGGTGTTTGTTCAGAGCGCGTTCGGCGGTGACGCGAATTTCAGTGTCCTGGTGGTCCAGCGGCTTGAGCAGCGCATGAATTTCGCTGTCGGCGGTGCGGCACTCGATACCCACGGCGCCTTGCCCGCCAGCCGGCAAGCTGTCTTCAACGCTGATGGCCGAGGTGATGCGGTCTTCAAAACCCAGGCGGATCAGGCCGGCTGCCGCGAGGATGATCGCGTCATATTCACCGGCATCCAGCTTGGCCAGGCGGGTATTGACGTTGCCCCGCAGGAAACGGATTTGCAGGTCTGGGCGGCGGGTCAGCAACTGTGCCTGGCGACGCAGGCTGGAGGTGCCGACGACGCTGCCCAGCGGCAGCTCGTCAAGAGAGGCGTAGGTATTGGAAACGAAAGCATCGCGTGGGTCTTCGCGCTCGCAGATGCAAAACAGGCCTAGGCCTTCGGGGAAGTCCATGGGCACGTCTTTCATCGAATGCACGGCGATGTCGGCTTCGTTCTCCAGCAGAGCGGTTTCCAGTTCCTTGACGAACAGGCCCTTGCCGCCGATTTTCGACAATGGCGAATCAAGCAGCTTGTCGCCGCGACTGACCATGGGCACCAGGGACACCTTGAGGCCGGGATGGGCCTGCTCAAGACGTGCTTTGACGTATTCGGCCTGCCATAAGGCCAGGGCGCTTTTACGGGTGGCGATGCGGATTTCGCGAGAGGACATGGATCAATCCGTACTGAATAGATACGGCAGATAATAACAGCTCAGGCAAAGCCGCTTTGATTTGAATCAGCAAGTGCGGGGCCTCCCTGGCCGCGTCGCACCGGGATATGGACGGTGAAGCTCGCGTCAGCCCTTGGGCTAAAGCTGCTGCATCATCTTGCGCACACCGGCGACATGGCGCCGGCTGACGATCAAGGCATCGCCATTGAGTCCCTTCAGGAACAGTTGAAAGTGCCCAAGCGGCGTGCGCTGCAGGCGCTCGATGCGCTCGCGTGCCACCAGCGCATTGCGGTGGATGCGCACAAAGCGGTCGCCAAATTCATCTTCCAGCGCCTTGAGTGGCTCATCGAGCAGCACTTCACCGGCCTCGTGACGCAAGGTCACGTACTTGTGATCGGCGATGAAATAGACCACCTGATCCAGGGGAATCAGTTCGATGCCCTTGCGGGTGCGGGCACTGATATGGCTGCGCGGCCCGTTGCCGCCCTGGGCTGCGGGCTGGGTCAAGGCGGCCAGTTGGACACGATTGGGACGCTCGGCCTTTTTCAAGGCACGAAGCAAGGCATCGGCGTTGATCGGCTTGACCAGGAAACTGGCGCCGCTGGCATCCAGGGCCTCGGAAGAGAACTCATCCTGGGAGGCGCACAGCACCACCGAAGGCGGCGATTCTCGCTCGCTCAGGCGGGCAGCAACCTGCAAGCCATCAAGGCCCGGCATGCGGATGTCGAGTAACACGACGTCCGGCTTGAGGCTGTCAATAAGGGCCAAGGCTTCCTCGCCACTGGTGGCGCTCGGCTCAAGGACACTGTAACCCTCGAGTTCACTGACCAAACGGCTCAGTCGCTCGCGGGCTTGGGGTTCGTCATCAACGATCAGGACATTCATATTGCGCTGGATTCCTGCGTGAGTCTCGCACAAGGATAGCGTAGACAGGTGCGGTGACTTCCGTCACGGCGATCCACGCTAAGACTAGCGCGAGCGGCAAAAAGTGCCCCGAGAGTGGCACCAATATTTACCCGGACCTGTTCAATCGCGCCCAAAACCTGCTGCCTTCGGGCATCGTCGTAGGGTTTGCTGATACACAATATGAACACCCCCTTTCTAATGGATAGCCTTTAGTTCGACCTCATCGCCCGGCATTGGTGCAGTGCACCGTCTGTCAGCGCGACGCTCTATCAGTGCAACTGTAGACGCTCGCGAAGACGATATTGCTCAATCGTCAAATATCGTTTCAATAAACACGCTTTGTTTACCCAAGGACCGTTAGTTTTAAACCCCCGTTCGGTCCTGGTTCCAGTCTCGTCCTGCGCGAGGCCGGCGGCAAGGCACTTAGCCATCTTGGAAACAAATAAAAATGCCCCGCCCTGGCATCATCGCCTCAGGGAGCAACCCTGTTATTATCGGCGCCACACTTTCATGCCCTCTTTCCAGCAGATCACGAGCGAATCCATGAGCACCGACAAGACCAACCAGTCCTGGGGCGGCCGCTTCAGTGAACCCGTCGACGCCTTCGTCGCGCGCTTCACCGCCTCCGTCACCTTCGACCAGCGCCTGTACCGCCACGACATCATGGGCTCGATCGCCCACGCCACGATGCTGGCCAAGGTCGGCGTACTGACCGATGCCGAGCGCGACAGCATCATCGACGGCCTGACCACCATCCGTGGCGAGATCGAAGCCGGCACCTTCGACTGGCGCGTCGACCTGGAAGACGTGCACATGAACATCGAGGCCCGCCTCACCGACCGCATCGGTGTGACCGGCAAGAAACTGCACACAGGTCGCAGCCGTAACGACCAGGTGGCCACCGATATCCGCCTGTGGCTGCGGGACGAGATCGACCTGATCCTGGCCGAAATCACCCGCCTGCAAAAAGGCCTGCTGGAGCAGGCAGAGCGTGAGTCCGGCACCATCATGCCCGGCTTCACCCACCTGCAAACCGCACAGCCTGTGACCTTCGGCCACCACCTGCTGGCCTGGTTCGAAATGCTCAGCCGCGACTACGAGCGCCTGGTGGACTGCCGTAAGCGCGCCAACCGCATGCCCCTGGGCAGCGCCGCACTGGCCGGCACCACCTACCCGATCGACCGCGAATACACCGCGCAACTGTTGGGTTTCGACGCCGTGGGCGGCAACTCTCTGGACGGCGTGTCGGACCGTGACTTCGCCATCGAATTCTGCGCCGCCGCCAGCATCGCGATGATGCACTTGTCGCGTTTCTCCGAAGAGCTGGTGCTGTGGACCAGTGCGCAATTCCAGTTCATCGACCTGCCGGACCGCTTCTGCACCGGCAGCTCGATCATGCCGCAAAAGAAAAACCCCGACGTGCCGGAATTGGTGCGTGGCAAAAGCGGCCGTGTATTCGGCGCGCTGATGGGCCTGTTGACCTTGATGAAAGGCCAGCCGCTGGCCTACAACAAGGACAACCAGGAAGACAAGGAACCGCTGTTCGACGCCGCCGACACCCTGCGCGACTCGCTGCGGGCCTTTGCCGACATGATCCCGGCGATCAAGCCCAAGCACGCCATCATGCGTGAAGCGGCCCTGCGTGGTTTCTCCACCGCCACCGACCTGGCCGACTACCTGGTACGCCGCGGCCTGCCGTTCCGTGACTGCCACGAAATCGTCGGCCATGCCGTGAAATACGGCGTGGACACCGGCAAGGACCTGGCGGAAATGAGCCTGGAAGAACTGCGCCAGTTCAGCGACCAGATCGAGCAGGACGTGTTTGCGGTGCTGACCCTGGAAGGCTCGGTGAATGCCCGTAACCATATCGGCGGGACTGCGCCGGCGCAGGTGAAGGCTGCCGTGGTTCGCGGCCAGGAATTGCTCGCCAGCCGCTAAAAGCTTCGCGAGCAAGCCCGCTCCCACATTTGACCGAGTGCCACCTTTGGAATGCAGTCGAATGTGGGAGCGGGCTTGCTCGCGAAAGCGTCATCACAAACACCCAAGATTTATTTCTTGGCAGCAATCATCGCCATAAACGCCGGCATCGCCGCTTCCTTGTCCGCCGCTACCCGCTGGGCATTCGGCAACGCCTGCAAGCGCTCCAGCAACGCCTTGGCCTTCGGCAACTCAGCCAACAGATCCAGCCCGAACAGCTTCCCAGCCACGGCACAGGCCAGGTCCACGCTGTACACAAAATACAAATCCGCAATCGTGAAGCTGTCCCCCGCCACATACGGCGCGAACTTCCCGTGCCGCCCCAGCGATGCGACGCCCAGCAATAACTCCGCCCTGGATTTTTCCTTGATCGCCTCAGGTACCGGCATTCCGAAAAACGCCTCGGCAAAACACGCCCGGGCCGGCAACTCGATGTACAACTCGATTTCCCTGCACAACGCCAGCACCTGGGCGCGCTGGAACGGATCGCTCGGCAACAGCGATCGCCCTCCCTGGGTCTGTTCGATGTATTCGAGGATCACGCTGGTTTCGTTGATAAAGCCTTGCTCGACACCCAGCACCGGCACCTTGCCCCGCGGGCTCACAGCCAATGCTTCAGGGGTCTGGCCTGCGTAGAACGGCACCTCTTCGAAGGGCAGCCCTTTCTCCAGCAGCGCCAGTTTGACCATGTTGTAGTAGTTGCTGACCGAAAATCCATAAAGCTTGAGCATCACAAAGCCTCCAGGCCGTGTACGGGGTTGGCAGCAGTGGTTATAGAACGGGATGCCATGCCTGACCAGCAGCATCAGCCGAGTGAATGGGGGTAGACTGGCGCCCTTTCCTCCAGGAGCCTGCCATGAGCGAGCCAACCGATATCGACAACGACGAAGAAGAGTTCGCCGAGACCACCTTGATTGAAGCGATCGAAAACCAGATCGAAAGCGACAACCCGCCCGCCGCCAAGGCCACGTTCAACAAGCTGACCCTGGTGGGCTACGAGCGCGAAGACATCCTGCAAATGATGGCCCACGTACTCGCCATCGAGATCGACGCCCTGCTCGAAGAAGACCGGGCCTTCAATACCGAATGGTATGAAACTGCCTTGCGCGCCCTGCCCGAGCTGCCGCCCGAGAAGCAATAAGCCCGACACCGCGCTGGCCAGCAAGCGCTTGCTGGCCACAATCCTGCGCCACATCAACCCTGCATGAGTTCCGACTGGACAGCTCGCCTAAGTGCGTTCACCTTATGGCTGCTAACGTCTAAAAATTCCTAGAAAGTCTGGAGTCCTTATGTCGTATACCCCTGAGTTGGTTGCCGAACTGGAAATCCTTGCACTCTTCAACCTGGGCAGCTCCCAGGAAGGTCTGAAAGTTCATCAGACCGCCGCTCCCACTGCCATTGCCGCTGCCCGGCGCCTGTTTGAAAAAGACCTGATCGACCAGCCAGACGGTGGTTACCTCACCAGCCTTGGCCGGGATGCTGCCGAACACGCACAAAGCCTGCTGACTATTCTGAAGACCAGCAAAGAAGCCGCCTGACACCTCGAATCGCCCACGGGATCCTCTTTTCACGGATTCCGCGGGCATTTCTGCGCCTGGGATAAAATTCTGGCGCCAAAAACAAAATCCCGCTAAACCTCCTACGCTACTGGTTGTAAACTCCCACTCGGCCGCCCACGTCGGGCCCTGCGAGCCACCGAGTTCGACATGACCCGCACCCATGAAATCCGCCCCGACCTGGACGAAGGCATCGACCGCAAGGTGCTGACCCAGTTGCGCGCGCGGTTTCTGGCCCTTAACGAGGGCCGCATGGCCCGGGCCGTCGAAGGGCTGACGCCGCGCCAGCAAAGCGTACTGACGCTGTTGCCGCTGTTTTTCCACGTCAATCACCCGCTGCTCCCGGGTTATGTGTCGGGCAGCACACCGGCCGGCCTGTCGAACTTTGAACCCGACGCGCAAGCGTTGGCAGAAGCCCAGCGCCTGACCCGCACGTTTTCCTACAAGCCACGGCACGGCAACCCACCGCGCCCGATTCATGGCCTGTTCCTGATGGGCAGCCTGGGCACACTGGCCCAGGCCGATCAAAGTGATATGGACGTGTGGGTCTGCCACGCTGACGATCTCAGCGAGAACGAGCTGGCCGAGCTACGAAAAAAATGCCAATTGCTGGAAACCTGGGCCCTGACCATGGGCGCCGAGGCGCACTTCTTCCTGATCGAGCCGACACGTTTTATCCAGGGTGAGCGCGACACCCAACTGAGCTCGGAAGACTGCGGCACCAGCCAGCATTACCTGCTGCTGGACGAGTTCTACCGCACCGCCATCTGGCTGGCCGGGCGCACGCCGATCTGGTGGCTGGTGCCGGTGTATGAAGAAACCCGCTACGCCGAATTCACCCACGCGCTGATCTCCAAGCGCTTTATCCGCGCCGATGAAACCCTCGACCTGGGCCATCTGGCCCACATCCCGCCGGGTGAATTTATCGGCGCCGGCCTGTGGCAGTTGTTCAAGGGCATCGAATCGCCCTACAAGTCGGTACTCAAACTCCTACTGACCGAGGTCTACGCCAGCGAACACCCGAAGGTGCAGTGCCTGAGCCTGCGCTTCAAGCGGGCGGTTTTTGCCAACCAGATGGACCTGGACGAGCTGGACCCGTACATCGTGGTCTACCGCCGTATCGAGGAATACCTCAAGGCCCGCAACGAACCGGAGCGCCTGGAACTGGTGCGACGCGCCCTGTACCTGAAGGTCAACCTCAAGCTCACGGCCGGCCAGCGCACCGACCGCTGGCAACGTTTGCTGCTGGAGCGCCTGGCCCATGAATGGGGTTGGGACCAGCGCCAACTGGCGCTGCTGGACAGCCGCAGCCAATGGAAAGTCCGCCAGGTGGCCTCCGAGCGCCGGGCGCTGGTCAATGAGCTGAACTACAGCTATCGCTTCCTGACCCAGTTTGCCCGCACCGAACAGACCGTCAGCCTGATCAACAAGCGCGACCTCAATGTGCTCGGCCGGCGCCTGTACGCCGCCTTCGAACGCAAGGCCGGCAAGGTTGAGTTCATCAACCCCGGCATTGCCCCGGACCTGGCCGAAGACACCCTGACCCTGGTGCACGCGCCCAACCGCAAAGAACCGGGTCAGCACCATTGGGGCTTGTACAATGGCAGCCTGACCGCCCTGGAATGGGAGCACTTCGCACCGATCAAGCGCAGCCGCGACCTGCTGGAAATGCTCACCTGGTGCCACCGCAACGGCGTGATCGACAGCAGCACCCGCCTGGCCTTGCACCCCGGCAGCAGCGACATGACCGAATTCGAGCTGTTCAACCTGCTGGGCAGCCTGCAACAGACCGTCGCCCTGCCCATGGCCAGCGTGGATGAGGAACGCCTGCTGCGCTCGGCAGTGCCCGAGGAAGTGCTGCTGTTGATCAACGTCGGCGTCGATCCGCTCAAGCACCACCGCGACCTGAATATCCTGATGACCACCGAGCGCACCGACTCCCTGAGTTACGCCGGCGTGCGGGAAAATCTGGTGCTAACCCTGGACCAGGTCACGCTCAACAGCTGGAACGAGGTAATGGTCAGCCGCTACGACGGCCCCCACGCGCTGCTCGACTGCCTGCGGGATTACCTGAATCAGCTGCCGGCCAATCACCTGCCGCGATTGCGGGTGCGTTGCTTCTGCCACAACCGCGCGCAATTCATTGCCCAGCGCGTGGAAGAAATCTTCGACACCGCGCAAAACCTGATGCTGAGCCAGGAAAACCACCGCTACCTGGTGCAGGTGCAGCAGCACTACCACGTGATGGAACTGACACCCGGCCAAGCCAACCATGTGTCACTGGCGACCCAGGACGCGCTGATTGCCTACCTCAGCGAGGAATTGGCCAGCTACAGCCCGCTGCACCTGGACACCATGGCCCTCGAAGACCACGACCTGGCGCTGTTGCTGCCCATGGGCCTGCCCGACTGCGTGCAGGTGTTCTACCGGATCAACGAAGGGGTTGCCGAGCTGTACGTGCTGGATGAATTCAACGCGCTCTGGCAGCAGCGCCTGCCGTTTCACGACGAGCAAAGCCTGTTGGTGCCGCTGCAGCGCTTCCTGCAATCGATTATTTATCGGCGCGACGCGCTGCTGCCGCTGGACCCGCAACAGCCTCTCGGCGCGGTGCAAATCCTGTATTACCAGCTGTTGCCGTCAGGCAGCGGCCGCGCACGTCGGGCCGAACCGCGCACAGCGCCGCAAACCCCGGCCAATAAACCGTTCTACGACGTGCAGGCGATTATCGGCAAGGCAGCGCCGGGCCAGGTGGGGATCACCTTGTACTGCAATCAACGGGAGTTTTCCGAGCTGGAATTTGGCGACCAACTGTTTGCGGTGGTCGCCCAGCAAATCGTCGGGCAACGCCGGGAGGCCGAGCGTTACCGCTGCTACATCACCGATCTGGACCTGTCCGGCCTGCTCGGTGATGTTCAAAGCCCGAGCAATCTGTACCTGCGCTACAAAGCTGATCTGGAACTGGCGCTCAATGAAGCGCTGAACCAGGTTTAGAGAGGAAAGGCGCCACCGTCTTTCGGCTGGCCTTCGACGCCAAGCAATTCAAGCTTGAGGGTCTTGCCACCCGGCGCTGGCCAGTCGATGTGCTGGCCGACTTGCAGGCCCAACAAAGCGCTGCCCACCGGCGCCAGGATCGAGATTTTGCCTTCGTCGGCGTTCGCGTCCTTGGGGTAGACCAGGGTCAGGTGATAGTCCTTGCCACTGCCTTGTTCACGGCAATGCACGCTGGAGTTCATGGTCACGACAGTTGCAGGCACTTCATCGTGGCCAACCACTTCTTCGGCGCGGTCGAGTTCGTGTTGCAGGGCTTCAACGCCCGGCGACGCCTCGCCGACACGGTCGATCAGTTGCTCAAGACGCTGCACGTCAAGACGGGTGAGGATGATGGAAGGTGCGGTCATGATTCAGGCAGACTCCTTTTTTCTGCACAAAAAAGCAAAACCCCGCCAGGAAAAGGCGGGGTTCTCACGGACCTCGATGAGTTGAGGTGTATCCGGACACTACCACAGCACAATAAATAAACAAGACGGCCTCAGGTGGAGGCCCTGCGCTGCTCGGCCTGGGCGACGATCACGCGGCGCCGCGCATCATCGGCGGAGCGCCATTCCCGGATGTCTTCCACATGACGGAAGCAGCCGAGGCAGACTTTGTGCTCATCCAGCCGACATAAACTGATACAAGGTGACGGCACCGCCGGGCTGACATTGCTGAACAGCGGCTTGGGCGGGCGTACGGGTACGGGCTGCGTCACGATCAGATCTCGTCGAAGTCCAGCTCGACGCCGGTATATTCATGAATCAGGCGCGTGAGCATCTCGCCCAACAACTCTTCGCTCTTGTCGCACTGCCATTTGCCGCTTTCTTCGTCGTAGTCGAAGTGAACGCCACCGGAGCGCGCAGCCAGCCACAGCTGACGCAGCGGTTCCTGGCGACTGAAGATCAGTTGCTGGCCACTCTCAAACTTGACGGTCAGCACACCAGCCGAGTTCTCCAGGTCCACATCCAGACCGCTGTCGTCGAAAATATCCTCCAGCGCTTGCTGGGTCGAATCCACCAGGTCGTGAAAACGGGCTTCGGTCAAACTCATTGTGGGAACCTCGAAAAGTGTCTGGTCTCGCTCAAGCGCCGCACAATACGGACGCGCCATCATGATTGCAAAGGATACCGATTTCATTACCCGCAGCTGCGTGAATTATCCCTGACTGGTGTAAGCGCAATCGCGACAAACTCGGCAAAGCCCCGCCGGACGGGTATTTCGGCACATAGGCAATCCGGCGGGTGGTCGGTATACTCGGGCGCAATTAATGCATATTCAAGGATTTCGCCATGAAGCGCCTGATCTCTTCCCTTGCTGCGCTCGTCGCGGTCGCTTGCCTCGTTAGTGCCTGTGGTCAAAAAGGCCCGCTGTATCTGCCCGATGACAGCAAAGACCCGAATGAACAGGCGCAATCGTCGCAAACCAAAGCGCACAAGCACGACACCTACTAAGGGAACATCATGGACGCTTTTAACTACCGGGACGGCGAGCTGTTCGCGGAAGGTGTCGCGCTGTCCGCCATTGCCGAGCGCTTTGGTACCCCGACCTACGTGTACTCCCGTGCCCACATCGAAGCGCAATACCGCTCCTTTGCCGACGCGCTGGAAGGCACGCCAAGCCTGGTGTGCTACGCGGTAAAAGCCAACTCCAACCTGGGTGTACTGAATGTCCTGGCGCGCCTTGGCGCCGGTTTCGACATCGTGTCCCGTGGCGAGCTGGAGCGTGTACTGGCCGCCGGCGGCAAGGCTGACAAAATTGTGTTCTCCGGTGTCGGCAAGAGCCGCGAAGACATGCGCCGCGCCCTGGAAGTTGGCGTGCACTGCTTCAACGTCGAGTCCACCGACGAGCTGGAGCGCCTGCAAGTGGTGGCCGCCGAGATGGGCGTTCGCGCACCGATCTCCCTGCGGGTCAACCCGGACGTCGACGCCGGCACTCATCCGTATATTTCTACCGGCCTCAAAGAGAACAAGTTCGGCATCGCCATTGCCGACGCCGAAGACGTGTACATCCGCGCCGCCCAACTGCCGAACCTGGAAGTATTGGGCGTCGACTGCCATATCGGCTCGCAACTGACCAGCCTGCCACCGTTCCTCGACGCCCTCGACCGCCTGCTGGCGCTGATCGACCGCCTCGGCGAATGCGGCATCTACCTGCACCACATCGACCTCGGTGGCGGCGTGGGCGTGCGCTATCGCGACGAAGAGCCGCCGCTGGTTTCCGACTACATCAAGGCCGTGCGCGAGCGCACCGAAGGCCGCGACTTGACGCTGATGTTCGAGCCAGGCCGCTACGTCGTCGCCAATGCCGGCGTGCTGTTGACCCAGGTCGAGTACCTCAAGCACACCGAGCACAAGGATTTTGCCATCGTCGACGCGGCGATGAACGACCTGATCCGCCCGGCGCTGTACCAGGCCTGGATGGACGTGACGGCCGTCAAGCCACGCGCTGGCGAAGGCCGCACCTACGACGTGGTCGGCCCGATCTGCGAGACCGGCGACTTCCTGGCCAAGGAACGTCAGCTGGCCCTGGAGGAAGGCGACTTGCTGGCCGTGCATTCGGCCGGTGCCTACGGGTTTGTCATGAGCTCCAACTACAACACCCGCGGGCGTACCGCCGAGGTGCTGGTGGACGGTGATCAAGCGTTTGAAGTGCGTCGCCGCGAGACGGTAGCCGAGTTGTTTGCTGGCGAAAGCCTGCTGCCGGAGTAAGGCCATGTTGCTGCGTTTTACCAAGATGCATGGGCTGGGCAATGACTTCATGGTTCTCGACCTGGTCAGCCAGCACGCGCACATCCTGCCCAAGCACGCCAAGCTGTGGGGCGACCGGCACACCGGTGTCGGCTTCGACCAGTTGCTGCTGGTGGAAGCACCGAGCAACCCGGAAGTGGATTTCCGTTACCGGATCTTTAACTCCGACGGCTCCGAAGTGGAACAGTGCGGCAACGGTGCCCGCTGTTTCGCCCGCTTTGTGCTGGACAAGCGCCTGACCGCCAAGCGGCAGATTCGCGTCGAGACCAAAAGCGGCATTATCGAGCTGGATATTCGCAGTGACGGCCAGATCGGCGTCAACATGGGCGCCCCACGGCTGGTGCCGGCGGACATTCCGTTCCAGGCCACCGAGCAAGCCTTGAGCTATGCGGTGGACGTGGACGGCAAGACCGTCAACCTGGCTGCCGTGTCCATGGGCAACCCCCATGCCGTGCTGCGGGTCGATGACATCAACAGCGCACCGGTTCACGAACTGGGGCCGAAGATCGAAAACCACCCGCGCTTTCCGGCACGGGTTAACGTGGGTTTCCTGCAGGTCATTGACCGTTCCCGTGCGCTATTGCGCGTCTGGGAACGCGGTGCCGGCGAAACCCAGGCTTGCGGTACCGGCGCCTGCGCCGCTGCCGTAGCCGCGATCAGCCAGGGGTGGATGGATTCGCCACTGCTGATCGACCTGCCCGGCGGACGTCTGTCCATCGAATGGGCAGGCCCTGGCCAACCGGTGAAAATGACCGGCCCGGCCACCCGCGTCTACGAAGGACAGGTCCGTCTATGAGTGAGAAAATCTAATGACTGATAAGCCTCAAGTACCCGCGAACGCATCCCCAAGCGAAAGTCTGGAGGCCGCAGCCGTTGCGGCGTATCTGGAGGCTAATCCGGACTTCTTCGTCGAACACGAGGAGCTGCTGCCGGCCCTGCGCATTCCCCACCAGCGCGGCGATACCGTGTCGCTGGTGGAGCGGCAGATGAAGATCCTGCGCGAGCGCAATATCGAGATGCGCCATCGGCTCTCGCAGCTGATGGACGTGGCCCGCGACAACGACCGCCTGTTCGACAAGACCCGCCGCCTGGTCCTGACCCTAATGGACGCCGCCAGCCTGGAAGAAGCGGTTATTGCCGTCGAAGACAGCCTGCGCCAGGACTTCCAGGTGCCTTTTGTCAGCCTGATCCTGTTCAGCGACAACCCGATGCCGGTAGGGCGCTGGGTCAGCGGCAGCGATGCCCAGACCGCCATTGGCGGCTTGCTGTCCGAAGGAAAGACCATCAGCGGCACCCTGCGCGAGCATGAGCTGGACTTCCTGTTTGGCGCCGAACAGCGCCAGCAGATCGGCTCCACTGCCGTGGTCGCCCTGAGTCATCAAGGTTTGCACGGTGTGCTGGCCATCGCCAGCCGTGATCCACAGCACTACAAAAGCTCGGTGGGCACGCTGTTCCTAAGCTACATCGCCGAAGTGCTGGGCCGCGTCCTGCCGCGCTTCACCACCGCCTTGCGCGCGGTGCGCTAACCATGGAACGACAACTGGACGCCTACTGCGCTCACCTGCGCAGCGAGCGCCAGGTGTCGCCGCATACCCTGGAAGCCTACCGTCGGGACTTGAACAAGGTCCTGGCGTTCTGCGAGAAACAACACATCAGCAGCTGGAAGGCCCTGGATATCCAGGGTCTGCGCAGCCTGATCGCCCGCCTGCACCAGCAAGGCCAATCCTCCCGCAGCCTGGCACGCCTGCTGTCGGCGGTACGCGGCCTCTATCACTACCTGAACCGCGAAGGCCTGTGCGACCACGACCCGGCCAACGGCCTGGCGCCGCCCAAGGGTGAACGCCGCCTGCCCAAGACCCTCGACACCGACCGTGCCCTGCAATTGCTCGACGGCGCCGTGGAGGACGACTTCCTGGCCCACCGCGACCAGGCGATCCTCGAACTGTTCTACTCCTCGGGCCTGCGCCTGTCGGAGCTGACCGGGCTCAACCTCGATCAGCTGGACCTGGCGGATGGCCTGGTGCAGGTGCTGGGCAAAGGCAGCAAGACCCGCGTATTACCGGTGGGCAAGAAGGCCCGCGAAGCCCTGCTGCTGTGGCTGCCCCTGCGTGCCCTGGCCAACCCGGCGGATGACGCCGTATTTATCAGCCAGCAAGGCCGCCGCCTCGGGCCACGGGCCATTCAGTTAAGGGTCAAGGCCGCCGGCGAGCGCGAGCTGGGGCAAAACCTGCACCCTCACATGCTCAGGCACTCCTTTGCCAGCCACTTGCTGGAGTCATCCCAGGACCTGCGCGCGGTGCAGGAACTGCTTGGCCACTCAGACATCAAGACCACCCAGATCTACACCCACCTGGACTTCCAACACCTGGCAACGGTGTACGACAGCGCCCATCCACGGGCCAAACGCATTAAGGGCAGTGACTCATGAGCATCAAGCTGATCACCTTCGACCTGGACGATACGCTCTGGGATAACGTGCCGGTCATCATCAGCGCCGAAGCGTCGATGCGCGAGTGGCTGGCGACCCATGCCACCAAGGTGGGCGACTTGCCTCTGGAGAAGTTTGCCAGCCTGCGCCAACAGGTGCTGGAGCGACATCCGGAGCTGAAATACCGCATCAGCGTGTTGCGTCAAAAGGTGCTGCAACATGCTTTCGAGGAAGCCGGATACCCGTTGCCGGAAGCGGCGCAGATGGCGGACGTGTGCTTTGAAGCGTTTATCCACGCCCGGCATCAACTCACCGTATTCCCCGAAGCGGAACCGATGCTGCAAGCACTGCGCCGCGACTATCTGCTAGGGGTGATTACCAACGGCAATGCCGATGTGCAGCGTGTGGGGCTGGCGGATTACTTTCACTTTGCCCTGCGGGCGGAAGACATTGGTATCGCCAAGCCGGATGCACGGTTGTTCCAGGAGGCCTTGCAGCGCGGTGGCGTAGAGCCGGGCGCAGCGGTGCATGTCGGGGATCATCCGGGAGATGACATCGCCGGTGCGCAAGAGGCGGGACTGCGGGCCGTGTGGTTCAATCCGGCGGGCAAGGTCTGGGAAGCGCAAAAGCGCCCAGACGCCGAGATTCGCAGCCTGACTGAATTGCCAGAACTATTACGAAGCTGGCAATAACGCAATTCCCGCAACCCTGAAGATCCAATGTGGGAGCGGGCTTGCTCGCGAATGCGGTGTATCAGTCAACCATGTATCAACTGATCCAACGCATTCGCGAGCAAGCCCGCTCCCACACTGACAGTCAGCAGCCTGAAGGGATGTGTTTGACCCATGAAAAAGCCCGCAGCGACGGCGGGCTTTTTCAGCAAGCAAACAGCAAGCCTTAGATAGGCCGGCTGCCGTACTTGTTATCAGGCTTCTTCGGTGGATCTGCCACCACGTTAGCCTCGACTTCCTGCACTTTGCCGCCTTTAGCGAGGAACTCTTCCATCGCACGGGCCAGCGCATCGCGCTCTTTGTTCTTGGCTTCTACGCTCGGCAGTTCGTCGACCGACACCGCAGCCTTGGCTTTGCCCTTGGCTACCGGGACCGGTGCATCATCGCCACCGTCGTCGTCAGCCACGTCTTCGGCAGCCGCCTCAAGACCTTCTTCGGTTTCGTCGTCGTCGCCTACTTCGAGGTCGTCGTTTTCCAGATCATCGTCGCTCATGTTCTACCTCATGACTTGCGAAAAGCAGATTAGTTATAGCCCAGCTTCGCCACCTGTCGACGGCCGCCGGAAAAAAATCAACATCCACCGGATCACCAGTGGCTTATGCCCCATCACCGTGCAAGGTGGCGAGGACTTTACGAGCACCGCCATGATCACGGTGCTCGCCCAGATAAACACCTTGCCAGGTCCCCATCGCCAAGCGGCCGGCCCTTACCGGCAAACTCAACTGACAGCCCAGCAGACTGGCCTTGAAGTGCGCCGGCAGATCATCCGGACCTTCGTCGTTGTGTTCATATCCCGCCATGCCTTGCGGCACCAGCGCATTGAAAAAACGCTCGAAGTCACGGCGAACCGCCGGGTCGGCATTCTCGTTGACCGTCAACGAAGCCGAGGTGTGCTGCAGCCACAAATGCAACAGGCCCACCCGACAGGCCTTCAATTCAGGCAAGCCGGCGAGCAACTCGTCCGTCACCAGATGAAAGCCCCGGGGCTTGGCCCGCAGGGTTATCAGGGTCTGTTGCCACATACAGTTCTCCGCCTATCGGCGCGCATTCTAGCGCGCTCAGGGAAAAAACAAAGTGCCGAATACGCCTACATGCCTGTAAGACATTCGCACGCTGAAAAGTGCGGTGTGGATCCCATCACAAAGTCGCCAAAAAACCCATACACCTTTAGCCACAGACAAACCCCAGGCAAAAAAATGCCCGGCAAGCCGGGCATCTTTTTTTCGCGTACTTACAAGTTGTAGCCGCGCTCGTTGTGTTGCGCCAGGTCGAGGCCGACAGCCTCTTCTTCTTCGGTCACCCGCAGGCCCATCACAGCGTCCAGCACCTTGAGGATGATGAACGTCACGATGGCGGTGTAGATGACGGTGAAGCCGACGCCTTTGCACTGGATCCAGACTTGTGCAGCGATATCAGTGGTGGTGGCGTTGAAGCCGCCCATCGCTGGTGCCGCGAACACACCGGTCAGGATCGCGCCGAGGATACCGCCGATACCGTGCACGCCGAAGGCGTCCAGGGAGTCGTCGTAGCCCAATTTGCGTTTCAGGGTAGTGGCGCAGAAGAAACACACCACACCGGCCGCCAGGCCGATCACCAGGGCGCCCATCGGGCCCACGGTGCCCGCGGCTGGAGTGATTGCCACCAGGCCAGCAACCACACCCGAGGCAATGCCCAGCGCGCTTGGCTTACCGTGGGTGACCCACTCGGCGAACATCCAGCCCAGCGCCGCCGCAGCGGTAGCGATCTGGGTGACCAGCATCGCCATGCCGGCAGTGCCGTTGGCCGCAGCCGCGGAGCCGGCGTTGAAGCCGAACCAGCCGACCCACAGCATGGCCGCGCCCACCAGGGTGTAACCGAGGTTGTGCGGTGCCATTGGGGTGGTTGGGAAGCCTTTACGCTTGCCGAGTACCAGGCACGCTACCAGGCCGGCAACACCGGCGTTGATGTGCACCACGGTGCCGCCAGCGAAGTCCAGTACGCCCCAGTCGCCCAGCAACGAACCCGGACCGCCCCATACCATGTGGGCAATCGGTGCGTAGACCAGAGTGAACCAGACGCCCATGAAGATCAGCATCGCGGAGAACTTCATACGCTCGGCGAACGCACCGACGATCAGCGCCGGGGTGATGATCGCGAAGGTCATCTGGAAGGTCACAAACACGGCTTCAGGGAACAACGCCGCCGGGCCGGTGATGCTGGCCGGGGTCACACCCGAAAGGAACAGTTTGGACAAGCCACCCACAAACGAGTTGAGGTTGACGACGCCTGCTTCCATACCGGTGGTATCGAACGCCATGCTGTAGCCGTAGACGAACCACAGGATGGTGATCAGGCCGGTGATGGCGAAGCACTGCATCATCACGGAAAGAATGTTTTTGGACCGAACCATGCCGCCATAAAACAGCGCGAGGCCTGGAATGGTCATGAACAGTACCAGCGCGGTGGACGTGAGCATCCACGCGGTGTCGCCGGAATTGAGGACTGGAGCAGGTACTGGGTCCGCCGCCATGGCCAGGGCCGGCATTACGAGGGACAACAGGGCTCCTAGCCCTGCGAATTTACGCAGAGTCATATTGTTTTCTCCTGGGGCGTTGGGGTTTGGCGGCTTAGATTGCGTCGGTATCGGTTTCGCCGGTACGGATGCGAATAGCCTGTTCCAGATTGACCACGAAGATCTTGCCGTCACCGATCTTGCCGGTGTTGGCGGCCTTGGTTATCGCCTCGATAACCCGGTCAAGATCCTTGTCGTCAATGGCGACATCAATCTTCACCTTTGGCAGGAAATCGACCACGTATTCCGCGCCGCGATACAGCTCGGTGTGACCCTTCTGCCGACCGAAGCCTTTGACCTCAGTAACGGTAATGCCCTGCACGCCGATCTCGGACAGTGACTCGCGTACATCGTCCAACTTGAACGGCTTGATGATGGCAGTGACTAGCTTCATGAAAACTCTCTCCCGAATTGGTGGACTTGCCCCAGGAAAACAAACCCGTCTCAAGTCTAAGCGCAGTGCCTGGCTTTGTAACGCTTCGTCGCCTTGGCATTTGCCATTGCGACGCTCGCTAACCACTGGTGACGAAACATGTACCGCTGGTCCGTCGGCGCACTGCATCGTCACAGCGACTGCATCAGTGCATGGGTCATGATCGTCTAAGCAGAAAGCTTGCCAGCTCCGTAAAAATCACTGAAATCAGTCCTTTGTTCGCTTGTGCCCACCTCCCGGGCGCCGTTGTCGCGAAGATACGCACGAAAACGGTGCGTGACCGCCCGGCCACATGCGCGAAAAGCGTGCGCCTGTGCCTGGGAAAAGACTATAGACGCTGCGTGATACACTGCCGGCCAACAGATTTTCCGGACGATTTCCCATGCTCGCGCCCAAAGACCTCCTCGACGCCCTGAGCGGCCACGCCTCCCGCCTGTTCAGCAGCGACACGCCGCTGCCACGCAATGAAATTGAAAGCCAGTTCAAGGCGCTGCTGCAAAGCGGTTTCAGCAAGCTGGACCTGGTAAGCCGGGAAGAGTTTGATAGCCAGATGGTGGTGTTGGCGCGCACTCGGGCGCGGTTGGAAAGCCTTGAGGCCAAGGTGGCGGAGCTGGAAGCGCGATTAACGCCGGCCGCCGAGTAAACCGGCCAAACCGGGGCAGGTTTCGCCTGTCCCCGTTAAGTAACCCTCAGCTCACCCGCTGATACCCGCCTACAACCCCCTTCTTCGACAACACCCACTGCCACAACTGGATATCCCGCGCGCGAAACGCCCCTGCACACGACAGCAGGTAATAGCGCCACATCCGGTAGAAACGCCGGCCAAAGGTTTCGGCGAAATCCGGCCACGCCAATTCGAAGTTTTCGCACCAGGCCATCAGTGTCTTGTCGTAATCGGCGCCAAAGTTGTGCAAATCCTCGGCAACAAACAACCCGTCCATGGCATCGCCGATCTGCCCGATCGAGGGCAAATCACCATTGGGAAAGATGTATTTGTCGATCCACGGGTCCGGCGTGCTGTTGCGTTGGTTCTTGCCGATGGTGTGCAACAGGAACAGCCCGTCGTCCTTCAGGCAGCGGTTGGCCACCTCCATATAGGCACGATGGTTCTTGCGGCCCACATGCTCAAACATGCCGACACTGGCGATATGGTCGAATTGCTCGTCGATGTCCCGATAGTCCTGCAAACGAAACTCGATAGGCAGATGTGAATACTTGGCGCGGCCCCACTCCGCCTGCTCTTTGGAGATGGTCACACCCACGCACTCCACGCCATAGTGCTCGGCCGCATGGCTCATGAAACTGCCCCAGCCACAGCCGATATCCAGCACGCGCATGCCCGGCTTGAGCCCCAGTTTTTTTACAGATTAGGTCCAGCTTGGCGAACTGCGCCTGCTCCAGGGTGGTGGCATCTTTCCAGTAGCCACAGGTGTACGTCATGCGCGAGTCGAGCATGCGCGCGTAGAAGTCATTGCCGAGGTCGTAGTGCGCCTCGCCGACTTGCCAGGCGCGCTTCTTGTTTTGCAGGTTCAGCCAGCGGGAGCTGAACGCGTGAAACAACAAAGTGGCCGGGTTGGCCTGGTCGATCACCCCAGAGCGCATGAGGCGGTAGAAAAACTCATCCAGCGCCTCGGCGTCCCAACCGCCATCCATGTAGTCCTCGCCGAGGCCAAGGTTGCCTTTGGCCAGGGCCAGGTCGAACGTAGCACTGTGGTGCAGTTGCATATCCGCAGCCGACGGCCCGTTGACCTCAATCTGTGCCTGCGCCAGCAACTCCTTAACGAAGCGCGCTCCCTGAGACATCTCATCAGAACCGGAAAAAGAATGACGCGTTTTGTTAAGCACAATTGCTCTCCAGAAATAGCGTTGCCTTTGATTCATACACTGCGAGAAATCTGGCCATGGAAGCGTCTGGCAAGGCCCTCAAGGCATGACCGGGAACGCTGGCTGGGAACAGATGTAACAAATCTTATCCAGGCATTTTTTAAAGATATAATGAATTAATCTTATGAAAACCATGCGAAATTGGAATGCAAAATGGACATCAGGGCGCTTCGTTTGTTGGCGCTGATTGAAAACTGACCCACCCTGCCGATTGAAAATTGACCCAGGGCGGATTGCTGATTTTTGTCCCAGCAATTGTGGATAAGCTTAGCAGTCGTGTTCCGCTTGAAGGCTCATCAAGCCCCACCGCATGTAGGCATGCGGCAGGGTGTTTACGATGCAGATCAAAACGGTTCATCGTCCTCGATACCATCTTCGTCCTTGCGCTTTCGTTCACGCGATTTGATCTTTGTCTGGTCTGCCAAGGTGCTGTGTTGCAGGCGGTAGGACTCGTTGCCCGTTTCGACGATGTGGCAGTGGTGTGTCAGCCGATCCAGTAACGCTGTGGTCATCTTGGCGTCACCAAACACACTCGACCATTCCGAGAAGCTGAGGTTGGTGGTGATGACCACGCTGGTGTGTTCGTACAGCTTGGAAAGCAGGTGAAATAACAGCGCGCCACCACTCTGGCTGAAGGGCAAATACCCAAGCTCATCGAGTATCACTAGGTCTGTCCGAAGCAGTCCCTGGGCGATTCTGCCTGCCTTACCATCGTACTTTTCACGTTCCAGCAGGTTGACGAGATCGACCGTGGAGAAGAACCGTACTCGTTTGTTATGAGTGGTGATTCCGGACACGGCCAAGGCACTGGCCAGGTGTGTTTTTCCGGTTCCAGGCCCACCGATGAACACGACATTTTGCGCAGTCTCCGTAAACTCAAGGCTGGATAATTCCTTGACCAGACGGGCATCAGCGCTGGAAGCGCTGAAGTCAAAGCCAGCTAAATCACGGTGCATGGGGAGCTTTGCCATGTTCATCTGATGATTCACAGAGCGCACGGCGCGATCTGCCTGCTCCTGTTGGAGCAGATGCTCAAGCAGCCATTTCGAGGATGCCGTCGAAGCTTCTCCCTGGGCCGCCAGTTCTTCCCAAGCCTGCGCCATGCCATGCAGACGCAGTTCTTTAAGTTCTGCCATCAAGTCACGCATTGCGGCTCTCCTCATCTGTTGTACGGAGTTGGTCATATCGGGCCGTGTTGGCAACGGGAGCCACCTTGAGTTGCAGGCTGGTTTCTACGGAAGGCGGTGGTGCAGTGGAGGTCAGTCGAGCTAGAATATTCAGGATGTGATCGGCGCTCAAGCTTCCCGACTCAAGCACCAGTTCTACCGCTACCAGCACCGGGTCGAGACCGGCGATGGGCACGGCAGCCAGCACCTGCGTCATGATTCGATCACCGTTGCTGTGACGTCTCAGGCCCCGTTTGAGAAGCCGCAACGGATTGGGCAGATCGGCAAACGGTGCGCCATTGCGCAGTGCACCCGGCTTGCGCTCGATGAGTGGGATGTAATGCTGCCAGTCAAAACTGACCTGATCTCGATCAAAGAGACGCTCGTGGCTGGCGATCATCATGTCATCGGCGATGACCACGATCCGGGATGGGTAAAGACGGCTGCTGACCCACTGGCCGACTCGCTCACAAGGCACCGAGTAGCGATTTCGTGCCACGCTGATCAGGCAGGTGCTGGAGACCCTTACGGTGCGCTCGACGTAGCCATCAAAGGCGGTCGGCATCGGCATCATTTCGACCCGCTCCAGCTCCAAAACTTCCGCCACCGTCAGCCCGTTGTACTGCGGATGCAGCAGCTCGCTCCAGAGCGCACGACAGCGTAGGCCGAGCCAGGCATTCAGTTCCTCGAAGGTGCGGAACATGCAGTTTTGAGCGTCAAGCCAAATGCGCCGTCGACTGTCTTGAACGTTCTTCTCGACAATGCCCTTTTCCCAGCCAGAGGCTACGTTGCAGAAATCCGGATCGAACAGGTAGTGCGCGCACATCACGGCAAACCGTGCATTGACCGTGCGGCCCTTGCCTTTATTGACCTTGTCGACAGCCGTTTTCATGTTGTCGTAGATGCCGCGACGCGGCACCCCACCTAACGCGCCAAACGAGCGGGTATGGGCATCGAACAACATCTCGTGGCCTTGGCTGGGATACGCAACCAACCAAAATGCGCGACTGGCGCAGAGCTTCATGTGGGAAACCTGGATGCGTCGAAACAGGCCACCGATCAGCAGACCTTCTTCGCTCCAGTCAAACTGGAAGGCCTCTCCAAGTGCAAACGTCAGCGGTACAAAAGCGCGTAAAGACTTGCCTTGCTCACCTCGCCACGAACGCACAAACGCTGTGAGCTGGCTGTAGCCGCCGTCATAACCCTCGGTCTTGATCTGCTCGAAAAGTGCTTTGGCGCTCCTGCGGTTGTGCTTTGCCCGGAACGAATCGGCCTTCAGCGCCTGTTCCAGCGTCTCGTGGAATGGGCTGAGTTTGTTGAAGGTTGCGCTGCGCTGGTACGCCGGCTGAGTTGCTTCGGGCGCTCTGACCCATTTTCGGATGGTGTTTCTCGACAGCCCGGTACGCTTGGCTATCTGATGCAGCGAGAGCTTGTCGCGGAAGTACATCCGCCGGATTTTTCCCAACATTTCCATGCTGATCACCCTGTGTTCTCCTGCTCGAAAAGTGAGCAGAAGCAGTTGAACACCTGGGTCAGTTTTCAGTCGGCAGAACAGCCTTTACTGGGTCAGTTTTCGGTCAGCGGCAACACATACGCTTCAGAAAGTCTCTTTCCAATGAGGATTCGAAAGCGACCCCACCTAGCCCTTTGAAAGCCATCACTCCTGAAATGCTGCGGCGGGTCGGTTTGATCTTTCGAACCGGCTTAATCTGGTCGCATCTATTTCCGGTCATTTTCTATCTGGTCTCATTTATTACCGAGATTTTTCTCAGCAATTTCAGAAGGTCTTAATGGCCTAAAGCGGCCTCTAGCGTAGTCATTTATCATTTATTTCGAAAGCCTACAGTGGCTCGAAACCGCAGCCGGGGGAAATCACCCTCGCCCATCATGGTGTGTTATTTCTCGACGAGCTGCCGGAGTTTGATCGCAAGGTCTTGGAAGTGCTGCGTGAGCCGCTGGAGTCCGGGCATATCGTGATTGCCCGCGCCCGCGACCGGGTGAGTTTCCCGGCGCGCTTTCAGTTGGTGGCGGCAATGAACCCCTGCCCGTGCGGCTATGTGGGCGAGCCGAGCGGGCGCTGTCGCTGCACGCCGGAGCAGATCCAGCGCTATCGCAACAAACTCTCGGGGCCGCTGCTGGACCGGATTGACCTGCACGTGACCGTCGCCCGGGAAAGCACTGCGCTGAACCCGGGCAAACAGTCCGGCGACGATACCGCCAGCGCATCCGCCCTCGTGGCCGAGGCTCGAGAACGCCAGCAACGGCGCCAGGGCTGCGCCAATGCCTTTCTCGACCTGCCGGGGCTACGCGAGCACTGCATGCTGGCGAAGGCCGATGAAGGCTGGCTGGAGAGCGCCTGCGAACGACTGACGTTGTCGCTGCGGGCAGCCCATCGCTTGCTCAAGGTCGCGCGCACCCTGGCCGACCTGGAACAGGTGGAAGCCATCGCCCGGCATCATCTGGCGGAAGCCTTACAGTACCGCCCCGCTAGCGCTTCTTAGGCAACGCCAGGAGCAGCCCTGCCACTTCCATCACCTCACCCATCGCCGCCTCAGCCGATTCAACGGAGGGTTTGAGCATCAAGTCATCGGCATACCCCATGGCCACGGCGAAGAGCTGCCGCGCCGCTCGTTTGGGCGACTCACAGTGGAAAACTTTGGCCGCCACACCTTGCTCGATGATCTCCGCGAGCATCGCTTGCCATTGGGCGTTGATCGTCAGGTAAGCCTCGGCGAATGGCTCGTCATGCATGGCTTCGTCCCACGCATCCAGCCACAACGCCCATCCGGCATCTGCCGTGGAGGGCAGGCAGTCACGCAGGAAACCTTCGAGTGCTTCCAGTGGAGGCAGCCCCTCCAACGGCACCCGCACCTCGTCCAGTTGCTCGTTGGCAAACCGCACAAACGCTTCGCGGCGCAGTTCTTTCCAGTCGCTGAAGTAGTGATAGACGTGGCTACGGGACAGCCCGGCATGTTCCGCCAGGTCGCGGGTGGAAACATCGGCGAAGCCTTTGCTGCGAAACAGCTCCAGGGCAGCGGCGATGATCTGGTCTTTACGGTCGATACGCGACATGAGGCTTTTCCTTCAGGCACCGGCAGATCGACGGCGCTTGCTTTTTGAGCGATCGCTCAAGGATACTTGAGCAGTCGCTCAATACTAGCGTTTATCTCACCCTTGGTGCACCCCATGTCATCCGTAACACCGCAAATCCTGATCGAAGAAAGCAAAAAGATCGGGCAACAATCCGCCAGCCAAACCCTCAAGGCGATCGCCAGGGCCTATCCCGGCAAGTTGTTCTGCACCTTGTCGCTGGTGGCCCTGGAGAACGCATTGCTGCTGGCCTACCCGCTGTTTGCCGGGTTCGCGGTGGACTCAATTATCCGCGGCGACGCCGGCAGCGCGCTGTTCTACGCCGCCGTGGTGCTGGCGTTCTGGGTGGTCGGGGCGGCGCGACGGGCGCTGGACACACGCACCTTCACCCGCATTTACGCCGACCTGGCGGTGCCGGTGATTCTCAACCAGCGCCTGCAAAACCACAGCACCTCACGGGCGGCGGCGCGGGTGGTGTTGGCGCGGGACTTTGTGGATTTCTTCGAAAAACACGTGCCGATCATCGCGACGGCGCTGGTGTCAATCGTCGGTGCGGCCGTGATGTTGCTGGTGATCGAACCGTGGATCGGCCTGGCCTGCCTGACGGCGCTGGTGCTGTGCACAACCTTGTTGCCACGTTTCGCCCGGCGCAATCAGGAGTTGTACGAGCGCTTGAATGACCGCCTGGAAAAGGAAATCGGCCTGGTGGAAAAGGTCGGCGCGCAGACCTTGCAGCGCCACTACCAGGTGCTGTCACGCCTGCGGATCTGGCTGTCGGACCGCGAGGCTGCAGCGTTCCTGTTTATCGGTACGCTGGCCGCGCTGTTGTTTGTGGTCGCCATCAGCCAGTTGGCGCTGTCGCCGGCGGTCAAGGCCGGCCATGTGTATGCGGTGATGACTTACCTGTGGACCTTTGTCAGCAGCCTGGATGAAGCACCAGGGATGGTCGACCAACTGGCGCGACTCAAGGACATTGGCAAGCGTGTGGACCCGGGGCTGGGGGACCGATCCGACGTTTGAGGCGTCGGGTCGGCCGTCATCGCGGGCAAGCCCGGCTCCCACAGTGGACCGCGTACTCCAGAACAACACGGTCAACGGTGGGAGCGGGCTTGCCCGCGATAGGGCCCGAACAGTCAATCAACGAAACCGGTCAACCTCATGCCGCAAGCCCGCCGCCAGGGTCTCCAGTTCCTTGGCGGTGATCGCCAGGTTCGACACCACTTCACGCTGCTCGCTGTTGGCCAGGGCAATGCTCTGCAAGTTGCTGCTCAGCAAGGTCGCCGTGCTGCTCTGCTCCTGGGTGGCAGTGGTAATGGCCGCAAACTGCTGGCCCGCCGAGCGGCTTTGCTCATCGATCCGCGCCAGCGCCGAAGCCACGTCAGCATTGCGCGCCAGGCCTTCCTGCATCAGCACGTTGCCTTGTTCCATGGTGCTGATGGCGTTGCCGGTTTCCTGCTGGATGCTCTGGATCATCCCGGAAATTTCGTCCGTGGCCTGACGGGTACGCGAGGCGAGGTTGCGCACTTCATCCGCCACCACCGCAAACCCGCGCCCTTGCTCACCGGCCCGCGCAGCTTCGATGGCGGCGTTGAGCGCCAGCAGGTTGGTCTGTTCGGCAATCGCAGTGATGACCCCGACAATCCCGCCGATTTCCTGGGAGCGCTGGCCCAAGGTGTTGATCACCGTGGCTGTGCTGTTCAGCGCGGTGGCGATGTGTTCCAGGGACGAAGACGCCTCTTCCATCGAGGTGCGGCCAATCTTGGTTTGCTGGGCATTGTCCTGGGCCAGGCGCTCGGTGTTGCCCATGTTGTCGGCGATGTTCAGCGAGGTGGCGCTGAACTCTTCCACCGCGCCGGCCATGCTGGTGATCTCGCCGGACTGTTGCTCCATGCCTTCGTACGCTCCGCCGGACAAACCCGACAGTGCCTGGGCGCGGCTGTTCACGTCTTCAGCCGCCTTGCGGATATGCGACACCATGGTCGACAGCGCTTCGCCCATCTGGTTGAAACTGCGGGCCAACTGGCCGATTTCGTCATGGCTGGAAACGTTCAGCCGTGCGCTCAAATCACCAGCGCCCAAGGCTTCCGCTTGACGCACCAGGTCGCCCAACGGCTGCAACTTGCTGCGCAGCAGCCAGACCGCCGCGCCCACCGCCAGCAGCATTGCGAGCAAACTGCCAATCGCCAGGCGAATACCCACCGACCAGGTCACCGCCCGAATTTCGGCTTTCGGCATGCTCGCCACCACCGACCACGGACCGCCTTCAAACGGCACGGCAACGCTGTAGAAGTCTTCGTTCTTGTCGCTCCAGAAACGGCCTTTTCCAGGTTTGGCGGCCAGGTCGAGCATCACCGGAATTGCTTGATCCAGCGCCTGCACGCCAGCCGGCGGCACCAGCCAATGTTTCTGTTCATCCAGCAGCGCGAGGGAGCCGGTCTGGCCGATTCGGAAGCGCTTGAGGTTGTCGAACTGGGCGTTCTGCGCGTCGGTGTAGTCGAAGCCGACAAACAGCACCGCAATCACTTTGCCGCTGGCATCACGCACCGGGCTGTACTGGGTCATGTAGGAGCGATCGAACAGCACCGCGCGACCCACGTAACCCTGCCCGCCGAGCAAGCGTTGATAGGCCGGGTGCTGGTGATCCAGCGCCGTACCGATGGCGCGGCTGCCGTCCTGCTTGGTCAGGGACGTGCTGACACGGACAAAGTCCTCGCCACTGCGTACGAACAAGGTCGCCACGCCGCCCGACATCTGCTTGAACTCATCAACTTCCGTGAAGTTGTTGTTCAGCACTTCCTCGCCCAGGTACAGGCCCGGTGTCTGCACACCCGCTACCGTCACCGGCTGCCCAGGCCGCACACTCAAGCCGGCGCTGAAGCGCTTTTCAAACAGCCCGCTCAAACGCTGGGTACTTTCGCGCAAGGTGCTGTGGAAGGTATTGAGTTGGTCAGCCAGCAAGCGAGCCTCGCTGGCCAGATGCTCCTCGCGGGTGTCGAGGTTGGCGGAGTCCAGCGAACGCAAGGCGAACACCGTACTGCCGCTGATGACGACAGCCAGTATCACGGCGAGGGCAAGCCCCAGTTGAGAGGCGATCCGGGCGCGAGGTTGAGACATGAAGGCTCCTGGCCGAGGCCAGGATCATCCTGATCTCATAGCGCTGCTCGGCAAAATTCTAATAGGGGAAACGTTGTAGAACGGTAGTTCCAACAACCCTACTTCGGCGGGCAGGCTGAATACTTGAGCGATTCGCAGGGGTATCACGCAAACGATTGCTGCCCGGTGCGCAATCCACTCAGGCGAGGCGCTCTACCTGGGGCAATTCCATGGCCTGCACCTCGCTCTGGAGAAAGTCACCCAGCCGTCGCAAACGCTCACCGCCCGGCCTGGTCTTTGGCCACACCAGATAGTAATTTTCCCCACTGGCCACGGCGGTGGGCCACGGCAGGCTCAGCCGGCCCTGGGCCACGTCTTCGGCCACCATCAGCAAGTCGCCCATGGACACGCCATAACCCCGAGCGGCGGCAATCATGCCCAGCTCCAATGTATCGAACACCTGCCCGCCCTTGAGCGATACCTGGGATGACAGCCCCATGCGCTCCAGCCAGTAGCGCCAGTCACGGCGGTCCGGCGTCGGGTGCAGCAATTCGGCAGAGGCCAGCCGCGTGACGTCCCAGGGCCCGTCGCTCAACAGGTTCGGCGCGCCCACTGGAATCAGCAGTTCAGGAAACAGGTAGCAGGCTTCCCAGTCCGGCGGGAAATGACCGTTACTCAGCAATACCGCGCAATCGAACGGCTCCTGATTGAAGTCCACCTCATCGACACTCATCCAGGCGCTGGTCAGTTGCACTTCATTGCCCGGCTGTAAATGCCGGAAGCGACTGAGCCGCGCCAGCAGCCAGCGCATGGTCAGGGTGGATGGCGCCTTCATGCGCAGGATGTCGTCCTCCGCGTTCAACGTATGGCAGGCGCGCTCCAGGGCCGCAAACCCTTCGCGCACGCCTGGCAGCAACAGGCGCGCCGCCTCGGTGAGCTGCAAGGTGCGGCCGCTGCGCTGGAACAGGCGGCAGGCGAAATGCTCTTCCAGCGTGCGAATGTGCCGGCTCACCGCACTTTGGGTAATCGATAACTCTTCCGCCGCGCGGGTGAACGAGTTGTAGCGGGACGCAGCTTCAAACGCCCGCAAGGCGTAAAGAGGAGGAAGACGACGAGACATGGCGAAAGCTCCGACGGCGCAATCTCGAAACCCTACCAGAATCATTCAGGCATGAGTTTTAATCATGCGCACCATCGGATTTATCCCTTTGTGCAATGCGCTGTGGGCGCCGAGAATCAACCCTTCCACCCTTCCCTGACTTTTTGAGCGTGATGATCATGCAGCATCCGGCACGTACCGAACTCTGGGCCATTCTGCGGCTGTCAGGGCCGTTGATTGCCTCACAGTTGGCCCACATGCTGATGGTGCTGACCGACACCCTGATGATGGCCCGCCTGAGCCCCGAGGCCCTGGCCGGCGGCGGCCTGGGTGCGGCGAGCTATTCGTTCGTGTCGATTTTCTGCATCGGCGTGATCGCCGCCGTGGGCACGCTGGTCGCCATCCGTCAGGGCGCCGGCGACATTGAAGGCGCCACTCGCCTGACCCAGGCCGGGCTGTGGCTGGCCTGGTTGATGGCGCTGGTGGCCGGCTTGCTGCTGTGGAACCTCAAGCCGGTGTTGCTGATGTTCGGCCAGACCGAAACCAATGTCGCGTCCGCCGGCCAGTTCCTGACCATCCTGCCGTTCGCCCTGCCCGGCTACCTGACGTTCATGGCCCTGCGCGGCTTCACCAGCGCCATCGGCAAGGCCACGCCGGTGATGGTCATCAGCCTGGGCGGCACGGTGATCAACTACCTGCTCAACCACGCGCTGATCGAAGGCATGTTCGGCCTGCCGAAACTCGGGCTGGTGGGCATTGGCCTGGTCACGGCCATCGTCGCCAACTGCATGGCACTGGCGCTGATCTGGTACATCAAATACAACCGTGCTTACGACGCCTACCCGCTGCGCAAGGGCCTGCTGCGGCCGAACCTGCATTACCTGCGGGAACTGTGGCGCCTGGGCCTGCCGATTGGGGGCACCTATGCGGTGGAAGTCGGGCTGTTTGCGTTCGCGGCGCTGTGCATGGGCACCATGGGCAGCACGCAATTGGCTGCGCACCAGATTGCCCTGCAGATTGTGTCGGTGGCGTTCATGGTGCCGGCGGGCATGTCTTACGCAATCACCATGCGCATCGGCCAGCATTACGGGGCCGGGAACCTGCTGGAAGCACGGCTGGCCGGGCGGGTGGGCATCGGCTTTGGCGCGCTGGTGATGCTGGGCTTTGCAGCGGTGCTGTGGTTGTTCTCGCATCAGTTGATCAGCTTGTTCCTCGACCAGCATGACCCGGCGTTTCGCGACGTGATCAACCTCGCCGTGAGCCTGCTGGCCGTGGCCGCTTGGTTTGAGCTGTTCGACGGCGTGCAGACTATCGCCATGGGCTGCATTCGCGGGCTCAAGGACGCCAAGACCACCTTCCTGGTCGGGTTGGGATGCTACTGGCTGATCGGCGCACCGGCTGCGTGGTTGATGGCGTTCAACCTCGGCTGGGGGCCGACTGGCGTGTGGTGGGGGCTGGCCCTGGGCCTGGCGTGCGCGGCAGTCAGCCTGACCTGGGCGTTTGAACGGAAGATGACGCGGATGATTCGCCAGGAGCCTGAAACCCACCGCGGATTTCAAGCCGCGCAGCCTGAGTAACGGCTGTACTCGGTCAAATGTGGGAGCGGGCTTGCTCGCGAATGCGGCGGGTCAGCTATGAATGGGTTGACTGAAATACCGCATTCGCGAGCAAGCCCGCTCCCACATTTTTGATCGGATTCACAGCATCAGATCACGCCGCCCACCAATTCCTGGCTGTTACCAAACGTCAGGTAGTCCACCAGTTCCGCCAGCGGCAACGGCTTGCTGATCAGATAACCCTGAGCCTGATCGCAACCGAACAACCGCAGCAACGCCAGTTGCTCTGCGGTTTCCACGCCCTCGGCTACTACTTCCAGGTTCAGGTTGTGGGCCAGGTTGATCATCGCGTGGACCAACTTGCGATTCTCTTCGCGCTCTTCCATGCCGCCGACGAAGCTCTTGTCGATCTTCAGCAAGGCAATCGGCAGGCTGTTGAGGTGCACGAACGACGAGAAGCCGGTGCCAAAGTCATCCAGGGAAAAGCGCACGCCCAGGCGGCCAAGGGCGTCCATGGTCTGCTTGACCAGGTCGCTGCGGCGCATCACGGCGGTTTCCGTCAGTTCAAATTCCAGCCACTGAGCTTCCACGCCACGCTCGGCAATCAGCCGGCTGAGGGTGCTGAGCAATTGGCTGTCCTGAAACTGGCGGAACGATAGGTTGACCGCCATGTGCAACGGCGCAATCCCGCGTTCGCGCAGGTCCTGCATGTCGCGCAGCGCCCGGGAAATCACCCAGTAGCCCAGCGGCACGATCAAGCCGCTCTGCTCGGCCAGGGGCACGAACTCGCTCGGCGGCAACAGCCCACGCTCGCCGTGGCGCCAGCGCACCAGCGCTTCGAGGCCGACGATATGCCCGTCATCGAGGTCCAGGCGCGGTTGGTAATGCAGTTCCAGCTCGTCACGGCGCAACGCCCGGCGCAGTTCGCTTTCCAGGTCGGCGAGGCTGCGGGCATTGCGGTTGATGCGTTCGTTGAAGATATGAAAGGTACAGCCCTGGGTACTCTTGGCTTGCTGCATGGCGATATGGGCGTGCCACATCAGCGGGTCGGCGCCGGCCCTGGCGCGGGCATGTGCCACGCCGAGGCTGCAACCGATCAGCAGGCTTTCGCCATCGACCCAATACGGCTCGGCCATGGCTTCGATGATGCGCTCGGCCATCCATTCGGCGCGCTGGGGCGCACGGCGGGTATCGATCAGCAGGGCGAATTCATCGCTGCCCAGGCGTGCCAGTTGATCACCGGCCTCCAGCTGGCTCTTGAGCCGCGAGACCACTTGCAGGATCAGCCGGTCACCGGCCTGGTGGCCGAGGGCATCGTTGGCGTGACGGAAGTTGTCCAGGTCGAGGTGACCGAGGGCGACGCCACGGCCTTCGTTTTCCGCCAGGCGGGCGGTCAACAGGGTCTGGAAGCCCTGGCGGTTGGCGATGCCGGTCAGCGGGTCCTGCTCGGCCAGGCGTTGCAGGGTGTTTTCCAGCACACCGCGCTCGCGCACATGCCGCAGGCACCGGCGCAATGTATCGACATCCAATGCATTGAAAATCAGCCAGTCGCTGACGCCAAGGGGCGAAACCAGAGGTTCCTCTTCCAACAGCAATACCGTTGGCAAGCTGCAACGACCGGGGCCGGGCTGAAGACTGGCCGTGGTCAACAACACCGCACTGTGATCGTCGTCGAACAGATTGCTCACAGACTCCCAGTTTGGCGCGCTGATCAGCACAGCTCCGTCGCCCATCGGCGCCAGGCACTCGCGCAATAACGCTGCCCACGCTGGCTCATCGGCCAGTAGCAGCAAACGCAAGGGTTCGACAGGCGTAGACAAGCTAGCTCCCTAGACTCTGCAAAATTTCGTTGGCGGCGGGCATTATGACGTGCGACCTGATAATGACCAATGATATGGGTTATCAAATACACACTGTGCGGCGCTAGACCGAACAATAGTCCTAAATGCCCTGCACATCCTGCGGCAAAGTAACAAAACCGGCAAATTTAGATCGAGTGGTACGTCACACTGTCGTTCAGAGGCAGCAGAATCTTGCCAGCCTGTTAAAATGCCCGCCCTTTTGATCAATGACTCCCTGAATTCTGTATGTCCCGACTCAATCCCCGGCAGCAAGAAGCCGTGAACTACGTCGGCGGCCCTCTATTGGTGCTCGCCGGTGCCGGTTCCGGCAAGACCAGCGTGATCACCCGCAAGATCGCGCACCTGATCCAGAGCTGCGGCATCCGCGCCCAGTACATCGTCGCCATGACCTTTACCAACAAGGCGGCGCGGGAAATGAAAGAGCGCGTCGGCACCCTGCTCAAGGGTGGCGAAGGCCGTGGCCTCACCGTGTGTACCTTCCACAACCTGGGGCTGAACATCATCCGCAAGGAGCATGTGCGGTTGGGCTACAAGCCGGGCTTCTCGATCTTTGACGAGACTGACGTCAAGGCGCTGATGACCGACATCATGCAAAAGGAATACGCGGGCGACGACGGCGTCGACGAGATCAAGAACATGATCGGCTCGTGGAAAAACGACCTGATCCTGCCCGCCGAAGCCCTGGAAAACGCGCGCAACCCCAAGGAACAGACAGCCGCCATCGTCTACACCCACTACCAGCGCACGCTCAAGGCGTTCAACGCGGTGGACTTCGACGACCTGATCCTGCTGCCGGTAAAGCTGTTCCAGGAACACGCCGACATCCTCGAAAAGTGGCAGAACAAAGTCCGCTACCTGCTGGTGGACGAATACCAGGACACCAACGCCAGCCAATACCTGCTGGTGAAGCTGCTGATCGGCAAGCGCAACCAGTTCACCGTGGTAGGCGACGACGACCAGTCGATCTACGCCTGGCGCGGCGCCCGTCCGGAAAACCTGATGCTGCTCAAGGACGACTATCCGTCCCTGAAAGTGGTGATGCTGGAGCAGAACTACCGCTCCACCAGCCGCATCCTGCGTTGCGCCAACGTGCTGATCTCCAACAACCCCCACGAGTTTGAAAAACAACTGTGGAGCGAGATGGGCCACGGCGACGAGATCCGCGTGATCCGCTGCCGCAACGAAGACGCCGAAGCCGAGCGCGTGGCCGTCGAACTGCTCACGCTGCACCTGCGTACCGACCGGCCCTACAGCGATTTCGCGATCCTGTACCGCGGCAACTACCAGGCCAAGCTGATCGAGCTGAAGCTGCAGCACCACCAGATTCCTTATCGTCTGTCGGGCGGCAACAGCTTTTTCGGACGCCAGGAAGTGAAAGACCTGATGGCCTACTTCCGGCTGATCGTGAACCCGGACGACGACAACGCGTTCCTGCGGGTGATCAACGTCCCACGTCGGGAAATCGGTTCGACCACCCTGGAAAAGCTCGGCAACTACGCCACCGAACGCAAGATCTCGATGTACGCCGCCACCGACGAAATCGGCCTGGGCGAGCATCTGGACACCCGCTTCACCGATCGCCTGGCGCGCTTCAAGCGCTTCATGGACAAGGTGCGCGAGCAGTGCGCCGGCGAAGACCCGATCAGCGCCCTGCGCAGCATGGTCATGGACATCGACTACGAGAACTGGCTGCGCACCAACAGCTCCAGCGACAAGGCCGCCGATTACCGCATGGGCAACGTGTGGTTCCTGATCGAGGCGTTGAAAAATACCCTCGAGAAGGACGAAGAAGGCGAGATGACCGTCGAGGACGCCATCGGCAAGCTGGTCCTGCGGGACATGCTTGAACGCCAGCAGGAAGAGGAAGACGGCGCCGAAGGCGTGCAGATGATGACCTTGCATGCGTCCAAGGGCCTGGAATTCCCCTACGTGTTCATCATGGGCATGGAAGAGGAAATCCTCCCGCACCGCTCCAGCATCGAAGCCGACACCATCGAAGAAGAACGGCGCCTGGCCTACGTGGGCATTACCCGCGCGCGTCAGACATTGGCCTTCACCTTTGCCGCCAAGCGCAAGCAGTACGGCGAGATCATCGATTGTGCCCCCAGCCGGTTCCTCGACGAACTGCCCCCGGATGACCTGGCGTGGGAAGGCAACGACGACACACCGACCGAAGTCAAAGCCGTTCGCGGCAATACCGCCCTGGCGGATATACGCGCGATGTTAAAGCGCTAAAATCGACTACTTTTTAATCTACTTTCGGCGCGTGTTGCGCCAACAGAGGAAGCTTTCGTGGAAGCACTGCACAAGAAAATTCGCGAAGAAGGCATCGTGCTTTCCGATCAGGTACTCAAGGTCGACGCCTTTCTGAACCACCAGATCGACCCGGCGCTGATGAAACTGATCGGTGACGAATTCGCTGCGTTGTTCAAGGATTCGGGCATCACCAAGATCGTCACCATCGAAGCCTCGGGCATTGCACCGGCGATCATGACCGGCCTGAACCTCGGCGTTCCGGTGATTTTCGCGCGCAAGCAACAGTCCCTGACCCTGACCGAAAACCTGCTGTCGGCGACGGTGTATTCCTTCACCAAGAAAACCGAAAGCACCGTGGCGATCTCCCCGCGCCACCTGACCAGCAGCGACCGCGTGCTGATCATCGATGACTTCCTGGCCAACGGTAAGGCGTCCCAGGCGCTGATCTCGATCATCAAACAGGCCGGCGCGACCGTTGCAGGTTTGGGGATTGTGATCGAGAAGTCGTTCCAGGGTGGCCGGGCGGAGCTGGATGCCCAGGGTTATCGGGTTGAGTCGCTGGCGCGGGTGCAGTCGTTGGCGGGTGGCGTCGTAACCTTCATCGAGTAATCGGTGCGGGCACGGTTAAAAAATGTGGGAGCGGGCTTGCTCGCGAATGCGATGTGTCAGTCACTGGATAGGTCGACTGATCCACCGCATTCGCGAGCAAGCCCGCTCCCACATTTGATCTCCTGTGTCATCTAGTGTGCGGTGGCCCGTAGGCCGGCGAGCAGCAGCCGCTGGTACAGGTCCTCTTTCAACCCCTCCGGCTTATCCAACCCCATCCGCACCAAATGCCCGGGAAACGCCTCCGGCTCCGGTGCATCCAGCGCCGCCTTGCCCAGTTCCAGAATCTCCGTCAGCTTGAATTTGCTCTTGAGCCAGTTCAACGCCCTCAGCAAATCCCGCTCTTCGTCGGTGAAATCACAGCCCAACGGATACTCCGGGAACAACCGTGGATGCCGCGCCTGAATCCCCTGCAAACGCTCCGGCGTGTTGTCGGCAAACCGCGGATCCAGCTGGAAATCCTTCGGCAACTTCCCGGCCTTCTGCGCCTGTTCGATCAAATCGTCCTGGAATCGTGAGTCGGTGATATTCAGCAGCGCCTCGATTACCTTGGCATCGGTCTGCCCACGCAAATCCGCGATCCCGTATTCGGTGATGACGATGTCCCGCAGGTGCCGGGGAATCGTGCAGTGGCCGTATTCCCAGACGATATTGGAACTGACCTCGCCCCCCGATTCGCGCCAGCTGCGCAGGATCAGGATCGAGCGCGCGCCTTCCAGCGCATGGCCCTGGGCGACAAAGTTGTATTGCCCGCCGACGCCGCTGAGCACCCGGCCGTCTTCCAACTGGTCGGCCACGCCCGCGCCCAGCAGCGTCACCGTAAATGCACTGTTGATAAACCGCGCATCCAGGCGCTGCAAACGCTTGAGTTCTTCCTGCCCGTAAAGCTCGTTGATGTAGCTGATGCGGGTCATGTTGAATTCCAGACGCTTGTTCTGGGGCAAATCCCGCAGCCGCTCGTAGAAGCTTTGCGGGCCGAGGAAAAAGCCGCCGTGCACCGAGATCCCGTCGGTCTGCGCCGCTTCGTCCAGGGTGCCGGCGTTGGCCCGCTCCTGACTCGCCACGTCCGGGTACACCTTGCGCCGCACAATCCCGGCGTCGGCCAGCACCAGCAGGCCGTTGACGAACATTTCGCTGCAACCGTAAAGGCCACGGGCGAAGGGTGCGACGCCGCCTTCATGGCTGATCAGCGGCGCCCATTGGTACACATCCAGGTCGGTGAGCAACAGGCGATACGCCTCGTTGTCCGCCTGACGCGCCAGCAAGGCGGCGGTCAGTGCGTCGCCCATGGAGCCGATGCCGATCTGCAGGGTGCCGCCGTCGCGTACCAGGGTGCTGGCGTGCAAACCGATAAAGTGGTCCTGGAAACCTACTGGCATGTTGGGCGTGGAGAACAGCGTGGTGCTGTCCTTCTCGTCGATCAGGAAGTCGAATTCATCCATGCCCAGTTCGGCGTCGCCGGGCATGTAGGGCAAATCGCTGTGAACCTGGCCCACCACCAGGATGGTTTCACCGGCTTCGCGGCGCTTGGCGATCATCGGCAACAGGTCGAGGGTGATGTCGGGGTTGCAGCTCAGGCTCAGGCGATCCGGGTGTTCGGCGCTGCTGGCCACCAGTTGCGCAACGAGGTTCAGGCCGGCGGCGTTGATATCACGGGCGGCGTGGCTGTAGTTGCTGCTGACGTAATCCTGCTGGGCCGAGGCGCTGTGCAACAAACTGCCGGGCTGCATGAAAAACTGCTGCACATGAATGTTGGCCGGCAGATTGTCCTTGTGCAGGGCGGCGAGGAAATCCAGCTCGGGATAGTCGCCGAAAACCCGTTCGATAAAGGGTTCGAGGAAGCGCTTCTGCAAACCATCGCCCAAAGTGGGACGACCCAGGACCAGAGCGGTGTAAATGGTCAGCGCCCGATCCGGCAGCTTGGCGACACGCCGGTACAGCGCGTTGACGAACAGGTTGGGTTTGCCCAGGCCCAGGGGCATGCCCATGTGAATATGCGCCGGCAGCCGTGCCAGTACGTCGTCGACCGCTTGCTCGATTGAACACAACTGCACCATCCGACTTCTCCCGAACATTCCATGAATTGGGGTTGGACCGAGCTTGCCGGGTCTTTGCTGCAAAGAACAGCCTAAAAAGGCAAATCGCGGGCACAAAAAAGCCGCTGGTCAGCGGCTTTTTTGGCGAAGATCGGTTTATTTAAGACCCGACATCTTCTCGATCGCGCCTTTAAGCTCGGCATCCGAGCAGTCGGCGCAGGTGCCTTTGGGTGGCATGGCGTTCAGGCCGGTGATGGCCTTGGCCAGCAGGCCGTCGAGGCCACCCTGGTGGTCCGCGCGGTCTTTCCAGGCGGCGGTGTCACCAATTTTCGGTGCGCCCAACAGACCGGTACCGTGGCAAGCGTTGCAGTGCTTGGCGATCACGTCATCCGGCGATTTCGCACCGCCGCCGCCGCCCGCAGCCACTGCCACTTCCATCCCCTTGCACTCTTGCCCCTGGACACACACCTGGCCGACAGGCTCCAGGCGTTTGGCAATTTCATCATTGGTCGCAGCTTGAGCGCTGACAGCCCATAGGGCCAGTACGGTTGCTGGTGCAGCCAGCATTTTCATAATTAGGTTCACGCGTTCACCCTCAATGGTGGCTATTCACGCCTGCGGCCACGGTTTCGCAGGCGGCGAAAGTATAACGGTTAGCCCGCCCCGCCGAAACAACCCTATTAACCAAAGGGAGATTCAGCAGGCCGGAATGCTGCTACGGGCGTCTCTGCGACATAGGCAGGACGCCTCTTTTCTTAAAAGTTCGCGGGTGTGGCTGCGCTGATTAGTCGCGCCGGCACTTCGAACGGATTACGAAAACGGTGCGGCTTGGTGCTTTCAAAGTAGTAGCTATCGCCGGCTTCGAGCACAAAAGTTTCAAGACCGACTACCAGCTCCAGGCGGCCTTCCACCAGAATCCCGGTTTCCTCGCCCTCATGGGTGAGCATCTCTTCGCCGGTATCAGCACCTGGTGGGTAGATCTCGTTGAGGAACGCAATCGCCCGGCTCGGATGCGCGCGGCCCACCAGTTTCATGGTGACGGCGCCGTCGGAGATATCGATCAGCTCATTGGCTTTATAGACGATCTGGGTCGGTTTTTCCTGGAGGATCTCCTCGGAAAAGAACTCCACCATCGACATGGGAATGCCGCCCAGCACCTTGCGCAAGGAGCTGATGGAGGGGCTGACACTGTTTTTTTCGATCATCGAAATGGTGCTGTTGGTGACGCCCGCGCGCTTGGCTAGCTCACGCTGGGAAAGACCTTTCAGTTTACGGATGGATTGCAGTCGTTCGCCGACGTCCAATGCAGGAGCCTCCTAGGATTCAGGCGTTGTTGTAATTGAGCGTTATCATGGCGACAGCGTTCAGTATTTACAACACTTTGGCCTAAATCCCGGGATCTGCCATTCGTGGGTGCCGCTCAAGCGCCGGAATAGAGGCGTGGCACCCGCCGCAGGTTGCAGAAGATCTGGTAGGGAATGGTGTCGGCGGCGGTGGCAACGTCACTGGCGAGGATGTTTTTGCCCCACAACTCGACGGTGGAGCCGAGCCCGGCCTGGGGCACGTCAGTCAGGTCGATACACAGCATGTCCATCGACACCCGGCCCAGCAACTGGCTGCGCTGGCCGGCCACCAACACCGGGGTGCCGGTTGGCGCGTGGCGCGGGTAGCCGTCGGCGTACCCCATGGCAACCACGCCGACGCGCATCGGTTTCGGGGTGATGAACTTGGCGCCGTAGCCCACCGGCTCGCCGGCCGGCAGTTCACGTACGCAGATGACTTTCGATTCGAGGGTCATCACCGGCTGCAAGCGCGCGGCGATGGCCTGGTCTTCGCCAAACGGCGTGGCGCCGTAGAGCATGATGCCCGGGCGTACCCAGTCACTGGACACGTTCGGCCAGCCCAGCACCGACGGCGAATTGCGCAGGCTGACCTGGGCCGACAAGCCCTGGCGCGCCGCTTCAAACACCGCGACTTGCTCTTCGCTGCTGGTGCTGTCCAGCTCATCGGCACGGGCGAAGTGGCTCATCAGCACGATCTTCGCGACTTTGCCGCTGGCCAGCAGGCGCTGGTAAGCGTCGTGATAATCCTTGGGGTGCAAGCCGACACGGTGCATGCCCGAATCAAGCTTGAGCCAAACGGTCAGCGGCTTGCTGAACTGCGCCTGTTCGATCGCGTCGAGTTGCCACAGCGAATGCACCACGCACCAGAAATCATGCTCGATGATCAGCGGCAGCTCGTCGGCTTCGAAAAAACCTTCCAACAACAACACCGGCCCGCGAATGCCGGCGGCCCGCAGTTCCAGCGCTTCCTCGATGCAGGCCACGGCAAACCCGTCCGCCTCGGCTTCCAGCGCCTGAGCAACGCGCACGGCACCATGGCCGTAGGCATCGGCCTTGATCACGGCGAGGGCCTTGGCCCCACCCGTGACTTCACGGGCCAGTTGGTAGTTATGGCGCAGGGCTTGGAGGTCGATCAGGGCACGGGCAGGACGCATGGCGGCAGGCTTCTAGGCGGCAATTGGAAGAAAAAACCGGCACCCACTGACTGCGCGGGCACCGGGAGAGGAGTTTTGCTTAAGGCAGAGCGGCCACAACCGACAGCTCCACCAGGATTTCCGGTTCGCAGAGTTTCGCTTCAACCGTGGCACGGGCCGGCGCGACGCCTTTTGGCAGCCACCTGTCCCATACCGCGTTCATTCCGGCGAAATCGGCGTCGATGTCTTTCAGGTAGATGGTCACCGACAGCAGCTTGGTCTTGTCGGTACCGGCCAGGTCCAGCAAACGCTCGATATTGACGAGGGTTTCGCGGGTCTGCTGTTCAATCCCGGCACTCATGTCGTCGCCGACCTGCCCTGCCAGATACACGGTACCGCTGTGAACAACGATCTGGCTCATGCGCTCATTGGTGAGCTGGCGCTGGATTGACATGTTTTGCGGACTCCTGGTGGTTGCTATAACGGGAAATATCGAGGCCTTCGGCACTGATTTGCGGAGTTTTCTTCGCCATCAAATCGGCCAGCAAACGACCAGAGCCACAAGCCATGGTCCAACCGAGGGTGCCGTGACCGGTGTTCAGGAACAGGTTTTTGAACGGGGTAGCACCGACAATCGGCGTGCCGTCTGGCGTGGTCGGGCGCAGGCCGGTCCAGAAACTGGCCTGGCTCAAATCACCGCCCTGAGGATAAAGGTCGTTGACGATCATCTCCAGGGTTTCCCGCCGGCGTGGGTTCAGCGACAGGTCAAAACCGGCTATTTCAGCCATGCCACCGACGCGGATACGGTTGTCGAAACGGGTGATCGCGACCTTGTAGGTCTCGTCGAGAATGGTCGAAGTCGGGGCCATCGCCGCATTGGTGATCGGCACGGTCATCGAGTAGCCCTTGAGCGGGTACACCGGCGCCTTGATCCCCAGTGGCTTGAGCAGCTTCGGCGAGTAGCTGCCGAGGGCCAGCACGTAGCGGTCGGCAGTTTCCAGTTTGCCGTCGATCCACACGCCGTTGATCCGGTCACCGGCGTAGTCCAGGCGCTGGATGTCTTGCTCGAAGCGGAATTCGACACCCAGTTGCTTGCACATGTCGGCAAGGCGGGTGGTAAACATCTGACAGTCGCCGGTCTGGTCGTTCGGCAGGCGCAGGGCACCGGCGAGGATATCCGTAACGCTGGCCAGGGCTGGTTCAACCCGGGCAATGCCGGCGCGGTCCAGTAGCTCGTAAGGCACGCCAGACTCTTTCAACACGGCGATGTCCTTGGCGGCACCGTCCAGCTGGGCCTGGGTACGGAACAGCTGGGTAGTCCCCAGGGTGCGGCCTTCGTAGGCAATGCCCGTCTCGGCGCGCAGCTCATCGATGCAGTCGCGACTGTACTCGGACAGGCGCACCATGCGCTCCTTGTTCACCGCATAACGGCTGGCGGTGCAGTTGCGCAACATCTGCGCCATCCACAGGTATTGGTCGATGTCGGCGGTGGCCTTAATCGCCAGGGGTGCGTGGCGCTCCAGTAGCCATTTGATGGCCTTGAGCGGCACACCTGGTGCAGCCCAGGGCGAGGCGTAGCCCGGCGAGATCTGCCCGGCGTTGGCGAAACTGGTCTCCATGGCCACAGCCGGCTGACGGTCGACCACGACCACTTCAAAACCAGCTCGTGCCAAATAGTAGGCACTGGCCACGCCAATGACACCGCTACCCAAGACCAGAACGCGCATTTTTATTCCCTCATCACGGCTTGACCGCTGACGTTTGTTGTTCAGCACAAAGATGTGGGCAGTATAAAAAGCAATCACCAGTGCATTTCACTATATAACTGCCTATATTTGGCGACAATTCTCGGCAAAAACCCTTTTCACGGAGGAGCATCCCCTATGCGGACCAACACTCAAACCAAGCGGGAGCTGGACAAGATCGACCGCAACATCCTGCGCATCCTGCAGGCAGACGGGCGAATTTCGTTTACCGAGCTGGGGGAAAAGGTCGGCCTGTCGACCACGCCATGCACCGAGCGGGTCCGGCGCCTTGAGCGCGAAGGGATCATCATGGGCTACAACGCCCGGCTTAATCCGCAGCACTTGAAGGGCAGCCTGCTGGTGTTTGTCGAGATCAGCCTCGACTACAAGTCCGGCGACACCTTTGAAGAGTTCCGACGTGCCGTGCTGAAACTGCCCCACGTGCTGGAGTGCCACCTGGTGTCGGGGGATTTCGACTACCTGGTGAAGGCGCGAATCTCGGAGATGGCGTCGTACCGCAAATTGCTCGGCGATATCCTGCTCAAGCTGCCCCACGTAAGGGAGTCCAAGAGCTACATCGTGATGGAAGAGGTGAAAGAGAGCCTGAACCTGCCGATCCCGGATTAAGACAGCACCACAGGCCAATGTGGGAGCGGGCTTGCTCGCGAAGTCGGCATGCCAGCCAACCCTATATCCACTGATCCACCGCATTCGCGAGCAAGCCCGCTCCCACACTAGTTGATCGGGGACATCCGCTAGACCAATACCTGACGCGTCGACGCCATGTACGCGTGAATCTGCTTTTCCACCCGTGGGTGGATCAACTCCACCGGGCGGCGGTCGTTTGGGCATGGCAAGGTCGGCGTGGTGCCGAACAGCCGGCAAATCAGCGGGCGCTCGTCGTACACGGTGCAGCCATTGGGGCCGAGGTGCACGCAGTTGAGTTCATCCATCGCCGCTTCCTGCTCGGCAGCGGTCTTGCGCGGCAGGCGCGACATTTCCTCGGGGGACGTGGTCACCGGCCCGCAGCAGTCGTGGCAACCCGGGACGCACTCGAACGAGGGAATCTGCCGGCGCAGCGCGTTGACTTTCTGACTGTTGCAACTCATCGACACAGGGACCGAACGGCGAATAGGCGTGGATTCTGCCCTAAAAGCCCCCGGTGAGACAGCTTCGCCCGACCGCTGTATCCTGCGTCAAATTTTCCAAACAGGGATGCTCCCCATGACCGCCAGCGCCCGGCACGCCAATTCCTACTACGCCGCCAGCAGTTTCCCGCAGCCTGATTATCCGGTGCTGACAGGTGAAATCGTGGCCGATGTGTGCGTGGTCGGCGGCGGCTTTTCGGGGCTCAACACCGCCCTGGAACTGGTAGAACGGGGTTTCAGCGTGGTCCTGCTGGAAGCCCGCAAGATCGCCTGGGGCGCCAGCGGGCGCAATGGCGGGCAACTGATTCGCGGCGTCGGTCACGGCCTGGATCAGTTCACCAACGTCATCGGCAGCGAGGGCGTGCACCAGATGAAACTGATGGGCCTGGAAGCCGTGGAAATCGTACGCCAACGGGTCGAACGTTCGCAGATTGCCTGCGACCTGACCTGGGGCTACTGCGACCTGGCCAACAAACCCCGCGACCTGGAGCACTTGGCCGCTGACGCCGAAGAACTGCGAAGCCTCGGTTATCGCCATGAAGTACGCCTGCTGCAAGCCAGCGAGATGCCCGGCGTGATCGGCTCCAACCGCTATGTGGGCGGCATGATCGACATGGGCTCCGGCCACTTGCACCCTCTGAACCTGGCCCTCGGTGAAGCAGCGGCTGCACAACAGTTGGGCGTCCAGCTGTTCGAGCATTCCGAAGCGGTGCGCATCGATTACGGCCCGGAGGTCAATGTTCACACCGCCCAGGGCAATGTACGCGCCAAGACCCTGGTGCTGGGCTGCAACGCTTATTTGAACGGCCTCAACCCGCACCTGAGCGGCAAGGTGCTGCCCGCCGGCAGCTACATCATCGCCACCGAGCCGTTGAGCGAAGCCCAGGCAGCCGAGTTGCTGCCGCAAAACATGGCGGTGTGCGACCAGCGGGTGACGGTGGACTACTTCCGGCTGTCCGCCGACCGACGCTTGTTGTTCGGGGGTGCCTGCCATTATTCCGGACGGGATCCGAAGGACATCGGCGCCTACATGCGTCCGAAAATGCTGCAGGTATTCCCACAACTGGCCAGCGTGAAAATCGATTACCAGTGGGGCGGCATGATTGGCATCGGCGCCAACCGCCTGCCGCAGATTGGCCGGCTGGCCGACCAACCCAATGTGTATTTCGCCCAGGCGTATGCTGGCCACGGCCTCAATGCCACCCACCTGGCGGGCAAACTGCTGGGCGAAGCCATCAGCGGCCAGCAAAGCGGGCGGTTCGATCTGTTTGCGAAGGTGCCGCACATCACCTTCCCGGGCGGCAAGCATCTGCGCTCGCCGCTGCTGGCGCTGGGAATGCTCTGGCACCGATTGAAGGAACTGGTCTGAATCAACCGCGCCAGAAGGGTTTCAATCCTTCATGGCGCGCCTGATCGACACTCAGGCCCACGTCTCGCAGTTGCTCAGGGGTCAGCTCCAGCAAGGTCTTGCGCGTCTGCATACGGTGCCAGAACAACGCCCACGAGCTGAGTGCGGGGGCCGTGGTCCGCGCCGCCATGCGCCGCTCCTGCCCGGCTTCCAGTTCCTGACCGTGTAACGCCAACCGCACATCACTCAACCCGCTCATTTTTCCTGCCCCTCATTTGCGTATTGCCATGAGTACGTAGGATGAGCCGATGCGCGAAACCATGACAGATTCAACCACCCAGTATTAAATCCATACAGATACTGCCTATTGGCGGCTGAATCCTGTATTTTCAGCCTATCTGTACTGGTAGCCGGGAAGCATCTCCATGACCCTATACGTCAATCTCGCCGAACTGCTGGGCACGCGCATTGAGCAGGGCTTCTATCGCCCGGGCGATCGATTGCCGTCAGTGCGGGCCTTGAGTGTGGAGCACGGAGTGAGCCTGAGCACCGTGCAGCAGGCCTACCGGATGCTGGAAGACAACGGTCTGGCGATGCCAAAACCCAAATCCGGCTACTTCGTACCCGTGGGCCGCGACTTGCCCGCACTGCCCGCCGTCGGCCGCCCGGCCCAGCGCCCGGTGGAGATTTCCCAGTGGGACCAGGTGCTGGAACTGATCCGCGCAGTGCCACGCAAAGACACCATACAGTTGGGTCGGGGTATGCCGGATGTATTGTCGCCGACCATGAAACCCCTGTTGCGCAGCCTCGCCCGGATCAGCCGCCGCCAAGACATGCCAGGGCTGTATTACGACACCATCCACGGCAACCTGGAGCTGCGCGAACAGATCGCACGCCTGATGCTCGATTCAGGCTGCCAACTGACGCCCCAGGATCTGGTGATCACCACCGGTTGCCACGAAGCGCTGTCCGCGAGCATTCACGCCATCTGCGAACCGGGCGACATCGTTGCCGTCGACTCGCCAAGCTTCCATGGCGCCATGCAGACCCTGAAAGGCCTGGGCATGAAAGCCCTGGAAATCCCCACCGACCCACTCACGGGTATCAGCCTGGAAGCGCTGGAACTGGCGCTGGAGCAGTGGCCAATCAAAGTCATCCAGCTGACCCCCAACTGCAACAACCCACTGGGCTACATCATGCCGGAGTCGCGTAAACGCGCGCTGCTGACCCTGGCCCAGCGCTTCGACGTGGCAATCATCGAAGACGATGTGTATGGCGAACTGGCCTACAGCTACCCGCGCCCACGTACCATCAAGTCCTTCGACGAAGATGGCCGCGTCGTACTGTGCAGTTCCTTCTCGAAAACCCTGGCGCCCGGCCTGCGGATTGGCTGGGTAGCACCCGGTCGTTACCTCGAGCGCGTCCTGCACATGAAATACATCAGCACCGGCGCCACCGCGACCCAGCCGCAGATCGCGATTGCCGAGTTTCTGAAAAGTGGACATTTCGAACCGCATTTGCGCCGGATGCGTACGCAATACCAGCGTAATCGCGACCTGATGCTCGATTGGGTCAGCCGCTATTTCCCGGCGGGCACCCGCGCCAGTCGTCCACAGGGCAGTTTCATGCTGTGGGTGGAGCTGCCGGAAGGCTTCGACACCCTGAAGCTCAACCGGCTGCTGGTGGATGAAGCTGTACAGATTGCCGTGGGAAGTATCTTTTCCGCCTCCGGCAAGTACCGGAATTGTTTGCGCATGAACTACGCTGCCAAACCGACGCCGCAGATTGAAGAGGCCGTGCGCAAGGTCGGCGCAACCGCCATCAGGTTACTGGCCGAAGCGGTGGACTGACCTTTTGCGGGAAATAACCGTCATATGCCGACAATCGCCCTGACTCGGAACCCATGTCATTGATGACCCAACGGCTATTACCGTTTTTCCTGCTGGGCATCCTGGCCCTGGGCGGCTGCGCAACCATCGACCAGCCGCGCACACCCAGCGAGGCGCTGCCGGCCAGCGAGTCGTCCTTCGGCCGCTCGATCCAGGCCCAGGCCGCGCCGTACAAAGGCCGCTCCGGTTTCCGCCTGCTGCCCAACAGCAGCGAAGCCTTCATGGCCCGCGCCGAACTGATCCGCAACGCCCAGACCAGCCTCGACTTGCAGTACTACATCGTCCACGACGGCATCAGTACGCGGATGCTCGTGGATGAACTGCTCAAGGCCGCCGACCGTGGCGTGCGCGTGCGCATCCTGCTGGACGACACCACCAGCGACGGCCTGGACCAGATCATCGCCACCCTCGCCGCCCACCCGCAGATCCAGATTCGCCTGTTCAACCCGCTGCACCTGGGCCGCAGCACCGGTGTGACCCGGGCCATGGCACGGCTGTTCGACCTGTCGCTGCAACACCGGCGCATGCACAACAAGTTGTGGCTGGCGGACAACAGCGTGGCCATCGTCGGCGGTCGCAACCTGGGGGATGAGTATTTCGACGCCGAACCCGACCTCAACTTCACCGATATCGACATGCTCAGCGTAGGCCCGGTGGCCGAACAACTGGGCCACAGTTTCGATCAGTACTGGAACAGTGCGTTGAGCAAGCCCATTGGCGATTTCGTCAGCAGCGCCTCCAAAGGCGACCTCGCCAGCGCCCGCGTAAGCCTGGAGGAATCCCTCGCGCAATCACGCCAGCAAAACCATGCCCTGTACAACCGCCTGCGCACTTACAAGACCCAACCGCGCATGGACATCTGGCGCCGAGAATTGATCTGGGCCTGGAACCAGGCACTGTGGGATGCGCCGAGCAAGGTGCTGGCCAAGGCCGATCCGGATCCACGGCTGCTGCTGACCACCCAACTGGCACCGGAGCTGGAAGGTGTCAGCCACGAGCTGATGATGATTTCGGCTTACTTCGTGCCCGGGCAGCCCGGGCTGGTGTACCTGACCGGTCGTGCGGACGCCGGCGTCTCGGTGAGCCTGCTGACCAACTCCCTGGAAGCCACCGACGTGCCCGCCGTGCACGGTGGCTATGCGCCCTACCGCAAGGCGCTGCTGGAGCACGGGGTAAAGCTCTACGAATTGCGCCGCCAGCCGGGAGACGGCGGCGGCAGCGGCCCTCATCTGTTCCGCAAAGGCACTTTCCACGGCTCGGATTCCAGCCTGCACAGCAAGGCGATCATCTTTGACCGGGAGAAGTCCTTTATCGGCTCATTCAACTTCGACCCACGCTCGGTGCTGTGGAACACCGAAGTCGGGGTGCTGGTGGACAGCCCTGAGCTGGCGGAGCACGTGCGCAACCTGGCCCTGGAAGGTATGGCGCCGCCTTTGAGTTATCAGGCGAAACTGCAGGACGGCAAGGTGGTGTGGGTGACCGAAGACAACGGCCAACTGCACACCCTGACCCGCGAGCCGAGCAGTTGGTGGCGCCGGTTCAATGCCTGGTTTGCCACATCCGTCGGGCTGGAACGCATGCTTTAAGAACAGCGCAGAGCCCTGTGGGAGCCGGGCTTGCCCGCGATTGCGGAGTCTCAGGCACAGGATGCACAAGCTGACACTTCGCTATCGCAGGCAAGCCACACAGTTGTTCGCATTTCAAGTTCAGGCCGGCTGGGTGGCGCCGAATGCACCTTGGCGCAGCAACAGAATCACCAACCCCAGCGCCCCCGCCGCCATCAACAGCGGCAACGCATGCCCGCTGACCCACTGGCTGCCGGCACCGGCCACCAGTGGGCCGATCAGGCAACCAATGCCCCACAGCTGCGCGATATGCGCATTGGCGCGCACCAGCGCGTCGTCACGGTAGCGCTCGCCAATCAGGATCAGCGACAGGGTGAACAACCCGCCGGCACTGGCCCCGAACAGCACCCACACCGGCCAGATCAGCAGCGTATCCAGCAACAGCGGAATTGCCAGGCTCGTCGCCAGCAGCATCAGCGCGCAGCCGAGAAACAGCGTGCGTCGAGGCAGGTAGTCCGCCAGCGCGCCAATCGGCAGTTGCAGCAACGCATCACCGACCACCACCGTGCTGACCATCGCCAGGGCAATCTCGGCGGTGAAGCCCTGTTGCAGGCAATAAACCGGCAACAACGTCAGAATCATCGCCTCGAACGCGGCGAATAACGCCACCGCCCAGGCAATCGCCGGCAAGCCCTGGCAGAAGCGCAGCAGGTCGCTGAAGGTCACGCTGAAGGACTCGGCGGTGGGCGCCCCGGAGCGGCCCAGCAGCAGGATCGGCGAGAACGTCAGCAGACCAACGCCCACCCAGAACCCAATGTCGTTGTCCGTACCCAGCGCGCCCAGCAGCAACGGGCCCGACAGTTGGCTCAAGGCATAGCTACAGCCATACAGCGCCACCAGACGGCCGCGCCAGCGCTCGATCACCAGTTGATTGATCCAGCTTTCGCCGAGGATGAATACGATGGTCAGGATCACCCCGATCATCAGCCGCAGCACCAGCCATACCGGGTAGCTGGGCAATACCGCCAGCAAGCCGATGGAAATCGCCCCGGCCCACAGGCACAGGCGCATCAGGTTGGCCGTGCCCAGGCGCGAGGCCAGGCCGCTGGAGACCTTGGCACCCAGCAGCACACCAAAGGCCGGCATCGCCGCCATCACGCCAATGGCGAAGCTGCCGTAGCCCCAGCTTTCCAGGCGCAGGGACACCAGCGGCATGCTCACGCCCAAGGCCAGGCCCACGCTCAAGACCGACGCCAACACGGCGAAATAGGTCGCCCAACGCATTTCCACGCTCCTGTGGATGATTTGGAGATCACACAAAACAGTGTGGGAGCGGGCTTGCTCGCGAATGCGGTGTACCAGTCAATACATCAGCGACTGTGCTACCTCATTCGCGAGCAAGCCCGCTCCCACATTTTTTACGGCGGTGTTGCTGGAGCTTACAACTTGATCCAGGTCGCCTTCAGCTCGGTGTACTTGTCGAACGCGTGCAGCGACTTGTCGCGGCCGTTACCCGACTGCTTGAAACCACCGAACGGAGCGGTCATGTCGCCGCCATCGTACTGGTTGACCCAAACGCTACCGGCACGCAGTGCCTTGGCGGTCAGGTGCGCCTTGGAGATGTTCGACGTCCACACCGCAGCGGCCAGGCCGTATTGGGTGTCGTTGGCGATCGCAATGGCTTCTTCCACGCTGTCGAAGGCAATCACCGACAGCACGGGGCCGAAGATTTCTTCCTGGGCGATCTTCATGGCGTTGGTCACGCCGTCGAAAATCGTTGGCTCGACATAGGTGCCACCGCTTTCCTGCAGCGTGCGCTTGCCGCCGGCCACCAGCTTGGCGCCATCGGCATGCCCGGCTTCGATGTACGACAGCACGGTGTTCATCTGCTGGGTATCCACCAGCGCGCCCACCGTGGTGGCCGGGTCCAGCGGGTTGCCCGGTTTCCAGGCCTTGAGGGCCTCGATTACCAGCGGCAGGAATTTATCCTTGATGGAACGCTCCACCAGCAGGCGCGAACCGGCGGTGCACACTTCGCCCTGGTTGAAGGCGATGGCGCCGGCCGCGGATTCGGCGGCGGCTTGCAGGTCCGGGGCATCGGCAAACACGATGTTCGGGCTCTTGCCGCCGGCTTCCAGCCAGACGCGCTTCATGTTCGACTCGCCGGAGCGAATCAGCAGTTGCTTGGCGATCTTGGTGGAACCGGTGAACACCAGGGTGTCGACGTCCATGTGCAGCGCCAGGGCGTTACCCACGGTGTGGCCATAACCCGGCAGTACGTTGAACACGCCTTTCGGGATACCGGCTTCAACCGCCAGCTCGGCGATACGGATGGCGGTCAGCGGCGACTTTTCAGACGGCTTGAGGATCACCGAGTTACCGGTGGACAGCGCCGGCCCGAGTTTCCAGCAGGCCATCATCAGCGGGAAGTTCCACGGCACGATGGCCGCGACAACGCCGACGGGCTCACGGGTCACCAGGCCAAGCTGGTCGTGGGGAGTGGCTGCGACTTCGTCGTAGATTTTGTCGATGGCCTCGCCGCTCCAGCTCAGGGCTTGCGCCGCGCCAGGAACGTCGATGTTCAGGGAGTCGCTGATCGGCTTGCCCATGTCCAGGGTTTCAAGCAGTGCCAGCTCTTCGGCGTTGGCCTTGAGCAAGCCGGCGAAACGGATCATGGTGGCTTTGCGCTTGGCTGGCGCCAGGCGCGACCAGGCACCGGAATTGAAGGTGGCGCGGGCGTTTTCAACCGCGCGCTGGGCGTCGGCGACGTCACAGCTGGCAACGGTGGCCAGCAGGCGGCCATCGACCGGGCTCAGGCATTCGAACGTGTCGCCGGAAACAGCAGCGGTGTATTCGCCATTGATGTAGGCGCGGCCTTCGATCTTCAGATCCTTGGCGCGTTGTTCCCAGTCGGCACGGGTCAGGGTGGTCATGCGAGTGTCCTCCTCTTATTGAATACAAGGGCCGGGCAAATGTACCCAGGCACCTTCGAAGAATGCTTGCCCGGCCAGCCAGCTGTTCGGCTCAAGGCAGCTGCCACCCTAAACCAGCGGCGATGGATGTTTCAATATATTTGACATAACGGCAGCAAACGCCCTTGCGATGTTCATTTTAATAAACATAGACTTTGAGCTCTCCAACCGCAGGCCAGACGGGACACGCCCATGAACATCCAGAATATCGTCGACTTCAGCCAGGCCAGGACCGAGCCTGACCGCTACCGTCCGGCCGCGGAGAAAATCCTCAAGGGCGACCCTGAGCAAACCGTCTACAACCACTACAACAGTCCGTGCGGCCAGATGAGCGCCGGGGTCTGGGAAGGTGAAGTCGGGCAGTGGAAGGTCAATTACACCGAGCATGAGTACTGCGAGATCGTGCAGGGCGTCTCTGTATTGCGCGACGCCGACGGCAACGCCAAGACCTTGCGGGCCGGTGACCGCTTCGTGATTCCGGCCGGTTTCAGCGGCACCTGGGAAGTGCTGGAACCCTGCCGCAAGATCTACGTGGTGTTCGAAGAAAAGGCCTGATCAATTCTTCAGGCACAAAAAAAAGCCCGCATCGTGAGATACGGGCTTTTTTTCACAAGAAAGAAAACCAATTACTTGATTTTGCCTTCTTTGTAGATCACGTGCTTGCGAACGCGCGGGTCGAACATTTTCTTTTCGAGCTTGTCCGGGGTAGTACGCTTGTTCTTGTCGGTAGTGTAGAAGTGACCAGTACCGGCGCTAGAGATCATTCGAATCAATTCACGCATGATTTAGCTCCTTAGATTTTGCCGTCGCGGCGCAGTTCGGCCAGCACGACAGTGATGCCACGCTTGTCGATAACACGCATGCCTTTGGCAGATACGCGCAGACGGACAAAACGTTTCTCTTCTTCAACCCAAAAGCGATGATGCTGCAGGTTTGGCAGGAAACGACGACGGGTTTTGTTGTTTGCGTGGGAAATGTTATTCCCAGTCACCGGACCCTTACCGGTAACTTGACAGACTCTCGACATGCCTCAGCCCTCTAAAACCACATGCCCAACCCGGCATGGGTTGGCCGCTTAATCTCTCAGTCATTTGGCGCCAGGCGCCGCGTTTCTTTAGGGTCTTACCGGCTACACCTACTAGCGAAGGAACCGGGCCCCTAGAAAAGAGCGCTGCTTTATACCAGAAAGACCCCAATGCAACAACAGGCCGTGTGTTTTTACACGCGTAAATCCAGGCTATGGACGCCTGAACCGTTGCCAGGGTGGGCCGCTATAGAAGCTAACCGCTCGTCGCACAGAATGATTTACAGCGCCCGCGCGCACTGCAAAGTGCTCGGCAAAACGACCTGAGGCGCCATCAAAACAGTATTTGAGGCAAAAGCACAGGCAAAAATGGGCTAGTCATTTGTCAATCCGCCCACTACGGTAGGACTTTTCCAGACTGCACTCGCAGATGGGCCTTCGATCTGCAAAGGAAACCGAATATGCGCCTCGCTGCCCTACCGCTATTGCTAGCCCCTCTTTTTATTGCTGCACACGCCCAGGCGGCCACCACCCTGAGCGTCTGCACTGAAGCCAGTCCCGAAGGCTTCGACGTGGTGCAATACAACTCGCTGACCACCACCAACGCCTCGGCAGACGTATTGATGAACCGCCTGGTGGACTTCGACGCCGCCAGCGGCAAGCTGGTCCCGAGCCTGGCGGACAGCTGGGAAGTGTCGCCGGACGGCCTGACCTACACCTTCAAGCTGCACCCGGATGTGAAATTCCATCGCACTGAATACTTCACCCCAAGCCGCACCCTGACCGCCGAAGACGTGCGCTTCAGCTTCGAGCGCATGCTCGACCCGGCCAACCCGTGGCACAAGATCGCCCAGAGCGGCTTCCCCCACGCCCAGTCCCTGCAGTTACCCACACTGATCAAGAAGATCGATGCCCTCGACCCGCTGACCGTGCGCTTTACCCTGGACCACGCCGATTCGACCTTCCTCGCCGCGTTAAGCATGGGCTTTGCCTCGATCTACCCGGCAGAATACGCCGACAAACTGCTCAAGGCCGGCACCCCGGAGAAGCTCAACAGCCAGCCTATCGGCACCGGCCCGTTTATTTTCGGACGTTTCCAGAAGGATGCAACGATTCGCTACAAGGCCAACCCAGACTACTTCGCCGGCAAGCCTGCGGTGGATAACCTGATCTTTGCGATCACCCCGGACGCCAACGTGCGCCTGCAGAGACTGCGGCGCGACGAGTGCCAGATCGCCTTGTCGCCCAAGCCCCTGGATATCGATGCAGCCCAGAAAGACGCCGACCTGAAGATCGAGAAAACGGCGGCCTTCATGACCGCGTTTGTCGCCATCAACAGCCAGCATCCGCCACTGGACAAGCCGGAAGTCCGTCAGGCAATCAACCTGGCCTTCGACAAGGCCAGCTACCTCAAGGCGGTATTCGAAGGCACCGCTGAAGCCGCCAACGGCCCGTACCCACCCAATACCTGGAGCTACGCCAAAGAGTTGCCGGGCTATCCGCAGGACATCGCCAAGGCCAAGCAGCTACTGGATCGCGCCGGGCTCAAGGATGGTTTCAAGACCACCATCTGGACCCGGCCGTCGGGCAGCCTGCTGAACCCGAACCCGAGCCTGGGCGCACAACTGCTGCAAGCGGACCTGGCCAAGGTCGGCATCCAGGCTGAAATCCGCGTGATCGAATGGGGCGAGCTGATCCGCCGCGCCAAGGCCGGCGAGCACGACCTGCTGTTCATGGGCTGGGCCGGCGATAACGGCGACCCGGATAACTTCCTGACGCCGCAGTTCTCCTGCGCGGCCGTGAAGTCCGGGACCAACTTCGCCCGCTACTGCGACCCTGCGCTGGACAAGCTGATCAGCGCCGGCAAGACCACCAGCGAACAAGGCGTACGCAGCAAGCTGTACCAGCAGGCCCAGGCGCAGATCCAGCAACAGGCGCTGTGGCTGCCACTGGCGCACCCGACTGCGTTTGCGCTGACGCGCAAGAATGTCGAGGGGTATCAGGTGAGCCCGTTCGGGCGCCAGGATTACTCCAAGGTCAGCGTCAAACCCTGAACCCTGCCAGGGGCTGGCGTGCCAGCCCCTACATCCACCCATATTCCGCCATCGACAGCGGATCACCCTCCCCCACAATGATGTGGTCCAGCACACGCACGTCCACCATCTCCAACGTCTTTTGCAGCACTCTGGTCAGTTTTCGATCAGCAATGCTGGGCTCGGCGCTGCCGGAAGGATGGTTATGGCACAGGATCAGCGCAGCAGCGTTGTAGTCCAACGCGCGCTTCACCACTTGCCGGGGATAGACGATGGCGTTGTCGATGGTGCCCTGAAACAGCTTCTCGAAGCCCAGCACCCGGTGTTTGGAGTCGAGAAACAGGCAGCCGAATATCTCGTGAGGCTCATGGCGCAGTAGCGCTTTGAGGTAGTCGCGCACGGCCTCCGGACTTTCCAGCACCGAGTCGCTGCGTAGGCGCTCGGCCAAATGACGGCGGGCCATTTCCAGTACGGCTTGAAGCTGGGCGAACTTCGCCGGCCCCAGGCCCAGGTGCTGGCTGAACACCATCTGCCTGGCCTCCATCAGCGCGCGCAAGCTGCCAAATTGCGCCAGCAGATGCCGCGCCAGGTCCACGGCACTTTTACCGGATACCCCGGTGCGCAGGAAAATCGCCAGCAATTCAGCGTCGGAAAGATTCTCCGCGCCCAGCTCCAACAACTTCTCCCGCGGACGCTCTGCCGCAGGCCAATCACGAATACTCATGGCACCTCCGTGTGCATGTGCGCCGCTGTTGCATGGCGGACGCTGTGGTATCTTAGGCCATCTTTTTGCGTGCGATTTCACCTGGGGAGGGGGCATCGCAACGCCATCACTGAACTGGAAAGGCAAGCCAATGCAGCGTCTGTATCGGAAACGCATCGTTCTCGGCGTCGGCGGCGGCATTGCCGCCTACAAGAGCGCAGAGCTGGTTCGCAGGCTCCTCGACCAAGGCGCTGAAGTACGCGTGGTCATGACCCGGGGCGGCAGTGAATTCATTACCCCACTGACCATGCAGGCCCTGTCCGGCCACCCGGTTCACCTCGACCTGCTGGACCCCGCAGCCGAAGCTGCCATGGGCCACATCGAGCTGGCCAAATGGGCCGACCTGGTGCTGATCGCCCCGGCCACCGCCGACTTGATCGCCCGCCTGGCCCAAGGCATTGCCGACGACCTGCTGACCACCCTGGTGCTGGCCACCGACGCCACCGTCGCGATCGCCCCGGCCATGAACCAGGCCATGTGGCGCGACCCGGCCACCCAGGCCAACACCCAACTCCTGCAAAGCCGCGGCCTCAAGGTCTTCGGCCCGGCCTCCGGCAGCCAGGCCTGCGGCGACGTGGGCCTTGGCCGCATGCTCGAAGCCACCGACCTCGCCCAGTGCGCCGCCGACTGCTTCCAGCACCTGGCCCTGACCGGCAAGCACGTGTTGATCACCGCCGGCCCGACCCAGGAAAACATCGACCCGGTGCGCTACATCACCAACCATAGCTCAGGAAAAATGGGCTTTGCCCTGGCTGAAGCAGCGGTCGAGGCAGGCGCCCGTGTGACGTTGATCACCGGCCCGGTGCATCTGCCGACCCCGGATCGCGTCACCCGAATCGACGTAGTCAGCGCCCGCGACATGCTGGCGGCCTGTGAAGCGGCGATTCCCTGCGACCTGTTTATCGCTTCGGCTGCGGTAGCGGACTACCGCCCTGAAGTGGTTGCACCACAGAAACTCAAGAAAGACCCTACAAGCGGTGACGGCCTGCTCCTGCAAATGGTCCGCAACCCGGACATTCTGGCAACCATCGCCACCCGTGAAGACCGCCCGTTCAGCGTCGGCTTCGCTGCCGAAACCGAGCATTTGCTGGACTACGCCGCACGAAAATTGAAAGACAAGAACCTCGATCTGATTGTCGCCAACGATGTCGCCAACCCGAGCATCGGCTTCAACAGCGAGGAAAATGCCATCAGCGTGATCGACCGCGAGTTGCACGCTACCGTTTTCGCCCAGACCAGCAAGGGCAAGATTGCCCGCCAACTGATCTCTTTTATCGCCCTACGGCTGAACCAGGTTTAATTTCCATGCACGCTTTGCAAGCCAAGATCCTCGACCCACGCATCGGCAACGAATTCCCGCTGCCGGCCTACGCCACTCCAGGCTCCGCCGGCCTCGACCTGCGCGCCATGCTCAAGCAGGACACCGTGCTTGAGCCGGGCCAGACCATTCTGATTCCGACCGGCCTGTCGATCTACGTAGGCGACCCTGGCCTCGCGGCGCTGATCCTGCCGCGCTCCGGCCTGGGCCACAAACACGGCATCGTCCTCGGCAACCTGGTGGGCCTGATCGACTCGGACTACCAGGGCGAGTTGATGGTGTCGTGCTGGAACCGTGGCCAGACTGCGTTCAACATCGCCGTTGGCGAGCGTATTGCCCAACTCGTACTTGTGCCGGTGGTGCAGGCGCACTTCGAGCTGGTCGAAGAGTTCGACGAAACCCAGCGCGGTGCAGGTGGCTTCGGACATTCCGGCAGCCACTGACTAAGCTGAACTGACGTAGCCGGACAAGCCGGGTGCCTCACCCGGCCTGACGCCAACGCATGGCCTTTCAGGATGAAGAATGCGCGGAACTTATCAGCAAGATTTCCCCAGTGAAATCAGGGCATTAGGCGGACGAAAGAGCGGTGCTTCGGCGCCGATGGCACTTTTGCACCACGAACTCTATGCCAAAAACGCCGTCTTACCCTTCAGTTTGAGCCTGCCGGTCAGCACCCCTGAGGCCAGCCCAGCCCCTTATCGATGGAGTTCCCCCCCGCAATGAGCAACGCAGCCCGAGTCGCCCCGACGTTTCCCGACAGCATTTTCCGCGCCTATGACATCCGTGGCGTGGTCCCCAAGACCCTGACCGCCGAGACCGCCTACTGGATCGGCCGTGCCATTGGCTCCCAGAGCCTGGCCCAGGGCGAGCCCAATGTTTCCGTAGGCCGTGATGGCCGCCTGTCCGGCCCCGAGCTGGTGGAGCAGCTGATCCAGGGCCTGGCCGACAGCGGCTGCCATGTCAGCGACGTGGGCCTGGTGCCAACGCCTGCGCTGTACTACGCGGCCAACGTGCTGGCCGGCAAGTCGGGCGTGATGCTCACCGGCAGCCACAACCCGTCGGACTACAACGGCTTCAAGATCGTCATCGCTGGCGACACCCTGGCCAACGAACAGATCCAGGCCCTGCACACCCGCCTGAAGACCAACGACCTGACCAGCGGCACCGGCAGCATCACCAAGGTGCAAATCCTTGATCGCTACTCGGACGAAATCACCCGCGACGTCAAACTCGCCCGCCGCCTGAAAGTGGTGGTGGACTGCGGCAACGGTGCGGCCGGCGTGATCGCCCCGCAACTGATCGAAGCCCTGAATTGCGAAGTGATCCCGCTATTCTGCGAGGTCGACGGCAACTTCCCTAACCACCACCCGGACCCGGGCAAGCCTGAAAACCTGGTGGACCTGATCGCCAAGGTTAAGGAAACCGGTGCCGACCTGGGCCTGGCTTTCGACGGTGACGGCGACCGCGTCGGCGTGGTGACCAACACCGGCAATATCGTGTTCCCGGACCGCCTGCTGATGCTGTTTGCCCGCGACGTCGTGGCGCGCAACCCGGGCGCCGAGATCATCTTCGACGTCAAATGCACCCGCCGCCTGACGCCGCTGATCAAGGAATACGGTGGTCGTCCGCTAATGTGGAAGACCGGTCACTCGTTGATCAAAAAGAAAATGAAAGAAACCGGCGCCCTGTTGGCCGGCGAAATGAGTGGTCACGTGTTCTTCAAGGAACGCTGGTTCGGTTTTGACGACGGTATTTACAGCGCCGCCCGTCTGCTGGAGATCCTCAGCAACGAAAAATCCACCGCCGAAGACCTGTTTGCAACCTTCCCGGATGATATTTCTACGCCAGAGATCAATATCCATGTGACCGAAGAGAGCAAATTCAGCATCATTGACGCACTGCACGATGCACAATGGGGCGAAGGCGCCAACCTGACCACCATTGACGGCGTGCGGGTCGATTACGCCAAAGGCTGGGGCCTGGTTCGCGCATCCAACACCACACCGGTGCTGGTGCTGCGTTTCGAGGCGGATTCCGAGGCTGAGTTGCAGCGCATCAAGGACGTGTTCCACGCCCAGTTGAAACGTGTTGCCCCTGATCTCCAATTACCGTTCTGATTTTTTGTACCGGAGCCCTGAATGACCCTCGAACGCGAAGCCGCCGCCAATACCGCCAAGGTCCTTTCCGAAGCGTTGCCTTACATTCGACGCTACGTCGGCAAGACGCTGGTGATCAAGTACGGCGGCAATGCCATGGAAAGCGACGAGCTGAAAACCGGCTTTGCCCGCGACATCGTGTTGATGAAAGCCGTCGGGATTAACCCGGTGGTGGTACACGGTGGCGGCCCGCAAATCGGTGACCTGCTCAAGCGCCTGTCCATCGAGAGTCACTTCATCGACGGCATGCGTGTCACCGACGCCCAGACCATGGACGTGGTGGAGATGGTCCTGGGTGGCCAGGTGAACAAAGACATCGTCAACCTGATCAACCGCCATGGCGGCAGCGCCATCGGCCTGACCGGCAAGGACGCCGAGCTGATCCGGGCGAAGAAGCTCACCGTGACCCGCAAGACCCCGGAGATGACCCAGCCGGAAATCATCGACATCGGCCAGGTGGGCGAAGTGATCGGCATCAACACCGATCTGCTGAACCTGCTGGTGAAAGGCGATTTCATCCCGGTGATCGCGCCAATCGGCGTGGGCGCCAACGGTGAGTCCTACAACATCAACGCCGACCTGGTGGCCGGCAAGGTGGCCGAGGCGCTGAAGGCCGAGAAGCTGATGCTGCTCACCAACATCGCTGGTTTGATGGACAAGGAAGGCAAGGTCTTGACCGGCCTGACGACCCAGCAAGTGGACGACCTGATCGCCGACGGCACCATCTACGGCGGCATGCTGCCGAAGATCCGCTGTGCACTGGAAGCCGTGCAAGGCGGCGTCGGCAGCTCGCTGATCCTGGATGGCCGGGTTCCGAATGCGATCCTGCTGGAAATCTTCACCGACACCGGTGTGGGTACGTTGATCAGCAATCGCAAGCGCCCTTAAAGCGCTGCAAACAAAAAGCCCCCGCTCAACCTGGTTGAGCGGGGGCTTTTTTTGTCCGGCGTTTAGATCAAACGCCGAACTGCTCGCGGTAGGCCTTGACCGCTGGCAAGTGCTGCTTGAGCTGCGGGTCATCTTCCAGGAACTGCAACACCTGGTTCAGGGACACGATGCTCACCACCGGAATCGCGAAGTCACGTTCCACTTCCTGGATCGCCGACAATTCACCGTTGCCGCGCTCCTGGCGGTTCAGCGCGATCAGCACGCCGGCTGCCTTGGCGCCATCCTGGGAAGCGATGATCTGCATCACTTCGCGAATCGCCGTACCGGCAGTGATCACGTCGTCGATGATCAGCACGTCGCCCTTGAGCGGCGCGCCCACCAGGCTACCGCCTTCGCCATGGGCCTTGGCTTCCTTGCGGTTGAAGCACCAAGGCAAATCCAGCCCGTGATGTTCGGCCAACGCCACGGCGGTCGCGGCGGCCAGGGGAATGCCCTTGTAGGCCGGGCCGAACAGCACGTCGAAGGAAATACCGCTTTCAACGATGGCGGCCGCATAGAAACGACCCAACTGCGCCAGGGCAGAACCCGAGTTGAAAAGGCCGGCATTGAAGAAGTAAGGGCTGGTGCGCCCGGACTTCAGGGTGAACTCACCGAAGCGCAATACGCCGCGATCGATGGCAAAACGAATGAAATCGCGTTGATACGCCTGCATGAAAAAAGCCTCAGATACCACGGATTTAGCTAATTAGGTAGACGGCGTGTATCATACACGCACGCGATTTTTGGGGCCATTTATGCGGATCATCAGTGTGAACGTCAATGGTATTCAGGCTGCAGTCGAGCGTGGTTTGCTCAGTTGGCTGCAAGCCCAGAATGCCGACGTCATCTGCCTGCAGGACACCCGCGCCTCCGCCTTTGAACTGGACGACCCAGCCTTCCAACTGGATGGCTACTTCCTTTATGCCTGTGATGCCGAAGTTCCCGCCCAAGGCGGCGTGGCTTTGTATTCGCGGTTGCAACCCAAGGCGGTCATCAGCGGCCTCGGCTTCGAGACAGCCGACCGCTACGGGCGCTACCTGCAAGCCGATTTCGACAAGGTCAGCATCGCGACCTTGCTGCTTCCATCAGGGCAGAATGGCGATGAAGACTTGAACCAGAAGTTCAAGCTAATGGACGATTTCGCCCGTTATCTGGATAAACAGCGGCGCAAACGTCGCGAGTACATTTACTGTGGCTCGCTGTACGTGGCGCAACAGAAGCTGGATATCAAGAACTGGCGCGACAGCCAGCAATCCCCGGGTTTCCTGGCGCCGGAACGGGCCTGGATGGACGAGATTGTCGGCAACATGGGCTATGTGGATGCCCTGCGGGAAGTCAGCCGCGAAGGCGACCAGTACAGCTGGTGGCCGGATAACGAACAGGCTGAGATGCTCAACCTCGGCTGGCGTTTTGACTACCAGTTGCTGACACCAGGCCTGCGCCGCTTCGTGCGCAGCGCACGCCTGCCACGCCAGCCGCGCTTCTCGCAGCACGCGCCGCTGATCGTGGACTACGACTGGACATTGACCATCTAAGGTCTTTTCCCAGGCACAAAAAAACCGACATCGCTGTCGGTTTTTTTGTGGGCGGTGGTTATTTGATCAACCGCAACGTCCACGGATAACGATAAGCCACGCCCTTGTTGGCCTTGATGCCCCCAATGATCGTCATCACCACCGCGCCGATCACCAGGACGGTCATCAACACGAAGCCGATCACGATAAAACCCAGCAGGAAGCAGACCGCCCAGGCAATGCCCACGGTGATCTGGAAATTCAGCGCTTCCTTGCCCTGGTCATCAATGAACGGGTCCGTATCCTTCTTCACCTGCCAGAGAATCAAAGGCCCCAGCAGGCTGCCGAACGGGAACATCAAGCCGAAAAACGCCGCGAAGTGACAGAGCATCGCCCACTGGCGAACTTCCTTGGACGGTGTCGGCAGCGGAAGTTGACTGTCACTCATGGCGTAGCTCCTTGGGGTTGAATCAGTCGGCCAGGGCGGCGTTCTGCAGTTCGAAGATCTCGGTCATGCCTTTCTGGGCCAATGCCAGCATGGCATTCAGGTCCGCCGGCTGGAATGGCGCGCCTTCGGCGGTGCCCTGCACTTCGATGAAACCACCGGTGCTGGTCATCACCACGTTCAGGTCGGTCTCTGCAGCCGAATCTTCAAGATAGTCCAGATCCAGAACCGGCTCGCCCTGATACATGCCTACCGACACAGCCGCGATCATCTGCTTGAGCGGATCGCCGCCTTTCAGGCCGCCACGCTTCTTGATGACTTTGAGCGCATCGACCAGGGCAACCATGGCGCCGGTGATGGACGCCGTGCGGGTGCCACCGTCGGCCTGGATCACGTCGCAGTCGACGTACAGGGTCACGTCGCCCAGCTTGGACATGTCCAGGGCAGCACGCAGGGAACGACCGATCAGGCGCTGGATTTCCAGGGTGCGCCCGCCTTGCTTGCCACGGCTGGCTTCACGCTGGTTACGCTCGCCGGTGGCGCGCGGCAGCATGCCGTATTCGGCAGTCAACCAACCCTGGCCCTGGCCCTTGAGGAAACGCGGCACGCCATTTTCGACGCTGACGGTGCAGATAACCTTGGTATCGCCAAACTCGACCAGTACAGATCCCTCGGCGTGTTTGGTGTAGTTGCGGGTGATGCGGATCGAGCGGAGCTGATCGGCAGCGCGACCACTTGGACGTTTCATAGGGGATACCTGTACGGAGGACGAAAAACTGCCGAGCATTATAGAGCCGCCAGCCCTGATCGGCACTTCTAAAAAATCCTGTTACAAACCCGGTCACCGAAGCCACTGTTTGGGGCCACCCGTCCCGTTGAGCTACAATCCTGCGCCTTCGCAGCCTGTCGGCTTCAATCTACCCATCAGCCCGCCTGTTTGCGGGACTGCATCGCGAGGTACCTCCATGGTGCACAGCATGACCGCCTTCGCCCGCGTCGAAAAAGCCGGCGTCCAAGGCACCCTGAGCTGGGAGTTGCGCTCGGTCAACAGCCGCTACCTGGAGCCGCACCTGCGCCTGCCGGAATCGTTTCGCGACCTCGAAGGCGCGGTGCGTGAGGCACTGCGCCAGGGCATCTCTCGCGGCAAGCTGGAATGCACCCTGCGCTTTACCGAGGAAACCACCGGCAAGCCATTGCAGGTGGATCGCGAGCGCGCCGCCCAATTGGTCGCCGCCGCCGAAACCATCGCCAGCCTGATCAAACAGCCTGCCGCCATCAATCCTTTGGAAGTTCTGGCCTGGCCCGGCGTGCTGGTGGCCGACGCCACCGACCCGCAGGCGTTGAATGCCGAGGCCCTGGCCCTGTTCAACCAAGGCTTGAAAGAACTCAAGGCCGGCCGCGAACGCGAAGGTGCCGAACTGGCCCGCCTGATCAGCGACCGCCTGACCTCCATCGAAGAAGACGTGGTCACCCTGCGCGAACTGGTGCCGCAGATGCTTGCCACCCAGCGCCAGAAGGTCCTCGACCGCTTCGCCGACATGCAGGCCGAACTGGACCCGGCGCGCCTGGAGCAGGAAATGGTCCTGCTGGCGCAAAAGAGCGACGTCGCCGAAGAGCTCGACCGCCTGAGCACCCACATCCTGGAAGTGCGCCGCGTACTGAAGTCCGCCGGTGCCGCCGGTCGGCGCCTGGACTTCCTGATGCAGGAACTCAACCGCGAAGCCAATACACTGGGCTCCAAAGCCTTTGATCCGCGCAGCACCCAGGCGGCGGTCAACCTCAAAGTGTTGATCGAGCAAATGCGCGAACAAGTACAGAATATCGAGTAAGGCACCCTGACATGACCCACAGCACCGGCACCCTTTACATCATTTCTGCCCCATCGGGCGCGGGCAAAAGCAGCCTGGTCAAAGCCCTGACCGACGCTGACGAGCAGATCCGCATCTCGGTGTCCCACACCACCCGCGCCATGCGCCCGGGTGAAGTGAACGGCGTGCACTACCACTTCGTCGAGCGCACCGAGTTCGTCAAGATGATCGAGCACGGTGATTTCCTTGAGCGCGCCGAAGTCTTCGGCAACCTCTACGGCACCTCCCAAAGCCACCTGCAGCAGACCCTGGACGAAGGCCACGACCTGATCCTGGAAATCGACTGGCAGGGCGCCGAACAAGTGCGTCAGCTGATGCCCAAAGCCCGCTCGATCTTCATCCTGCCGCCGTCGCTGGAAGCGTTGCACCAACGCCTGACCAACCGCGGCCAGGACAGCGACGAGATCATCGAAGGCCGCATGCGCGAAGCCGTCAGTGAAATGAGCCACTACGTCGACTACGACTACCTGATCATCAACGACGATTTCGCCCACGCACTGGACGACTTGAAGGCGATTTTCCGCGCCAATCAGCTCCAGCAAAAGCGTCAGCAGCAGCGTTTCGGCAAATTATTGGCCGAACTGCTCGGTTGATTGGCTCTTCCCAAAACCGCTGCAAGGGCTTTACATTGGCACTTGTAGCGCGTTTGCGATGGCCTGCGAAAAATCAGCGCTTCCCTAAACGCTGGTGATTTTTTAAACTGTTCAGTCCGCTCGCCCAACCGGGCAGCGCGCATATTGCATTCGCTCCGAGGAATACCATGGCCCGCGTAACCGTTGAAGACTGCCTAGAACACGTGGATAACCGCTTTGAGCTGGTCATGCTCTCTACCAAGCGTGCCCGTCAACTGGCCACTGGCGGCAAAGAGCCTCTGGTCCAGTGGGAAAACGACAAGCCTACCGTTGTAGCCCTGCGTGAAATCGCTGAAGGCCTGATGAGCTACGAGTTCATCGCCAACGCCGAAATCGTTGAAGACGAACCGCTGTTTGCAGCGTTCGAGGACGAGTCCAACGAGGCCGTCTAAGCCTATGCCTGGTCGACGTAGCACGGCGCGGGGTCACAGCCAACGGCAGGAGTTAATACTTTGCCGAGCATAGACGCCCTCGCCGATCGCTTATCGACCTACCTCGGCCCAGACCAGGTCAACCTGGTCCGCCGAGCGTATTTCTACGCCGAACAAGCCCACGACGGCCAACGCCGCCGCAGTGGCGAGGCGTATGTCACGCATCCTCTTGCCGTGGCAAACATTCTTGCCGACATGCACATGGACCATCAGAGTTTGATGGCCGCGATGCTGCATGACGTGATCGAAGACACTGGCATTGCCAAGGAAGCGCTCAGTGCGCAATTTGGCGAAACCGTGGCCGAACTGGTCGATGGGGTCAGCAAACTGACCCAGATGAACTTCGAAACCAAGGCCGAAGCTCAGGCAGAAAACTTCCAGAAGATGGCCATGGCCATGGCCCGGGACATCCGGGTGATCCTGGTCAAACTGGCCGACCGCCTGCACAACATGCGCACGCTGGAAGTGCTGTCCGGCGAAAAACGTCGGCGCATCGCCAAGGAAACCCTGGAAATCTACGCGCCCATCGCCAACCGGCTGGGCATGCACGCCATTCGTATCGAATTCGAAGACCTCGGCTTCAAAGCCATGCACCCGATGCGTTCCGCGCGCATTTATCAGGCGGTCAAACGCGCCCGGGGCAATCGCAAGGAAATCGTCAACAAGATCGAAGAGTCCCTGAGCCATTGCCTGGCGATCGATGAGATCGAGGGCGAGGTCAGCGGCCGGCAGAAACACATCTACGGCATCTACAAGAAGATGCGCGGCAAACGTCGGGCCTTCAACGAGATAATGGACGTGTACGCGTTCCGGATCATCGTCGACAAGGTCGATACGTGCTACCGCGTGCTGGGCGCTGTACATAATTTGTACAAGCCCCTGCCGGGTCGTTTCAAGGACTACATCGCAATTCCCAAGGCCAACGGCTATCAGTCGCTGCATACCACGCTGTTCGGCATGCACGGGGTGCCGATCGAGATCCAGATCCGCACCCGCGAAATGGAAGAGATGGCCAACAATGGCATCGCCGCCCATTGGCTGTACAAGTCCACCGGCGACGAGCAGCCGAAAGGTACCCATGCCCGCGCCCGCCAGTGGGTCAAGGGCGTGTTGGAAATGCAGCAACGTGCCGGCAACTCCCTGGAATTTATCGAAAGCGTGAAGATCGATCTGTTCCCGGACGAGGTCTACGTGTTCACGCCCAAAGGCCGGATCATGGAGCTGCCCAAAGGCTCCACCGCGGTCGACTTTGCCTACGCGGTGCACACCGACGTGGGTAACAGCTGCATAGCCTGTCGGATCAATCGTCGACTGGCCCCGCTGTCGGAACCACTGCAAAGCGGTTCCACGGTGGAGATCGTCAGCGCACCAGGCGCGCGCCCGAACCCGGCCTGGCTCAACTTTGTGGTCACCGGCAAGGCCCGCACCCACATCCGTCACGCCCTGAAACTGCAACGCCGTTCCGAGTCCATCAGCCTGGGCGAGCGCCTGCTGAACAAGGTGCTCAACGGCTTCGACAGCTCCCTGGACAAGATCCCGGCCGAGCGGGTGCAGGCGATGCTCCACGAGTACCGCCAGGAACTGATCGAAGACTTGCTGGAAGACATCGGCCTGGGCAACCGCATGGCCTATGTAGTCGCCCGCCGCCTGCTGGGCGAAGGCGAACAGTTGCCAAGCCCCGAAGGCCCGCTGGCGATTCGCGGCACCGAAGGCTTGGTGCTCAGCTACGCCAAGTGCTGCACGCCGATCCCGGGTGACCCGATTGTCGGCCACCTGTCCGCGGGCAAAGGCATGGTGGTGCACCTGGACAACTGCCGCAATATCAGTGAAATCCGACACAACCCCGAGAAATGCATCCAGCTTTCGTGGGCCAAGGATGTCACTGGCGAATTCAACGTCGAGCTGCGGGTCGAGCTGGAACACCAGCGCGGCTTGATCGCCCTGCTGGCCAGCAGCGTGAACGCGGCCGACGGCAATATCGAGAAAATCAGCATGGACGAACGCGATGGCCGCATCAGCGTGGTCCAACTGGTGGTCAGCGTGCACGACCGCGTGCACCTGGCCCGCGTGATCAAGAAACTGCGCGCCCTGACCGGGGTCATCCGCATCACCCGCATGCGCGCCTAGCCCATCCATTACAAGGAGTCATTCATGACCAAGACTGTTATCACCAGCGACAAGGCACCAGCAGCAATCGGTACTTACTCCCAGGCGATCAAGGCGGGCAATACCGTCTACATGTCCGGCCAGATTCCACTGGACCCAAAAACCATGGAGCTGGTTGAAGGCTTTGAAGCCCAGACCGTACAGGTCTTCGAAAACCTGAAGTCGGTTGCCGAAGCTGCGGGCGGTTCGTTCAAGGACATCGTCAAACTGAACATCTTCCTCACCGACCTGAGCCACTTCGCCAAGGTTAACGAGATCATGGGCAAGTACTTCGAACAGCCGTACCCGGCCCGCGCCGCCATCGGCGTTGCCGCCCTGCCAAAGGGCGCGCAGGTTGAGATGGACGCCATTCTGGTCATCGAGTAAAACATCCGGCGCAGCGCTTCCACGGGAAGGCTGCGCCGAATTGGTTCTTGGAAGGATTTCGTAATGCGCAAAGCGCTCGTTGCCTCTTCGTTGCTCGCCCTGCTGCTCGGCGGGTGCGCCAGCAATCCCGCCGACCTGGATGTGAGCGGCACCTGGATCAACCAGGCCGCCATCGACGCGGCAGCCAAGGGCGGCCCTTTGCGTGAAGCCCTGCAGAGCTACGGTCCGAACCTCGAATGGGAGGTGAACACCAAAGCATCCCAGGCCCGCTACTACAACGGTTTTGAAGTAGCTGAAGGCAAGTTGCTGGGTGAAAAATCCGGCGCCTGGAGCGTCGATTTCTACGGCGGCTCCGCCACCGAACTCAAGCGTAAAGGCAAACTATTGCTGCAAGGGGCCAATGATAACGAGCCCGAGCAACTGTTCGCCCGTGCCAAGGACCCAGCCCCCGAAGGCGCGCCGCTGGGTGCCAACTTCGAACGCACGCTGTACGCCGCTTATATGGGTGGCACCTGGAAGATCAGCAGCGGCAATGGCGAAGGCGCAACCGTGCAGTTCCAGGCCAACGGCCAGGTGACCGGCCTGCCGGGCGCTGATCAGTATTCGCTGTGCCTCGCGGGCGATTGCGCCTCCATGAGCGGTGGCTACGACAGTATCTGGCTGCAGCTGAACGGCCAGGGCAACCCCTGGATCTTCGCGCGCAAGGGCAAGCAACTGGAGATCTTCCAGGCGATCAACACCGCCCAGGCCGACGAGGTGCCCTCGTTTACCCCCGGGCCGCGACAATGGTTGCTGGAAAAACAGTGATACAGAACAAAGGAGCCCACGGGCTCCTTTTTCTTTAGTGTGCGCCATGGTTTTTTTCATCTGCCGCCAGATCACCCCATGCATAAATTACTTGTTCTCAGCCTGTTCCTGCTGGGCGGCTGTACCCAAGCGCCGCAGCCAACCGACATCAGCGGACTGTGGATAAACCAGGCAGCCATCGATTCGGCTGCCCAAGGCAGGCCCTTGCTGCGAGCCATTGATGCGCATGGCTTAAATCTGGAATGGAACATCGACACCCGCAGCAACAAGGCGCAAGTCAGCAATGCATTTGAACTGGGCGAAGGCCAATTACAGCCGAAGGCGCCGGGTGCATGGACCGTCGACTACAACGGCCATGGCACCGATGAACTGCAATTGGATGGCAACCAACTGATCCAGCAGGCCACAAAAAATCATGCAGCCCAGCGCTTCACCCGTCCCGTCCAACCTGCCGTTGCGCACGCCCAGTGGGGCATGACGTTCAGACGTGCACTGAACTCGGCTTATATGGGCGGCCAGTGGAAAATCATTGAGGGCCAGGGCGCCGGCAACATCGTCGTGTTCAACGCTGATGGCAGCGTATCCGGCCTGACGCAAAACAACCGGTACGAGCTGTGCCTGGGAGGCGATTGCGCCACTCAAGGGGCCGGCAATGACACCCTCTACCTGGGCAAGGGCGATGTGGGAGACAGCTGGATTTTTGTGCGTTACGGCAAACAGCTGGAGATTCTCCAGGCGATCAACCCGTCCCCACCGGATGAAATCCCACAGCTCACCCCAGGCCCGCGCAAATGGCTGCTGGAAAAACAGTGACGTAAAAAAGGAGCCCCTGGGCTCCTTTACTTCTGAGTGCAATCAACCCTCGAGAATCGCCGCATACCCTTCGCGATAACTCGGATAACGCGGCACCCAGCCCAACGCCTTGGCCCGGGCATTGCTGCACTGCTTGCTACCGGCGCGTCGCACGCTGGCGTTCTCGGCCCATTCGGTCACGCCAAGGTACTCGCGCAACCAGCCAACCACCTCGGCCAGCGGGGCCGGAGCATCGTCGACGCCGATATAGCACTTATCCAGCACACCGCCCTGCTCCACGTGCCGCAGCAAAAACGCCAGCAAGCCCGCTGCGTCATCCGCGTGAATCCGGTTGCCATATAAAGGCGGATCAATCGCCACGCGATAACCCTGGCGCACTTGGCTCAACAACCACTCCCGACCTGGACCATAAATCCCGGTAAGGCGCACGACACTGGCGGGAATCCCACTATCCAATGCCACTTGCTCGGCCTCCAGCATCACTTGTCCGGAATAACCACCTGCCTTGGTCTCGGAGCTTTCGTCGACCCACTCACCGTTCTGCTGCCCATACACACTGCTGCTGGACACAAACAGCAAGTGTTTAGGTTCCTGGCCGTAGTCGTTCAACCATTCCAGCACATGCCGCAGCCCTTGCACGTACGCCGCACGATAGCCCGCCTCGTCGTGATCGGTGGCCGCCGCGCAATACACCAGGTAATCCACCCCGCCCACCGGCCAGGTGTCGGGACAGTCTTCATTGAACAGGTCGCCGGCAATCCCGATAACGCCCTTGGGAAGGCGCGAGATATCCCGCCGTAGGCCATGAACCTCCCAGCCCTGGGCCAGCAATTGGGTGGCCAGACGGCTACCGACATCGCCGCAACCGGCAATCACCACAGAAGGCGCAGACATCACAAAACTCCATTCTTAAAGGTCAAGATTAGCCCCCACAGATGACCAGCGGCCAGCAAAACGACAAATAAAGTAACTGTATTACTTCTGTTAACAAGAATTACTTGCAATAATAACCGCCCATTTGTCCTCGACCCGTTACGGTCTGGAAGGACGCTCACTCATTTTTTTCTCTCAGGTCCGGCCAGCATGACACGCAATACATCCCCCGCTTCGCCAACCAAGCCTCACAGCCCATCCCGCGCCTGGCGTGCGATTGCGGCAGTGCTGTTCAGCGTTCTGCTGGCACCGACCGCCGCCTTCGCCGACAACACCGCGCCGGCCGCCCCGCCTGCAGCGACCGCACCAGCCCAAGAGCAAAACACTGCTGCGCCAGCCGCCGCACCTGCCGCTACCGACCCGGCCCTGGCCGCCGAAGGCGCACCGGCTGACGATTCCGGCGTCGTGCTGGAAGAAGACAACAGCCTGGGCATGGCCCACGACCTGTCGCCCTGGGGCATGTACCAGAACGCTGACATCATCGTGAAGATCGTGATGATCGGCCTGGCCATCGCCTCGATCATCACCTGGACCATCTGGATCGCCAAAGGCTTCGAGCTGCTGGGCGCCAAGCGTCGCCTGCGCACTGAAATCGTCCACCTGAAAAAAGCCACCACCCTGAAAGAAGCCAGCGAAAGCGCGGCGAAGAAGGGCACCCTGGCGCACCTGCTGGTTCACGACGCACTCGAAGAAATGCGCCTGTCGGCCAACAGCCGTGAAAAAGAAGGCATCAAGGAACGTGTCAGCTTCCGTCTTGAGCGCCTGGTTGCCGCCTGCGGTCGCAACATGAGCAACGGCACCGGCGTGCTGGCCACCATCGGTTCCACCGCGCCTTTCGTCGGCCTGTTCGGTACCGTGTGGGGCATCATGAACAGCTTCATCGGCATCGCCAAAACCCAGACCACCAACCTCGCCGTCGTGGCTCCCGGCATCGCCGAAGCCCTGCTGGCAACGGCACTGGGCCTGGTTGCCGCGATTCCTGCGGTCGTCATCTACAACGTCTTCGCCCGTTCGATCGCCGGCTACAAGGCCCAGGTGTCGGACGCTTCGGCAGAAGTCCTGTTGCTGGTCAGCCGTGACCTCGATCACCTGCCTACCGAGCGCAGCTCGCAACCGCATATGGTGAAAGTGGGGTAATCGGCCATGGGCCTGCATTTGAATCAAGGCGACGACGAGCTCGTCGAGAACCACGAAATCAACGTCACACCGTTTATCGACGTGATGCTGGTGCTGCTGATCATCTTCATGGTGGCCGCACCACTGGCCACTGTGGACATCAAGGTCGACCTGCCCGCTTCCAGCGCGAAACCTGCGCCGCGGCCGGAGAAACCGATATTCCTCAGCGTCAAGGCGGACCAGCGTCTGTTCCTGGGCGAAGAAGAAGTCAAATCCGAAACCCTGGGCGCGGTGCTCGACGCCAAGACCCAGGGCAAGAAAGACACGACCATCTTCTTCCAGGCCGACAAGGGCGTGGACTACGGCGACCTGATGAGCGTGATGGATGCCCTGCGGGCAGCCGGCTACCTTAAGGTAGGCCTGGTCGGACTTGAGACGGCAGCCAAGAAATGATCACGACGCGCCACAAACTGACGCGTTATGGCACCAGCCTCGCCGTCGTGCTGGGCGTCCACGCCGTCGCGATCATCCTCGCGCTCCAGTGGTCGGCGCCACACACGGTCCAGTTGCCTCCGGCTGCCATGGTCATCGACCTGGCACCGATGCCGGCGCCACCGCCTCCGGCTCCGCCAAAGGTGATCACGCCGCCGCAACCGCCGGCGCCGGTGGAAGAGCTGCCATTGCCGAAACTGGCCGAGGCACCGAAGCCGACGATCCAGGTGCCCAAGCCGGTCAAGCCCAAGCCGAAACCACAGCCACCCAAGCCTGTGGAGAAGAAGCCCGATCCGCCCAAGGAAAAACCTTCCGAAGAGCCGCCGAGCGAAACTCCGCAGAACAACGCGCCTACGGAAAAGTCCGCTCAGCCACAACCGGGCCCTTCACCGCAGCAGATCGCGGCCAAGGCCACCTGGGAAAGTACCCTGCTGGGCCACCTGCAGAAGTACAAGAAGTACCCGCCGGGCGCCCAGGCCCGTGGCAAGGAAGGCCTGAACCGCTTGCGTTTCGTGGTGGATGCCGATGGCAACGTGCTGTCCTATGAACTGGTGGGCCGCTCTGGCAACGCCGATCTGGACCGCGCCACCCTCGACATGATCCGTCGCGCCCAGCCGCTGCCCAAGCCGCCGGCCGACATGTTGAAAGGCGGCAGCATCGAGATCGTTGCGCCGTTCGTTTACAACATCGAAAAACGTCGCCGGTAATCCTCACCGTAGGCACCCTCGGGTGCCTACGGTTGCTGCTCACTCCCCCGCACATCCCGCAACCTGAACCAGGCTTGAACAAGCTGGCACCTAACACGATCTTCACTTGTAACATTTAAAGACAAAGCCAATTATCCGCGAATCGTTCTCATTAGCGGACATTCGGCATGCCCAACCTTGCCCGGCTGGCTCTCCTCCTACTGGTTTTTCCCGTCGCAGCGCAGGCAGATCAGCTGGTCACCCTGGTCATTCAAAACCACACCTTCAGCCCCTCGACGTTCGAGGTGCCGGCCGGTGAGCGTTTCCGCATTCAACTCACCAGCCACGACGAAAGCGTCGATGAGTTCGAAAGCTACGACATGAAATTCGAAAAAATCATCGTCCCCGGCAACACCGTCACGGTGTTTGCAGGCCCGTTGCATCCCGGCACCTACACCTTCTTCGATGACTACCACCCGGACCAGGCCAAAGGCACGGTCACTGCTGTCGCGGCCAAGGAGTAAGCCATGCTGGCCTGTCTGTTGATCGTGTTTCGAGAAGTGCTGGAAGCCGGGATTGTGGTGGGCATCGTGATGGCCGCCACCCAAGGTCTGGCTCGGCGTGGCCTGCTTATCGGTGGAGGGATTGCGGCCGGCGTACTCGGTGCCGGCATCTTGGCGCTGTTTACCGGCGCAATCACCCAGGCGCTGCAAGGCTTCGGCCAGGAAATCTTCAACGCGGCCATTCTGGTGGTCGCCGTGGTGATGCTGGGCTGGCACAACCTGTGGATGGCCAGTCACGGACGCGAGCTGGCGACCCAACTGCGCAGCGCCGGCAATGCGGTACTCACTGGCGAAAAATCCCTCTGGGCCCTGGCCGTGGTCATCACCGTGGCCGTACTGCGCGAAGGCTCGGAAATCGTGCTGTTCCTCTACGGCATCGCCGCGTCGAGCCAGGCAGACCCACTGTCAATGCTGGCAGGCGGCGTGCTCGGCATTGCCGCCGGCGCCGCGCTGTCCTGGCTGATGTACCGCGGCCTGGTCGCCATCAGCCTCAAGCGTCTGTTCTCGATTACCGGCTGGATGATCGCCTTGCTCGCCGCCGGCATGGCTGGCCGGGCCGCTGCGATCCTTGCCGGTATCGACCTGATTCCCGCCTGGGGCTACCAGCTCTGGGACACCTCCTGGCTGGTCTCCGATGGCAGCCTCATCGGCCGCGCGCTGACTGCGCTGGTGGGCTACACCGACCGGCCGCTGGGGGTCCAGTTGGTCGCCTGGTCCGTCACCCTCGTGCTCCTGGTGCTGGGTAACCGCTTGATGCATTCACGCCCGACGCAATCACGTTAACCTCCCCGAGGAGCCCCACCATGAAACACCTGCGCAACCCCTTGGCCACCGCACTGGTACTGGTCAGTGCCCTGGCCGCTTCCGCCCTGGTCCAAGCCCGCGAATACCCGATTGGCGGGCCCGTCCAGGTCAACGACATGGAAATCGCCTCCTCTTATCTGGTGGGCATCGAAATGGCCCCGATGCCACCGGGCATGGTGATGAGCAAGGACTCGGTGCACCTGGAGACGGACGTGCACGCCACCGCCGACAACAAGTACGGCCTGTCCAACGGTGAATGGGTGCCCTACCTGACCATCACCTACTCGCTGGTCAAGCAAGGCTCGCCCGACTACAAGGAAATCGGCACCTTGTTGCCGATGGTGGCCAAAGACGGCGCTCACTACGCCAACAACGTGAAAATGGACGGCCCCGGCACCTACACCGTGGTGCTGCGCTATGAAAGCCCGCAAATCAAAGGCTTCTTCCACCATGTGGACAAGGAAACCGGCGTGCCTGACTGGTGGGCCCCCTTCACCAAAACCTTCACCTTCAAATACCCACAAAGCTGAAAGCATGAACGCGACACCTGATTACCAGGTGTCGTAAACCCCATGCTGTCTGATAACGTGCGTCTATCGATTGCAGCCGGTATGCTTGGCCCGCAACCTCATGGACGCCCGCTATGACTCTTACAGAATTACGCTACATCGTTACCCTCGCCCAAGAGCAGCACTTCGGCCACGCGGCCGAGCGTTGCCACGTCAGCCAGCCGACGCTGTCGGTGGGTGTGAAGAAGCTTGAAGACGAACTCGGTGTGCTGATTTTCGAGCGCAGCAAAAGCGCCGTGCGCCTCACGCCCGTCGGCGAAGGCATCGTCGCCCAGGCCCAGAAGGTGCTGGAACAGGCCCAAAGCATTCGCGAGCTGGCCCAGGCTGGCAAGAACCAGCTGACCGCCCCGCTGAAGGTCGGCGCCATCTACACCGTTGGCCCGTACCTGTTCCCGCATTTGATTCCGCAACTGCACCGCGTCGCGCCGCAGATGCCGCTGTATATCGAAGAAAACTTCACCCATGTGCTGCGCGACAAACTGCGCAACGGCGAGCTGGACGCGATCATCATCGCCCTGCCGTTCAACGAGGCAGACGTGCTGACCCTGCCGCTCTACGATGAGCCGTTCTACGTGCTGATGCCGGCGTCCCACCCGTGGACGCAAAAAGAAACCATCGACGCCGCCCTGCTCAACGACAAGAGCCTGCTGTTGTTGGGCGAAGGCCATTGCTTCCGCGACCAGGTGCTGGAAGCCTGCCCGACCCTGACCAAAGGCAACGACGGCGCCAAGCACACCACCGTGGAGTCCAGCTCCCTGGAAACCATTCGCCATATGGTCGCGTCCGGCCTGGGCATTTCGATCCTGCCGTTGTCGGCGGTGGACAGCCATCACTACGCCCCCGGCGTGATTGCCGTACGCCCACTGACGCCGCCGGTGCCATTCCGTACCGTGGCAATTGCCTGGCGCGCCAGCTTCCCGCGCCCGAAAGCGATTGAAATCCTCGCCGACTCGATCCGCCTGTGTTCGGTGGCAAAGCCGCCTGCTGCGAGCTAAGTAACGGTATGACTGAGCTGTCGCAGGTGTCGGTGACGGCACTCAAGGGTGTCGGGGAGGCCATGGCCGAGAAATTGGCCAAGGTCGGCCTGGAAAATCTCCAGGACGTATTGTTCCACCTGCCCCTGCGTTACCAGGACCGCACCCGCGTGGTGCCCATCGGCCAATTGCGCCCCGGGCAGGACGCGGTGGTTGAAGGCACTGTGAGCGGTGCCGACGTGGTGATGGGCAAGCGCCGCAGCTTGGTCGTGCGCCTGCAAGACGGCACCGGCGGCCTGAGCCTGCGCTTCTACCACTTCAGCAACGCCCAGAAGGAAGGTCTCAAGCGGGGCACCCGCGTGCGTTGCTACGGCGAAGCCCGGCCCGGCGCCTCGGGGCTGGAAATCTACCACCCGGAATACCGCGCCATTACCGGCGACGAACCGCCGCCAGTGGACACCACCCTCACACCGATCTACCCGCTCACCGAAGGCCTGACCCAACAGCGCCTGCGCCAGTTGTGCATGCAAACCCTGACGATGCTCGGGCCGAAAAGCCTGCCCGACTGGCTGCCCCAGGAACTGGCGCGCGACTATCAACTGGCACCGCTGGATGACGCGATTCGCTACCTGCATCACCCACCTGCCGACGCCGATGTCGACGAGCTGGCCCTCGGTCATCACTGGGCCCAGCATCGCCTGGCGTTTGAAGAACTGCTGACCCACCAACTCTCCCAGCAACGCCTGCGCGAAAGCATGCGCTCTCTGCGCGCACCGGCAATGCCCAAGGCCACAAGGCTTCCGGCTCAATATTTGGCCAACCTGGGGTTTGCACCGACGGGCGCCCAGCAACGGGTCGGCAACGAAATCGCCTACGACCTGAGCCAGAAAGAACCCATGCTGCGGCTGATCCAGGGCGACGTGGGCGCGGGTAAAACCGTGGTCGCCGCCCTCGCCGCGTTGCAGGCCCTTGAAGCCGGGTATCAGGTCGCACTGATGGCGCCCACCGAGATTCTTGCCGAACAGCACTTCATCACCTTCAAGCGCTGGCTCGAACCACTGGGCCTGGAAGTCGCGTGGCTGGCCGGCAAGCTCAAGGGCAAGAACCGCGTAGCCGCCCTGGAACAGATCGCCGCTGGCGCCCCGATGGTGGTGGGCACCCACGCGCTGTTCCAGGACGAAGTGAAGTTCAAGAACCTGGCGCTGGTGATCATCGACGAACAGCACCGCTTCGGCGTGCAGCAGCGCCTGGCCCTGCGCCAGAAAGGCGTGGGCGGCCGCATGAGCCCGCACCAGTTGATCATGACCGCCACGCCGATCCCGCGCACCTTGGCCATGAGCGCCTACGCCGACCTCGACACGTCAATCCTCGATGAACTGCCGCCGGGCCGAACGCCGGTCAACACGGTGCTGGTCACCGATACCCGCCGGGTCGAAGTGATCGAACGGGTGCGCGGTGCCTGTGCCGAAGGGCGCCAGGCGTATTGGGTGTGCACGCTGATCGAAGAGTCGGAAGAGTTGACTTGCCAGGCCGCCGAAACCACCTATGAAGACCTCACCAGCGCCCTGGGCGAACTCAAGGTCGGGCTGATCCACGGTCGCATGAAGCCGGTGGAAAAGGCCGCGGTGATGGCCGAGTTCAAGGCTGGCAATTTGCAATTGCTGGTGGCGACCACGGTGATCGAAGTCGGCGTGGACGTCCCCAACGCCAGCCTGATGATCATCGAGAACCCCGAGCGTCTGGGCCTGGCGCAACTGCACCAATTACGTGGCCGCGTCGGCCGGGGCAGCGCCGCCAGCCATTGCGTGCTGCTGTACCACCCGCCACTTTCACAGATCGGTCGCCAGCGCCTCGGTATCATGCGTGAGACCAACGATGGTTTCGTGATCGCCGAAAAAGACCTCGAACTGCGCGGCCCCGGCGAAATGCTTGGCACCCGCCAGACCGGCCTGCTGCAATTCAAGGTCGCCGACCTGATGCGCGATGCCGACCTGTTGCCCGCCGTACGCGATGCCGCCCAGGCGTTGATCGAGCGCTGGCCCGAACATGTCAGCCCGCTGCTGGATCGCTGGCTCAGGCATGGGCAGCAATACGGCCAAGTGTGACGGCTGACTCACTTAGACGACCCTCACTTGTATCAAGCTGGTTATACTCCAATGACTGTAGGAAATTGGATTCAGGCCATGTCAGAAGTTGCCCTCGCCACAGCCCCACCGACCGCACCCTCGGTGATTCGGACGCTGCTTGCAAAGCTCGCTATCAGCTACACGGAAGTTGCCGAACGCCCTGGCCTGAACCCGGCACAGAAGGTTCAGGCCGTGCTGCTCGATGATGCCGTGGGTGCACTCATGGTGCTGTTTCCGCAGAATCAACTGCTGGACCTCAACCGCCTGGCCGAACTCACAGGCCGCCGCCTCACGGCCGTGTCGCCGGAGCGCCTCGAGCGCATGCTCGGCAAGCACAGCCTGAGCCTGCTGCCCGGCCTGCCGCCGCTCACCAGCTCCCCGTGCCTGTACGAAGAAAGCCTGTTGCGCGAGCCGACCGTGCTGGTGCACTCGGGCGAAGCCGGGCTGCTGCTGGAGATTTCCAGCGAGGCCTTCAAGAGCATGCTGACCAAGGCCAGCGCCGCGCATTTCGGCGAACCGCTGAGCAACATCCGGCCAAACCTCGATCGCCCCAACGACGACCGCGAGGAAATCACCCAGGCGATGCAGGCGTTCACCGCCCGCCGTATCCAGCAGCGCCTGGAAGCGACCATCGAGATTCCACCGCTGGCCGATACCGCGCAAAAGATCATCAAGCTGCGGGTCGACCCCAACGCCACCATCGACGACATCACCGGCGTCGTCGAAACCGACCCGGCCCTGGCCGCCCAAGTGGTGAGCTGGGCTGCGTCGCCCTACTACGCCTCGCCGGGCAAGATCCGCTCGGTGGAAGACGCCATCGTCCGCGTGCTGGGCTTTGATCTGGTGATCAACCTCGCGCTAGGCCTGGCCCTGGGCAAGACCTTGAGCCTGCCCAAAGACCACCCGCAACAGGCCACGCCGTACTGGCACCAGTCGATCTACACCGCCGCCGTCATCGAAGGCCTGACCCGCGCCATGCCCCGCGCCCAGCGCCCGGAAGCCGGCCTGACCTACCTGGCCGGCCTGCTGCACAACTTCGGCTACCTGTTGCTGGCCCACGTCTTCCCGCCGCATTTCTCGCTGATCTGCCGGCACCTGGAGGTCAACCCGCACCTGTGCCACAGCTACATCGAACAGCACCTGCTGGGCATCAGCCGCGAGCAGATTGGTGCCTGGTTGATGCGTTACTGGGACATGCCGGACGAACTGTCCACCGCCCTGCGCTTCCAGCACGACCCGACCTACGACGGTCAATATGCGGAATACCCGAACCTGGTATGCCTGGCCGTGCGCTTGTTGCGCAGCAGTGGCATCGGCTCCGGGCCGGATGAAGCCATCCCGGACGAACTGCTTGAGCGCCTGGGGCTGGCCCGGGACAAGGCAGAGGATGTGGTGGCCAAAGTGCTGGATGCGGAAACGTTGCTGCGCGAACTGGCGTCGCAGTTCAGTCAGGGATAAATCGGGCGCCTGTTACACCGTATTCGCGAGCAAGCCCGCTCCCACATTCAATCCCATTCCAAAGTTGGAACTCGGTCGAATGTGGGAGCGGGCTTGCTCGCGAATGCAGGCGACGCGGTATTGCTGAAGAAACCCCTAGCCTTTGGGCTTTTTCTTCGGCTTCAAATACTTGGTCAGCCCCTGGAACCAGATCACCAGCGCCGGGTTGCCCTTGATCTGGATCGACTTGTCCTGAATCCCCGTCATGAACGCCAGTTGCTTGTTCTTCGCCTGCATCGTGGCGAAGCCGTAGGCGGCGTCTTTAAAGGCGATGGCAAACGCAGGCGCGGGATGGACACCCGAACGGCTGGTGATGCGCTGGTCTTTGACGATGAAGTGACGGGCAACCTTGCCGTCGAGGGTCTGCAGCTGGAACGCCAGGTCCTTGTCACCCAACTGCTGCTGGAACGCAGGGTTGGTGCGGCTGGCTTTGCCCATCAACAGGCCAAGCATCCAGAGAAGAAAACGAAATTTCATGCACACGGCCTCAGTGTAATTATTGGGTGGCCGCAGCAGTTTAACGATTTGTGCAAATAACGCTACCGATCTCCCGTTTTAGCAGGAGATCGGCTGGCGTTTACCGCTTATAGCAACAACTTTGCTTAGACGTTAGGGCAAGGAACCGGTGCCCAGTCCGCCAGGTTTGGATCACGGCAAGTGCCTTCGATCTGCGCTTTACCGGCGCTGGCAACCTGCTTGCTTTCAGCCTGCTTGGTCTGGGCGGTCTGGATGGTTTTCTCGGTGGCTACGGCTTCTTTCGGCACGGTCGGCAGTACCGGTTTCTTGGCAACTTTCACCGGCTTCTTGCCTTTGGTCGGCGTCACCACCGGCGTGGTGTCAGCAGTCGCAACAGTGACTACGTCAGCACGTTGTACACCCACTTGTTGCAGGTCCTGCTCGTAAGCCTGGGTGTAGTTGTTCAGGTCTTCGCTGGCCTTGCCGTTGACCGCGACGATCAGGTCGTTGGACTCTTTCAGGCCCGAGACGATTTCTGCCAGACGCTTGCGGCCTTCGACGTCGTTGACGGCCTTGGCCTTGCGGTCAGCCACCAGCTTGGTGAACGCGCTCTGGTAGCACTGCTGGGACGCCTTGGCGTACGCAGTGCTGCGGTCGATGTCCGAAGCGCGCTTGTTGACGTCAGTGGCGTAGGAGGCGATGCGCTGGTTGTCATCGGTGATCTGCTTCTGGCGCTCGGTGTAGTAACCCGCAGCACCACCGGCCAGAGCGCCGCCCGCTGCACCGATGGCAGCATTGCGGCCGCGCTTGTCGGAGTCACCGGTCAGGGCGCCCAGCAAGGCACCACCGGCCGCACCCAGGGCGGCACCGGTAACCACTGACTTGGTCAGGTCCGAATCGGTAGCGCGCAGGTGCTGCACCGGCTCGTAGCAGTTCGGGTAGTACTCGACCTTGGTGGTCGAGGCGACCTTGTTGGTCGGCGACGTTGCGCAACCGGTCAGCACCGTGCTGAAGCCAGCGGCAATCAACAGCAGATGACGCTTGGAAACTGCCTTACGGGAAAAAATCATCGTTGTGTTCTCTTTTAAGTTTGACTTGCCCAGCACGGCCCACCGCCGCCTGAGTCCCTTCCAAGCTCGCCATACAACCAGCGGTCAAGACCGCTGACCGCTCGCTGCGAGCAATTCCTTCAAAATCGTCGCCGGGTCGGCCCGCTGTTGCTTGCGGTAGTTGCCCACATGGCGAACGAATAACGTCGCACGCGTCACCAGGCTCTTGCCCAGTACCGGCTTGCGATCCAACTCTTCCTTGATCCGTTGAAACTGCGCCTGGATCACCGCATCGGTGTAGCGCGTGCCGGTGGCCAGGTTGTCGATGTAGATCGCCACCGCGCCGTCCAGCGCACTGCGCCCATTGGTGATCGCCGTGGCGAACAGCTGCGCGCTGGCTTCGTCCTTGGCGTCGATGGCCTGCTGGCGGCTCTTCTGCAAATTGATCAGGCGGATGTTGTAGTTGTTGATGGTCTCGGCCACCAGGGCCGCAGACTGAATCAGGTTGCCGGCCGCTTCTTCGCGCTGCTGGGCGATCAGCGAAACGTTGCGCTTGAGTTCTTCGTTGACCAGCCCGAGTTCGGCTTGCAGGCGCGGGTCGACGCTGGCGGCGATGATGCTGTCCAGGCGTTTGGTCGGGTCCTGGGCATCATCAATGGCGTCGGTCAGCGAAGCCAGGCGGCCTTCTTTCTGCCACTGGGCGAACAGCTCCTTGTAGCGCGAACGCGGCGCCGACAAGGCGCCAATCGCCACGCGAAAGCCGGTGGTCTCGTTGCTTTGTTCAGTGCCGTCAGCGGCGAACAACGGGTACTCGCGGCGCATGCCGGTGAACAGGGTGCCCTCGCCTTCCAGGTAGTTGCCGCCCTTGACCACGAACCCGCCATAGGTGCCCTGACGACGCCCGGCGTGCACCAGCTGGAAGGATTCCTGGACCATTTCCGCCGCGTTGCCGATCACATCGAACATGCCGATCGGGTTGGGCAGCTTAGTGCCGATAGGCATCAACCGCGCCGCTTGGCCGGTGCCACCGGCAACCTGATTGAACACCGCATAATCGGCGAGGGGGCCATCGCTTTCGCTGCCCTCGGTGCGCCGTGGGAACAGTCGGCCTTCCAGGTCCTGACGGCTGACCGCCTGGCCACCGCGTGCGGCGAACTCCCACTCCACTTCGGTAGGCAGGCGCACAAAGCCCAGGCCGCCGTCATCTGCCGAAGCACCGCGACCACTCACCGGCAACAGCTCGCGGTGGTATTTCATCAACCAGGCGCTGTACACCGCCGAGAAGCGTTCCGCTTCAAAACGCGACAGCTTGACCTTGGGCAGGCGCGCCGCCATCCCGGTGGGTACGTCGCACGCCGGGGCCGGCTCGCCACTGGCCAGGGACTGCGCCTGGGACATGACCTGCGCGTATTGCCGTGCGGTGACTTCGTACTTGCCGATGAAGTACAGCATCGGCTTGAGCGGGGTCTTGGCGTCGGTCTTGGGCATCAACGGCGCGATGACTTTGTTCCATTCCTTGGGCAGGTCCTTGAGGGTGAACTGGCCGTTGATAAAGTCCCGGCGATAACCGGAAATGAACGATTGCTGGTAGCCCGCTTCGCCTTCGCTGAACGGGTAGCCGAGGCTGATCTCGCGGTCATCCAGGGTGCCTTGGGCCAGCACGTAGGCGTAGCGGAACACCATGTTGCCTTCGCAGGGCAGCGGCAGGCTGACGTCATCCGGCAACGGTTTGGGGTTGTCCAGCTTGTCGCTGGCCTCATCGGCCCAGGCCACGCAAGACAGGGTCAGCGCCACGGCGGCGCCCAGTAACTTATACATCTCTGACTCCTTCAGAAGCCTGGATCCGCGCCACACGCCAACCGCCACAGGCCGCCGCCACGGCACTGACGCCAAGGACAGTTGCCAGGGCCAGGCCGTAATGACGCGCCAGCAGGTGACTGGCGTATTCGCCCGGCACCTGCACGAATAATTGGTTCAGGCCTGACTCTGCCAAGCCGTACAACACACCGCTGAATACAGCGGCAAACCCCGCGCTGTAGAGCGCCTGCACCACCACAAACAGCAACAGCCCAGCGGTGGAAAACCCCAACAGCCGCAACACCGACAACTCCCGGCGCTTGCGTGCAACCGACGCCAGCGCACCGGCAAAGATCGCCGCAAACGCGCCCGCCAACGCCAGCCCGGCGATGATCCAGAACACGATCGACAGGTTGCGGCTCAACGACTGCACCTGGGCGATGGTCTGTGCCTGGGTCGACACCAGCAGATTCTGCCCGGCGAAATACACCCGCAGCGGCTCCACATCCACCAGGCGCCGCGCATACAAACGAAACGCCGGGTAAACCCGCTGCTCGCTCACACCCACCGCATCGCCGTCCCAGCCAAACGCCGGCACCGCACGGCCATCGCGATAATCTTCTGCCGCTTCCAGCAAGCCCAAGGGCGCAAACAGTCCATCCCGGGCGAAGGCTTCCAGCGGCAATACGTGCAGCACCTGGACCCGAGTGCCCTGCGACTCGACCCGCCCCGCCACCTGACGACCAAAACTGGCCTCCAGCCAATCACCGGCCTTCGCCCCGAGCTTCTCGGCGGCGGTGTGGCTCAGCACGATCTGATCCAGGCCCTTGGGCATCGGCATGCCGGCCAGCAACGGATCGTTGTCGGCGGTCGGCAGCATCTCCACGGTCACTGCGCCCAACTGCGCCGTCGCTGCAATCTGCCGGGTGCGCGGCAAGGCAAACGCCACGTCATTGCGCTGGCGCAGTTGCTCGACAAATTCACTGCTGAATCGACCACCGCCCAACGGAATAATTTCCCGGGTGGCCGGGTCGTTTTCCAAACGTTCGGTCAAACTGCTAACCAGTCCATATTTCAGGCCAAATAACACCAGCAGCGGGGCGATCACCGCCACCAGCGCGAGCACCGAACACACCGACAGCCACGCGTCGTTGCGGTAATCCTGCCAGGCCAGGGAAGCCACCAGGGCGATACGCATCAGCAGGCCTCCCCGAGGGTCGCGGTGACGCCGCCGTCGGTGTCGCGCCGGCAACTGATGCGCCTTACCTGCAGGCCACTGGCCCGGGCCAGGGGTTCATCATGGGTAGCGATCACGCAGCACGCGCCGTTATTCCGGGCCTGGGCCAACAGTGCCTGCATCACCCGTTCGGCGTTCAACGGGTCGAGCGCAGCGGTGGGTTCATCCGCCAGCAACAGCTGCGGACCGTGGGCCAGTGCCCTCGCGCAGCTGACCCGCTGACGCTGGCCGACGGACAACGCCGCCGGCTTCTTATCCAACTGATCCGTGATCTCCAACTGCTCGGCCAGCCGCGCCACGCTGCCATCGTCCTTCAACCCCAGGAGTTGCCGCGACAACGCAATGTTGCCGCGCACATCGAGAAAACCCAGCAGGCCGCCAGTTTGCAGCACATAACCCAGGTGCCGACTGCGCAGGTCTGCCAGCGCGCTTTGCTGGTCACCGCGCCAGAGTCCGGCGATGTCGACACGGTTGAGCTCGAACTGCCCGACCTGATCCGGCGCCAATACCAGCGCGAGCAAATCCAGCAAGGTGCTCTTGCCACAGCCGCTCGGCCCAACCACCGCCAACTGTTCACCCGCACGCAGTTGCAGGCCCGGAATCACCAGGCTATAGCGCTGGGCGCCAACGCCCCGGCTCTTGTGCACCGCGCTCAAGTTCAGCATTAGGGCAGCGTCGACAGCGGCACGCGGTACAACGCATCCCCCGGCTCGGCATCGCCGAAACGGACCCAGTTCGCCACGTCATTGTGGAAGGTTTCGTAGAGGCGGATCTTCGAATCCAGCTCGTCGATAAAGTCTTCCTGCTCGGCCACGCTCAACGACAGCCACAAGTCCTGGGTCATGTTCAGCGACTTGCTGCGATACGGCAGGCCTTCGAGGTATTCGCCAAGGATGCCGCCGTCCGCCAGGTTGCCGCCTTTTTTCAGGGCCTGTGGATCGCGGCTCATATAGGCCGAGGCGCTGGCGATTTCCTGGAAGAAATCCTTCGGTGAGGTCTGGGTTTTACGCGCGGCGTCGACGATCAGTTTCAAGGATTGCTGCAAATCGTTGAGCTGCAATTTGGTCAGCATCACGCACACCTGGAAGGCCGGCAACGCGGTGTTGGTCAGGTCGCGGTCGGCGGTCCAGGCACTCACCAGTTGCGGCGCCTGGCTCGCCGTTTTGCGGCCGAGGAAATCCATGTGCATCGCATAACCGACGGCGGCGGACTTGTCCGCCAGGGTCGGTGCGGCACTGAGCAGCGGTACCGGCTGCGGCGTGTTGCTGCGTACTTGATGCACCAGGTTGGCGAACACGGTGCCGATCTCGTCGACCCGCTCACCGAACTTGCGCACATCGCCGCCGGGCACCGGCGTGTACAGGTCGCCGATCTGCGGGTTGGCGTCGGCGGTGAGGGTGCGATATTGGGTTTCGGCGCCGCTGTGGGTTTTCTTGCCGGCGTCGGTGCGCAGGTGCAAGGCGTAGATCTTGATCTGCTTGCCCAACGCCGCCTGGCGCACTTCGGCTTCGTTCATCTGGGTGGTGGCGAACGGGTCGTTCTTGCGCAGCGCACCGGCGTCGGTCACCAGCAGGATCAGGCGTCCGCCGTAACCGGACCAGTCCATGCCTTCCACTGCCTGCATCACACCGGCGAACGCATCTTCGTTGAAGGAGTGGCTGGACACAGTGGACGCCTTCACCTGGCGCGCCATGTCGAGGAAGCGTTGCGGGTCGCGGCCCTGGTCGAGGGTGATCAGGGTCTTGGCCACGTATTCCAGGCCCGGGGTTTTCTTGATGCTGTTGCGAAAACCCACCAGGCCGAAACTCACGCTGTCCAGCTCGCCACGTTCGGCGATGCGGGTTTGCAGCTCGTGGACCACGTCGCGGACCTGGTCGATATACGGCTGCATGGACACGGTGGTGTCGACCACCAGCACCACGGCCGTGCGGAAGGCATCGGCATTGGCATCGATCACCGGCGTTCGACCGACCGCCTTGGCGACGACATCAGGCGTGTTGCCGGGGTCGATGGAGGCGATGTTGAGCAACTGCACCGGCTGGCCGTTTTCGTCGAAGCTCTCTTTGGAGTCGAAGATCGGCAGCAGGTAAAACTGGTTCTGCGGCACAGCACTGGCGGTCGGTTCCAAGGCCAGCACTTGCTGGTTGTCCTCGCCGTTTTTCTGCACCTTGAGCAGCAGGTTTTTCGCCGCCGCCGGATCAGCCAGCAGCTTTTCCACTTCCGCGGATTGGCGCAGGAACATCACCGGCGCCCGGCCCGAACGCTCGGTGAACTTGAGCACCAGGCTCTGCTTCCAGTCGCTGACTTGCGCCGCCGGCAACCAGCCGTCGCTGCGCCCGTCGGTGGCGGCGCCAACCCGCAGCCACAGGCTGCCGTCGACATCCTTGCGCTGGTAGACGTAAAGCACGGAAAACGCTGGCAAACCTTCGCCTGCCGCGCCGCCCGCGTCACTCGACAGTTTTGCGCCGGGCTTGCTCAGTACCCGCTGGAACAGGGTTTTCTTGCCGGCCATCAGCAACGGGCGTTGGCCGCCATCGGCCTGCGTCGCCACAGGTTGCGCGGCAGGCAGCGTGGCAGGTGGCGTGGCGGTCTTGGCAGCCTCGGCAACCGGCGGCGCGGCGGGCGCGTCATCTTTCAACCACCAGTAACTCGCGCCCCCAATCGCCAGCGCCACCGCCACGGCAACCGCTGCCAGCGCCAGCACCGGCCCACGGTTTTGTTCAGACACCGCAGAGTGTTGCGTCGGCGTCACCACCGGTTGCCGCACGGGTTGTGGCTGCGGCTTGTCGGTCGGGATTTCGATGGAGACCGGCGTGAGTCCGGCCAGGTCATTCGAGACCGCCACCGGAATCGGCAGAGGCCGAATCAACGTCGCCTCGACCTGCTCTTCCTTCGGCAAATGATCCAACGCCCGCAACAACGCCGCCGCATCCGGGAAGCGTTCCGCCGGATCCTTGGCCAGCAGCTTGCGCAGCACCTCCTGATAGCGCCCGTGATGCACCGGCAACTCCGGCAGCGGTTCAGTCAGGTGCGCCAGCGCAGTGGAAAGTGCATCGGTGCCGTTATAAGGCAGTTTGCCCACGAGGATTTCGTAGAGCACCACGCCCAACGCATAAAGGTCGGCGCGACCATCAATCTCCTGGCCCCGGGCTTGCTCCGGGCTCATATAGCTCGGCGTGCCGACGGCAAATCCGGCCTGGGTGAACTGCGTGCGGTCATCCAGGGACTTGGCGATACCAAAGTCCGACAACACCGCCGTGCCATCCGCGCGGAACAGAATGTTCGCCGGCTTCACATCGCGATGCACCAGACCCTGAGCATGGGCATAGCCCAGCGCCGAGGCGATCTGGCGGATATACGTCAGCCCCTGCTCCGGCGTCAGGCCGGCGGCGATGCGCTCCTTGAGCGTGCCGTTGGGCAGGTATTCCATGGCCATGTAGTACAGCTCACCGACATTGCCGATGTCATGGATGGTCACGGTGTGCGGGTGGGACAGGCGCGCCAGGGTCTTGCCTTCGCGCAGGAAGCGTTCGCAGAAGCTCGGGTCGGCCGCCAGCGCTGCCGCCATGATCTTCAGCGCGACCTTGCGCTCCAGGGAACGCTGGGTCGCCAGGTACACGCTGGCCATGGCGCCAACGCCGATTTCGCCTTCGATGTCGTAGCCGGGAATGCTGATGTTCATGTCGACACCTTCACGACAATGGCGGTGATGTTGTCCGGCGCGCCGCGATTGAGCCCCAGGTGCACCAGGCTGCGGACGATTTCATCCGGCTCGGCATGGCTCAGCACTTCGCGGATCTCGTGGTCTTCGACGGTCTTGTTCAGGCCGTCGCTGCACAGCAGGTAACTGTCGCCGGGGGCGATCAACAGGTCGACCGACGACAACGCCAACTGTGCTTCCACGCCAATCGCTCGGGTGACGATATTCGCCCGAGGATGCACCCGGGCATCGGCTTCGCTGAGCAGGCCGCTGTCCTGCAAGTCCTGCACGTAGCTGTGGTCGCGGGAAATGCCTTCCAGCACGCCGTCCCGCAGGCGATACAGGCGGCTGTCGCCGGCCCACAAGCACACGCCACGCAAGCCGCGAGTGGCAAGCAACACCACGGTGCTGCCCATCATGGTCACGCCACGGTTGGCGGTTTCTTCGCGCACCGCGCCGTTGACTCGCAGCAGGTCGCTGCGCAATGCCGCCGTATATTCCTCAAGGGAACGGCCCACAGGAATGCTGCGCAGGCTGTCGACAATCAGGCTGCTGACGTAATCCCCTGCTGCGTGCCCGCCCATGCCGTCGGCCACCACCCACAGGCCGTTTTCCGGCAGGTCGAGGCAGGCGTCTTCATTGACTTGGCGAACCATGCCGACGTGGCTTTTGCTGGCGGATTTGAACGTGGACCGCATCTACACAACACCTTCTTGTTCTTGGCCGAGCAAAAATTGCGCAAAATCGTCGGCGGCAGGCAGGCCCTGACACCGCAATAAACCGGGGGAAATCTGTTGCGAACCACGGCCCCACCACAGGCTCGCGCCTTCGCAGGCGTGTTCGGCAAGCGCGGTCATCCGCGCCTGCGGGTCTGTGGCGTTGACACGCTGCAGGCCGGCAAAGCGGCTGCTCAAGGTACGTGGGCGGCAGGCCGGAGCACTGAGGGATTCGATCCCGTCGCTGAAACCTTCGAAAGTGGCCCCGGCATCCAGGGTGCTCAGCAGCAGCTCTTCCACCTGCTCAAACCAGGCGTCCGGCCCGCCGATGATGGAGGCCGGGTCGGTGTCATGATCCAACAACGCAGCCACCGTCAGCGGGAAATAGCGCCCCACCCGGTCGATACTCGGCATCACCACGCCCACCGCCGCGTCCGGCCCGCACACACCCGGCGCCAACACGAAGCGCCACAGCGGGCTGACCAAGTACGCGTTCAACCAGTCAGCCCCCAGACGGGTCTGGCTGGCGAGCAATCCGGACGCCAGCCAGCTGTCCCAAGGACCGATAAAACTCTGGGGCAGCGCACGGCTGACAAAGTCGCCGCGGCACGCCAACTTGCCGTAGAAACCCAGCGTGGTCATAGACGCTCCGGCAGGCTGAAGCCGTTAAGCACGCGACTCTTGAACGGGTTGAAGGCGCTGTTGGCCCGCAACTCGTAGGAGATGCTCGCGCCGTCGACCCGCAGGCGCAGGTTGAAGCGGTCCGGTGAATTACCGGCGGTCAGGTCCGATTGCTCCAGCAACCGGAACCACGCCCACGGGCCGTCCAGCGTCACGCCGGAGCGCCCGCTGGCCGACGGCGGCATGATGGAAATGCGCACCACGCCAATGCTGCCGGGATTCGGCCACTGCATCGCAACCGGGCGGCTCGGGCCGTGGTCGTAGCTCAGTTGCTGGCCGTCCAGGTCCAACAGGAACTGGGTGATGGTCGCGTCCATCGCCACCGGCTTGAGTTCAAAGCGCACGATCGGCTGGGTGCCACCGGCGCGGAAAAACGCGTCACGAATGGTCGCCGCGCGCTGGAAGGTTTGCAGCACGCCCGGCGCGATGCCAAGCTTCTGCGCCGCGCCCGGCTGCCAGCGCCAGGTTTGCGTGGAGGTGTCGACGTAAGGTTGCAGGTACTTGCGGAAGTAATTGTCCATCACCCCGCCCACCCCAAAGAACTGCCCGAAGTCATCCAGGGTGGCGTCCCGCGCACTGCCGGGCGACATCGGATAACGCCCGGCCAGGGACTGGCGGTACACGTTCACCACTTCGCTGACCCACGCCGCATTCAGCTGGTTACGCACCCCGCCCATCATGCTGTTGGTGGTGGAGTTGACCACTGACTTGACCATGCCCTGCACCAGCGGCGGCTGGCGTTCGGCATTCAGGCTGACCCGCGTGGCCGCAGCCGCCGCCTGGTTTTTCGCTTCGCCGAGCAACGCATCGCCGCTGGCGCCGACCATGGCGCTGACCTGCACATACAACGCATTCATGTCCGCCAGCAGGCCATCAATGGCCGCCGGTTCGCCTTCGTTCTTGCTGACGATGCTATTGAGTTCGGCGAAGTGTGCCGTCACCGGATCTTCACTGGCCGCCGGTGCATTCGCAGTCGGCTGGTCCTGGCCGAGCAGGCTGCCGAGGCGTTCCTTGAGCTTGTCCACGCCACCTTCCACCGGCGCGCCCTTGGCGGCCAGAAGGCGTTCTTCCGCCTGCAGGTCCGTCTCCTTGGAGACCGCCACCAGCAGCTTCTTCAGCGGCGAGGTCGGCCCGGAAATCACCCGCAAAACGTCGGCCGCCTGGGCCACGCTGGTGATCGGCACAAAGTCGATATCAGCCAGCAAGGCGTCCCACTGGCGCTGATAGTCCTGGAAGTACAGGCGGCGCACGTCGGCTGCGAGGCTGACCACGTTCTGTTGATCCGCCGGCTCGCGGCCCAGCACCCATTGCTCTTCCGCGAGGGTACCGGCCTGGTTCAGGCTGGTCAGCAGGAAGCCCTGGCGATAACCCTTGGCGGTGAAGAACCCGCTCAACGGCTCACCCAACGGCTTGCCACTTTTGCGACTGAACACCAGCGCGGCATCGCGGCCCGCCGCTTCGTTGATGCGAAAGTCCGGCACACCTTCCGGCAGTTTCTGACGCTTGATCCGGTCGTACACACGCTGGGCCACCGGCAGTTGCTGCAGTTGCCGACGCAGGTCGTCGATCAAGCGCGGGTCGAGCCGGGCGCTGGGCGGGTGCCGCTCGAACAAGGCCTGCAAGTGCCCGATCAATGCCTGACGCTGATCCGCCGGCAGATCCCGTGGCAGGTTGCGGTCCCAGTCCAGGGCGATCCAGGCCTTGATGAAGTCCGGGTCGTAATGCTCGCTGTCGGCGAGCATCAGGTAGGCCTTCAAGCCTTCATAGAGGAAGTCGGAATTGCCACCGCCGTGCAGTTGCTCTTCGATGCGCGTCACCAAACGGGGGGCGAACACGGCGATCAACAGCTTGCGGTAGACACTGGCGGATTCAGCTTCGAGCATGTCGCCCTGATACAGGCCCAACCCTTCGGACCAGCTCGGCGAGTCCCCCGCCAGGTTCTTCACGGCGTTGAGCAGCGGCAGCACCGCCAGTACTTCGCGTTGCGCCGGGCTCAGGTTCTGCACGGTCTGGCCCAGCGGTGCGACCTTCTGGTCAACTTGGGCGATGTAGGCCTGGTTGGCGCGATAACTCACCCACAACAGGGTACTGACCACCAGCACCAACGCCACGGTTGCGGCCAGCACGCCACGGGCAATCCACTTGCGACGGCGCTCGACCTTCGGGTTGACGCCCACCAGGCCACGCTCGGCAAACGCCACGGCGGTGAACAGTTTTTCGATGAAGTAGCTGCGCCCGGTGCCGGTCTGACGCGCCAGGTGTTGACGGTCCAGGTTCATGCTCTGGGCCATGGCGCCGATCAAGCGGTCAATCGGGCTGCCTTCCTGGGTGCCGCTGGTGAAGTACACGCCGCGCAGCAAGACGCGCTCTTCAAAGGCATTGGGTTTGAACACGCCTTCGAGGAAGCCTTGCAGGCAATCTTTCAACGCGCCGAACTGCTGCGGGAAACCGTAGATCAGGTCGCGCCGCGCCGGGTCGCGTTCCTGTTGCAGGCGTTCCACCAGGCGCTCGTTGAGGCGCTGCTCCAGGCCGGCGAATTCGCTTTGCAGATGGGCCAGCGGGCTGTCGCTGTTCTTGCCGTCATCGAGGGCGAAGGTCATGCCCCACACCTGGGCGCGTTCTTCCTTGCTCAGGTTGTCGAAGAACTCCATGAAGCCCGGCACCAGGTCGAGCTTGGTGAGCATCAGGTAGATCGGGAAGCGCACGCCCAGTTGGGTGTACAGCTCCTGGATCCGCAAGCGGATCGCGGCGGCATGGGCGGCGCGTTCGGCGTCGCTGCCCAGCAGCAGGTCCGAGAGGCTGATGGCGATAAACGCACCATCAATCGGGCGCCGGGAACGCTGCTTTTTCAGCAGGTCGAGGAAGCCCAGCCAGGCGGCTTTATCCACCGTGGAGTTGCTGTCCTGGGTGGTGTAGCGGCCGGCGGTGTCGAGCAATACGGCTTGGTCGGTAAACCACCAATCGCAATTGCGCGTACCGCCCACGCCCCGCACCGCACCGGCGCCCAACTGCGCGGCCAAGGGAAAGTGCAGCCCGGAATTGACCAGCGCGGTGGTCTTGCCCGAACCCGGCGGGCCGATGATCACGTACCACGGCAGCTCATACAGGTTGCGGCGCTCGTCACCGCCCAGCTTGGCCTTTTTCAACAGGGCCAGGGCTTCGTCCATGCGCTGGCGCAGGGTCGCCAGCTCTTCGGCGGTAGCGACGCTGGCCGGGTCTGGCGGTGTTTCTGCGGCGAGGCTGCGCATCACTTCGGCGGCCTGGCGACGAGCCTGGATAATACGGAACACGCGGTAGGCAATCCACACCGCGAACACCAGGATGATCAGCGCCCAGCGGCGCCCTTCCGGCACCAGCACATCGAGCAACGGCCCCACAAACCAGATGATCAGGCTCAAGGCGATCAGGCCCAGCAACGGGATCACCCAGCGAATCACAAAACTGAAAAACGCCTTCACTCGACCCCCTCCGCCAATACGGTGATTTCTACCCGGCGATTGCGCGCACGGCCTTCGGCAGTGGCATTGGTCGCCACCGGCTCAGTGTCGCTGCGGCCCTCGGCACTGAAGCGTTCCGGCTGGCCGGTCTTGGCCGCGAGAATCTCCAGCACCGATTTGGCCCGCGCCTCGGACAGCGCCCAGTTGGACGGGAACCGCAGGGTCGCAATCGGACGGTTATCGCTGTGGCCGGTGACCCGCACCTGGCCCTTGACCTTGCGGATGGCGTCGGCAATGCGCAGCATCAGTGGCTGGAAGTCATCGACGATGCTGGAGCTGGCCGAGGCGAACAGTTCATCGCCACGGATGGTCACCACGGAACGGTCGACCGCATCTTCCACAGCCACGCGGCCGGCCTTGATGTCTTCCACCAGGAAGCCCGCCAGACGCGGTCGCTCAATGATTTTTGGCTGGGCGACCGGGCGGTCGATGGCCTGCACCGGGATCTCGCCCAGGGCATGAATATTCTTGAACACCGGCTCGGCATCCGACGCCAGTTTCATCCGCAACCCGAACAGCAATGCCAGCAACAGCGCCACGCCGATGGCCACGGCGATCCACGGCGGCATGAACTGCGCCAGGCGATCACGGGCCACGGTGACGCCACGCCAATGGGGCGACAGTTCGCGCTCATGCTCGCCACGGGCACTGCGAATGGCCGCAGCGGTGCGCTCGCGCAAGGCTTCCAGCTGGCTGCGGCCGTCGTTCATCACACGGTAGCGACCTTCGAAACCCAGGCACAGGCACAGGTACAACAGCTCCAGCAGGTACAGGCGTTCCCGCGGGCTTTGCAGGCAGTGATCCAGCAACTGGAAGACCTTTTCGCCACCCCAGGCTTCGTTGTGCACGGTGATCAGCAAGCTCTGTTTGCCCCAGTCACTGGCACTGCCCCACGGCGTACTCAGCACGGCTTCATCGAGGGCGGTGCACAGCGCGTAACGCGCCAACAGCACGTCATTGCGGGCTACGCCGGCGGCCTCGGCACGCTCTTCGAACTGGCGCAAGTAGGCCAGCAACTGCGCGCGCAGGCTCGACGGCGCCGGGTGGGCAATCGTATTACGCAGGCGCGTCAGCAGCGACAGCAACGGGCCGGCGGCGCTTTCCAGGGGGTTCAGGCCTTGGGCCTTGCCGGTCAGGATCGGCGCGGCAGGCATCGACAGCGGCGCCGGTTCTGCGCGAACCGGCTCCGGTGCGCGGCCACCCGGGCGCGGCATGAACTGGGTGCGGTCATCATCATTCGGATGCATCGCGGATTACCCTCGGATGGCCCAGAAAGCCAGGTTCAACCCCGGGAACTGGCCGGCGATGTGGAACGCAAAGCCACCGGAATTACTCAGTTGCTGCCAGTGCTCGCTGCCCCGGTCCAGCTCGTAATAGGTGCTGCCTGCGTGGTACGGAATCTGCCGTGGCGCCACCGGCAGCGGCAGCAGGCCGATGCCCGGCAGTTGCAGGTTGACCATGTCGCGGATGTGCTCCACCGAGCCGACTTTGCTTTGCTGGCCGAAATGCGCGCGCAGGGTTTCTCCCGGCACATCGGCGCGCACCACCAGGATGAAACTGGCGCTGTCGATCAGGGTTTTGTCGGCCAGCATCGCCACGTGTATGCCGTAGGCTTTCTCGACAATCGGGATCGGCGTGGCCTTGCTGTCGATCAGCATCGACAGCGCCTCGCGCAGGGCCTGCATCACCGGGGTGAAGCTCAGGGCCAGGTCGTCGTGCTGGTATTGCGGGTATTCCTTGGGGCGGCGGCCAGTGGTGGAGAAGGTCGAGAACTCGCCGGCCAGGCTCACCAGTTCACTGAAGAAACGCTCCGGGTGCAGCGGGCTCAACTGGCTCAGGTGCTGGATCAGCGGCTGGGCGCGGTTGACCAGTTGCAGCAGCATGAAGTCGGCAATTTCCGAAGCGCCACCGGCGCCCGAGGCCACCACGCGCCCGGCCAACGCTTCGCCGCGCTGGTGCAACAGGCCCAGCAGTTCACTGCGGAACGCGGTCAGCGGCTTGCTGGCGGTCACGTCGAGTACCGGCGGGATGTAGCTGTCGTCGAGTACCAAAGCGCGGTCGGCGCGTTTTTCCTTGATGCGCACCAGACCGATGGCGGCGTAATCGCTGATGCCATCCTGGGCGGTCAACAGGCGCAAGGCGCGGGAGCCCACCGCCACCGGCGCTCGGTTTTCGAAGGGTGCGTTGTCGTCGCGCACTTCCCGCACCTGGCTGACGTAGCGCGCCGCTTCGAGGGCTTCGCCTTCGTCGACGGTGTCGCGGGCACCGGCACGCTTGAGGGGCAGCGCCAGGTAGACCAAGCCATCACGCAGGTGGTCGTCGATGTTCAACGGGCTCGGCGCCACGTCGTCCTGGGGGATATTGAACGGCGTGCCGTCGGGCAACAAACCGCGTGCCGAGACAATCGCCAGCTTGCCCTGGGCCAGCAGACCCTGGTCAATCAACAGTTCGGAGAAGCCCCAGGCCCCTGCCGACAACGGGCGGCTGCGCGCATCGATCAGGTTTTCCAGGTAACGGTCATGCTGCTGGAAGTGCTGCGTTCCGATGAACATGCCTTCCGACCAGACCACGCGATTGTTCCAGGACATGGGGGCTCCGATTCTTATTGGGCAGGGCTGGATGGGGGAACCACGACGTCGGCACGCACGGCATGCACATCGAGGCTGATCTGGTATTCGGTGTATTGGCGCGCCGGCACGTTGAGCACCGTGCGCCACTGGGCACGGTCCAGCTCGCGATAGCCCACCAGCAGGCCGATCTGGCGGGTGGACGGGTCGAGGTCGCGCTGGATGCTCAATTGCTGGCCGGGCTGGATCACCACTTCGTCCTGGTCGAGCAGGTCGAGGCCGAGGGTCGACTGGGCGCGATCGGCCAAGGCGAAGTAGTCGGAACGGCTGAAGGTGGCGGCGTTTTTCAGTTCGAAAATTCGCACCCGTACCGGGGCTGCCTGGCCATTGGCACCGGGGTTGAGCCCGGCAATGGCGTGGAAATGCAGCTCGACGGCGGCGGTGTCTGCCTCAGCCTCGGGGGCCTCGGGTTTAGCTGCATCCTTGGCACACGCCGTCAGCAGAAGCGCGGTGGCGGCTGCGAGTAAAAACCTGGGAATCATCCTGCGTCCTCAATGACGTACTTAGCTATCCGTTGTTCCATGTACTGCGTTGTTAGTGACGCTGTCGGCTGCTGTGCTCTTCGTAGGCACGGCTGAACTCACGCCCGAACAGGTCCTGGAAATCTTCCTGGGCCTCGCGGGAAATATTGCTGTAGAGCTCGCTGAACTGCTGCCAGTACTGGGCCTGGCGCGAACCGTTGAAAATGCTCGAGAGCCCGCCGGGCTTGCCCATGCGCTCTTCGAGCTGCGCCGGCTCAAAGCGCGTCAGCAGGTGCTTGATGGCGGCTTCGACCCCGGCCATGACGGCCAGCTGGTGCGCCCGCAGATCGTCGAAACTGTCGCGCACTGCCACGTCCGGTGCCATAAACGCCTGGTTGCTGTGACGCAGTAGCAGCAGTAACGCTTCATCGGCATTCGGGGCAAATTTCAACGGATTGTTTTCCACCGGCTGTATCACCGTCTGTTGCATGCGGAACTCGCCCTTGAGGCTGCTGCGGGCACGCAACACGTCGATCAAACCTTCGACCATCAGCCGGTAGCTGCGACCGATGCTTTCCATCTGGGCTTCGGCCTGGGCCTTGTCCAGGCGCAACTGATCGAGGCCAGCGCCGCGCAGGAAGGCTTGCAGCAAATCGGGTTGGTTGGTGTCAGCCACCGGGAGCGGCTGCTCAACCTTGGGCGGCTCGACAATCGGCGGCTGTGGCGGTATTGGCGGCGGCGCAACAGGCTGGGGTGCCGGGGCATCGCCAAACAAATCCCAGTCGTCGGGAATGATTGAGCCGGAGACCAACGGCGCCGGAGGTTCAGCCACAGGCAACGGTGTCGGCGGGCGGAAATCGTGCTGCTCGGCCGGCACGTGATCATGCACGGTGGCCGGCGGGACGCTGGTGGGCGCGAGGAAGTCGAACAGGTCCGGCAGGGTGTCCATCGACGAGGCGCCCTGGAACTGCGGCGCGATCACCGGGTGCGGCGTCGGGGTGCTCACGGCGGCACCCATCAGGGCTTCGAAGCTGTTGGAGGCGTGACCGGTGAAAGACGGGGAATCTGTCACTTTCAGGTTGAAATCGATACGCGCCTGGATTTCGTAATCACCGATGCGAATCAGCTCGCCGTCTTGCAATGGCTCACTGTTTCCCCGGCGCAAACGGATGCCGGCGTTGACTAGCTCAACACCGTTAGTGCTGTTATCGGTTAAATAATAACGACCCTCTTTGTATTGAATAACGCAATGTTGCGTGGAAACCAGGCGCTCTGGATCAGGCAGTATCCAGTCATTTTCGGAACCGCGGCCAATAGCCATTGCACCCTGATCCATGGACTTTTCAGGGCACTGGCCAGGGGTAATCTTGTGATAACTAGTGATAGTCAAACACAGCGACATCATGCCTCCTTGCTGATACTTCACGCGCGGCCGTTCCCTGGGAGAACTGCTGCCGAGGGATCCACGACAGATCCTTCCAAAACCTTGAAAGCCTGCTTCAACCCGCGTAATTGCTGATCTTAACCGGCCTGTATGACAAAAATCCTGCCTCGGCACCTGCTTCGACTGATCAGTCGCGCAAGATGTTAAGCACCGCACATCTGTCATAGAGGGCGAATAGCTTACCTTGACAAGGCATAAGTACTACACCAAAAATGCACAACTTCTTGAACACCAGTGATGGCACTTTGAAATCAGCACGATATCAAAGCGCTAAATATGACCAAGAAAACATGCAAAGTTCCTCGCGCAACTAATGCATGAGTTGCCCGTTATCTAACGGGCTGATAGGGAGATCGAATTTAGTGGATGTGCCTCTGCTGCTCGCCGCCGTTTCCGCGACTTCGCCTTGTGGCGAAGACTTGGAATATGACGCCGATTATTTGCATCTTGAGCGTGCCGCACAGGGTCAACCCGAGCGCAGCATGGGCGACTCGATCCTGCCTGCCGAACCTCCGGAATGGCGCAGCATCCAGCAGCAAAGCCTCGACCTCCTGCAACGCAGCAAAGACCTGCGCATCACCCATTTCCTGTTGCAAAGCGCCCTCGCCCTCCAAGGCATCGCGGGGCTTGCCGACGCGCTCACGCTGATCAACGCGCTGCTGCGCGAATACTGGGCCGACCTGCATCCGCGCCTGGATGCCGATGAAGACAACGACCCCACCGTGCGCATCAACGCCCTCAGCGGCGTGGCCAGCGACGCGAACATCCGCCTGCTGCGCGAAGCCATTCTCACCCGTTCGCGCACCTTTGGCCCCGTCAGCCTGCGCGCTGCGCTGAATGCCAGCGGGCTGCAGAGTTTCCCCGGCGAAAGCCTCGGCGCCGAACAGCTCAACGGCGCGTTTCTCGACAGCGATGCCGAGCAACTGCAAGCCACTCGCGACGCGCTGAACACCGCCCGCACCGCCTGTGATGCCATCGAACAATACGTCAGCGACCAGGTCGGTTCCGCCCAGGGCGTGGACCTCGGCCCCTTGAAGCAACTGCTCAAGCAGGCCGTGCAGATACTCAACCAATACGCCCCACACAGCGGCGCCGCCAGCGAGCCCGAGGTTGTCAGTGACGACAATGCCCCCTCGGTTGAATACGCCGCCGCGCCCGTTGCAGCACGCCCGACCGGCGACATCGCAAGCCGCGATGAAGTGCTGCGCAGCCTCGACAAAATCCTTGCGTACTACACCCGGCACGAGCCTTCGAGCCCGCTGCCGGTGCTGTTGAACCGAGCGAAGAATCTGGTGCACGCCGACTTTGCGGCCATCGTGCGCAACCTGATTCCCGACGGCATGTCCCAATTTGAAAATCTGCGCGGGCCGGACAGCGAATAAGCGTACGGATCGCGCAGTTACAACACCGTCGCTCAAGCGACCAGGAGCAGCAACGTGGCGAAGCAAAGTTCTCAGAAATTCATCGCGCGCAACCGTGCGCCTCGGGTGCAGATCGAGTACGACGTCGAGCTCTACGGCGCCGAGAAAAAGGTCCAGCTGCCCTTCGTCATGGGCGTGATGGCCGACCTCGCCGGCAAGCCCGCGGAACCTCTGGCGCCTGTGGCCGACCGCAAGTTTCTTGAAGTGGACGTCGACAACTTCGACTCGCGCCTCAAGGCCATGCAGCCACGCGTCGCGTTCCACGTGCCCAACGAGCTGACCGGCGAAGGCAACCTGAGCCTGGACATCACCTTCGAAAGCATGGACGACTTCAGCCCCGCTGCCGTGGCACGCAAGGTCGACTCGCTGAACAAGCTGCTCGAAGCCCGCACGCAGCTGGCCAACCTGCTGACCTACATGGACGGCAAGACCGGCGCTGAAGAAATCATCATGAAAGCGATCAAGGACCCGGCATTGCTGCAGGCCCTTGCGAGCGCGCCGAAGCCGGCAGGGGACCAGTAATCATGACCGAGAATACCGCCCGCGAAGGCGCCCAGAACCTGGGCGCTACCGAAGAAACCAGCGAGTTCGCGTCGCTGCTGCTGCAAGAATTCAAACCCAAGACCGAGCGTGCTCGCGAAGCCGTGGAAACCGCCGTGCGCACCCTGGCCGAGCAGGCACTGGCCCAGACCGACCTGGTGTCCAACGACGCGATCAAGTCGATCGAATCGATCATCGCCGCCATCGACGCCAAGCTCACCGCCCAGGTCAACCAGATCATCCATCACCAGGATTTCCAGCAACTGGAAAGCGCCTGGCGTGGCCTGCACTATCTGGTGAACAACACCGAGAGCGATGAGCAACTGAAGATTCGCGTGCTCAACATCTCCAAGCCGGACCTGCACAAGACCCTGAAGAAATTCAAGGGCACCGCGTGGGACCAGAGCCCGATCTTCAAGAAGATGTACGAAGAAGAATACGGCCAGTTCGGCGGCGAACCGTACGGTTGCCTGGTGGGCGACTACTACTTTGACCAGTCGCCTCCCGACGTGGAACTGCTGGGGGAGCTGTCGAAAGTCTGCGCCGCGATGCACGCACCGTTCATTGCCGCTGCTTCGCCGACCGTAATGGGCATGGGCTCGTGGCAGGAACTGTCGAACCCGCGCGACCTGACCAAGATCTTCACCACCCCGGAATACGCCGGCTGGCGCTCCCTGCGTGAATCGGAAGACTCGCGCTACATCGGCCTGACCATGCCGCGCTTCCTGGCGCGCCTGCCGTACGGCGCCAAGACCGACCCGGTGGAAGCCTTCGCCTTCGAAGAAAACACCGACGGTGCCGACAGCTCCAAGTACACCTGGGCCAACGCGGCCTACGCGATGGCGGTGAACATCAACCGTTCGTTCAAGCACTTCGGCTGGTGCTCGCGCATCCGTGGCGTGGAGTCTGGCGGTGAAGTCGAGAACCTGCCGGCCCACACCTTCCCGACGGATGACGGCGGTGTGGACATGAAATGCCCGACCGAAATCGCCATCAGCGACCGCCGCGAAGCGGAACTGGCGAAGAACGGTTTCATGCCGCTGCTGCACAAGAAAAACACCGACTTTGCTGCCTTCATCGGCGCCCAGTCGTTGCAGAAACCGGCCGAATACGATGACCCGGACGCCACCGCCAACGCCAACCTGGCCGCGCGCCTGCCGTACCTGTTCGCCACCTGCCGTTTCGCTCACTACTTGAAGTGCATCGTGCGCGACAAGATCGGTTCCTTCAAAGAGAAGGACGAGATGCAGCGCTGGTTGCAGGACTGGATCCTCAACTACGTGGACGGCGACCCGGCGCACTCCACCGAAACCACCAAGGCCCAGCACCCATTGGCCGCTGCCGAAGTGATCGTGGAAGACGTTGAAGGCAACCCGGGGTACTACAACTCCCGGTTCTACCTGCGCCCGCACTATCAGCTTGAAGGGCTGACCGTGTCGCTGCGCCTGGTATCGAAACTGCCTTCGGCAAAAGGCGCGTAACACCGTCGCTCGTTCCCACGCTTCGCGTGGGAATGTCGCTCGGGACGCTCCGCGTCCCAGTGACGCGGAGCGTCACAAGATGCGTTACCACGCAGAGCGTGGGAACGATCAGCGTTAACAAATTCTGTGGCTGAGACCACACAGGGAGAAAACATGGCTGTTGATATTTTCATCAAGATCGGCGACATCAAGGGCGAGTCCATGGACAAGGCCCACAAGGACGAAATCGACGTATTGAACTGGAGCTGGGGCATGGCCCAGTCCGGCAACATGCACGTGGGCGGTGGCGGCGGCGCGGGCAAGGTGAACATCCAGGACCTGTCGCTGACCAAGTACGTCGACAAGGCCTCGCCCAACCTGATGATGCACTGCGCCAGCGGCAAGCACATCGACAAGGTCACGCTGACCGTGCGCAAGGCCGGCGGTGAAAGCCAGGTCGAGTACATGATCATCAACCTGGAAGAAGTACTGGTCACCTCCCTGAGCACCGGCGGTTCGGGCAGCGATGATCGCCTGACCGAAAACGTGACCCTGAACTTTGCCCAGGTGATGGTGGACTACCAGCCACAGAAAGCCGATGGCACCAAAGACGGCGGCGCGATCAAGTTTGGCTGGAACATTCGCTCCAACACCAAACGCTGATTGCCCCTGTAGCCGCCGCCCCAGGTGGCGGCTGCAAGCCCCCTGTTCCTCTCGCAACCCGTCCGTGGAGCTGCTTTGGTGGTAACTGAAATTGCTTCCCGCGATCGCCTGCAACCGTCCCTGCTGGACCGGTTGACCGACGATGACCCGACCAATCCCAAGGAAAGCGCCGACAAACGCGTGCTGTCCCTGAGCCAATTGAAAGCCTCGGTGCTGCGTGACCTGACGTGGCTGCTCAACACCACTTCACTGCTCAACGCCGATGCAACCCTGCACACGCCGGCCGGTACGTCGGTGGTCAATTACGGGCTGCCGGCCCTGGCGGGCAACAGTGTCTCCAGTGTCGACGTCAGTGCCCTGGAAGCCTTGATTCGACAAGCTATCGCCACCTTCGAACCGCGCATCCTGCGTCATACCCTGCGGGTCAAGGCGCGCGTCGGCCACGGTGAGATGAACCATAACGCCCTGAGTTTCGAGATCGAAGGCGACCTGTGGGCGCAGCCGGTGCCGTTGCGCCTGTTGCTGCAAACCGACCTGGACCTGGAAACCGGCCATGTGCGTGTGGTCAACGCCGACCAGCGGAGACGCCCATGAACCCGCGCCTGCTGGAGCTATATAACCAGGAACTGCACCACGTGCGCGAAAGCGCCGCCGAGTTCGCCAAGGAATACCCGAAGATCGCCAGTCGGCTGACCCTGTCCGGCATGGACTGCGCCGACCCGTATGTCGAACGGTTGCTCGAAGGCTTTGCGTACCTCACGGCCCGGGTCCAGCTCAAACTCGACGCCGAGTACCCGACCTTCACCCACAACCTGCTGGAGATCGCCTACCCGCACTACCTGGCGCCGACCCCGTCGATGACCGTGGTGCAGTTGCAGGCCGATCCCGATGAAGGCTCCCTGGCCAGTGGTTTTCCACTGCCCCGCGACACCGTATTGCGCGCCGCCTTGGGCCGCGAAACCCAGACCTGCTGCGAATACCGCACCGCGCACCCGGTGACGCTGTGGCCGTTGCAGGTCGCCCAGGCCGAGTACTTCGGCAACCCGTCCGCGGTGCTCGGGCGTTTGGCTGCCAGCGAACCCAAGGCCAAGGCCGGCCTGCGCCTGACCTTGCGTACCGGCGCCGAGCTGCCGTTCAACAGCCTCGCCCTGGATAATTTGCCGCTGTACCTCAGCGGTGCCGACGAACAACCGTTCCGCCTTTACGAACAACTGCTGGGCAATGCCTGCGCGGTGTTCGCGCGCAAGCCCGGCGGTGATTGGGTTGAACGCCTGCCGGCGGACGCCTTGCGCTCCCGGGGTTTCGACGACGCCGATGCGGCAATGCCGGTGGTGCCTCGGGCATTCCAGGGCTATCGCTTGCTTCAGGAATACTTCGCCCTGCCCCACCGTTTTCTGTTCGTTGAATTCGCTGAGCTAAGCCGCGCCGTCAAGCGCTGTGACGGCCAGGAGCTGGAACTGATCGTGCTGTTCGACCGCCACGATCCGAGCCTGGAAGGCAGCGTCGGCAAGGCGCAATTCGTGCCGTTCTGCACCCCGGCAATCAACCTGTTTCCCAAGCGGGTGGACCGGATTCACTTGTCCGAGCGGGTCAACGAACACCATGTGATCGCCGACCGCACGCGACCGATGGACTTCGAGATTCACTCCTTGAGCGGCATCACGGGCCACGGCACCGGACCGGAGCAGCCGTTCTTGCCGTTCTACGCCGTGCGCGATCCGTCGCGCTATGGCCGTGACCAGGCTTATTACACAGTGCGCCGCGAACCCCGCGTGTTGTCCAGCGAGCAGCGCCGCAACGGACCACGCTCCACCTATGTGGGCAGCGAAACCTTCGTCAGCCTGGTGGACACCCAGCAAGCGCCGTACCGCCATGACCTACGCCAACTGGGCGTTACCGCGCTGTGCACCAACCGCGATTTGCCGTTGTTCATGAGCGTGGGCAACGGCAAGACCGACTTCACCCTGGCCGACAGTGCGCCGGTCTTGGCCGTGCGTTGCGTCGCCGGGCCAAGCCGCCCGCGCGCCAGCCATGCCCATGACGCCAAGGCCTGGCGCCTGATCAGCCAGTTGTCGTTGAACTACCTGTCGCTGAGCGAGCAAGGCCAGGGCGCCGCCGCCCTGCGCGAACTGCTGCGCCTGTATGGCGACAGCAACGACGCCGCCCTGCAATTGCAGATCGAAGGCTTGCGGGAAGTCAGCAGCAAAGCGGTGACCCGCCGCCTGCCAATGCCCGGCCCGATCGTGTTTGGCCGGGGCCTTGAGATCACTCTGGAATTTGATGAAAACGCGTTCCGCGGCACCGGCGTGTTTCTGCTCGGTGCGGTGTTTGAACGGTTCCTGGCACGCTACGTGTCGATCAACAGTTTTACCGAGACGGTGATCCGTACCACCGAACGCGGCGAGATCATGCGATGGAAAGCCAAGCCCGGACGCCGTCCGACCCTGTGAGTACCCTGGATGCGATGCATCAGGAGCCCTGGGAATATGACTTCTTCCAGGCGCTGCGTCGTATCGAGTGCGAATCCCCGGAGCTGCCACGCCTGGGGCATTCCCTGCGCCTGGCGGATGACCCGCTGCGTCTCGGTCAGCAGGCCGATTGCACCTTTGCGCCGGCCACATTGGCCTCGGTCGAACCTGGGGCTGAAGGCCAGCCGGCACGGCTGGAGCAGTTCTTCTTCGGCCTCGGCGGCCCCAACGGCCCGCTGCCTCTGCACATAACCGAGTACGTGCGTGAGCGCCAGCGCAACAATGCCGACAGCACCAGCAAGCGCTTTCTGGATGTGTTCCACCACCGCCTGCTGACCCTGTTTTATCGGGCCTGGGCCGAGGCGCGGCCTACCGTCAGCCATGACCGCCCGGACGATGACTACTGGTCAGCGCGCCTCGCGGCACTGAGCGGTCGCGGTACTCCGAGCCTGCTCAACCAGGGCCTGATCCCCGACACGGCGAAGCTGCATTACAGCGGCCACCTGTCGGCGCAAACCCGCTACCCGGATGGCCTGAAGGCGATTCTCGGTGAGTACTTCGGCCTGCCGGTGGAGATCGAAGAATACGTCGGCCAATGGCTGGAACTGCCCGAACGCAGCCGCGTGAGTGTCAGCGCCAACCAGCTGGGCGTGGACTTTTGCCTGGGCAGCCATGTGTGGGACCGCCAGCATAAATTCCGCATCCGCCTGGGCCCGCTGAAGCTCGATGACTACATGGGCATGCTGCCCGGCAGCCAGCCGTTCAACGAGCTGGTGGCGTGGGTCGCCGAGTACCTGGGCCACGAACTGGACTGGGACCTGAACCTGATCCTGCAACAACCGGAAGTGCCGGCCCTGCAACTCAACGGCCAGTTCCGCCTGGGCTTCAACACCTGGCTCGGCCAACCCGAGCATGACGCCAACGACCTAATCCTGGCCCGGCATTACGCCGAACACGCCAACACCTCAAGGAATCCAGAGCATGGGTGAAATCAGTCGCGCCGCACTGTTCGGCAAACTCAACAGCGTGGCCTACAAGGCCATCGAAGCCGCCACCGTGTTCTGCAAGCTGCGGGGCAACCCGTATGTGGAACTGGCCCACTGGTTTCACCAGTTGCTGCAACTGCAGGACTCGGACCTGCACCGCATCATCCGGCAGTTCAACGTCGAGCCGGCACGCTTGGCCCGTGACCTGACTGAAGCCCTGGACCGCCTGCCCCGTGGCTCGACGTCGATCACCGACCTGTCATCCCATGTGGAGGAAGCGGTTGAGCGTGGCTGGGTCTACGGAAGCCTGATGTTTGGCGAAAGCCAGGTGCGCACCGGCTACCTGGTGCTGGGGATTCTCAAGACGCCAAGCCTGCGCAATGCGCTGTTGGGGTTGTCCGGTGAATTCGACAAGATCAAGGCCGAAGCTCTGAGCGAACGCTTTGACGAATACGTCGGCGACTCGCCCGAAAATGCACTGAGCGCCAGCGACGGTTTCAATGCCGGGGCAGTGCCCGGCGAAGCCAGCGGTGCCATGGCCCCGAGCGCGATGGGCAAGCAGGAAGCCCTCAAGCGCTTCACCGTCGACCTGACCGAACAGGCCCGCAGCGGCAAGCTCGACCCGATCGTCGGGCGTGACGAAGAGATCCGCCAACTGGTGGACATCCTCATGCGTCGCCGCCAGAACAACCCGATCCTTACCGGTGAAGCCGGTGTCGGCAAGACCGCCGTGGTCGAAGGCTTCGCCCTGCGCATCGTCGCTGGCGACGTACCGCCAGCGCTGAAAGACGTGGAGCTGCGCAGCCTGGATGTGGGCCTGCTGCAAGCCGGCGCGAGCATGAAAGGCGAGTTCGAACAGCGCCTGCGCCAGGTCATCGAAGACGTCCAGGCTTCGCCGAAACCGATCATCCTGTTTATCGACGAAGCCCACACCCTGGTAGGTGCCGGTGGCGCCGCCGGGACCGGTGACGCGGCCAACCTGCTTAAACCCGCACTCGCCCGTGGCACCTTGCGTACCGTGGCCGCCACCACCTGGGCCGAGTACAAGAAGCACATCGAAAAGGACCCGGCCCTGACCCGCCGTTTCCAGGTGGTGCAAGTGGCCGAGCCGTCGGAAGACAAGGCGTTGCTGATGATGCGCGGCGTGGCCTCGACCATGGAAAAACACCACCAGGTACAGATCCTCGACGAAGCGCTGGAAGCGTCGGTGAAGCTGTCCCACCGCTACATTCCGGCGCGCCAGTTGCCGGACAAATCCGTGAGCCTGCTGGACACCGCCTGCGCCCGCGTCGCCATCAGCCTGCACGCAGTACCGGCGGAAGTCGACGACAGCCGCCGTCGAATCGAGGCGCTGGAAACCGAGCTGCAAATCATCGCCCGCGAGCATGCGATCGGCATCGCCATCGGCGCGCGCCAGACCAACAGCGAAGCGCTGCTGAGCGCCGAACGCGAGCGCCTGGCCACCCTGGAAAGCCGTTGGGCCGAAGAGAAAACCCTGGTGGATGAGTTGCTCGCCACCCGTGCAACCCTGCGTGAAAAAGCCGGTGTAGTGGACAGTGATGCGGGTAACCACGAGAGCGACGAACTACGTGCAAAACTGGTCGACCTGCAACAGCGCCTCTCCACACTGCAAGGCGAAACCCCGCTGATCCTGCCGACCGTGGATTACCAGGCCGTGGCCTCAGTGGTCGCCGACTGGACCGGCATCCCGGTGGGCCGCATGGCCCGCAACGAACTGGAGACGGTGCTCAACCTCGACCAGCACCTGAAGAAACGCATCATCGGCCAGGACCACGCGTTGCAGATGATCGCCAAGCGCATCCAGACCTCCCGCGCCGGCCTCGACAACCCGAGCAAGCCGATTGGCGTGTTCATGCTCGCCGGCACCTCCGGCGTGGGCAAGACCGAAACCGCCCTGGCCCTGGCCGAGGCCATGTACGGCGGTGAGCAGAACGTGATCACCATCAACATGAGCGAGTTCCAGGAAGCCCACACCGTGTCCACTCTCAAGGGCGCGCCACCGGGCTACATCGGCTACGGCGAAGGCGGCGTACTGACCGAAGCCGTGCGGCGCAAACCCTACAGCGTGGTGCTGCTGGACGAGGTGGAAAAAGCCCACCCGGACGTGCATGAAATCTTCTTCCAGGTGTTCGACAAAGGCGTGATGGAAGACGGCGAAGGCCGGGTGATCGACTTCAAGAACACCTTGATCCTGCTGACCACCAACGCCGGTACCGAGCTGATTTCCCAGGTCTGCAAAGACCCGGCGAACATCCCCGAACCCGAGGAAATCGCCAAGGCCCTGCGCCAGCCGTTGCTGGAGATTTTCCCGCCGGCACTGCTCGGCCGTCTGGTGACCATTCCGTACTACCCGCTCAGCGACGAGATGCTCAAGGCAATCACCCGCCTGCAACTCAACCGCATCAAGAAGCGCGTGGAGAACACCCACAAAGTCGCCTTCGATTACGACGACGACGTGGTCGACCTGATCGTGTCCCGCTGCACCGAAACCGAAAGCGGCGGACGGATGATCGACACCATCCTCACCAACAGCCTGCTGCCGGACATGAGCCGCGAATTCCTCACCCGCATGCTCGAAGGCAAGGCGCTGGCGGGGGTGCGGATCAGCACGCGGGATAACGAATTGCACTACGACTTCAACGATTGACCTGACGGAATGCGATCAAAACTGTGGGAGCGGGCTTGCTCGCGAACGCGGTGTATCAGTTGATGCATCCGGTGACTGATTCACCGCGTTCGCGAGCAAGCCCGCTCCCACATTTGGAGCCGGTTCCTACAGTTATTACGCAATTTACGGGTTAACCGATGTTATTCAACCAATCGTCACGCCTGGCCAAGATCACCAGCCCACTGGGGCCGGATGTGCTGCTGCTCAATGAAATGGGTGGCGGCGAAGAGCTGGGGCGACTGTTCAATTTCGAATTGCAGCTGACCTCGCTGGACGCCAACATCGACCTCAACCAGTTGCTGGGCAAGCCCATGAGCCTGAACCTGCAACTGGCGGACGGGGGCGAGCGGCACTTCCACGGCATCGTCGCCCGCTGCAGCCAGAACATCGACCAGGGCCAGTTCGCCAGTTACCAGGTGACCCTGCGCCCGTGGTTGTGGCTGCTGAGCCGCACCTCCGACTGCAGGATTTTCCAGAACCTGAGCATCCCGCAGATCATCAAGCAGGTGTTCCGCGACCTGGGCTTTTCCGACTTCGAAGACGCTCTGAGCCGGCCGTACCGCGAGTGGGAATACTGCGTGCAGTACCGCGAGACCAGCTTCGATTTCGTCAGTCGCCTGATGGAACAGGAAGGCATCTACTACTTCTTCCGCCACGAACAGGACCGCCACGTGCTGGTGCTGGCCGATGCCTACGGAGCCCACGCCAACGTGCCCGGCTACGCCTCGGTGCCCTACTACCCCAAGGACGAGCAGCAGCGCGAACGCGACCATATGCACAACTGGCACCTGGCACAGGAAGTACAGCCCGGCTCCCTTGAGCTCAACGACTACGACTTCCAGCGTCCCAGCGCCAGCATCGACGTACGCTCGGCCATGCCGCGCCCGCACACCGCCGGCGACTACCCGCTGTACGACTACCCCGGCACCTACGTCAAAAGCGAAGACGGCGAACACTACGCCCGCACCCGCATCGAAGCCTTGCAAACCCTGCACGAACAAGTGGAGTTCAGCGGCAACGCACGGGGCCTGGGCTCAGGCCACCTGTTCAGCCTCACCGGCTTCAGCCGCCGCGACCAGAACCGCGAATACCTGATCGTCGGCGCCCGCTACTACATCTCCCAGGAAAGCCTCGAAAGCGGCGGTGGCGCGCCTTCGGCCCAGTTCGAAAGCACCCTCACCTGCATCGACGCGCAACAGAGTTTCCGCCCGCTGGCCAACACCTACCGGCCCATCGTCAAAGGCCCGCAAACGGCGCTGGTGGTGGGCCCCAAGGGCGAAGAAATCTGGACCGACCAATATGGCCGGGTAAAGGTGCATTTCTATTGGGACCGCCACGACCAGTCCAACGAAAACAGCTCGTGCTGGATTCGCGTGTCGCAGTCCTGGGCCGGAAAAAACTGGGGCTCGATGCAGATTCCACGGATCGGCCAGGAAGTGATTGTGAGCTTCCTGGAAGGTGATCCCGACCGGCCGATCATCACCGGGCGGGTGTACAACGCCGAGCAGACGGTGCCTTACGACTTGCCGGAAAACGCCACCCAAAGCGGGATGAAAAGCCGCTCCAGCAAAGGCGGCACGCCGGCCAACTTCAATGAAATCCGCATGGAGGACAAGAAGGGGTTGGAGCAGTTGTACATCCATGCCGAGCGTAATCAGGACATCGTGGTGGAGGTGGATGAAAGTCATTCGGTGGGGCATGACCGGAACAAGAGTATTGGGCATAACGAGACGGTGACGATTGGCTCAAACCGCCTGCGGGTCGTGCGCAACAACGACACCGTGATTGTGGGCGGGGCCAAGTCTGACAGTGCCGCCACGACCTACACCGTCGAGGCTGGCGACAGTATTCGCCTGGTGTGCGGCGCCAGTGTGATTGAGCTCAAGGCCGGTGGAGACATCAACCTGACCTGTGGCTCGTTCAACCTGTTTTCCACCGGCAGCAGCAAAATCCAGACGAAGGGCAAACTGGATATCAACCTGGGCAGTGACAAGGGCACGGTGCCCGGTGCCCAAGGCGTGCAAAGCACGATCAAGTCCGCCGTCGAATCAAAATTCCCCGGCAAGCCCGGCGCTGGTCAATAACGAGATTTATCCACCATGAATTACCTGATCAACGAAGCCCAATTCACCCTGCCCGATGCAGAGGTGCAGGACACCTCGATCAACATTCTCAAGTTCGCCAAGCTGGGCACCACCCTGGTGGTGAGTCGCAGCCCCTTGGCAGATGGCGAGACCTTGCAAAACAACTTCGAGGGCCAGCTGAAAAAGCTCGAACAGCAGGTCAAGGACCTTCGTTATTCGCCGGCGCAAGCCATCAAGGTGGGGCCAGCGCAGGACATCGACGCCTTTGAAGTCCAGAACCGTTTCAACAAAGGCAGCGACAATATTTACCAATATCAGTTGGCAATGCAGATACCCGGCACACGCAACCTGATCGCCTTGAGCTACGTCAAGACCCAGCCCCTGGGGCCTGCCGAGGCGGCACATTGGGCAACGCTCAAGAACACGCTCAACTTTGCCGTCACCCCCTGAGCAGAGTCTGAACAATGAGTGAAGACCTCTGGGCTGCCCGCGAAGGCGACGCGCTGCTGCACACCTCGGTGATGGCCGATATTCTCGGCGGCGTGCTGGAAGTGGCCGCCTATGCCGCACTCACTACTGTGGGCTGCCTGGCCGTTGCAGGGGCGGTTTTCCTCGCGACCGGTGCGACCATCGCCACAGGCGGCGTTGCATTGGTCTTGGTAGTGGGGGCAGTCGTTGGGATCACCGCAGGGCTCACAGGGGCCGACCTGAAAATATCCAGTTGGTGCGAGTCCGCCGCCAACTGGGTGTTCCCGCCGGTGATTGATGCCTTCATCACCAGCGGTTCGGACAACGTCTTCATCAATGGCAAAAAAGCTGCCCGCGCCGCTGGCAAGATGACTGCGGTTCCGGTCGCACCCAGCGAACCGCCAGCCCCCAGCTTCCTGGACATGGCCGGGGAGTTTTTCTCACAGATGTGGCGCCCGACCGTCGCCTCCCCCGCCCCCGGTACCGAGCCTTGCCCGCTGGACACCGTGGGGTGCAACAAGCACCCGCCCATGCCCTTGCAATTCATTGCCGAGGGTTCCAGCTCGGTGTTCATCAATGGCCAGCCTGCGGCGCGCAGTGGCGATCGCAGCACGTGCGACGCCAAAATCGGCACAGCCCCGGGCCTGATCTCGCCGGATGTGCGCATCGGTGGCGGGACCATCGTGGTGCAAGAGATTCGCAGCGGCAAGACGCCGGGCGTGGGTTTGGCAATTGCGGTGGTGATGGCGTTGCGGGGTAACGTGAAGTGTTTCTGGACCAAGCTGCCGTGCATGCTCGGAAGTGCGCTGGTGGGGGGGGCGATCTCTTATGGAACAGCCAAGGTCACGTCCGCCCTCAAGAGTGCCATGAACGGCTCGCCCAATCCGGTGCACAGTGCGACGGGGGCCAAGGTCCTGGGCGAAGAGGAGGAGCTGGACTTTGTACTGCCGGGCCTGCTTCCGATTGATTGGCAACGTTTCTACAACAGTCTCGATACACGTCGCGATGGCCTCTTTGGCGCCGGCTGGAGCGTTGCGTATGAAGTGTCGATCGAGATAGAGGCCGACGAAAACCTGTTCTACATCGATGAGCAAGGGCGCCGCCTGGAGATCGGTTACATCCCCTTGTCCGGCGGAGCATTCGACCCGGGCGAAGGCCTTGCGGTCAGGCGTAGTGTCCACGGCGCGGTATTGATCGAGAGCATCGACGGCCTGTATCGCCTGTTCGAACCCGACCCGCTGAACAGCGCGCGGATGCGTCTGCAGCTGCTGGGTGATCGCAATGAAGGGCGGATCTTTCTCGACTACGACACTCAGGGGCGGCTGTATCGCCTGCGCGACACCCATGACTTGATGCACGTCGAACTGAGCTACTCGGCTGAACACCCACGCCGCGTGAGCCACATCGAACGGCGTTATCTGCGCCAGGAACATTTCGATGCGCGCAGCGACGTACTCGTCAGTTATCGCTATGACAGCAATGGCGATCTTTCCGAGGTCTTGGACGCACAAGGTACAACCCTTCGACGCTTTGCCTACGACAGCGGCAGGCGCATGGCCGAGCACCAATTGCCGAGCGGTTTGCGCTGCTTCTACCAATGGGCTGAAGTACCTGGGCCAGGCGGCGCGGAATGGCGCGTCAGTCGTCACTGGACAGATGCAGGCGATGAATACACCTTCGACTACGATCTCGATGCCGGCATTACCCGCGTGACCGATGGCCTGATGCGCGTCAGCACACGAGAGTGGAACCCGCAGTACCAGATCACTCGCTACGTCGACAACCTGGGCCATACGTGGCAGTTCGAGTGGAGCGAAGACCGCCAGTTGCTCGGCGCGACTGACCCGCAAAACGGTCAGTGGCGCTTCAATTACGATGAGTCCGGCAACCTGAGCGCGGTGATCGACCCGCTGTCCAGAACCAGCGGCACGCAGTGGCTGGCACATTGGGCATTGCCCCAAGTAGAAACCGACCCGGCGGGCAACAGTTGGCACTATCGCTATGACCAGCGAGGCAACTGCATTGAGGAAATCGACCCGCTGGGCAATAGCACACGCTATGTCTATGACGGGTTCGGTCAACCAGTGCGCATCATCGATGCCACGGAAAAAACCAAAACGCTGCATTGGAACGAATGGAGCCAACTGGTCGAAGCGGTGGATTGCTCGGGTTATCCCACCCGTTATCAATACGATGCCTTTGGCAATCTGGTGGTGCAGACCAATGCGGAAGGTGAGTCGGTTCGCTACCGGTACGGTCCTCAGGGGCTATTGCTGGAATGCCAGCTCCCGGATGGCCGCGTGGAACAGTTCCAGCGCAGCGCCAGCGGTTACTTGACGGCCCATGTCGACCCGGCCGGCAGCACCACGCGCTATGCCTATGACTTGCGTGGCCTGGTCAAACAACGCTGGGATGCGCACAACCGCACGGTCATGTTCGACCATGACGCCTATGGCCGATTGCGCAGGCTGACCAATGAGAACGGCGAAAGCTATCGCTTTGAGTGGGATGCATGCGACCGCATGGTGCGGCAGCAAGACCTCGACCAGAGTCAGCGCTGCTACACCTATGATCCGCTGGATGATGTCGTCGCCGTGGACTTCCTGCCGGGGACGGAAGGCGAACCGGTAGCGCCGCTGTTACACCAATTTCAGCGAGATCCGGTTGGACGCCTGGTCAGCAAAGTCACCGCGGACGGCACCACCGTTTACGAACATGATCTGAACGACCAACTGGTCGGCGTCACGTTCACCGCGATTGACGGTCGACAGCAGCGACTGGGTTTCAGCTACGACGCGCTGGGGCAACTGCTGCAGGAGCAAAGCACAGCGGGCTCCTTGCAGCATCACTACGACGAATTGGGGAACCTGATTCAGACCCAGTTGCCCGACGGTCGATGGCTGAACCGCCTCTACTACGGCAGCGGTCACCTGCATCAGTTGAATCTCGATGGAAAGGTCATCAGCGACTTCGAGCGTGATCGTTTGCATCGCGAAGTGCAGCGCACTCAAGGTCAACTCAGAACGAACACCGCGTATGACCGCAGTGGAAGGGTTCGCTCGCGCCAGCGCCGCAGTATTGACCAACCGTGGCAGTTGCCGCCGTTGGTTGAGACTGACTACAGCTACGATCCCAGCGATAACCTGATCGGGCGTCGGCGTGTTGACCGTGTTCATGATCGTCAAGAGCAGTTGGGTTACGACAGTACCGAACGTATTCTCGTCAGCCACCAAGTAGGCCAGACCGAAACCTTTGGTTATGACGCGGCAGCCAACCTGCTCGACGGCCCACGACAGGGTGGCTTGGTAAGGCATAACAGGCTGCTCACCTACCAAGACAAACGCTATAAATACGATGCTTTTGGTCGAATGATCGAAAAGCGTAGTTCTGCTCGAGGCTTGCAACGGTTTGCCTACGACGCAGAAAGCCGACTGGTTGAAGTGCGCAATGAAAACGGTAATGTGGTCAGGATGACCTACGACCCATTGGGCCGTCGCACTGAAAAAACAGAGCATGACAACGATGGCTATCCACTGGGGGTGACACGCTTCACCTGGGACGGATTACGCCTTCTGCAGGAACATAAACACAGTCAAACCAGCCTCTATATTTATGAGGACGAGGGTTACGAACCCCTTGCGCGTGTCGACGGTATGGGGCCGCTGCAAAAAATCCGCTATTACCACAACGACCTCAGTGGCCTACCGGAGCAGCTAACTGAGGATGACGGTCGTGATGTTTGGCGCGCGAGCTATCGGGTATGGGGTAACACCTCGGAAGAGGTGCGTGAACCGTCCTACATTGAAGAGCAGAACCTGCGATTTCAGGGGCAATACCTGGATCGGGAGACGGGGCTGCACTTCAATACGTTCAGGTTTTACGATCCGGCTGTCGGGCGGTTTACAACGCCGGATCCGATTGGGTTGGCTGGGGGGATCAATCTATATCAGTACGCGGTAAACCCGACAGGCTGGGTTGATCCTTGGGGGCTTTCGGCTTGCGCGCCGACACATCACATTGCCACCAATAAACACTCTAAATGGACTGCTAAATTTCGCGTCCTGTTTGAGAAAAACGGGTTGGGCAAGTTCAAAAATGGCAAGTCCCGCAGAGATGTCCTCAATGACCCGTTGAACAAAGTTGATGTGCCTGGACACAAAGGCCCGCACCCTGAAAAAATGCACGCAGAGATTTATAAACGTTTGAAAGCTGCTAGCAGAAAAGGATCGGATCAGTTTAAAGCGGAGCTCGCAGAGCTTAAAAAGGAAGCACTAGACCCCACATCCACTCTTAACAAAATTTTGAGGATGGTTGATTAATGAACTATTTCAAGCTCAATCCGAATGTCAGCAGTGAGAAATGGGAGGGGTACGTCAATCTTGGAGAGCTCATTTACAAGGGGGAGGAGGTCGATGACATAGCGCTTTCCAATAGCCGAGGACCGTGCAATTTGAAACCGCTGCATTATGAAATTCTTGTCGACGGTATAACCGCCCCAGTCAACACAATCGGAGCGGATTTCTTTGTATTCGATGAGTCTATTAAAGGGCTGGATAACCTGGCGGCCGAGCGTGTGCAATATTTACGCATCGCCCATGAAAGCCAAAAAGCACGTTACCGACTCTTGCATGCCTACAATCATGTCGACTGCGTCGATTGGGCCTTATCCAAATACGAAGCCTGGCCGGAAGAGCACGTGGTCAAGGAATGGCAAAATCCAAGAGGACGTTTTTTCTTCGATCCGGTACTGATCGCCAAAAAAATCCCTGAGACTGCCGAGGTCTTTCGTTTGGTGGGCTGGGGGGGAGCGTTCAACATCGTCATTTGTGAAGCCTACAAAGAGAAGTTGCTGGCGTTGGATTTCGATCACTCTTTTTTGGGGTTCCATCCCATCAACCTAATGTAATTGGAGAACTATTATAGGATCTGAGCCAAGAGCTTAAGCGCAATGTCAAAGCACGCTTTAAGAGATCGGACATGAGTCAGCTGACTGACTGTCACGTTTTTTGCGGCGTGGAGATGGCTCTTGCTGAAAAGAAACCCGCCTCGATGGAGGCCGACGGCGCAGAGGATTTCGCCCGGCAGCTTTACGAAGACGAAGACCATTTACCCTTAGGGTTGGGGCAATGGTTATGAAGGAATATTATGGTGAGTGACAAAATTTCATCAAAATTACTTTCCAGCGTTTCGCAGGACGGACTCGTTTTACCTAAAAAAACGCGTTTTGAAAACGAGCTGATCAGCGGTTGCAAATTAAAAGACGCGAAACTCTGCGATCCGATTTTTGATCAATGCTTTGTGGAAAATTGCGACTTTGAGAAAGCTGACTTTTCCGGCTCGCGATTCTTCAATAAAACATCCTTGACCCATTGCTCGTTCAAAAACACAAACTTTCAAGGATCAGGGTTCAGCAATAGCAAATTTGAGAACTGCACGTTTGTGAAGTGCGACTTTCGAGAAGCGTCCTTGAGGGACTGCACCTTCGTCAACTGTACGTTCTCTCAGTGCAAAATTATTGACAATTCATTTAATGCAAAAAACATATCCACTATTAAATTCGCTGGAAAACTCCAGGAAGTTAATTTCATATCAGACCAACCCAACACCCCACTTTCTGCCGACTTTGAACTTTGCAAACTCGATTATGTAACCTTTGAAAACTGCAACCTGGAAAATGTAATCCCCCCCATCGAGCCTGAACACATTTTCTTCAAAGACGTGGCGGTCCGTGCGAAAAAAGCACTTACCAGCATATCTGCAGAACCTGAAAGTCAGATCAATAAAATATTGAAGCGTCGACTGTTAAAGCTTACAACTCAAAAGGGCGCCATTTTCAATATTGAAAACCTTGAAGATTATGAGGGAAAGGAATTCACCTCACGATTTATTTCACTTCTTCAAGATGCTTAAGCAAGGCGCAGGAAAAAGACACATTAAGAGGGGACGGCCGTTTAATTACCGCACACCCATCTGCCCTCCTACTCCTATAAACTCAATTGGATGTACTAGGCAGAGAAAATCACTTATTAGGATTTGCCTATGTCTCGCCACGAATTAATAAAGCTTATATTGAAAATCCAGCACAACGAAGGAACTGAAGAAGAGGCAAGTGCGAACATAGACTTATTGGCAAATAGTGTTTTAGATCCGGATGCTGTCGACTATATCTTCCAACATGACTGGACTGCTGAGTTCATCGCCGACAAAATTATTTCGTACATCCCCATAGTATTATAAAGTGCAATCCTTATAGGGTGAGCACTAGGCCTGAGAACTATAAAATGGGCAGATTTATTTAGACCAATCATCATCAGGTAAATTAAATAAATCCGTGCCGGTCACCGGCGGGAAAGTTTTCTGAGAAGTAAAAAATGGGCGCCTGGAATTACAATCCTTGGGAAAACGATGAAGCCGCCGACTGGTTTCAAGAATTTTGGAAACAACAGAATTTCGCAGTCCTGATCAACGAAATTAACCAGTTTGATCCCACTGAAGAACGTTATGACGCCTTTAGGGCTGCCTGTTATCTATTACAAACCCTAGGCAACCCCTATATATGGCCAGCGGAGCATTTGGCAGAACTGAAGCCCCTGATCCAGCGCGCGATTTCAATACTGACGCAAATGATTGACCCAACCAATGAAGACTTGGGGTTTCTTGATATGTGGGGAGGCAGTGCTGATGTCATCAAGGCAGTGGAGGAGCAAGTCGACGCTCTAAAAACGCGTTTAGGCGAACTGGCTTAATCTGGCATACGTACCAGCCCCCAACAAAAAATGGGCACCCGACCCAGTCGGCGTGCCCATTTTTTATCCCGCGCTCACACTCGCATGTGCGTAGCGCAGGCTTCTTTACTTACGGATTGACGCTGTCTTTAAGCGACTTGCCTGGCTTGAACGCAACGGTGTTGCTCGCCTTGATTTTCACCGGCTCGCCGGTTTGCGGGTTTTTGCCGGTGCGGGCGCCGCGGTGGCGCTGCAGGAAGGTGCCGAAGCCCACCAGGGTGACGCTGTCCTTGCGATGCAGCGCGCCGGTGATTTCTTCGAGTACGGCGTTGAGTACGCGGTTGGCCTGTTCTTTGGTCAGGTCTGCTTTTTCAGCAATAGCGGCTGCGAGTTCTGGTTTACGCATAAGTGAAGCCTCTTTGACGGTTTTTTGTTGTTATGTCCGTGCTGCTCTCTTTTGGAGCAGCGCCCAAGGCGCCGCAGGCTCTACTCTGCGGCAGACGGGAGTGAGGATGGCATGCCATCGGGGCCTGCGCCAGTCTCACGGCGACCTTTCTACGGTCAAAATGATGCTTATTCCGACAGAACGACCAGCATTTACGCCAGCAGCGGCGGAAGTTCTTTGTTAAGGGCCAGTTTCTCCATCACGGCTGTGCCGGTCAGGGCGTAACCCAGCAGGCGGCCGCTGGCGTCGCGGCACAGGGCCTTGATGTCGCCGCCCTGCCCTTCGACGCTCCACACGCCTTCGGTACCCCGGGGCGGTGGCGAGACGACCAGCGGGCAGACCGGGGTTTTTACTGTGACGGGCATCGGCCCGTAGCTGACAGCGGTCGCGTTGCCCGCCAGCGTCTGCGCCAGGGCGCGGGCGCAGTTCATCAGGGGCATTACGTACAGCAGGTTCAGGCCATCGACCTCGGCGCAGTCGCCCAGGGCATAGATGTTGGCGTGGGACGTCTTGAGGTGGCGGTCCACCATGATCCCGCGATTGATCTGCAACCCGGCGGCCGCGGCCAGGTCGACACGCGGGCGCAGGCCGATGGCAGACACCACCAGGTCGCACTGGATCACTTCGCCATCAGACAGGTGGGCTTCCAGGCCGTCAGCGTTGCGCTGCAGGCGATTGAGCACCGGGCCCAAGTGGAAACGCGCCCCCAGGCCTTCGAGGCCGGCCTGCACCGCTGCGGCGGCTGCCGGGTGCAGCAGGGTCGGCATGACTTGCTCGCACGGCGCCACCAGGTCGATCTCGTAGCCCCCGAGGATCAGGTCGTTGGCGAACTCGCAGCCGATCAGCCCGGCGCCCAGCAGCAGCACCCGGCGCTTACCGGCCGCCGCCGCACGAAAGCGTGCGTAGTCTTCAAGGTCGTTGATCGGGAAAATCAGCTCGGCGGCGTCGCCCTGTACCGGCACCCGCACGGTTTCTGCGCCCCAGGCCAAGATCAGGTCGCGGTAGATCACCGCTTCCTCACCGATCCACAGGCGCTTGTGGCCCGGGTCTATGCCGCTGATGCGGGTGTGGGTACGCACTTCGGCCTTCAATTGCTCGGCCATGGCGCCCGGTTCAGCCATGCTCAGGCCGTCGGCTTCCTTGTTCTTGCCAAAGCCGGTGGAGAGCATGGGCTTGGAGTAGGAGCGCCCGTCATCTGCGGTGATCAGCAACAGCGGGGTTTCGCTATCGAGTTTGCGAAACTCCCGAGCCAGGTTGTAACCGGCCAAACCCGTGCCGACGATCACGACAGGTGCGTTCATTCCTTTCTCCTTGTAGTACGGTTCTTTAATTGCGTCTTAAATCAGCAATCAGCCGATTTCGATCATTTCGAAATCCATTTTGCCCACGCCGCAGTCCGGGCACAGCCAGTCTTCGGGGACGTCCTGCCACAGGGTGCCCGGGGCGATGCCGTCATCCGGCCATCCGTCTTTTTCGTCGTAGATCAGGCCACAGACGATACATTGCCACTTCTTCATTGCTCGCTTCCTCAAGGTCCAGGCGTACTGGCCGACGGTCGATAGATCCAGCCTTGCCGTGCGGCTCAGGGCGTTTTGTACTGATCGGCACGCGCAGATGCAAGCATGATCGACGCATGGGCCTGGCGCGCTCCGGCAAAAGTCCAGGGCACCATGGTAAGCTCGCCGCCTCATTAACTGCCAATAATGACCCTCCGTGCCGCATTCAATCGCCCTTTCCGATGCTTGCCGATGGCTGACCCAGAGCCTTCTGAGCCCACTGCCCGCGCCGCTGACACTCAACTGGTTGTTTGATGAAGGTTCCCTGACCCGGCGCTTGACTCGCCTGTCCGGCGATGGCTTCAGTGTGACCCCGCTGTTCGAAGGCTGGCAGCCGCTGCGAGACGACGAATGTGCCGCCCTGGGCTTGCCCGCCGCCAGCATCGGCTGGGTGCGCGAGGTGTATTTGCGTGGCCATGGGCAGCCGTGGGTGTTTGCCCGCAGCGTGGCAGCCCGCAGCGCCTTGCAGGGCGACGGTTTGCACATGGATGAGTTGGGCAGCCGCTCGCTGGGGGAGTTGCTGTTTTGTGACCATGCCTTCACGCGCCAGGCCATCGAGGTGTGCCGCTATCCACGGCAATGGCTGCCTACGGCAGACCAGGTCGATAACCTGTGGGCGCGCCGCTCCCGTTTTGATCGCGGGCCGCTGAGCGTGCTGGTGGCCGAAATTTTCCTACCGACCCTGTGGCAAGCCGTGCACGACCATCCGGAGCATTTCTGATGTACCAGCGCCTGCTCAAATCCCTGAATCACGTGAACCCGAGGGCCTGGGACTTCATCCAGTTGACCCGCATGGACAAGCCCATCGGTATCTATCTGCTGCTGTGGCCCACGCTGTGGGCGCTGTGGATTGCCGGCAAGGGTTCGCCATCGCTGCTCAATATCGCGATCTTCGTGCTTGGCGTGATACTCACCCGGGCCGGTGGTTGTGTCATCAATGACTGGGCTGATCGCAAGGTCGACGGCCACGTGAAACGCACCGAACAGCGGCCGCTGGTGAGCGGCAAGATCAGCTCGAAAGAGGCGCTGGTGTTCTTCGCGGTGCTGATGTTCATCAGCTTCCTGCTGGTGTTGCTGACCAATTCCATGACGATCTGGCTGTCCCTGGGCGGCCTCGCGCTGGCGGCCAGTTATCCGTTCATGAAGCGCTACACCTATTACCCGCAGGTGGTATTGGGCGCGGCGTTTTCCTGGGGCATGCCGATGGCGTTCACCGCCGAGACGGGCAGCCTGCCAGCTGCGGCATGGCTGTTGTACATCGCCAACCTTTTATGGACGGTGGGGTACGACACGTACTACGCCATGACCGATCGTGACGATGACCTGAAAATCGGGGTCAAATCCACCGCCATTCTGTTTGGCGATGCAGACCGGGTGATCATCCTGACATTGCAGGGCCTGGCACTGGTTTGCCTGTGGCTGGCGGGCATGCGTTTTGAGCTGGGGGGCTGGTTCCACCTCGGTTTGCTGGCGGCGGCCGGGTGTTTTGCCTGGGAGTTCTGGTACACCCGGGACAAGGACCGCCTCAAATGCTTCAAGGCGTTTTTGCACAACCACTGGGCCGGATTGGCGATTTTTGTCGGGATTGTGGCGGACTACGGGTTTCGGTGAAGGGCCAGGCCCCTCACCGCTAGCGGGTTGACTCAGGGCTTGGCGACCTTCCAGGCCCCGTCCATTTTGCCTTCGCCGGTCATGTCACCGGCCTTCTTGTCCATGACGAAGGTGTAGAGCGGCTTGCCGCTGTAGGCCCACTGGCTTTTCTGGTCGTCACGGGTGATGACGGTCCACTTGCCCATGGGCTTGTCGGTGGATTCGGCCATCAATGGCGGCCAATTGGCGGCGCACTTGTCGTTGCACATGGATTTGCCATCAGCGTCCTTGGCAAAGGTGTAGAGGGTCATGCCTTTGTGGTCCACCAGCATCCCGTCCTTGGTCATCGCCGGGTCTGCCGCAAACGCCAGTGTCGGCAGTGTTAACGCGGCCGTTACCAGCAGGGCTTTCCAGGAAAAAGTACTTTGAGTCATGGGAACCTTCCTTTTGTGGTTGTCAGGATTCGGATCCAAAGCGTAGTCCAGAGAGGCAAGGATTGCCCAAGCGACTAAATTACTGTCACACGACTGCAATAATTCCGTTATCTAATGCGGCGCAAGACAGTTAAATGACAAGAGGATTTAGCATGGTTGGCAGGAGCATTCTGATCGTTGACGACGAAGCGCCCATTCGCGAGATGATCGCCGTTGCGTTGGAAATGGCCGGCTATGACTGCCTGGAGGCGGAGAACTCCCAGCAGGCCCATGCCATTATCGTCGACCGCAAGCCGGACCTGATCCTGCTGGACTGGATGCTGCCCGGCACCTCCGGCATTGAACTGGCCCGCCGCCTCAAGCGTGACGAGCTGACCGGGGATATCCCGATCATCATGCTCACCGCCAAGGGCGAAGAGGACAACAAGATCCAGGGCCTGGAAGTCGGCGCCGATGACTACATCACCAAGCCCTTTTCCCCACGGGAACTGGTCGCCCGTCTGAAAGCTGTTCTGCGCCGTGCCGGCCCAACCGATGGCGAAGCGCCTATCGAAGTCGACGGCCTGATTCTGGACCCTATCAGCCACCGCGTGACCATCGACGGCAAACCCGCCGAGATGGGCCCCACGGAATACCGCCTGCTGCAATTCTTCATGACCCATCAGGAGCGCGCCTACACCCGCGGCCAACTGCTGGACCAGGTCTGGGGCGGCAACGTGTATGTTGAGGAGCGCACCGTCGACGTGCATATCCGCCGCCTGCGCAAAGCCTTGGGCGACGCTTACGAGAATCTGGTACAAACCGTGCGCGGCACCGGCTACCGGTTTTCAACCAAAGGCTGAGACAGACTGAACTGCACAGACAGCTGAAAGGACGCGTGTTTAAGTGAATCAAAACTGGTATGGCACCCTGATCCGCCACATGCTCCTGTTGATCACTGGCTGCCTGCTGGTGGGCCTGGTCAGCGGCTATTACGGCTGGAGCCTGGCCGTCGGCCTGGGCGTTTACCTGGGCTGGACCCTCAAGCAATTGCTGCGCCTTCACGAGTGGCTGCGCCAGCATAAACCTGATGAAGCACCACCCGACGGTTACGGCCTGTGGGGCGAGGTGTTCGACAGCATCTACCATCTGCAACGCCGCGACCAACGCGTACGCGGGCGCCTGCAAGCCGTGATCGACCGGGTGCAGGAGTCCACGGCCGCGCTGAAAGACGCCGTCATCATGCTCGACAGCGACGGCAACCTGGAATGGTGGAACCGCGCCGCAGAAACCCTGCTGGGCCTCAAGACGCCCCAGGACAGCGGCCAGCCGGTGACCAACCTGGTGCGCCACCCGCGTTTCAAGGAGTACTTCGAGCAGGACAACTACGAAGAAGCCCTGGAAATTCCGTCACCCACCAACGACCGCGTGCGCATCCAGCTGTACCTGACGCGCTACGGCAATAACGAACATTTGATGCTGGTGCGCGATGTCACGCGCATCCATCAGTTGGAACAGATGCGCAAGGACTTCGTCGCCAACGTCTCCCACGAACTGCGCACGCCGCTGACGGTGATCTGCGGTTATCTGGAGACACTGCTCGATAACGTTGAAGACGTGAACCCGCGCTGGACCCGTGCCCTGCAACAGATGCAGCAGCAAGGCGGGCGCATGCAAACCCTGCTCAACGACCTGCTGTTGCTGGCCAAGCTGGAAGCCACCGATTACCCCTCGGACAACCACCCGGTGCCGGTGCAAAGCCTGTTGCAGACCATCAAGAGCGACGCCCATGCATTGTCCGGGCAGCGTGAACAGCAGATTACCCTCGAAGCCGACCCATCGATCCTGCTCAAGGGCAGCGAGGGCGAGTTGCGCAGCGCGTTTTCCAACCTGGTGTTCAACGCCGTCAAATACACCCAGGACAAAGGCAACATCCGCATCCGCTGGTGGGCCGACGACCAGGGCGCACACCTCAGTGTGCAGGACTCCGGGATGGGCATCGACGCCAAGCATTTGCCGCGTCTCACCGAGCGCTTCTACCGCGTCGACTCCAGCCGCAACTCCAACACCGGCGGCACCGGGCTCGGCCTGGCCATCGTCAAGCATGTGTTGCTGCGCCATCGCGCGCGGCTGGAAATCAGCAGTGTGTTGGGCCATGGCAGTACCTTTACCTGCCATTTCCCGCCGGCACAGATGACACGTTCACGGGTCATTCATCAGGACGAGTGACCCTCCACCCGGCAGCCGCCACTAGGCAAGCGCCCCGTCAGCCGCTACATTGGCGGACTTGCGCCTGCCTTTCAGGCCCACCTGCTCACCCTTTTTGATTAGACGGAACCCGCAAAACCCCATCATGGACCCTTCCCCTGGCATCACCCTCGCGACACTCTTCGCCGACTTCGGCATGATTCTTTTTGCACTGATCCTGGTACTGCTCAACGGCTTTTTCGTTGCGGCGGAATTTGCCATGGTCAAACTGCGCTCGACCCGGGTCGAGGCCATCGCCCACAAGAACGGCTGGCGCGGGCAGATCCTGCGCACCGTACACAGCCAGCTCGACGCCTACCTGTCGGCCTGTCAGCTGGGTATCACCCTCGCCTCCCTGGGCCTGGGCTGGGTCGGTGAGCCGGCCTTTGCGCACATCCTCGAGCCCTTGCTCGGCGCGATCGGCGTGCAATCGCCGGAAGTGATCAAGGGCGTGTCGTTCTTTGCCGCCTTCTTCGTCATCTCTTACCTGCACATCGTCGTCGGTGAACTGGCGCCCAAGTCCTGGGCCATTCGCAAGCCCGAGTTGCTGTCGCTGTGGACCGCCGTGCCGCTGTACCTGTTCTACTGGGCCATGTACCCGGCGATCTACCTGCTCAACGCCAGTGCCAACGCCATCCTGCGCATCGCCGGCCAAGGCGAGCCTGGCCCGCACCACGAGCACCATTACAGCCGCGAAGAACTGAAACTGATCCTGCACTCCAGCCGTGGCCAGGACCCGAGCGACCAAGGGATGCGCGTGCTGGCCTCCGCCGTGGAAATGGGTGAGCTGGAAGTGGTGGACTGGGCCAACTCCCGGGAGGACCTGGTAACCCTGGACTTCAACGCCCCGCTCAAGGAAATCCTGGCGCTGTTCCGTCGCCACAAGTTCAGCCGCTACCCGGTGTACGACGCCGTGCGCAACGAGTTCGTCGGCCTGCTGCACATCAAGGACCTGCTGCTGGAACTGGCGGCCCTGGACCACATTCCCGAGTCGTTCAACCTGGCCGAGCTGACCCGCCCGCTGGAGCGCGTATCGCGCCACATGCCGCTGTCGCAACTGCTCGAGCAGTTCCGTAAAGGCGGCGCGCACTTCGCCCTGGTGGAAGAAGCCGACGGCAAGGTCATCGGCTACCTGACCATGGAAGACGTGCTGGAAGTGCTGGTAGGCGACATCCAGGACGAACACCGCAAGGCCGAGCGCGGCATCCTCGCTTACCAGCCGGGCAAATTGCTGGTGCGTGGCGACACGCCGCTGTTCAAGGTGGAGCGCCTGTTGGGCGTAGACCTGGACCACATCGAGGCCGAAACCCTGGCCGGACTGATCTACGACACCCTGAAGCGGGTGCCGGAAGAGGAAGAAGTGCTGGAAGTCGAAGGCCTGCGCATCATCATCAAGAAGATGAAAGGGCCGAAGATCGTGTTGGCCAAGGTGCTGTTGCTGGATTAAGCCTTACCGCGTGCCCAATGCAAAATTGGGCAGCGCCTGCACCGGCTGGTTGAATTCATAGGGAATCGACACCAGCCCCAGCGCCGTCGTGCGCTGCACCACAAAATGCAGATGCGGCCCGCTGCTGTTGCCGGTATTGCCCGACAACGCCAACGGGCTGCCTACCGCCACGCTTTGCCCTTCCCTGACGCTGACCGACCCGTGCTTGAGGTGCAGGTACACGCCCTGGGTGCCGTCATCGTGCTGGACCCGCACGAAATTGCCCGATGGATCACTGCCGCGCCCGGATTGGGTGTTCTCGGTTTTCAGCACCACACCTGCGCGTGCCGCAATGATCGGCGTGCCTTCGGGCATGGCGATGTCCATCGCATAGCGGCTTTTGAGCTCGGAGTGGCTGAAGGTGCCGTTGGGGCCTTGGGTGAGACGGAACGGGCCGCCACGCCAGGGTAATGGATAGCGATAGGATGCAGGCTGCGGAGGGAATAAAGGCTTGGGAATTACCCGCTCCTGATACACAAACGCCTGCGCTCCGGGCGTGTATCGGTCGCTGAAGACCACAACGCCGTCAGCGTCGATGGATTTGTAGAGGGTCATGGACATCGCCGGCATGACGACGGCGAACAGTCCACAGCACAGCAGTGAGCGCACGAGCATCGGTTGGCCTGCCAGGGACGACTGAATGGCAGGCTAACAAGGGATCATGACAGTGCTATGTGGGCCTATCACGCACCCGGCACAAAATGCTTCTGTGCTGTCCCGCGGGCGATCAGCCGCGAGATGTAGTCGAGCTTCTGCGCATCCTGATCGATAAACCGGAAGGTCAGTTGCAGCCAGTCACTGTCAGGCTTGGGCTCGTAGGCCACGACGGCGTGCAGGTAGCCGTTAAGACGGGCCACCTCGGCGTTTTCGCCCTGCTCCAGGTCGAGCACAGCGCTTTCCAGGACCTGGGGCAGGATTTCACCGCGACGCACCACCAGCAGCGCCTCCTTGATGCTCAGGGCCTTGATCACACATTGCTGGGTGCCACTGGACAGGCGCAGCTGGCCTTGGCCACGACCACCGGCTGGCGACGCTACCGCAGCAGCCTGCACCGGCTGGCTGTTGAGCAGGCCTTTGCTCGGCGCGGCCACCGGAGCCGGCTTGAGCGCTTCAGGCTTGCCGCCGGTCAGGGCGCTCAAGGAATCGTTGCCGAACGCCGAGTTCATCTTGGTCGGCGCGCTGGCGATCAGCGCGTCGAGGCGGCCGATCTTGTTCAGTGCCTGCTTGACCTTGTTCAGCAACTGCTCGTTGGTGAAGGGCTTGCTGACGTAGCCGGAAACCCCGGCCTGGATCGCCTGCACCACGTTTTCCTTGTCGCCACGGCTGGTCACCATGACAAACGGCATGGCTTTGAGATGAGGCTGCTCACGGCACCAGGTCAACAGCTCCAGGCCGGACATTTCCGGCATTTCCCAGTCGCACAACACCATGTCGAAGGTTTCGCGCATCAGGATGGCCTGGGCCTTTTTGCCGTTCACCGCGTCTTCGATCTTGATCCCCGGGAAGTAGTTACGCAGGCACTTCTTCACCAGGTCGCGAATAAACGAGGCGTCATCCACCACCAATACACTGACTTTGCTCATCGACCCTTCATCCTATAAAAACCCCGGCAAGCATAACGCTTCGCTGATGGCGTTTTGCCAAAAATTCCACCGCCACAAACGAAAACGCCCGACCAAAGGCCGGGCGTTTATTTCTCGGGCAATCTTACTTATCGTCAGGAACGCCCGGAACATTAGGGATTTGATCGGTTGTGCCTTCAACTTCTGCTTTCATGCGCTTGAGGCCCATGTGCCGCACGTCGGTACCACGGACCAGGTAGATCACCAGTTCCGAGATATTGCGCGCGTGGTCACCGATACGCTCCAGCGAACGCAGCACCCAGATGATGCTCAATACCCGCGAGATAGAACGCGGGTCTTCCATCATGTAAGTCGCCAGTTCGCGCAGGGCGGTCTTGTACTCACGGTCGATGGTCTTGTCGTACTGGGCCACCGACAATGCCAGTTCGGCGTCGAAGCGGGCAAACGCGTCGAGGGCATCGCGAACCATGTTGCGAACCTGGTCACCGATATGACGCACTTCGACGTACCCGCGCGGCGCTTCGCCCTCTTCGCACAACTGGATGGCGCGGCGAGCGATCTTGGTGGCTTCGTCGCCGATACGCTCCAGGTCGATCACCGACTTGGAAATGCTGATGATCAAACGCAAGTCGGATGCCGCCGGCTGACGACGGGCCAGGATGCGCAGGCATTCCTCGTCAATGTTGCGTTCCATCTGGTTGATCTGGTCATCGATCTCGCGCACTTGCTGGGCCAGGCCGGAGTCGGCCTCGATCAGCGCGGTGACCGCGTCGTTGACTTGCTTCTCCACCAGACCGCCCATGGCCAGGAGGTGGCTGCGCACTTCCTCAAGCTCGGCGTTGAACTGCGCGGAGATGTGATGGGTAAGGCCTTCTTTGCTAATCATGTTGGCGTCCTTGGAACGTCCAGTAAGGTGCGGTCGACCGCAGCATCAGTTCAGTGAGCAACCAGCCACCTGCTAGCCGTAGCGACCGGTAATGTAGTCTTCGGTCTGCTTCTTCGCCGGGTTGGTGAACAGGGTATCGGTATCGCCAAATTCCACCAGTTTGCCCATGTACATGAATGCGGTGTAGTCGGAAACCCGCGCCGCCTGTTGCATGTTGTGGGTCACGATGACGATGGTGAACTTGGATTTGAGTTCGTAGATCAGCTCTTCGACTTTCAGCGTGGAAATCGGGTCGAGTGCCGAGCAGGGTTCGTCGAGCAGCAGCACTTCCGGCTCCACGGCGATGGTGCGGGCAATCACCAGACGTTGCTGCTGGCCGCCGGACAAACCGAGGGCCGACTCGTGCAGGCGGTCCTTGACCTCGTCCCACAGTGCCGCGCCTTTCAATGCCCACTCAACGGCTTCGTCGAGAATGCGCTTCTTGTTGATGCCCTGGATACGCAGGCCGTAGACCACGTTTTCATAGATGGTCTTGGGAAACGGGTTGGGCTTCTGGAACACCATGCCCACGCGGCGGCGCAGCTCGGCCACGTCTTCGCCCTTGCGGTAGATGTTGGTGCCGTACAGGTTGATCGCGCCCTCGACGCGGCAGCCGTCCACCAGATCATTCATCCGGTTGAAAGTGCGCAGCAGGGTCGACTTGCCGCAGCCGGACGGGCCGATGAAGGCGGTCACGCGCTGCTTCGGGATGTTCATGCTGACGTCATACAGCGCCTGCTTGTCGCCGTAGTACAGGCTCAAGCCCGGGACTTCGATGGCCACGGTTTCCTGGGCCAGGCTCAGGCTCTGCTTGTCGCGACCCAGGGCTGACATGTTGATGCCGTGGGAATGGGTTTCATGTTGCATGGGATGCTCCCTGTGCTACCAATTCGTTTTGTGGGAGCGGGCTTGCTCGCGAAGGCGTCAGGTCAGTTGACCCATGTATTACTGATACACCGCATTCGCGAGCAAGCCCGCTCCCACATTTAGTCCGCGTTCACTTCAATTAACTGTCCAACGCTTTGTATTTTTCGCGCAGGTGGTTACGAATCCACACCGCCGACAGGTTGAGCGTGGCGATCACCAGCACCAGCAGCAAGGCGGTGGCGTACACCAGCGGCCGTGCGGCCTCGACGTTGGGGCTCTGGAAGCCGACGTCATAGATATGGAAGCCCAAGTGCATGATCTTCTGGTCCAGGTGCAGGTACGGGTAGTTGCCGTCCACCGGCAGCGACGGTGCCAGTTTCACCACACCCACCAGCATCAGCGGCGCCACTTCACCGGCGGCGCGGGCCACGGCGAGGATCATGCCGGTCATCATCGCCGGGCTGGCCATCGGCAGCACGATCTTCCACAGCGTTTCCGCCTTGGTCGCGCCCAGTGCCAAAGAGCCTTCACGTACGGTGCGAGGGATCCGCGCCAGGCCTTCTTCGGTGGCCACGATCACCACGGGTACCGCCAGCAGCGCCAGGGTCAGGGACGCCCAGAGCAGGCCAGGCGTACCGAAGGTCGGTGCCGGCAAGGCTTCGGCGAAGAACAGCCGGTCGACCGAGCCGCCCAGTACGTACACAAAGAAGCCGAGGCCGAATACGCCGTAAACGATGGCGGGTACACCGGCCAGGTTGTTCACGGCGATACGGATGATCCGCGTCAGGGTGTTCTGCTTGGCGTATTCACGCAGGTACACCGCCGCCAGCACGCCGAACGGGGTCACGATCATCGCCATGATCAGGGTCATCATCACGGTGCCGAAGATCGCCGGGAAAATCCCGCCTTCGGTGTTGGCTTCCCGCGGGTCGTCGCTGAGGAATTCCCAGACCTTGCTGAAGTAGAAGCCGACCTTGGTCATGTAACCCATGGCGTTCGGCTGGTAGGCATGCACCACCTTGCCGATGCCGATTTCGATTTCTTTGCCGTTGGCATCGCGGGCGGTGAGGCTGTCGCGGTTGAACTGGGTGTGCAGGTCCGCCAGGCGGGCTTCGATGTCCTTGTAGCGGTTGTTCAGTTCAGCGCGGCCGCTGTCCATGTCGGCCTGGGCGGTGGCGTCCAGCTTGCCTTCCAGCTCCAGCTTGCGACCGTGCAGGCGGATGCGTTCAAGGCCGGCGTTGATGGCGCCGATGTCGGACTTCTCAAGGGTCTTGAGCTGGGCCGCGAGCTTGTTGACGCGGTCCACACGGGCTTGCAGTTCCGGCCAGGCCGCTTCGCCTTCAGCGATGACCTTGCCGTCCTGCTTGACGTTGACCAGGGTGCCGTAGAAGTTGCCCCACTCACGACGCTCGATGGCCATCAGCTCGACCGGCTTGGTCTGGTTGGTCAACCACTCGCCGACGATCCAGGTGAAGTCGTTGCCGTTCAAATCCCGGTTGCCGACCTTGATCAGCTCCCGAGTCATGAACTCCGGGCCTTGGTCTGGCACCGGCAAACCAGCGCTTTTCAGGCGCTCGCGGGGCACTTCTTCTTTCTGCACCACTTCGCCGACGACGATATGGTTTTCCTGGCCCGGCACGTTGTAGCTGGCCTGGATCAGGTCGGCCGGCCAGAAGTGGCCCAGGCCACGCACGGCAATCACGGCCAACAAACCAATGGTCATGATGACCGCGATGGACACCGCGCCACCGCTGATCCAGACGCCTGGGGCGCCGCTCTTGAACCATCCATTCAGGGAGTTCTGTTTCACAGACTTCTACCTTTCTTAAAGCGACGAGTATTTCTTGCGCAGACGCTGACGAATCAGCTCGGCGAGGGTGTTCATGATGAAGGTGAACAGCAGCAGCACCAGCGCCGAGAGGAACAGCACGCGGTAGTGGCTGCCGCCCACTTCCGATTCGGGCATTTCCACTGCGACGTTGGCCGCCAGGGTTCGCAGGCCTTCAAACAGGTTCATCTCCATCACCGGCGTGTTACCGGTGGCCATCAGCACGATCATGGTTTCACCGACCGCGCGGCCCATGCCGATCATCAGCGCCGAGAAGATGCCCGGGCTGGCGGTCAGGATCACCACACGCGTCATGGTCTGCCATGGCGTGGCACCCAGGGCCAGGGAGCCCAGGGTCAGGCCGCGCGGCACGCTGAATACGGCGTCTTCGGCGATGGAGTAGATGTTCGGGATGACCGCAAAACCCATGGCCAGGCCGACGACCAGTGCGTTGCGCTGGTCGTAGGTAATCCCCAGATCGTGGGAGATCCACATGCGCATGTCGCCACCGAAGAACCAGGTTTCCAGGTACGGGCTCATGTACAGCGAGAGCCAGCCCACAAACAGGATCACCGGGATCAGGATTGCGCTTTCCCAGCCATCCGGGACCCGCAGGCGGATCGACTCAGGCAGGCGGCTGAAGATGAAGCCGGCCACCAGGATGCCAATCGGCAGCAGCATCAGCAGGCTGAAAATACCCGGCAAATGCCCTTCGACATACGGCGCCAGGAACAGGCCGGCGAAGAAGCCGAGGATCACCGTCGGCATCGCTTCCATCAACTCGATCACCGGCTTGACCTTGCGGCGCAGGCTCGGGGCCATGAAGTAGGCGGTGTAGATCGCAGCGGCGACGGCCAGTGGCGCCGCCAGCAGCATGGCGTAGAACGCGGCCTTCAGGGTACCGAAGGTCAGGGGCGCCAGGCTCATCTTGGGTTCGAAGTCGGTGTTGGCGGCGGTCGATTGCCAGACGTATTTAGGCTCGTCGTAGTTTTCGTACCAGACCTTGCTCCACAACGCGCTCCAGGAAACTTCCGGGTGCGGGTTGTCCAGCAGCAGCGGTTGCAGCTTGCCACCGGCTTCGACGATCACCCGGTTGGCCCGTGGCGACATGCCGAAGATGCCGGTGCCATCGACCACCTGGTCCACCAGCAATGTACGGTGGGCGGTGCTGTGGAACACGCCGAACTTGCCGGAAGCGTCGAGGGCGGTGAAGCCTTTGCGACGTTCTTCAGCGGTGATTTCAACGATAGGCGCGGTGCCCATCTGGAAAGTCCGAATCTGCTTCAGGCGTTGTTCGCCGTCCGGGTCACGGGCCATGAACCATTGCGCCAGGCCACCGCTGGAGTTACCGATGATCAGCGAGATGCCGCCCACCAGTTGGGTGCTGGCCGTGACTTGTGCCACGCCGTCGTCCAACAATTTGTAGCGACCGTTGAGGCTCTTGTCCCGCAGGCTGAACACGTCGGCCTGGGCGCGGCCGTTGATCACGTACAGCCACTGCTGGCGTGGATCAACGAAGATGGCTTTCACCGGCTCGGTCATTTGCGGCAGTTCAATGCGCTTCTGCTCGGTGGTGACTTCCTCGGTCATCATGTTTTCTTCACGGCTGATGGACAGCACGTTCAGATGAGCACCACTGGAACCGGCCACCACCAGCGTCGAGTCGGTCGCGTTCAAGGCGACGTGCTCAAGGGAGCGGCCTTGTTCGTCGAGGACGATCGGCGTTTCGCCGTAAGGGTATTCGACAGCTGGGGAGATGGTCTTCTTGCCGTCCGGGTACGACACTTTATAGGTGTGACGGAACACCAGAGACTGCCCGTTGGACAGGCCGAGGATCACCAGCGGGCTGCCGGGCTGATCTTCACCAATGGAGGCGACTGTCACACCCGCCGGCAACGGCAGGTCAACGCGCTTGAGTTCGGCACCCGTGTCAACATTGAAGAACAGCGCCTGGCCCTTGTCGGAAACCCGCATGGCGACCTGGTTCTGCTCTTCCATGGAGATCATCAGCGGTTTGCCGGCGTCCTGCAGCCAGGCAGGCGCCAGGGCGTCTTCCTTGGTCAGGTTGGCGCCGTGGAACAGTGGCGCGACCACATAGGCGAGGAAAAAGAAGATCAAGGTGATCGCGCCCAGGACGGCGAGGCCGCCAATCAGCACATACCAGCGGGTCAGGCGATCCTTGAGCGCGCGCATACGGCGCTTGCGTTGCAGTTCAGGCGTATTGAAATCAATGCGCTTGGGGGGAGAAGTCGTCGTCATGGTGGAATTGGCCAGATCATTCATGCGCACACCCTAGCGATCCTGTATGACAGAAAGATGACAATGCAGTGACGCAAGAAATCCGCCGCGTAGCAGGGCTGGCAGCGGATTAAAAAATGGGAGGCGAGGTCCAGGTCTTACAGACCCCGCCCAGGCCCTGAACCGTGAGTAAACCCCGGTCCAAGGCAGGTTTATCGGAGGCTTATTTGCCACCTTCTTTCAAGCCCAGGTCAGCCAGTGCCTTGGCGGCAACTTTGGCTGGCAGCGGGATGTAGCCGTCTTTCACTACAACTTCCTGGCCTTGCTTGGACAGGACCAGCTTCACGAACTCGGCTTCCAGCGGGGCCAGAGGCTTGTTCGGAGCTTTGTTGACGTAAACGTAGAGGAAGCGCGACAGCGGGTATTTGCCGTTCAGGGCGTTTTCTTCGCTGTCTTCGATGAAGTCAGTGCTGCCTTTCTTGGCCAGGGCCACGGTCTTCACGCTAGCGGTTTTGTAACCGATGCCCGAGTAACCGATACCGTTCAGCGAGGAGCTGATGGACTGCACAACCGACGCCGAACCAGGTTGTTCGTTCACGTTAGGTTTGTAGTCGCCTTTGCACAGGGCTTCTTCCTTGAAGTAGCCGTAGGTGCCGGATACCGAGTTACGACCGAACAGTTGCACTGGCTTGTTGGCCAGGTCGCCGGTCACGCCCAGGTCGCCCCAGGTCTTGACGTCAGCTTTGGCGCCGCACAGACGAGTCGAGGAGAAGATCGCGTCGACTTGTTCCATGGTCAGGTGCTGGATCGGGTTGTCCTTGTGCACGAACACGGCCAGGGCATCCACGGCAACCGGGATAGCGGTTGGCTTGTAGCCGTACTTCTGCTCGAAGGCAGCCAGTTCGGTGTCCTTCATCTTGCGGCTCATCGGGCCCAGGTTGGAGGTGCCTTCAGTCAGCGCAGGAGGTGCAGTGGCGGAGCCGGCGGCCTGAATCTGGATGTTGACGTTCGGGTATTCCTTTTTGTAACCCTCAGCCCACAGGGTCATCAGGTTTGCCAGGGTATCGGAACCAACGCTGGACAGGTTGCCCGACACACCAGTGGTCTTCACGTAAGCCGGAATTGCCGGGTCAACACCAGCGGCTACCGCGTTAGCGGTCGCAACGCCAGCAGCGACAAAAGTCATTGCCGCCATCAAACGTTTCAGTTTCATGCCTTGCTCCTAGCAGATAGGGATAGTTGGATCGGGGCCAAGTATCGGTAGGTCGTGTGAACACTCTATGTCTGGAATATGACAATTAGATGAAAGGCCAGCATTTATGAAAAAGCTGACAGGAAGGAGAAACGTCAATAAATCCGGGGCTTGCGAGGAGTTTTAGGCGGTTTGAGCGGTGTTTCAGAAATACTCTGCAATCTATGATTGTTCCTACGCGACTGCGTAGGAACAATCTTCAGGGAGTGGGTTAACGCCCACGCTTCCACAGGTACCCACCCACGGCCATCCCCATCACGCACAGGACAGCAACGTAGTAAGCGGGGCCCATCGGGCTTTCCTTCATCAGCAGCGACACCGCTAAGGGTGTCAGTCCACCGAATACGGCATAGGCGACGTTATAGGAGAACGACAAACCACTGAAACGCACCACTGGCGGGAACGCTTTCACCATGACATAGGGCACCACACCGATAGTGCCTACAAACAGGCCGGTCAAGGCGTACAACGGGAACAGCCAGTCCGGGTGAGCCATCAGGCTGTGATAGAGCGTCCAGGAAGTTGACAGCAACAGCGCGCAACCGATGATCAGCACACGCCCGGCACCGAAGCGGTCGGCCAGGGCCCCGGAGGCAATACACCCCAGGCTCAGGGTGACGATGGCCAGGCTATTGGCCTGCAGCGCCACGGTAGGGCTGAAGTGGTAGACCGTTTGCAGCACGGTCGGCGTCATCAGGATAACGACGACCACACCGGCCGAGAGCAACCAGGTCAGCAGCATCGACAACACGATGGCACCACGGTGGTCACGCAACACGGCGCGCAATGGCAGCTCGGCGGCCAGGGTCTTGCGCTGCTGCATCTCGGCGAAGATCGGGGTTTCGTGCAGCCAGCGACGCAGGTACACCGACAACAGGCCGAACACACCACCCAGCAGGAACGGGATGCGCCAGGCGTAATCCGACACCTGCTCCGGGCTATAGAGAGTGTTGATGGCAGTGGCCACCAGCGAACCCAGGAGAATGCCGGCAGTGAGGCCGCTGGTCAGGGTGCCGCAGGCATACCCGATGTGACGGGGCGGCACGTGCTCGGAGACGAACACCCACGCGCCTGGCACTTCACCGCCAATCGCCGCGCCCTGGATCACGCGCATCAGCAGCAACAGGATCGGCGCCCACAGGCCGATCTGCGCATAGGTCGGCAGCAGGCCCATGATCAGGGTCGGCACGGCCATCATGAAGATGCTCAGGGTGAACATCTTCTTGCGACCCAGCAGGTCGCCGAAGTGCGCCATGATGATCCCGCCCAACGGCCGCGCCAGATAGCCTGCAGCGAAGATGCCGAAGGTCTGCATCATGCGCAGCCATTCGGGCATCTCGGCAGGGAAAAACAGTTTCCCGACCACCGTGGCGAAAAACACAAAAATGATGAAGTCGTAGAACTCCAGCGCCCCGCCCAAGGCAGACAGCGACAGGGTTTTGTAGTCGTTGCGGGTCAGCGGGCGCGAGGGTTGCGCACTGCTTGCGGGCACGGAGGACATGGCAAGGCTTCTCTTATAGTAGTCAGGACGGCAAGCCCGGGACTTGCGGCAGGGTTGGCAAGATAGCAAATCGCTCGAAAAAGCACAGCGTTGGGCCGTTAACCGTTCAGATAAGCGAAATATTCCGGTAGCAGAAGCGCAATTAGCATGAGCAGGAGCACAGTTGCCGGAAAAAGCCGCGATACAGCCTCTATTTACCGACCAAATGAGCGCCGGGAGGTCGTCGTGGCGCCGACGGCTCGATATACTCGGCCACTGCAAGCGCCAGACCCGCATCCTTGAGGGGCTGCTGTGCCAAAACGCCGTTGGCTGCCCGCCAGCCGATTTGGCAGAGTTTCCCTTTAGTACGCCTTACGAGAAACGCATCGAGCGGTGTATGTTGGTGCTGAAACGTTTTTCCAGAGACGGCTATCCACTTGAAATACCCATAAAGCGTCACGGGTCAGAGGCACCGGCATGATCGAACTCGAACAAGAAGATCCTATCCCGCAAGGCGATCTCGCCCTGCAAATCACCGCACTCCCGCGCGAAACCAACGGTTTCGGCGATATCTTCGGCGGCTGGCTGGTCGCGCAGATGGACCTGGCCGGAACCGCCATGGCGAGCAAGGTGGCCGGTGGCCGCGTCGCGACCGTGGCGATTGATCGCATGGCATTCCTGGTGCCGGTGGCCGTCGGCGCGCAGTTGTCCTTCTATACCCAGGCCCTGGAAATCGGCCGCAGCTCGATCCAGATGATGGTCGAAGTGTGGAGCGACGACCCGCTGTCCAGCGAATGGCGCAAAGTCACCGAGGCGGTGTTTGTGTTCGTTGCCATTGATGGCAGCGGTCGCACCCGGTCGGTTCCGTCACGGGCGCGTTAAACATCGCGACGTTTTGACGGTCCATTGCCCCATTGTCTGCCATTGAGAGCGCGCGCCTATGTCTACGCCCAACGTTGAAACCGTAAAACTGGATGAGCTGAACGCGTGGCGCATCCGCCATAACGGCGCCGAATTGGTGGTGGCCCAGCAAGGCGCGCATATCGTCAGCTACCAGCGCGCTGGCGAGAAGCCAATCATCTGGCCCAACGATCAGGTGGTGTACAAGAAAGGCAAAGGCATTCGTACCGGCGTGCCGGTGTGCTGGCCATGGTTTGGCGTGTTCGACCGCAACCCGCAAAGCGTCAAGGCGATGTACCAGGGTGACGAGCCGGCTGGGGCGCATGGTTTCGTACGGACCGCCGACTGGACATTGGCTGGTGTTGAAGCTGAAGGCACGGCGTTGCGGGTTGAACTGGAACTGCCGGTGCCTGAAGGTGGCTTCCCAGGTTGGCCGCATCAGGTCGACTTGAAGATGAGCATCCTGCTGGATGATCAACTGCACATCCGCCTGACCAGCCATAACCGTGGTACCGAGACCGTCAGCCTCAGCCAGGCGCTGCACAGCTACTTTGCCGTCAGCGACGTACGCAACGTGCAGGTCGACGGCCTGGACGGGCGAACCTATATCGACACCGCCGACGGTTGGACCCACAAGCAGCAATCCGGACTCCTGCACTTCACCGCCGAGACCGACCGCATCTACCTCGACACGCCAGCGCAACTGAACATCGTCGATAAAGACTGGCAGCGCCGCGTCCAACTCACCAGCACAGGCTCGCGCTCGACGGTGATCTGGAACCCGTGGACCGAACGCGCCAAGGCTTTCAGCGACATGGCCGACGACGGCTGGCAAGGGATGCTGTGCATCGAGACGGCGAACGTGCTGGACGATGGGGTGACACTGGCGCCGGGTGAGAGCCATACCCTGGGCGTGAGCATCGCCGGTACTGCCCTTTAAACCCAATCAAAAATGTGGGAGCGGGCTTGCTCGCGAATGCGGTTTTCCAGTTAGTGCATGTGCTGACTGACACACCGCTTTCGCGAGCAAGCCCGCTCCCACATTAGGTTCTGCGTCAGATCAGAGATCCGACTCTTTGACCGCCCGCACTTTCCCCGCATCCAGCGCATACGCCGCATCGGCCAGGTCATTGTTGACCTTTTCCACCTTCAGCGTGCCCGTCACCCACAGCGGCGTGTAGATGTCATCCAGCTTCAAACCCTTGGGATAACGCACCAGCACCAACTGATTGGGCGGCGGTGGCGGCACGTGGATGCAGGCGCCCGGGTAAGGCACCAGGAAGAACAGCGTACTGCGGCCCTTCGCGTCGGTTTCCAGCGGCACGGGGTAGCCGCCGATGCGGATGTTCTTGCCGTTCATGGCAGCCACGGTCTTGGTGGAATACATCACTGCCGGCAAGCCCTTGCTCTGCTTCAGGCCACCCTTTGCGGTGAAGGTGCCTTGGGCTTCCGGGGAGTTGTGGTCGATTTCCGGCATTTCTTCAAGGGCTTTCTGGTCCGACTTGGGCATCAGTTCCAGCCAGTCGGTTTCCGGCAGTTCGCCAGCGTGGGCCAACCCGGTGCATAGAAGAAGGGATAACAGAAGACGGCGCATGGAGAGGCTCGGCAAGGATTACAGTGCCGGCATTCTAGCCCTCTGCGCCTGCGCAGCGCAGAGGGCTTGGTCGCTAAATTACTTCTTTTTCAGCAGACCGTAGATCACCAACAGCACGATGGCGCCGATCAGCGCACCGATAAAGCCGGCGCCCTGGCCCGCCTGGTAGATACCCAGTGCCTGGCCACCATAGGTCGCAACCAGCGAACCGGCGATACCCAGCAGGATGGTCATGATCCAGCCCATGCTGTCGTCGCCTGGTTTCAGGAAACGCGCCAGCAGGCCGACGATCAAGCCGATAAAGATGGTTCCAATGATACCCATGGCATTTCCCTCTGAATGAACTGAACGTAAGTCAAAGCCTAGTCAGACTTTGGCTTCCTGCAATCAGAGGGTGGCGGGTACCAATGGTTCCCGCCCGGCCTTGGGTTATTGCTCGGCGATCAGCGCTTCGACCTTGAGGATCTGCGCTTGCAGCGTCGCGCGATCCTTGCAGCGCAGGTTGGCGTGGCCGACCTTGCGCCCGGCCTTGAACGCCTTGCCGTAGTGATGCAGATGGCAGTCATCAATCGCGATCACGCGATCCACCGGCGGCACCACGCCGATGAAGTTGAGCATGGCGCTCTCACCGACCTTGGCCGTGGAGCCCAACGGCAAGCCCGCCACCGCCCGCAGGTGGTTTTCGAACTGGCTGCACTCGGCGCCTTCGGTGGTCCAGTGCCCGGAATTGTGCACGCGCGGGGCGATTTCATTGGCCTTGAGGCCACCGTCGACTTCAAAGAACTCGAACGCCATCACGCCGACGTAATCCAGCTGCTTCAGCACACGGCTCGAATAATCTTCGGCCAGGGCTTGCAGCGGGTGGTCGGTGCTGGCCACGGACAGCTTGAGGATGCCGCTGTCGTGGGTGTTGTGTACCAGCGGGTAGAAGCGGGTTTCGCCATCCCGGGCACGCACGGCGATCAGCGAGACTTCACCGGTGAACGGCACGAAGCCTTCCAGCAGGCAGGCGACGCTGCCCAGCTCGGCGAAGGTACCGACCACATCGGCGGCGGTGCGCAGGACTTTCTGGCCCTTGCCGTCATAACCCAAGGTGCGGGTCTTCAGCACGGCCGGCAGGCCGATGGAGGCGACTGCAGCGTCCAGGTCGGCCTGGGACTGGATGTCGGCAAAGGCCGGCGTCGGGATGCCCAGGTCCTTGAACATGCTCTTCTCGAACCAGCGGTCACGAGCGATGCGCAAGGCTTCGGCGCTCGGGTACACCGGCACGAACTGCGACAGGAAGGCCACGGTTTCAGCCGGGACACTTTCGAACTCGAAGGTCACCAGGTCGACTTCATCCGCCAGTTGGCGCAGGTGATCCGGGTCGCTGTAGTCAGCCCGCAGGTGTTCACCCAACGCAGCCGCGCAGGCGTCCGGCGCCGGGTCCAGGAAAGCGAAGTTCATCCCCAGCGGCGTACCCGCCAGGGCCAGCATGCGACCCAGTTGGCCGCCACCGATTACACCGATTTTCATCGTCAACAACCTCAGGCAATGCGTGGGTCTGGATTGTCCAGGACGCTGTCTGTCTGTTCAGCACGGAATTTTTTCAGCACCGCGTGGAACTGCGGGTGCTTGGCACCGAGGATGCTGGCGGACAGCAAGGCTGCGTTGATCGCGCCGGCCTTGCCGATCGCCAGGGTGGCCACCGGAATACCGGCGGGCATCTGCACGATGGACAACAGCGAATCCACGCCCGAGAGCATCGACGACTGCACCGGCACGCCCAGTACTGGCAGGTGAGTCTTGGCCGCACACATGCCTGGCAGGTGAGCTGCACCGCCGGCACCGGCGATAATCACCTCGATGCCACGGGATTCTGCTTCATCGGCATACTGGAACAGCAAATCCGGAGTGCGGTGGGCGGAAACCACCTTCACTTCGTAGGGAATGCCGAGTTTTTCCAGCATATCGGCGGTGTGGCTAAGGGTGGACCAATCGGACTTGGAGCCCATGATCACGCCAACCAATGCACTCATCGTCGTGCCTCTTCTCTCTGGGCGCCCGCAGGCGCGTCAAAAAACAACAAGCCACGCGGGAGACCGGCGTGGCTTGTTGTACGAATTAGTTTCGGGCCAGAACTGCCTGCGCTCGATCATGCTGCGTTAAAAACAAACTCGGAATGCTCATTGGCTAAAGCCAACTCCGCTTCCTCGCTTGTTTTTGCCTTGCCTGATCTTCGCTCGGCGAGTTCTGACCTCGAAACTCGGCCGGTTGGACCGGCCGAAGGCCGCGCAGTATACCGTAATAACGCAGATAAACAGCCCCTGGCATGACCATCTGTCTTACACCTCAAACAGGCGGTTTTATTGACTTCCAGGTCAGCGAAAACACCAGAAAACTAATGTGGGAGCGGGCTTGCTCGCGAATGCGGTGGATCAGCCACAAATGGGTTGACTGACACTACGCTTTCGCGAGCAAGCCCGCTCCCACATTTGATCTGTGTTGGCTCAAGTATTCTGCGCCGCACCACCTTCCAGCTTGCGCCACAACAACCGCACATTCGCCTTGCGCACCAACGCGCAGCGATACAACCGGATCTCCAGCGGCACATGCCATTGCGGGCCGCCGCACACCACCAGTTCACCCCGGGCCAGCTCGGCGCGCACGCTCAACTGCGGCACCCAGGCAATGCCCAAGCCTTCAAGGGCCATGCTTTTCAGGCTGTCGGCCATGGCGGTTTCGTAAATCGTGGTGAAGCGCAGCGCCCGCTGACGCAGCAGCAGGTTTACCGAACGCCCCAGGAAGGCGCCGGCGCTGTAGGCCAACAGCGGCACACTGCCCTCGCCCTCCAGGTCGAACAGCGGCTTGCCATCGGCATCCGCGGCGCACACCGGCAGCATCTCGGTGTTGCCCAGGTGCAGCGACGGGAAGATTTCCGGGTCCATCTGCATGGCCGCATCCGGGTCGTAGAACGCCAGCATCAAATCGCAGCCGCCTTCACGCAAGGCATGCACGGCGTCGCCCACGTTGGTGGCGACCAACCGCGTGGCGATGTTCAGCCCTTCGTTGCGCAATTGCGCGATCCAGCGCGGGAAGAAGCCCAGTGCCAGGGAGTGCGCCGCCGCGACTTGCATGACTTCACCCTGCCCGCCTTCCAGGTGATGCAAGTGCCGCAGCACTTCGCCGAGCTGCTCGACCACGGTGCGCGCGGTGACCAGGAACAGCTGCCCCGCCGCCGTCAGTTCGACAGGCGTGCGTGAGCGATTGACCAGCGTCAGCCCCAGCGCGGCCTCGAGGCTACGGATGCGCCGACTGAACGCCGGCTGGGTGACGAAGCGCCGCTCAGCCGCCTGGGAGAAGCTGCGGGTGGCAGCCAGGGCGCTAAAGTCTTCCAGCCATTTGCTTTCAAGGTTCATCACATCCTCCCGGGGCACGCACCATTTTGGCACACACGTCCGTCATGGTAACGGGGTCACACCGACATTATGCCGTTTATGCATAGGCCAGTGTTTAACAGCATTGGCCCAAAATCTCCTGCAAGCCTAGCATTCACAGCGTTCCGGCCTAGCCCGGGTCCCTATCGAGATGATTTCCGTCATGTCCTCCGCTGCATCTTTCCGCACAGAAAAAGACCTGCTTGGCGTACTCGAAGTACCCGCTCAAGCGTATTACGGCATCCAGACCCTGCGAGCGGTGAATAACTTCCGCCTCTCGGGCGTTCCGATTTCGCATTACCCGAAATTGGTGGTCGGCCTGGCAATGGTCAAGCAGGCAGCTGCTGACGCCAACCGCGAGTTGGGCCAGCTCAGCGAAGCCAAGCACGCTGCCATCAGCGAAGCCTGTGCCCGTCTGATCCGCGGCGATTTCCACGAAGAGTTCGTGGTGGACATGATTCAAGGCGGCGCTGGCACTTCAACCAACATGAATGCCAACGAAGTCATCGCCAACATCGCGCTGGAGGCCATGGGCCACAGCAAGGGCGAATACCAATACCTGCACCCCAACAACGACGTGAACATGGCGCAGTCCACCAACGACGCCTACCCGACCGCGATCCGCCTGGGTCTGCTGCTGGGCCACGACGCGCTGTTGGCCAGCCTCGACAGCCTGATCCAGGCGTTCGCTGCCAAAGGTGAAGAATTCAGCCACGTCCTGAAGATGGGCCGTACCCAGCTGCAAGACGCCGTGCCGATGACCCTCGGCCAGGAATTCCGCGCCTTCGCCACCACCCTCGGTGAAGACCTGGCTCGCCTGAAGACACTGGCCCCTGAGCTGCTGACCGAAGTGAACCTGGGCGGCACCGCCATCGGCACCGGCATCAACGCCGACCCGCGTTACCAGGCCCTGGCCGTGCAACGTCTGGCAACCATCAGCGGCCAGCCGCTGGTACCGGCTGCCGACCTGATCGAAGCCACCTCCGACATGGGCGCGTTCGTGCTGTTCTCCGGCATGCTCAAGCGTACCGCGGTGAAGCTGTCGAAGATCTGCAACGACCTGCGCCTGCTGTCCAGCGGCCCACGCACCGGCATCAACGAAATCAACCTGCCAGCGCGCCAGCCAGGCAGCTCGATCATGCCCGGCAAGGTCAACCCGGTCATCCCGGAAGCCGTGAACCAGGTAGCGTTCCAGATCATCGGTAACGACTTGGCACTGACCATCGCGGCCGAAGGCGGCCAGCTGCAACTGAACGTGATGGAGCCGCTGATCGCCTACAAGATCTTCGACTCGATCCGCCTGCTGCAACGCGCCATGGACATGCTGCGCGAGCACTGCATCGTCGGCATCACCGCCAACGAAGCCCGCTGCCGCGAACTGGTGGAGCATTCCATCGGCCTGGTCACCGCGCTGAACCCGTACATCGGCTATGAAAACGCCACCCGCATCGCCCGTATCGCCCTTGAAAGCGGCCGCGGCGTGCTGGAACTGGTGCGCGAAGAAGGCTTGCTCGACGACGCCATGCTCGACGACATCCTGCGCCCCGAAAACATGATTGCCCCACGCTTGGTCCCCTTGAAGGCCTAAGCGTTTGTTGCACCGCTCACCAGGTTGAGGGACTAGACACCTCTCACCTTTTGAGGGCCTGAAGGCTCGTTCTTCAGGCCCTTTTTTTTGCCTCAAGGTTGCGAAATGATGCCAATAAAAACGCCAAGATCGCCCCACAAAACCGCCTTGCCCGTAACGCCCTGGCTGAAACCTTTAATCGCCTCGTGCAGACGGATCACACACTCCTAGGTATAGTGCCGCCCCTCTTCGCGTCAGCGGTTGTCGGTAACGAGACCCTGGAAGCGCGAAACCGCATGAATAACAACACCCGCAAAAGGATTGGGGCGAAGCGTCGTGCACTGCCTGGTGCCGAGCGATGCGTCGGACCGTCCTGCGTTTGCCATTAGAAAAATCAGCGAGGAACACTCCATGCTAGAAGTCATCAACGACTTCCTCTCAGGGAAAGTATTGATCGTGCTCATTGTCGGGCTCGGTGGTTACTTCACGATCCGCTCGCGTTTCGTTCAGTTGCGTCACTTTTTCCACATGTTTTCGGTGTTTCGCGACAGCCTGAAAAGCAGCGCCGGCCAGCTCAGCTCGTTCCAGGCGCTGATGCTCAGCCTCGCCGGGCGCGTGGGTGCCGGTAACATCGCAGGCGTCGGCATTGCCGTGACCCTGGGTGGCCCGGGCGCCGTATTCTGGATGTGGGTCACCGCACTGGTGGGCATGTCTTCGAGCTTTATCGAGTGCTCCCTCGGCCAGCTCTACAAGCGCACCGACGCTGAAGGCACCTACCGTGGCGGCCCGGCGTATTACATCCAGCACGGCCTGCACAAACGCTGGCTGGGCATGGTAATGGCGTTCCTGCTGCTGGTGACTTTCGGCTTCGCCTTCAACGGCCTGCAAGCCCACGCTGTAACCCACTCACTGAACAATGCATTTGGCCTCGACACCACCTACACCGGCCTGGCCCTGGCCGTGCTGCTGGGCCTGGTGTTCATCGGCGGGATCAAGCGTATCGCCTCGATCGCCGACCTGCTGGTGCCGGTCAAGACCCTGGTCTACATCGCAGTGACCCTGTACGTGATCGTGCTGCAATTCGACCACGTGCCGGCCATGCTCGCGACCATCGTCAAGAGCGCCTTCGGCCTCGACCAAGCCTTCGGTGGCCTGGTGGGCAGCGCGATCATCATGGGCGTGAAACGCGGCGTGTTCGCCAACGAAGCCGGCCTGGGCAGTGCGCCTAACGTGGCGGCAGTCGCTTCGGTTGAACACCCGATCGCCCAAGGCGTGGTGCAAGCGTTCAGCGTGTTCCTCGACACCTTCGTGATCTGCACCTGCACCGCGCTGCTGATCCTGCTCTCGGGCTTCTATACCCCGGGCTTTGAAGGCGACGGCATTGCCCTGACCCAGAACTCCCTGGCGGCGGTCGTGGGTGACTGGGGCCGGATGTTCATCTCGGTGGCCCTGGCGTTGTTCGTGTTCACCTCGATCATGTACAACTACTACCTTGGCGAGAGCAACCTGCGCTTCATCGTGGGCGACAACCGCAAGGTCCTGATGGGCTACCGCGCGCTGGTGCTGGTGCTGATTTTCTGGGGTTCCATCGAGAACCTGAGCACCGTGTTTGCCTTCGCCGACATCACCATGACCATGCTGGCGTTCGTCAACCTGTTCGCCCTGGCGTTCCTGTTCAAGATCGCCATGCGCATCCTGAATGACTACGACGGCCAGCGTGCTGCGGGCATCAAGACCCCGGTGTTTGATTCCAGCAAGTTCCCGGACCTGGACCTGGACCGCAAGGCCTGGCCGGCCAATCCGGTGAAGCCTGAGCCAGCCGCTCAAGCGACCGCAGAACTGAACGCTCAAGCGCAACGCTAAACCCAGATAGATGACACGCCGCCCGGCCTTGGGCATGCTCTGGGCCCGGCGGCGTTTTTCGTTCAGGAGATTCTTCAATGCAACCAGCCAACAACGTCATGGTGCTCTACACCGGCGGCACCATCGGCATGCAGGCCAGCGCCAACGGCCTGGCCCCCGCTTCGGGTTTTGAAGCGCGCATGAGCGAAGCCCTCGCCCAACTGAATATGCCAGCCTGGCGCTTTAGGGAAATGTCCCCGCTGATCGACAGTGCGAACATGACCCCCGCCTACTGGCAGCGCCTGCGCGCCGCCGTGATCGAGGCGGTGGACGAGGGTTGCGACGCCGTACTGGTGCTGCACGGCACCGACACCCTGGCCTACAGCGCGGCCGCCATGAGTTTCCAACTGCTGGGCCTGCCCGCACCGGTGCTGTTTACCGGCTCGATGTTGCCGGCCGGCGTGCCCGACAGTGATGCCTGGGAAAACGTCAGCGGTGCGCTGGCAGCCCTGGGCGAAGGCCTGATGCCGGGTGTGCAACTGTATTTCCACGGCGCGCTGATGGCCCCAACCCGCTGCGCAAAAATTCGCAGCTTTGGTCGCCACCCGTTTGCCGCGTTGCAGCGTAACGGCGGCGTGGCCAAGGCGGACATGATTCCGGCGGCGCTGCATTACCGCCAGGCCAAGGCGCTGGCCAATGTGGGCGTGCTGCCGTTGGTGCCGGGCATCGCCGCCGCGCAATTGGACGCGTTGATCGACAGCGGTATCCAGGCGCTGGTGCTGGAATGCTTCGGCAGCGGCACCGGGCCAAGCGACAACCCGCCGTTCCTCGCCAGCCTCCAGCGCGCGCAGGATATCGGCGTGGTCGTGGTGGCAATCACCCAATGCCATGAAGGCGGTGTGGAGCTGGATGTGTACGAAGCCGGTAGCCGCTTGCGGGGCGTGGGCGTGTTGTCGGGTGGCGGGATGACCCGTGAAGCGGTATTCGGCAAGCTCAATGCCTTGATCGGCGCCGGGCTGGACACCGCCGAAATCCGCCGCCTGGTCGAACTCGACCTGTGCGGCGAACTGAGCTGACCGGCATATAACTTGCTCCTCTTCCAGCCATCCCCTGGCTGGAAGCACCCATGCTGCACTCCCACCTCACCACCCTCAACGCCGTCTCGCTGGTGCTCAGCACCTTTAAGGCCGAAGGCCAACCCGCCGAGGCCTTGCTGGCCGGCAGCGGTATCTGCGCGGCGGACTTGAGCCGCGCCGACACCCGCATCACCACCAACCAGGAGATGCGCGTGTGCGCCAACGCCGTGGCCCTGCGCCGGGATATCGGCCTGGAGCTGGGCCGGCAAATGCACGTTTCTTCCTATGGCATGCTCGGTTACGCACTGCTCACCAGTGCCACCTTCGGTGACGCTTTGCGCCTGGCGCTGCGGTATCCGGCGCTGCTGGGAACACTTTTCGAGCTGGACCTGGAGGAAGACGGCACGCGCATCTGGTTCAGCGCCGCGGATTACCGGGAAAATCCGGCACTGGAAATATTCAACGTCGAACTCTGCCTGGCCTCGTTGAAGGTGATCTGCGACGACCTGCTGGGGCATGCCCTGCCGCTGCTGGGGGCGCGCTTTGAACACGACGCCCCGGATTACCGCGCGCGGTACGCCGAAAGCTTTGCCTGCCCGCTGCAATTCGGCGCCACCGCCAACGCGTTTGCCTTCGACCGAAACTGGCTGGACCAGCCCCTGCCTTTAGCCGACGCCGTCACCCACCAGGCCATGGCCGAGCGCTGCCGCAAGCAAAACACCGAGTTCACCGGGCGCCAGGCCTGGCTGGGCAAGATTCGCCACCTGCTCGCCAGCCAACTAAGCGCCGCGCCGGGCCTCGACGGCCTGGCCGAGCAGATGAACTGCTCCCCGCGCACGCTACGCCGGCACCTGCATGACTTGGGCTGCAGCTATCAGGAGTTGCTGGACGAGCTACGCTTCGAGCGGGCCAAACGGTTGCTGGGCGAGGATGAACTGCCCATTTACCGAATTGCCGAGGCGCTGGGCTTCAGCGAAACCGCGAGTTTCCGTCACGCCTTTGTGCGCTGGAGCGGCGTAGCACCCAGCCAGTTCCGCCCCTGAAGCCACTTGCTGGGGCGTGGCCGCGCCATTTCGGGGCGAATTGCGGTCACACACTTTGGCCATATTTATCCCCTTTTGGCCGCTCCTGCCATTCTCATAAATCCCACCCGCCGCAAGACTGGACCTCACCGATTCAGCCTGCGGAGAACAACAATATGCTGACGATCTACTCGGACGATCACCACCTGCACCATGGCCGGTGCGAGTTGATGGACGGGCAATTGATGCCCTGTTTCGAAATGCCCTCCCGCGCCGACCATGTGTTGCAACGGGTCAAGGAGCGCGAGCTGGGCCCGGTGCAAGCACCCGAGGACTTTGGCCTGGCGCCGCTGCAACGTATTCACAGCCCCGCGTACCTGGACTTCTTCAAAGGTGCCTGGCAACGCTGGACCGCGTTCGGCCAGGACGGAGACTTGCTGCCCTACACCTGGCCCGCCCGCACCTTGCGCCGAGTCATCCCCACCAGCCTGCACGGCCAGCTTGGCTATTACAGCTTCGACGGTGGCGCACCGATCACCGCCGGTACCTGGCAGGCGGCCTACAGCGCAGCGCAAGTCGCACTCACCGCGCAACAGGCGATCCAACAAGGCGCCCACAGTGCCTTCGCCCTGTGCCGCCCGCCCGGGCACCATGCCGCCAGCGACTTGATGGGCGGATATTGCTACCTGAACAACGCGGCCATCGCCGCCCAGGCGTTTCTCGACCAAGGCCACAAAAAGGTGGCGATCCTCGATGTGGATTACCACCACGGCAACGGTACCCAGTCGATTTTCTACGAGCGCAGCGATGTGCTGTTCACCTCGATCCATGGCCATCCGGAAGCGGAGTTTCCGTTCTTCCTGGGCTACGCCGACGAGTTGGGCGAAGGCGCCGGTGAAGGTTTCAACTTCAATTACCCGCTGCCCGCAGGTTCTGGCTGGGACCGTTGGAGTGCCGCCCTCGAGCAGACGTGCGAGGAGATTGAACGCTATGGCGCCGATATCCTTGTGGTGTCGCTGGGCGTCGACACCTTCAAGGACGACCCGATCTCCCAGTTCAAACTGGACAGCCCCGACTACCTGGCGATGGGTGCGCGAATCGCCCGCCTCGGCAAACCGACGCTGTTCGTGATGGAAGGCGGCTACGCCGTGGCAGAAATCGGCATCAATGCCGTCAACGTTCTCGAAGGTTTTGAGGGATTCGTCCAATGAACAGGCTCAAGCATCTTGTCCTCTGCGCCGCCGTGCTCAGCGGGGCCACGCACGCCGAAGAAAGAACCCTGCGGGTCTACAACTGGTTCGACTACATCACGCCCAAGGCCCTGGAAGATTTCAAGGCGCAGAACCCCAGCGTCAAGCTGGTCTACGACATCTTCGACACCAACGAGGCCCTGGAGGCCAAGCTGCTGACCGGCAACTCCGGCTATGACGTGGTGGTGCCGTCCAACGTGTTCCTGGCCAAACAGATCGAAGCCTCGGTGTTCCAGCCACTGGACCGCAGCAAACTGCCCAACTGGAACCACCTCGACCCCAAGCTGATGAAGCTGATCGAGGCCAACGACCCCGGCAATAAATTCGCCGTGCCTTACATGTACGGCACCATCCTGATCGGCTTCAACCCGGACAAGGTCAAGGCCGCGCTGGGGGCCAATGCCCCCGTGGACAGCTGGGACCTGATCTTCAACGTCGAGAACATCAGCAAGCTCAAGCAATGCGGGGTAGCGCTGCTGGATTCGCCGTCGGAGATCCTGCCCCTGGCCCTGCAACACCTGGGCCTGGACCCCAACAGCAGCAACCCCAAGGACTATGAAAAGGCCGAGGCCCTGCTGATGAAAATCCGCCCGTACATCACCTACTTCCACTCCTCCAAATACATGGCTGACATCGCCAACGGCGACATCTGCGTGGCAGTCGGTTATTCCGGCAGTTTCTCCCAGGCGGCCAACCGCGCCAAAGAGGCGAAGAACGGTGTGGTCGTGGACATGCGCCTGCCCAAAGAAGGCGCGCCGATCTGGTTCGACATGCTCGCGATTCCCAAGGGCGCGAAAAACCCCGAGGACGCCTACACCTTCATCAACTACCTGCTGCAACCCGGCGTGATCGCGCCCATCAGTGATTTTGTCGGCTACCCCAACCCCAACCAGGATGCTACCTCGCTGGTCGACCCGGCGATCCGCAGCAACCCCAACCTGTACCCCACCGAAACGGCGATGGCCACGCTCTACACCTTGAAACCGCTGGGCCGCGATGCAGAACGCGCCAGGACCCGAGCCTGGACCAAGATCAAGTCCGGCACCTGAACGGCTAACTAACTACCGCCCGGGCCACCGGGCGGCTGGCTACTGTGGGGCGATCCCTTGTCTAGATGGATTGCCCCACATGCCCGACGCCCCCACGCCCAATGGCCCCCTCACCACCAACACCCTGATTACCCAGCTGACCACCGGCCCCACCCTGCGCGATGTCGCCTGCAACGCGTTGCGCCCGGCCTTGAAAGAGCTGTATCCGCAACTGGACATCGACCCTGACCTTGCCGTGGTGGTGTCACCGTTGTGGCTGGCCAGGGACGGCGAGATTCTTCCCGGCCTGCCTCACTATGAGCCGCTCAGCGGGGCATTGGCCCGACACGCGATGACACGTACCCAGGCCACCTACTTCGACGGTGAACACTACCTGACCTACCGCTCCAACACCGGGCCGGATATTCAGCTGCCCGTGCGCATCGATGCCATCGGCCGGCTGATCAACGAACTCGCACCGTTGTTGTTTATCGCGTTCCAGGAACAACAGCTGGATTACTGGAACCAGACCAACGGCCCCAACGGCACCCACTGGCAAGCACTGGCCGTTGCCCTGCGCAGTATCTGGGACCTGGAGGGAGGCACCTGGGACGAAGACGAACGCGCCATGGCCAAGCTGGTGTACCAATACCCCGATTACGCCCTGCGCCTGCCCAACGACAAGTACCGCACCCGTACCTACCTGGTGGACGTGGATGTGAGCCGCAACGAACGGGTCGAACACCTTAACCTCACCGGCTTCGCGGTGCTGATCGGCACCCACGAGCAACAGACGATCATCCTCACCTACTACCTGGGCAGCGGTTACGACAAATTCGACAGCTTGCAAGAACTGGGCAATTCCCTGAGCGGTCACGCCCTCAACCCGCAGGGCCTGCCACTGCACTGGAGATTGTTCGAACCGGAAGGCGATTTTTTCGAGCACCAGGCCTGCGTGCTGATCGGCATGCAGATCGACGCCATTGACCAGTTCAACGTCATCGACCCACAGATCGAGGCGACTGAAGATCCCCTGCAACGGGACTTCCTGCTGGACTTCAACCAACTGCCAGCACCCCACCAGGCCGGGCTGGAATGGATGCGCCAGGCACTGCCGAAGTGGCTGAAGGACGCCCCGCTTACCGACCTGTCGCTGTACAGCCGTGCCTTGCTGGACCTGGCGCAACTCAACACGCGCCAGGCCAGCCAGAGCTATCAGGACGGCATTGCGCCGATCCGCGATTACGCCCTGCAAGCCTTGCGCGAGCAAATGCTCAAGGACCATCCCGACGCCGCCCGGATCAACGTGCAGAAGATCAGAATTACCGTGACCAGCCTGGTGGTCACCGGGTTGTTCGTCGTGCCGGGACAGACGGAAACCGTGACATTCGACCTCGTCGAACTGGCCCTGCAAAACCTGATCGCCTTGCCACTGGGCGACAAATCCGTGAGCTACGAAAACGGCAACAGCGTGCCGACATGGATGACCGCCAGCTACCTGGAAGGCCTGATCAGCCGGGTGAACGTCGGCCAGCAATACCCGGCCCTGGTCAAACGCGTGCTGCTCGATGACCCGGTGCAAGCCGGTCGCCGCCAAACCCTCTACATCGCCCAACTGCGCCTCCAGTTGCCGCTGCTGGCCCTGCAACTCAAGATCCGCGGCCAGTTCGGCCTGGACGAACTGGGTTACCGCTATATCTGCGCGGTGATGTCCAGCGCGGTGGCGGAGCGGCGTGTCGACGGCCACCTGATTGTGATACGCCCGCTGGCCTTCGTCCCCACCCTGCGCATCACGCAGAGGGCCGACAAGGTCGACAACATGTTCGTCATCGGCCCCCAGGATGCCAAGGCAGGCCCGTGCCTGCTCTATCAGCCGATGTCCAGCACGCCATTGATGCAATTTGCCTCCCGAGCCAACCTGATCTACGCCATCAAACAGGACACACCGCTACGCCAAGCGGTGCTGGCCTGGCTACCGGACGCGGCACGTTTCGGCTACGCCCAGTTCGTGTTCCCCGGCAGCCTGGCCTCTCCCTGGGTGTTGACCAAACTGCTGATCGAACCGTTGACCGCCGTGGTCATGAGCGGCCCGATTGTCTTGACCGATGAAGTCCTGGGCGGCGATTACCTGGCGAGCCTGTTCACCGCCAACGCCCAGGCACTGATAACCCTGGCCGACCGCCAATCGGTGTCTAACGCCGAAGCGCGCTGGGAAAGTTTCAAACACGCCGGATGGCTGATCTTCAACGCCGCACTGCCCTTCCTCGGCAAGACCGTGGGCACGGCGGCCTGGATCGGCCAGTTGATGGATGGCCTGGACCAGGCCGTCCAGGCCCATGAAGTGGGTGACAGCACCACCCAATGGTCGGCCTTGACCGATGTGTTCCTCAACCTGGGCATGGCCCTGGTGCTGCACATGGCCAACCGGCGCAAACCGCCCATGGAGCCGGCACCCCGCAAAGCCCTGCCCCGTGAAGAAAAGCCACCGGTCGTCAGCGTAACCGTGACCCGGCAGGCCGATATCCAGACCGCGGAACTGCCCCTGGGCCATGAGTCGCCCATCCATTCCCTCGCCGCCTTGACGCGCAAGCCACTGAGCCTGAGAAAAACCCTCGAGAGCTTCGACGTGACCAAGCCCCAAGGGTTGGGCGCGCAGAATAACGAGACGGGCCCCCACCAGCATCTCTACCCGCTGGGTACCCACTGGTACGCCCCGGTGGAGAGCGTTGGTTTGAGGTCACGGTGGATGAAAACGACAGCGTGATCATCATTGACCCCACGCAACCGAGCCGCCGCGGGCCTCTGCTGATCAACAACCGTCAGGGCCAGTGGTTTATCGACACCCGCCTGCGCCTGCGTGGCAGCGGCCTGCGCAGCCGGCTAAAACGCGGCCAGCGCCTGCGGCCCCCAAGGATTGCCGAACTGCGCGAACAACTGGACACCTTCGAAGGCCAACGCGGCCAGAAAGCCGCCGAACTGGACGTCGCCCGCGCCGCCAGCCGCGCCGCACCACCCGCCACGGCACAGGTCGAGCGCGACGACTTTATCGCCAAGCTGCAAAAACGCCGGGAGGAATATGAAGTGCCCATCCGCCAGCTCAGGTCGCTGAACCTGCTGGACACCGTGCCGGATTACCCAGGACGGATGATCACTTACCTCAAACAGCAAATCCTGCTGACCCGAGCCGCCATCGACGAGTACATCGGCGACTTTCAGGCCCTGCTGCAAAGCCTCGGCCCGCAGCTGGAAAAGGACTCACCCACCAGCGCCGAACATCGCCGCCTGGACAGCATGACCCGGCAACTGGCGGAACATCTGGAATACCTGCACTCACGTTTCAAGGAGTTGCAAAACCTCGGGCCTAACGGCCTCACGCTGGTGGAACAGACCCGGCAACACATGCCCAGCGTGCAACTCGACGACCTCAAGGCGTTTCGGGTGTCCATCTCACGCTTCCTGTGTGTGCAGGAAGGCGAAGCCGGTGCCCACAGCGATGCCAGGGGCGCCCTGAACCGGATTGCCGAGGCAGCCGACTTGACCATCCAGAGCTCGATTGAGGTGCAGGAAGCCCGGGGCACCACGACGCTGCACGAACGCATCGAAGCCCTGGATACGCTGGTGGACCAATTTGCCGTGATCAATCAGGACCTGCTCGACCTGCCAGGGGAGTACCCGGGGCAGATACTGACCGTGCCCCTGGAAGAAGTGCGCCAGCAAACCGACGAATTCGCCCAACGCACCGTGCAGCAACTGGCGGCGGCCTTGCGCGAGCGCAAAGCACTTGAGCCACGGCCGCACACCTCGGCCTCCAATCAGCCGCCCGCGCGCAAAATCATCAAGACCCGCTTCAAGGGTGTCGTCGTCGGCGAGCCACGACCCGATGAACCAAGCCTGGTGGATGTACGCGAGCCGCTCACGCAAAAGGTCATCGCCACCTTCCATGAGAAAACGCCGGGGGTCTGGGTCAAGCGCGAATCGCCACATCCCCAGGCAGCCCGCGCTCGCCGGCCAGGGCTGGCGGTGAGCATGAAAAATGGCCAGGCTTTGCTCGGTGACGTCGACCGCTTTATCGAGCGCACCAAGGGCCTGGCGAGCGAGAGCCAGCGGCTGCCGGTGGAAATCGAAGAAAAGGTGCATCGTCGCGCGGAAAAGCTTGAGGAGGCCAGCCGCGCGATTGAACGGGCCTCGGTGGCCAGCAACGAGACAGACAACACCGCTTCCGCGGCCCTGAGCGGGCAACTCGACGAGGCGGTGAAAAAGCTCTACCGCGAAGGCCATCGGATCAAGCTGGAGATGCTCAAGAAACGCCCGCCCACCGCCGCGCATCTGCAACTGCTGTACGCTGATAATGAGATCACCATCGAACTCAGCGGCACCCGCAGCCGACTCAAGGGCCCGCGCAAGGACTTCCTGCAGGAGTACGAAATACGCGAGAAACAGAACAAACGGATTCTGTGGTACGCGCATTTCCACTACGCCGCGATGGACGCCGTCGGAGAGGCCTACACCGCCGCGCACCTGAAAACCCTTGAACAACGCCGCCTGGGCGGCGCATTCGAGTCCCGGGGTGACGCATCAGAACAGGCCGGCATCGAAATTTACCGCAGCGAAATCGGCCCGCAACTGGCCAGGCGATTGTTCCTGGCTCCCGAAGCGCCTAGCCCCACGCCTGGGCCAAGCGGCTCAGCGCAAGGCTGATCTGCGCTTCGGGTACGGCGGCAAACCCCAGCACCAGGCCGGCGCGCTGGTCCGGCGGGGTGCTGGAGTCCGGCAGCCAATAGCTGCTCAGGCCATTGATTTCCACATCTGCCGCAGCGGCCTGTTCAATCAGTTGCCGCTCCCGCGCCACACTGTCCACCGAGACGGTCAAGTGCAGCCCTGCCGCCACCGCGGGCAGGCTGCCTACACCGGGAATATCCACAGGCCAGCCCGCCAGCAGCACATTGCGTCGGCTCAACGCCGCACGGCGCATGCGCCGCACATGCCGCTGGAAATGCCCGGCAGCCATGAATTCGGCCATTACCGCCTGGGTGCTGACTTCAGAGTGCCGCACATCCACCGCCCGGCGCCGGGCAAACCCCTCCACCAACGCGGTCGGCAACACCAGGTAACCCAGACGCAGTGCCGGGAACGCCACCTTGCCAAACGTGCCCACGTACAACACTCGGCCACTGCGGTCCAGGGCAGCCAAAGGTGCCAGGGGCGCGCCGCTATAACGGTACTCGCCGTCATAGTCGTCTTCGACGATCCAGCCGCCCGTGCGCTGGGCCCAAGCCAGCAATTCCAGGCGGCGGGCGAGGCTCATCACCACGCCAGTGGGGTATTGATGGGACGGCGTGACGTAAGCCAGGCGGCAACTGTCGAGGGCATTCAGGGCACGGCAGTCAATGCCCTCGCTGTCCACCGACACGCCGTGCAGCCGGCCACCTGCCACAGCGAAGGCATGGCCGGCGGCTCGGTACCCGGGGTTCTCGATCGCCACGCCGTCACCCGGCTCCACCAGCAGCTGTGCACAAAGGCTGATTGCCTGTTGCGCGCCACTGGTGATCACTATTTGTTCAGCCGTGCATTGCAGGCCCCGTGAACTGCGCAGATAAGCCGCGATCAGCCCCCGCAGGCGTTCTTCTCCCGCCGGGTCGCCGTAACACAGTTGCTGCAAGTCGGGCTTGCGCCAGAAAGCCGCATTCAGCTTGGCCCAGATCTCAAAAGGGAACAGGTCGAACGCCGGTACACCCACCCGAAACGCACGCGGCGGACCACTGGGCGGCAGGGCCAAATGATTGTTTTCCATGCGCGTCAAAGGGCCGCTGTGGATAACTTCCGCGGATGAAATCACCGGCAAATCCAGCCAGTTTGTGGATAACCCTGGGGATAAGCCTGTTGAAAACCCTGTGGATACTTTTGTGGATAGTTTTTTACCGGCGGTCGGGGTTTGCGGCAATTGCGCGACATAGGTGCCATCGCCCACACGGCCTTCGATAAAACCTTCGGCATACAACTGGTCATAGGCACGTACCACGCTGTTGCGAGAAATCGACAAGGCCGCCGCCAGGTCACGGCTGGCCGGTAGCCGGGTGCCGCTGACCAGGCGCCCGTCCAGCACCCGCTGGCGCAAGGCCTGATAGAGCTGGCGCGTCAGGCCCTGGCGGCGGTCCAGTTCGATACCCGCAGGGTTAAACGACAGCGGCGGCTCAATGGGGGGCATGGGATTGGACCTATAAAATTGGCGCTAGATGGCTCTTACAACGAACCAATAGCCTGCCTAGGATGCAAGCATTCGCCAAGGGAAATCTTCATGTACACACCACGCGCCTTTGCCCTCGATGACTTGCCCGAAATCCAGCAACTGATCCAGCACACGCGCTTGGCGCAACTGGTGACCTTTGGTGAGCAAGGTCTGCAAGCCAGCCACCTGCCGTTGCTGCTCAACCCCGATGAAGGGCCAAACGGCACCCTCTACGGGCACATGGCCAAGGCCAACAGCCAATGGCAGGCGCTGCAAAATGGCCGCGAGGCCCTGGTGATTTTTGCCGGTGCCGAGGCCTACGTCAGCCCATCGTTCTACCCGGCCAAAGCCGAACACGGCAAAGTGGTGCCGACCTGGAATTACATCGCGGTACACGCCTATGGCACCGGCGAAGTGTTCACCGATGCCGAGCGCCTGCTCGAGCTGGTCAGCGCCCTCACCGACCGCCATGAAGGCAAGCGCGCCCAACCCTGGAAAGTCAGCGACGCCCCGGCCGACTACATCGACGGCATGCTCAAAGCCATCGTCGGCTTTGCCCTGCCGATCCAACGCCTGGAAGGCAAACGAAAACTCAGCCAGAACCGCAGCCCGGCGGACATCGCCGGAGTACGTGAAGGCCTGGCCGCCAGCACCGACGTACGCGACCAGACCCTCGCCCGCTTTATTCCCAAGGAGCCATCATGAGCCAGATCGAAATCCGCCAGGTCAGCGCCGCCGACCACGCCGCGTGGCTGCCACTGTGGCAAGCCTACCTGCGCTTCTACAACACCGAGCTGCCGGACGCCGTCAGCCAGAACACCTGGCAACGCCTGATCGACGCCAATGAGCCGACCCATTCGGCCCTGGCCTGGCAGGATGGCAAGGCCGTAGGCATGGTTAACTTCATCTACCACCGTTCCAACTGGAGCATCGAAAACTCCTGCTACCTGCAGGATTTGCTGGTAGACCCGGCCCAACGTGGCACCGGCGTCGGCCGCAAACTGATCGAATTCGTCTACGCCACCGCCAAGGCCGATGGTTGCTGCAAGGTCCACTGGCTGACCCACGAGACCAACGCCACCGCCATCCAGCTCTACGAACGCATCGCCGAACGCCCCGGCTTTATCCAGTTTCGCAAAGGTCTTTAAGGAGAAGCACAGCATGACGACATCATTGGCCGACTGGAAAGGTGTCCCGGCGCCCACCGTCACCCTCATCGAAGGCCGCTTCGTGCGCCTGGAAAAACTCGACCCGGCTCGCCATGGCGATGACCTGTTCAATGCCCTGCAAGGCCCCGGCGCGGATCCGACGTTATGGGATTATTTGCCTTACGGCCCGTTCCCGGAGCGCGCCGCCTTCGACGCCTGGCTGAACAACCACGCGTCCCACAGTGACCCGTACTTCTTCAGCGTGATCGACAAAGCCAGCGGCGACGTACAAGGCATCCTTAGCCTGATGTCCATCGTGCCCGAGCAAGGCCGCATCGAAATCGGCCACGTGACCTTCGGCGCGCCGATGCAGCGCTCGCCAAGAAGCACCGAGGCGGTGTACCTGCTGGCCAAGCACTCGTTTGAGCTGGGCAATCGTCGCCTGGAATGGAAGTGCAACAACGCCAACGCCCGCTCCAAAAATGCGGCCGAGCGGTTGGGGTTCAGTTTTGAAGGGGTGTTTCGCCAGCACACGGTGGTGAAAGGAAAGAACCGGGATACGGCGTGGTATTCGATCCTGGATGGGGAATGGCCGGCGATTGGCGCGGGGTTTGAGCGGTGGCTGTCGGATGAGAACCAAACGGGTTCGGGTCAACTGAAAACGCTGGTGGAGTGCCGTACCTAAGCCACCCTGCCACCCCCTGACAAATGTGGGAGCGGGCTTGCTCGCGAAAGCGGTGTATCCGTCAAAAATGTATTAACTGACACACCGTCATCGCGGGCAAGCCCGGCTCCCACATTGTATCTTCAGCGTATCCGGGCCTTGTGCTCAGCCAACCCTGCCCTCTTTCCACCCCAACGCCTGCAAGGCGTCACAACCATCCTGCAACAACAGATGCGCCGCCGAGGCGAAGTGATGCGCTGGGTGGCGGTTTCGAGTAGCCCGCGGGCGTCGGCATCGGGGTAGAGGAACAGGACGGGGTCACAGCTGATATTACTTTCAAGAGCGGTGTAGTTGGGCATGAAGAAAGACTCGTAATTGAAGTTCAGAGGTCTCACTTTGCTTTCGACCGGCTAAGATCGGTCACCGACGAATCAGCAACCGGCGGACTATATGCCAGCGGCTATACCTTAAAATACTTGCCCACGATCAAAAATCTCATGATCGCCTTTTCCTACGAGCCTCTACGAAGCTTCACCCCGCCCATCTTCAACCCAAACGGCCTGAATGCCGCATTCAACAACTTTAGCGTCTGATTGCCCTCGCCGTGTTCGATATACACCAGAGTACGCATAGGTATTTTGCACATCCGTGCAAATAGACTTTGGTTCAGCATGGTGACTTCAACCCGCAAACGACGCACCACCTCAGTAACCTCCCCGCCATCATTCTGTAAAAAACCTCCGCTATACAGGTCGACTCTTTTCCAAAAACAAGGACGTCTGCCATGCCTCCGTCACCCCAGCGCCTCGCACTCACCCTCGGCCTGCTGGTCGGCAGCGGCTTTGCTGACGCAGCCCCGACCCCGCCCAAGACATTGCAGATCGACACACCGACCACCACCGGGCAAACCCTGAGCGGCAGTGACTCGCTGACGATCTCGGCACCGGGCAGTATCACCACCTCCAAAGTCGCGGTGACCTTGAAGGACGGCACCACCGGCAATGGCGTGGTAATCGACAACGCCGGCAGCATTACCTCCACGGGTGGCCGGGCCATCGACAGCAGCGGCGATCTCACCGCCGCGCGCAACTACAGCATCTACAACCGCGCCGGCGGCGCGATCCAGGGTGCCAACGACGCGCTGCGCATCGACAGCAATTTCGCCAGCGGCAGCCTGTTGATCGACAACAGCGGCACCATTCGCTCCGCCACCGGCCAAGGGCTGGACCTGGATGCGATCCGCAGCCCCAACGTCACCACCACTATCATCAACCGCCAGGGCGGGTTGATTCGTGGCGACGCCAGCGACGGCATGAAAACCGGCGACAATGCCACCCTCACCAATTACGGTGAGATTTCCACCGGTGACACCCACTCGCGCGATGACAAGTTCGACGGCGTCGACATCGACTCCGCTACCGGCGTGACCGTCACCAACTACGGCCTCATCTCCGGTGGCCGACACGGCATCACCACCGACCTGGGCGCCACGCTGACCAACTACGGCACGGTGATCGGCCGTAACGGCTCGGGCTTTGGCTCCGATGGCGACGGCACGGTGATCAACCACGGCACCATCACTGGCGCATTCTCAGGACTGCAGCCAGACGGCGACGGTGACGGCGTGGACATCGACAAGATCGCCCACATTGAAAACTACGGCGTCATCCAGGGTGTGGGCGCCGGTGGCGTCGACAAGAACGGCTTTGCCAACGGCAGTGAAGGCATCGCCCTCGGCGGCGGCTATGTGTTCAACGGCGTCGGCGCGCTAGTCAGCGGCGCCAACAACGCGATCCTGGTGGACGACGGCAGCGACGGCCCGGGACTGGCCGCCACCACCCTGATCAACCATGGCACCATCCAGGGCCTGGACGGCTTCGGCGTGAAGTTCGTCGGCGAGTTTGCCGACACGGTGGTCAACGCGGGCTTGATCAGCGGCAGCAACGGCCTGGCCCTGGATCTGGGCGGCGGCAATGACCAGTTGACCCTGCTCGGCGGCAGCCGCTTTGTCGGCGTAGTGGACGGCGGCACCGGATATGACCGCGTGATCATGGACGACGCTTCGGGCGGCAGTTTCGGCGACAGCCGCAACTTCGAATGGCTGGACGTAAAGCAAGGCACCTGGACCCTCACCGGCAGCGGTGACTTCAGCGACGGCGGCGAGATTTTCAGCAGCGCCAAGCTGATCAACCAGGGCGGGATTGCCGGTAACGTGACCGTCGATGAAGGCGGTATTTATGCCGGTGGCGGCAGCGTCGGCAGCCTGTTGGTCAAAGGCACCTTGCAGACCAACACCGCACTTGGCACCGCCAGCATCACCCGCGACTTGACCATGACCAGCGGCTCGACCCTGGCCTATGGCGTGAATGCCGACGGCAGCAGCGCTCCAGTCCAAGTCGGTGGCACGGCCTATCTGAATGGCGCGACCCTGGCGGTCAATCCCGGCACCGGCACCTACCCGTGGCAGAGCCACTACACGGTGCTGCAGGCCGGCAGTATCAATGGCACGTTCGGCAAGGTCACCAGCGACTATGCCTTCCTCACCCCGACCCTGAATTACAGCCCAACCCAGGTTGGCCTGACCTACACCCGTAATGACATTGCCTTCAATCAGTTCGCCAACACCGGCAACGGCACCAGCGCCGCCAACGCCCTGGCGAGCCTGGGCAACAACAACCCGCTGTATAACGCCCTGCTCAACACCACCAACAGCAGCGCCGGCGCCGCCATCGAGCAACTGGCGGGCAGCAGCACTGCCAACCTGACCAGCGCCACCCTCGGCGCCAGCGCCCAGGTCGGCAACAGCATGCTGAGCGCCATGCATCAACTGGGCGGCGGTGCAGGATTGCTGGTGGGCCTCGATCAGAAAGATACGCCCGTACTGGCCGCCACCGGCGTACCCGCCGAGGCCCGCAACCTCAACGACCCCAACGCCCGGGGTCGCCTGTGGCTGCAAGGCATCGGCAGCTACGGCAAGCTCGACGGCGACCACGGCAGCAATGGCCTGACCCAGCGCACCAAGGGCAGCGTGCTGGGTGCCGACTGGGCACTCGATTCGGACTGGCGCGTGGGCGTACTGGGCGGTTATTCGAAGACCGACCTGGACACCACCGGCGTCGATGGCAGCGTCGACAGCTGGCACGCCGGTATCTACGCCATGCGCCAGAGCGGCCCGTTGGCCTTACGCCTGGGCGCCGCCTACAGCGGGCACCAAGGCGACAGCAAACGCACCGTGGCCTTCGACGGTTTCAACGATCGCCCCAAAGGTGACTACGACGCCAACAGCCAACAAGCCTTCGCCGAACTGGGTTATGCCATGGGCAGCGGGCGCCTGAGCGCCGAGCCGTTCGCCAACCTCGGCTACCAGCGCTACCACCGCGACAGCTACAACGAAAAAGGCGGCGCTGCCGCCCTGCATGTCGACGGGCAAACCCAGGACAATGTCAGCAGCACCTTCGGCCTGCGCCTGGCGCACCTGAGCCAGCTCGACAATGGCATCAGCCTCACACCACGGGTCAGCGCCGGCTGGAAACACACCTACGGCGATGTCGACAGCAGCACCCGCCAGGCCTTCCTGATGGGCGGCACCGCGTTCAACGTCGAAGGCAGCGCCCTGGACCGTGACAGCCTGATGCTGGAAGCCGGGCTGGATGTTGGCCTGTCAGCCCGCCACACGCTGGGTGTGGGCTACAGCGGCGAAATAGGCAGCAACAGCCGCAATCATGGGTTGATCGGGCAATGGCAAATGAGTTTTTAATCGCCGCCCACTAGAGACATCTCCGGCAAACGAAGGGTGGATAGCCTGACATTTATCCGCCCTTTACCTCGCTAGATTTCCCGACCTCATACATCAAGAGGTTGGGTTTAGATGCCACTCCTACAGAAACAACTCGCTGTCGCCATCATCTTCGCACTGGGAGCCACCAGCGCCCAATTCGTCCAGGCGCAAGAGGAGATTGATCCAGACAGCGAGTGGTTCACCCCACAACCGGCGGTCGGCCAACAGGGCCGCCCGTATCCCAAGCCACCCGAGCCCACTCCCGACTTCTACTTCGCCGACCAAGCGACCACCCGCAACGGCCAGCAGGTCGCTCGCGTCCTGGACTCGGCCGTGGATACCCTTCTCGAGTCGGGAGAGCTAAACGAATGGCAAGAGTACCAACTGGAAAGCCTCACCCGGGAACTCGGCAATCTGGCACCAGGCCGTGTGGGTGCGGTCCTTGAGCAACTGGCAGGCAGTCAGAACGCCAACCTTGGTACCGCCACTCAAGACAGTATGAAACAGCTCAACGCCAGCCTGCTTTCAACCCTGCGCCAACTGAGCGACGACCGCAACGTCAGCGATGGCACAGGCAATGGCCGCGTCTGGCTCCAGGCTCTGGGCGACGCCGGCAAGCTCGAAGGACAGCACGGTAGCGTGGGCGTGCAGCGCCGCACTCAGGGCCTGATGCTGGGTAGCGACTGGGCAGCGAGCGACGCCTGGCGGGTGGGCGTGATGGGTGCCAAGTCGGCCAGCGACCTGAGCGCCAAACGTTTCAAGGGTGATCTGGACAGCTGGCACCTTGGTGGTTACGCAGTGCGGCAGGACGGGCCCCTGGCCCTGCGCCTGGGTGCGATCTATAGCAGCCATGCCGGCCAAACCAAGCGCTCCGTGGACGTTGACTTCGTTGATTATCGCGAGCAGGCCAAAGGCAAATACAATGCCCAAAGCCAGAACGCTTTCGCCGAGCTGGGCTATCAACTGGACAGGGGCAGCTTCAGTGTCGAACCCTTTGCCGGTATCGGCTACCAGCGCTATCACCGCGATCGTTACACCGAAAAAGGTGGCTTTACAGCGCTGAACGTCGGCACCCAGACTCAGGAAAACCTCAGCAGCACCTTCGGCCTGCGCATGGCCAGCGCGTTTGAGCTGGACAACCGGATGACCCTGAAACCGCACCTGAGCACAGGCTGGAAGCATCTCTACGGCGACGTGGGCAGCACCGTGCGCCAATCCTCCGCCTGGGTAAAACGGCCAACCTTCAACAGTGCCTTCAGCATCGACGGCACCTCCCTGGACCGCGACAGCCTGGCCTTGCACACCGGGATCGACCTGGTGATGTCGACGCAACACACCCTGGGCTTGAGCTATACGGCCGAGGTCGGCAACAACAGCCATCAACAAGGACTGATGGGCAATTGGCAGATGGCGTTCTAACCTCGCTGAATTGAGGAACAATCCCGCAAGTATCGGCCCCAGGTCCTGACAGTCATCGACCCGGTTTGCTCGCTACATTCCGGTCTCTTTCTACACAAGAGGCCGGAACATTATGTCGTCGACAATCCCGTACTTTCCTTCCATGGGCTCCTTGCTGGCCTACGGCACCCGGTCACTGGCCGAGGCTGTAGCGCCTCGCCCACCTTCAGCCGCCCCCGTCGGCGCAAACCTCACCTCCGTCTCCGTAACCCTCAACAATGAGGCAGGACTGGATATCGACAAGGTCAGCCAGTTGATTTCCCCCCACGCCAAAACCGGCCCCCGCACCTCACTGCGAGGCATCGAAATCACCAACTCGCCTACCGCCACGACCCAGGGCCTTTCAAGCGCCGGCCAGAACCCTGTCTGGCTGGAAAACCAGGGCCTTATCGAAAACAAAAAGGGCACCGGGATAAAACTTGCGGGCAACCAGGCGGACGAGGTGGTGAACGCCGGCATGATCAAAGGCAGCAACGGCATGGCCCTGGACATGGGCGGCGGCGATGACCTGTTGGTTGTGCGCAGCAGCGGCGGTTTCGACGGCGCCGTCGACGGAGGCAGCGGCACCAACCAGGTGCTGCTGGACAGTGCCAAGGGTGGCACCTTTGACGGCGCCAGCCAGATGCAACACCTCTGGGTGGGCAGCGGTGCCTGGACCTTGACCGGCCCCGTGCCCGCCAACCAGAAAGGTGAGGTCTACACCGACGCGACCCTGATCAACAAAAGCCAAATCGGTGGGGAGATGCACGTACGCCCGGGCGGCACCTACGCAGGTGGCACCGTTGGCAGCCTGAATGTCGCGGGCACCCTGCTGCTCGACCCGGCCACGAAGTCGCAGACCAGGGTCAAGGACACCTTGCACCTTGAACAGGGTTCGACACTGGCCTTCAAGGTCGGTACGGATGAAGCCCACAGCACGTTGAAAGTCGAGAACCGCGCCGTCTTGAACAACGCCACGCTGAACATCGACGTCACGGCCGAGAGTGACCAGCTTCTGGAGCGCCAGCTACGGGTGGTTGACGCCCGGCAGGTTGACGGCCAGTTCGGCACGGTCACCAGCAATCTGAAGGCCTACACCCCCGAGCTGATCTACACCCCAACCGGGGCTTATGTGGCGTTCAAACCCAAGGAAGCCGTGGCGGCCTGAGGGCAAATCCCAGGCGAAAAAAAAGGGGGCACATGCCCCCCCGAGGTTTAAGCGGTAGTGTCGAAGGCTGTTGATCAGCCTTCGATTTCAATCAGGATTTCACCCGGGTTGACCCGGTCGCCCTTGGCCACGTGAACGGCGGTGACCTTGCCGGCAATAGCCGCCTGTACTTCGGTCTCCATCTTCATCGCTTCAGTGATCAACACGGCCTGGCCGGCTTTCACCACATCGCCTTCCTTGACCAGCACGTCGACGATATTGCCCGGCATCGCCGTGCTGACATGGCCCGGCGCGGTAGCGTGCTTGCGCTTGCTGCCGCCACTGCTGACAAACTCGTTGAGCGGTTCGAACACCACTTCTTCGGGCATGCCGTCGATGGACAGGTAGAAGTGGCGCTTGCCTTCGGCCTTGACGCCGACACCGGTGATGTCCACGCGGTAGCTTTCGCCGTGCACGTCGATCACGAACTCGGTCGGCACACCTTCACCACCGGCACGGGCCACGCCGCCGGCTTCAGGAATCGGCAACAGCACTTCCGGGCTCAAGGTGCCGGCGTCGCGCTCTTCGAGGAACTTGCGCCCGATGTCCGGGAACATCGCGTAGGTCAGCACGTCTTCTTCGGACTTGGCCAACGCGCCGATTTCGCCGCGCAGCTTGGTCATTTCCGGTTTCAACAGGTCCGCCGGGCGCACGTCGATGACTTCCTCGCTGCCGATGGCCTGGCGCCGCAGTTTTTCATTCACGGTGCCCGGCGCCTTGCCGTAGCCGCCTTGCAGGTACAGCTTCACTTCGTTGGTGATGGTCTTGTAGCGCTCGCCGGCCAGCACGTTGAAGAACGCCTGGGTGCCAACGATCTGCGAAGTCGGGGTAACCAGCGGCGGGAAGCCGAGGTCTTCACGCACCCGCGGGATTTCAGCCAGCACTTCGCTCATGCGGTTCAGCGCGCCCTGCTCTTTCAGCTGGTTGGCCAGGTTGGAAATCATCCCGCCCGGTACCTGGTTGACTTGCACACGGGTGTCGACGGCGGTGAATTCGCTTTCGAACTGGTGGTATTTCTTGCGCACGGCGTAGAAGTACAGGCCGATTTCCTGCAGCAGTTCCAGGCTCAGGCCGGTGTCGAATTCGCTGCCTTTGAGGGCCGCGACCATCGACTCGGTACCCGGGTGGCTGGTGCCCCAGGCGAAGCTGGAGATGGCGGTGTCGATATGGTCGGCGCCGTTTTCGATGGCCTTGAGTTGGCACATCGCGGCCAGGCCGGCGGTGTCATGGGAGTGAATGAAGATCGGCAGGCTTTGCTCTGCTTTCAGCGCCTTGACCAGTTCGCCGGTGGCGTATGGCGTCAGCAGGCCGGCCATGTCCTTGATCGCCACCGAGTCGCAACCCATGGCTTCCATTTGCTTGGCCTGGGCCACGAACGCCTCGATGGTGTGCACCGGGCTGGTGGTGTAGGCGATGGTGCCCTGGGCATGTTTGCCGGCCGCTTTCACCGCTTCGATGGCCACCCGCAGGTTACGCACGTCGTTCATCGCGTCGAAGATGCGGAACACGTCGATACCGTTGACGGCGGCCTTGGCGACGAAGGCTTTGACCACGTCGTCGCTGTAGTGGCGGTAGCCCAACAGGTTCTGGCCACGCAGCAGCATTTGCAGGCGCGTGTTGGGCAAGGCCGCACGCAGTTTGCGCAGGCGCTCCCACGGGTCTTCTTTCAGGAAGCGTACGCAGGCGTCGAAGGTCGCGCCGCCCCAGACTTCCAGGGACCAGTAGCCGACTTTGTCGAGCTTGTCGCAGATCGGCAGCATGTCGTCGGTGCGCATGCGGGTCGCCAGCAACGATTGGTGGGCGTCGCGCAGGATGGTGTCGGTGACAAAGATTTTCTTGGACATTGTTGTATTCCTCACAGGCCTGCGTGGGCGGCGATGGCGGCGGCGATGGCCAGGGCCAGCTCTTCGGGTTTGCGCTTGATCGAGTAGTTGGTCAGCTCAGGGTGGCTTTCCACGAAACTGGTGTTGAACTGGCCGCTGCGGAATTCCGGGTTACGCAGGATTTCCTGGTAATAGGCGGCGGTGGTCTTCACGCCTTGCAGACGCATGTCGTCCAGGGCACGCAGGCCACGGTCCATGGCTTCTTCCCAGGTCAACGCCCACACCACCAGCTTCAGGCACATGGAGTCGTAGAACGGCGGGATGGTGTAGCCGGTGTAGATCGCCGTGTCGGTACGCACACCGGGACCGCCGGGCGCGTAATAACGGGTGATCTTGCCGAAGCTGGGGAGAAAGTTGTTCTTCGGGTCTTCGGCGTTGATGCGGAACTGCAACGCGAAACCCCGGTGCTGAATATCTTCCTGCTTGACCGACAGCGGCAGGCCCGACGCGATGCGGATCTGCTCACGCACAATGTCGATGCCGGTGATTTCTTCGGTGATGGTGTGTTCCACCTGCACCCGGGTGTTCATCTCCATGAAGTACACCTCGCCCTCGGCGAGCAGGAACTCCACGGTGCCGGCGTTCTCGTAGCCCACGGCCTTGGCGGCGCGCACCGACAGATCGCCGATGTAGGCGCGCTGTTCAGGGGTCAGCTGGGGGCTCGGGGCGATTTCGATCAGCTTCTGGTTACGGCGCTGGATCGAGCAATCACGCTCGAACAGATGCACTACGTTGCCGAAGCTGTCACCGAGGATCTGCGCCTCGATGTGCTTGGGATTGACGATGCATTTTTCCAGGAACACTTCCGCCGACCCAAACGCCTTGGTGGCTTCGGAAATCACGCGAGGGAAGGCTTGTTCAAGTTCTTCGCGGCTGTTGCAGCGACGGATACCGCGACCGCCACCACCGGAGGTGGCCTTGAGCATCACCGGGTAACCGATGCGGTCGCCTTCGGTGAGGGCTTCGGCGATGTCGGCAACGTTGCCTTCAGTGCCCGGGGTCACCGGCACGCCGGCTTTGATCATGCTGCGGCGGGCTTCGGTCTTGTCGCCCATTCGACGAATCACTTCGGCCGACGGACCGATGAACTTGATCCCACGTTCGGCGCAAATATCTGCCAGCTCGGCGTTTTCCGAGAGGAAGCCGTAACCGGGGTGCAGCGCGTCGCAACCGGTTTCCACCGCCAGGTTCACCAGCTTGCGCGGGTTCAGGTAGCCGGCCAATGGCTCGGCACCGATGCTGTGGGCTTCATCTGCGCGCTTTACATGCAGGGCATGGCGATCGGCGTCGGAATAGACCGCGACCGAACGAATGCCCATCTCGGCGCAGGCACGCACGATACGTACGGCAATCTCACCACGGTTGGCGATCAGGATCTTTTTTATCACTTGGAAATTCCCTTGAGCCGATTGCTACCTACTTCGACCCGCCGGAGCCGGGTCGGCGCGTGACCAAATGTTTCAAGCCAGTCGCGAGACACACACTATGCCCCTGTAGGGATTAACAAAAATCAATAATAATTGGGTTGTGTATAAGCAAAGACTTATAGTCAGCGCATCAGAGGTCGGCGGGAGTGCTTGAGTAATGCGTAAGTCATTGATGCGTATGACATTGCGTCAGTTGCAGATTTTCAATGAAGTCTGTGATTTGCGTTCCTACAGCCGCGCAGCCGAGGAAATGTCCCTCACGCAGCCGGCCGTTAGCCTACAAATCAAGCAGCTGGAAGAGCTGCTCGGCCAGCCGTTGTTCGATTACGTCGGCAAAAAGCTCTATATGACTGAAGCTGCCGAAGCGCTGCAACGGGCCAGCCGAGACATCTTCGGGCGCCTGGAAAACCTCGACATGCAGCTCTCCGACATGCAGGGCTCATTGCAAGGCCAGCTGAAACTGGCGGTAGAATCCAGCGCCAAGTACTTCGTGCCGCACCTGTTTGCCGCCTTCAAGCGCCAGCACCCTGAGGTCAACCTGCACCTGACGGTGGTCAACCGCGCCCAGGTGATTCGCAGGCTGTCGGACAACCGCGATGACCTGGTGATCATGTCCATGGTGCCCCAGGACATGGGCCTGGAATTCCTGCCGTTCCTGAACAACCCGATTGTCGCGGTGGCGCCCCGCGATCACCCGCTGAGCCATCAAGGGCCGCTGCGCTTGCAGGACCTGGAGCCTTACACGCTGCTGTTGCGCGAGCCAGGTTCCGGGACGCGGATAGCGTGCGAGGAGTACTTCAAGGAGAAGCGCGTGCACTTCACCCAGACGGTGGAAGTGTCTTCCGCCGAGGCCCAGCGCGAGTGCGTGACCGCCGGGTTGGGCGTGGCGCTGCTGACGCGCCACGCGGTCAACCTGGAACTGGCCACCGGCGGGCTCAAGGAGCTGCCGGTGGAAGAACTGCCGCTGTACCGCAGTTGGTGCCTGGTGCAGGCCAAGGCCAAACGCCTGTCACCGGTGGCCCATGCCTTCCTGGGCTTTATCCGCAGCGAGCGGCTGCAAATCAGCGCGCTGGCTGAGCGCTTCGCTGGGCAGCTGCGGGCGCCTGCCAGTGGAGTTCCGGATAGTCACTGATGCTCTGTTGCAACTGGCGCTGATCGCAGCGGTCTTCAATTGCGCGACGGAAGGCCATGCGGCGCTGGTCTTCCTGTTGGCGGCGGGTTTTGACAGCGCTGTTGCTTTCTTCGTATTGCCGAGCCATTTCGAGTCTCCCAATGCGAGTAAGGGGAGTTCAGGATGGGCGCGGGCAATGACGGTTTAGCGGCACGGGGATGACAGGACGATGAATCTTCCGGGGCAGAACCCAATCAAAATGTGGGAGCGGGCTTGCTCGCGAATGCGGTGGGCCAGCCAGCATATTCAGTGACTGACACTCCGCATTCGCGAGCAAGCCCGCCCCCACAATTGGTCCGCGTACAAACTATCAGTCGTCGAGGGCTTTTACGGACTTGGGTGACAACCGCAGACTGCGCAAGCTGCGCTTCACGCTCTTGAGGTGGTTGACCAGGCTCGGGCCCCGCGCCATGGCCACGCCCATCGCCAGCACGTCGATCACCACCAGGTGGGCGATACGCGAGGTCAGCGGCGTGTAGATCTCGGTGTCCTCGTGCACATCGATCGCCAGGTTGACGGTCGACAGCTCCGCCAATGGCGTCTGGCTCGGGCACAGGGTAATCAGGGTCGCGCCGCTTTCACGCACCAGGTTGGCGGTGATCAGCAAATCCTTGGAGCGGCCCGACTGGGAAATGCAGATCGCCACGTCGGTAGGCTTCAACGTCACCGCTGACATCGCCTGCATGTGCGGGTCGCTGTAGGCCGCCGCGGTCAGCAACAAACGGAAGAACTTGTGCTGGGCATCCGCCGCCACCGCACCGGACGCGCCGAAACCATAGAACTCCACGCGCTGGGCCTGGGACATGGCAGTCACGGCTTTTTGCAGCTCTACCGGGTCGAGCTTTTCCCGCACTTCCATCAGGGTATGCAGGGTGGTGTCGAAGATTTTCAGGCTGTAGTCGGCGACGGAATCGTCTTCGTGAATCGCGAACTGCCCGAAGCTCGCACCGGCGGCAAGGCTCTGGGCCAGCTTGAGCTTCAAGTCCTGGAAACCGGAGCAACCAATGGCGCGGCAGAAGCGCACGATGGTCGGCTCGCTGATGCCCACGCTGTGGGCCAGGTCGGCCATGGAACTGTGCATCACAGCCGCAGGGTCAAGCAGCACGTGATCGGCAACCTTGAGTTCCGATTTGCGTAACAGGTGGCGCGACTGGGCGATATGTTGCAACAGGTTCAAAGGGCTGGACTCTTGTTATTGGCAGACGCCAGGGATGTAGCAAGCTTGTAGTTATACTACAAGAATTACCGATTTGCCCGTTCGATGCATCACTTAATCACGCTGCTGCCCGCTGAATCAGCGGGCAGGCTCGATGTAGCCCCGCGAGCAGCTTGGGCTCAACTACGGAAAATCGGCATTTTTTCGTAACAAATCCGCCAGACCGTCCGCCTCCATCGGCCGACTGATCAAATAGCCCTGCACTTCATCGCATTGCTCGGCCCGCAGGAAATCCAGCTGCTGCTGATCTTCCACGCCCTCGGCCACCACCTTGAGCGACAGCCCGTGAGCCATGGCGATGATTGCGCGGGTGATCGAGGCATCTTCGCGGCCCTGGCCGAGGCCGCGAATGAACGTCTGGTCGATCTTCACGTAGTCCACGGGGATGCGCTTGAGGTAGCTGAGGGACGAGTAGCCGGTGCCGAAATCATCAATCGCCAGTTTCACACCCAAGTCGCGCAGTTGCTGGAAGGTCGAGATGATGTGCTCGACACTGTCGAGCAACTGGCTTTCGGTCAGTTCAAGCTCCAGGTATTGCGGATCAAGCCCGGTTTCTTCCAGCACCTGGCGCACCAGGCTGACCAGCTTGCCCTGGCGCAATTGGTGTACCGACAGGTTGACCGACACACGGATCGGCGCCAGCCCCTGGCGCTGCCACTCACAGGCTTGCCAGCAGGCCTGGCGCAACACCAACTCCCCCAGCGGTACGATCAATCCGGTTTCTTCGGCCAGCCCGATAAAGTCCCCCGGCGGCACCATGCCCCACTGCGGATGCTCCCAGCGGATCAACGCCTCAGCGGCATTCAGCTTGCCGGTGGCCAGGCACAGCTTGGGTTGGTAGAACACCGTGAGCTGGCGCTCATCAATCGCCTTGCGCAGCTGGTTTTCCAGCTGCAAGCGCTCCAGGGTGCTGGCTTGCAGGCTGTCGGTGTAGAACTGGAAATTATTCCCGCCCAAATGCTTGGCGTGCTGCATGGCCATGTTCGACTGGCTGACCAGCGCGGATATTTCCCGCGCATTGTCGGGCAACAGGCTGACACCCATTGAGGCGCTGACCACCAACTCATGCCCTTCCACCGTCACCGGCACCCGCAACTTGGCCAGCAGCCGCGTGGCCACCCGCGCCAGGCTCGACAGGTTGCCGTACGCATCGAACAGCACGGCGAATTCATCGCCAGAGAGCCGCGCAATGGTGTCGGCTTCAGGCAAGGCGTTGATCAAGCGGCGGGCCATCTTCTGCAATAACTGGTCAGCCACTTCATGCCCGAGGCTGTCGTTGAGCAGCTTGAAACGGTCCAGGTTGATATGCAGCAGGGCCAGGCTGCGGCCGCCCTGGCGCACACGTTGATGAGCTTCCCGCAGCCGCTCGCGGAACAGCGAGCGGTTGGCCAGCCCGGTCAATTCGTCGTAGTGCGTGAGATAGCGCATGCGCTCTTCGGACTCGCGCCGTGCGGACAGATCGGCGAAGAAACCCACGATGTGGCTGACGTTTCCCCGAATATCGCGCACCACGTTCAATTGCAGCCACTGCGGATAGAGTTCGCCGTTCTTGCGGGTCTCCACGAGCTCGCCCTGCCAGGTGCCGTGGCTGAGCAACGCCTGGCGGATCACCGGGAAGTGCCGCCGTGCGTCGCGGCTGCAGGGGAGTTCGACGACATTGCGGCCGATCATGTCGTCAATGTCGAAGCCGGTGACGCGGCTGAACGCCTGGTTGACGGCTATCAGCACGTAGTCCGGGTCGAGGATCACAATGCCTTCGCTGGCCGCCTCGAACACCGTCGAGGCCAGGCGCTGCTGTTCTTCCAGGACCTTGCCGGCGCTGATGTCGCGGCGGGTGCCGAGCATCCGCGTGACGCGTCCGCTGGGCGAGCGCTCCACGGCGCGGCCACGGTCCTGAATCCACACCCAATGGCCGTCACCATGGCGCACTCGGTATTCCACCAGGTAATCCTCGCTGCGGCCTTTCAGGTGTTCCACCAGCGCCCGCTTGAGCAGCGGTAAATCGTCCGGGTGCAGACGCGGCTTGAGATGACTGAGCATCGCCGTGACGTATTCCGGCTCCAGGCCGAACAGTTCCTTGAGTTGGGTGTGGTGAACCTCGTCGGTTTGCAGGTTCCAGTCCCACAGGCCCAGTTCGCTGGCCTGCAAGGCCATCGCCAGGCGCGCCTCGCTTTTGCTCAGGGCCAGGCTGGCGACATCCAGTTCCTGGCTACGCTGATCGACGCGCTGTTGCAGGCCGATCTGCGCCTCGCGCAACTCTTGCTCGACCTGGCGTCGCTGCTCCACTTCACGCACCAGTTCCTGATTCAACTGCTCGCTGCGCTGCTGCGCTTGCTGCAGGTGCTCGATCAACGCCTGGTTCTGGAAGCGCCTGAGCAGCCCGCGCTGGATCAGGCGGTTGACCTGCCACGCCACCAGGCTCAGGGAGGCCAGCAGAATCAGGCCCAAAAAGCCCCAACCCTGCTGCTGCGGGTCGCCGGTCCAGAATAAATAGAGGATGGCCGGCACCAGACAGGGCAAGGCAAACGACAGGAACGCCGGCAGGCTGACGGCGTAGGCCACACTGGCGGACAAGGTCGCCGCGCCGAGCAAGCCGAACACCCAGGCCTGTTGCGCGAAGCTGTCCACCGGCACCAGGGCGATGGCAGCACTGGCCAGCGTCAGGCCGCTGACGGCCGAGCCCAGCATGAACATGCGGCGCCAGATCGGCTGCGCCTGACGGCTCGGCATGGCCGAATCGAACGCCGCCACCTGAATCACCCGCAGGGCCACCAGCGCCAGCAGCCACACCAGCCAAATGCTGTCCAGCAAGTAGCGCTGCGGGCTCCAGAGTAACCAGGCGCAGACCAGTCCATTCACCAGCATTAATAAGGTAGGCAGCAGGGAGCCTTGGTAAAGCAGGCGCGTGCGCTCGACCGCCATCTCCATGGCGTAGTGCTTGCGGATAACCTGCGCCGGCGCCACCGAGGGGCCAGCCAGGTCAATGCTAAGGGTCATAGGCAGTGTTCTTATAATGGTGAGCCCGAAACGTCGACGGAGCATACACAAGCAAACGCTCGGGCCAAACTGCTCCACGTCATAAAAACAGCCTGATAATCAGGCGCAAACCTTGGAGCCAGACAGCTTGAGTGAGACAGGGCGCGGGCTGTGGGCGATGACCGACCGGTCATCACCGTGAACAGATTGTTGCCTTATCCAGTGCAGGCCCTGAAGTTTTCCCGCGACCATCCGGCATTGGGATTTGCCCGACTCCCCCGGGCACCCTAGAATGCGCCGATGCGCGATGATCTCTCCCTTTTGCTGAACTCCCTCAACGATGCCCAACGCCAGGCCGTAGCGGCCCCCGTTGGCCGTCAGTTGGTCCTGGCCGGTGCTGGCTCCGGTAAAACCCGAGTGCTGGTGCACCGTATCGCCTGGTTGATCCAGGTCGAGAACGCCTCGCCTCACTCCATCCTGTCGGTGACCTTCACCAACAAGGCCGCTGCCGAGATGCGTCATCGCATTGAGCAGTTGATGGGCATCAGCCCGGCCGGCATGTGGGTGGGTACCTTCCACGGCCTGGCGCACCGCCTGCTGCGGGCCCATTGGCAGGAAGCCGGCCTGAGCCAGACCTTCCAGATTCTCGACAGCGACGACCAGCAACGCCTGGTCAAGCGGGTGATCCGCGAGCTGGGCCTGGACGAACAACGCTGGCCGGTCCGTCAGGCCCAGTGGTTTATCAACGGCCAGAAAGATGAAGGCCTGCGCCCGCAACATATCCAGGCCAGCGGCGACCTGTTCCTGGCCACCATGCGCAGCATTTATGAAGCCTATGAAGTGGCTTGCCAGCGCGCCGGTGTGATCGACTTCTCCGAACTGCTGTTGCGCGCCCTCGACCTGTGGCGCGACAATCCGGGCTTGCTGGCGCACTACCAGAAGCGTTTCCGCCACATCCTGGTGGACGAGTTCCAGGACACCAACGCCGTGCAGTACGCCTGGTTGCGCCTGCTGGCCAAGGGCGGCGACAGCTTGATGGTGGTGGGCGACGACGACCAGTCGATCTACGGCTGGCGTGGCGCGAAAATCGAGAACATCTACCAGTACAGCGACGACTTCCCGGACGCCGAAACCATTCGCCTGGAGCAGAACTACCGCTCCACCGCCGGTATTCTCAAGGCCGCCAACGCCTTGATCGCCAACAACACCGGACGCTTGGGCAAAGAGCTGTGGACCGACGGCGGCGAAGGCGAAGCGATCAACCTGTACGCCGCCTTCAACGAACACGATGAAGCGCGCTACGTGGTGGAAACCATCGAAAGCGCCCTGAAAACCGGCCTGGCCCGCAGCGATATCGCGATCCTTTACCGCTCCAACGCCCAGTCCCGGGTGCTGGAAGAAGCCTTGCTGCGCGAGCGCATTCCATACCGTATCTATGGCGGCCAGCGCTTCTTCGAACGTGCTGAAATCAAGAACGCCATGGCCTACCTGCGCTTGTTGGAAGGTCGCGGCAACGATGCAGCACTGGAGCGGGTGATCAACATCCCGGCCCGCGGCATTGGCGAGAAGACCGTCGAGGCGATTCGCGACCATGCACGCCACAGCGATGTGTCGATGTGGGAAGCCATGCGCCTGCTGGTCGCCAACAAGGGCCTGACCGGCCGTGCGGCCGGTGCCTTGAGCGTGTTTGTCGAGCTGATCGAGAACCTGGCCGCCAAGTGCATGGAAATGCCCCTGCACCTGATGACCCAGACCGTGATCGAGCAGTCCGGCCTGATCGCCTACCACGAAGCGGAAAAAGGCGAGAAAGGCCAGGCCCGGGTAGAAAACCTTGAGGAACTGGTCAGCGCCGCCCGCGCGTTCGAAAACAACGAAGAAGACGAAGACCTGACGCCACTGGCAGCATTCCTCGGCCATGCTTCGCTGGAGGCCGGCGACACCCAGGCTGACGAGCACGAAGACAGCATCCAGCTGATGACCTTGCACAGCGCCAAGGGCCTGGAGTTCCCGTACGTGTTCCTGGTGGGCATGGAAGAAGGCCTGTTCCCCCACAAGATGAGCCTGGAAGAGCCCGGCCGCCTGGAAGAGGAACGCCGCCTGGCCTATGTGGGCATCACCCGGGCCATGCAGAACCTGGTGATGACCTACGCCGAAACGCGCCGCCTGTACGGCAGTGAGACCTACAACAAGGTCTCGCGCTTCGTACGTGAAGTGCCAAAAGGGCTGATTCAGGAAGTGCGCCTGTCCAACAGCGTCAGCCGACCATTCGGCGGCGGCCAGCAGCAGAACTCCAGCAGCATGTTCGCCGGCTCGGAAATCCCCGAGACGCCATTCAGCCTTGGCCAGCAGGTCAAGCATGCGATCTTCGGCGAAGGCGTGATCCTCAACTTCGAAGGCTCAGGCGCCCAGGCCCGGGTGCAGGTGAATTTCGCCGAAGGCAGCAAGTGGCTGATGATGGGCTACGCCAAGCTCGAAGCAATCTGAAACAACTGCAGAACATGAAGGATGTTGCCCCGCTCTTGTATTTGGCAGCGGTGGGGCCAATATCTGTACTAAGTCCTACAGACGATTCGGTATTGGCCCTACGCAAAAGCCCGAAACACTATGCCGCTAGCCACTGACATCACACCTGTGCAACATGGCGCGCGTGCAATCCACAAATGGGAATTCCCTTTATGAAACGTTTTCTTAGCATCGCCATGGCGTTGTGCATCGGCCTGACGATGAGCCTCGACGCCAACGCCAAGCGCTTCGGTGGCGGCAAATCCATGGGCTCGGCCCCGAGCCACCAGACCAGCCAAATGGCCCCATCCGGCGGCGGCATGGGCGGCGCAGCTGCGACCGCTGGCGCGGCCGGTGCCGCAGGCGCTGCTGCCAAGGCTGGCGGTGCTTCGCGCTGGTTGGGCCCTCTGGCCGGTATCGCGGCCGGTGGCCTGCTCGCCTCCATGTTCATGGGCGGCGGCTTCCAGGGCATGCAGATCTTCGACATCCTGATCATGGCGGTCATCGCCTTCCTGATCTTCCGCTTTATCGCCGCCCGTCGCCGCAAGCAGCAGGAGCACATGGCTCCAGCTGGCGCGCCGATGCAGCGTGAAGTGTTCGAGCAGAAGCCTGCTGCAATGGGTTCGATCTTCGGCGGTTCGGCGGCTCCTGCCGCCGCTCGTCCGGTGATCAACGCGCCAGCCTGGTTCAACGAAGAGCGTTTCGTCGAAGCGGCCCGCAGCCACTTCCAGTCCCTGCAGCAACATTGGGACGCCAACGAAATGGACAAGATCGCCGAGTTCGTGACCCCGCAATTGCTGGAGTTCCTCAAGCGCGAACGTGCTGACCTGGGCGACGGCTTCCAGTCAACCTACATCGAAGACCTGAAAGTGCAGCTTGAAGGTGTGGATGACCGCGCCGACAAGACCATCGCCACCCTGACCTTCAGCGGCGTGTCGAAGACCTCGCGTTTCGACCAGGGCGAAGTGTTCAGCGAAAGCTGGAACATGGAACGCCCACAAGGCGAGAACCAGCCTTGGCTGGTCGCCGGTATCCGCCAGAACGGCTGATCCCTGCACGCTTCGAGTATGCAGTAACAAAAACCCCGGACTTGTCCGGGGTTTTCTATTTCACGGTTGCACTTATAGCGAGCTACTGTATAAAACGCCCCTATAAACCGCGCCATCTAGCAAGAGGATCCCGGCCGTGGAAGAAGTTATCGAACAATTGCGTGAAGCCAACGAACCGGTACCGGTTCCTCTGGAGCTGCCTGACGAAGACCAACTGGTGGAAATCGAGGAACAACTGTTCATCGATATTCCGTTCGTCTTCCGTGAATTCCTGCTGACCGTCAGCGACGTGGTCTACGGCAGCCTGGAGCCGGTGACCGTCACCGACCCACAGTCCCACACCTACCTGCCAGACGTTGCCGCCAACGCCTGGGATGCCGGTGTTGACCGCAGCATGATCCCCATCTGCCAGGACGGCGACGACTACTACTGCGTCGAAGAAGACGGCACCGTGGTGCTGTGGTCCGGCGAAGAAGAACTCGTCACCGAAGAAACCTGGGAATCGGTGTGGCACTGGGCGCGGGACGTCTGGCTGGAAAGCTGAGACCTACTGTGTGCCAAGGGCGCTTGTTGTGGCGAGCGAGCTTGCTCGCGCTGGGCTGCGAAGCAGCCCCAGCCTCAGGCCCACTTAGTGCTCCGGCGTATCCTTATGGTTATCGAGGGTCTCCAGCAAGGCGACCTGCATCCGCGTATGCACGCGGATGAACCAGCGCCAGAGCACGGCGGCCACGGCGGCCGTCACCACGGCGATCAGCACCAGCAACTTGTTGGTCGGCAGGATACTGGCCGACAAGGCTGCCAATAGCAGGAAAATCACCAGCAGCGAAAGAATCGGGATCACTTCGGCGATCACCCGGCGCACGCGCTGAGTATGGCGCCCAGCCATTTCCGGCTTCACGCTCATCTCCGCCAGCAGCATCGACAGCGCCTTGAGCTTGCGGTACGCCGCGATCAAAAACGGCAGCGACAGCAGCAGCGCGCCACCCCAGATCAATGCCTTCTGCCAGCTCGGATCACTGACCCAGCCTTCCAGATAACCGCCAATGCGTGCCGCAAAGAAGCCGCCGGCAAAGAAGATCGCTACCACCAGCGCCAGGTTCACCCCCACCTGCAAAATGATCTTGCGGATCATCGAGGCGAGCATCGCCCCCTCGCCCTGGGGCTGAATACTGCGCAACCACTCGCCATACATCCCGAACACCCGGCTCATGCGCTTGGGCATGACCGCCGCGATCCTCAGCGACAGCGGGTCCGCGCCACGGATCAGATAGGGGGTAAGCAGCGTGGTGATCGCAGAAACCGCCACCGCCACCGGGTACAGGAAGTCGCTGGTGACCTGCAACGTCATGCCCAACGCGGCGATGATGAATGAAAATTCGCCAATCTGTGACAGACCCATCCCCACCCGCAGCGAGGTGCGGCCATCGTTGCCGGCGATAAACGCCCCCAGCCCGCAGGACAACATCTTGCCCAGCACCACCGCCACGGTAATCACCGCAATGGGCCAGGCGTATTGCAGGAGGATCTGCGGGTCGATCATCAAGCCAATGGCGACAAAGAAGATCGCGCTGAACATGTCGCGAACCGGTTCGATCAAGCGCTCAATCTTCAACAGTTGCCGGGATTCGGCCATGATCGCGCCGATCAGGAATGCCCCCAGCACCATGCTGTATTCCAACTTGACCACCAGCAGGCAGAAGCCGAAACACAGGCCCAGCACGGTGATCAGCAGCATCTCGTTGCTTTCGAATTTGGCTACGTACTCCAGCAAGCGCGGCACCAGCAAGATCCCGATCACCAGCGCGACAATCATGAACAACGACAGCTTGCCGACGGTGGAAAACACTTCACCAGAGCTGACCGTGCCACTGACGGCGATGCTCGACAGCAAGGCGATGATGCCGATGCCCAGGATGTCTTCGACGATCAGCACGCCAAAAATCAGCTGGGCAAAGCGCTGGTTTTTCATCTTCAGGTCATTGAGCGCCTTGACGATGATGGTGGTGGAGGAAATCGCCAGGATCGCGCCCAGGAACAGTGAGTCCATGGTGTTCCAGTCGAACCAGCGGCCGATTTCGTAGCCGATCCAGATCATCAGGATGATCTCGAGGAACGCCGCGATAAACGCCGTGGCACCGACCTTGAACAGCTTGCGCAGGCTGAACTCCAGGCCCAGGCAGAACATCAGGAAGATCACTCCAAGCTCGGCCAGGGTCTTGATGGTGCCTTCGTCGTGGATCAGGCCAAACGGTGGGGTGTGCGGGCCGATAATGAAGCCGGCGACGATATACCCCAACACCACCGGCTGCTTGAGCCGATGGAACAGGATCGTCACCACCCCGGCCACCAGCATGATCACGGCCAGGTCTTGGATAAAGCTGATGGCGTGCATGGCGAGGGGCTCCTTGAGGGGTACTGGCGCTTTTCCCATTTCCACGCATGCGCCGCGAAAGGTCGCAATGAACGGAAAGAAAAGTCTGCCTTGATTGTAAGAATTGCCTTTGAGACGGGCTTTTGAAGGGTAACACCGCGACTTGCGACAGAAAGCCGGTGCAATATATGGAAACAGATCGCCCCGGGCGTGACGGCAAGCCGGGCCCCAGCGTCCCGTTATGAATGGCTCTGCAAAGATTCCAGCACCCGCAGAGGTGCCTCCCCACCCAATGCCTACAACCCGTGAGTGTGCTATGGAACCCGGAAACGCCCAGCTGTCGATGACAGTATTGATGACCCCTGACATGGCCAACTTTTCAGGCAATGTGCACGGCGGCACGCTGCTCAAATACCTCGACGAAGTGGCCTACGCCTGCGCCAGCCGTTATGCCGGCCGCTATGTGGTGACGTTGTCGGTGGACCAGGTGATTTTTCGCGAGCCGATCCATGTCGGTGAGCTGGTGACCTTTCTGGCTTCGGTCAACTACACCGGCAACACGTCGATGGAAGTGGGGATCAAAGTGGTCACCGAGAACATCCGCGAGCGTTCGGTGCGCCATACCAATAGCTGCTTCTTCACCATGGTCGCGGTGGATGACCAGCGCAAACCGGCCGCCGTGCCGCCGCTGCAACCGCAGAACAGCGAAGACAAGCGCCGGTTTGTGCAGGCCCAGCAACGCCGGCAGATTCGCCAGGAGCTGGAAAAACGCTATCAGGAAATCAAGGCCGACGGGCCTTAAAGCCCTATCGGCGTCGCCTCAAAGCGAACCCGCGGATGTGCAATCCGGTCCTGGGCGCGCACCAGTTCCAGCTCATAGCTGGCGCACGCCTGGGTTTCCAGCAGCACTTCGTGCACCGCTGCAGCGGTGAACTCAAAGGCCGCCACCAGGCTGTCGCCCAACAACACCCGCGCCAGGAACAGGCCCGACGTCAGGTCACCCACGCCCACCGGCTGACGCGGGAACGCCAGCAGCGGCCGGCGCAGGTGCCAACTGCCTTCGGCCGTCACCAGCAGCATCTCGAAACCGTCCGGCAGCTTGCCGGGATAATCCAGGTGCTTGACCAACACCGCTTTCGGCCCACGAGCCAGCAACGCACGGGCCATGCCCAGGCAATCGAACAACGACTGCGGCTTGCGCCCGGCAAAGCTGTCCAGCTCCAGTTGGTTGGGGCACAGGAAGTCGGCCATCGCTGCCGCTTCGTCCAGCAGAAAGTCGCTGACCTCCTGGGGCACGATGCAGCCTTTCTCCGGATGGCCCATCACCGGGTCGCACATGTACAACGCCTTGGGGTTGATCGCCTTGATTCGCGCCACGCCGGTGAGGATCGCCCGCCCCTGGGCCGCACTGCCCAGGTAGCCCGACAGCACCGCATCACAGTTGCCCAGCTCGCCAATTGCTGCGATGCCCTCCACCAGCGCAGGAATTTGCTGCGGCGCCAACACTTCTCCCGCCCACTGACCATACTGAGTGTGGTTGGAGAACTGCACGGTATTGAGCGGCCACACGTTCACCCCGACCCGTTGCATGGGGAACACGGCGGCGCTGTTTCCGGCATGGCCAAAGACCACATGAGACTGGATCGCAAGCAGATGGGGCGTACGTTTCATGCAGGGGATTTCCGTAAAGCCATTGATATTCTGGCTGCGCAGTATGCGACTAAACGCGGCCTGTACGACAGACCGGAGACGCAGTTAAGCTGGCCACACTTTGTTGGAGTTCATCGAATGCTGACCCTCGGAAATATCTTCGTGCTGATGCTGCTGGCGACCGGTGCTGCCTGGCTGTGGCACAACCACGGCCTGCGCGAGCGGGCGCTGGAACGGGTCAAGCAGCACTGCGCCAAGCTCGACATCGAGCTGCTCGATGGCGCCGTGGCGTTGAAACGCATCGGTTTTGTGAAGGATGCCAGCGGTCGGCGGCGCCTGGCACGGATCTACAACTTCGAATTCACCGTGACCGGCGAAACACGGCACCCGGGGACCATCACCCAATTCGGCGCCCATAGCGCGCAAATCGAGCTGGCGCCCTACCCGTTCGAGATCAAGACGCCACTGCCCAGCGCCGAGATCATCGAGCTAAGCCAGTGGCGCCAGGAGCATGGCAGCAGCAAGACCCGTCACTGACGGCAATCGGCTAACCCGCGCTGTAACTGCGCAATGTCCTGCGCTTCACTGAAGATCAATTCGATCCGCGAATCCCGGCGCCATTCGCTGGGCCGCCAGGCGAACGCGGCGTTATCCACAGCGTTGGCCGATACCCAGCCGTCGGGGCTGTGGATAACCAGTTTTGCCCGCCGCCAGTCCATCAACGCCAGCCATTGCTGCAGACGCTGCGGGTCGAATTGCTGACTGGGATGCCAGCGCCAACCAACGCTCCAATCACCCTCCTGGCCCTGACTCAGGCAAATCGGCACTGACGGATCCGTCCAGATGGCCGGCATTTGCCCCACGCCTTTGGGCACCTCGAAGTTATCCACAGCCGCGGCGGCTTGAACGTTCAAACCCGGTAACTGCGCCAACGGTAGCTGCGCCTGCTGCGTCCAATAGATCGGCCGGTCGGGCAATTGCTCTTGAATCAACAAGCGCTGCGCATCACTCAGGGCTTCATTTTTGTTCAATACCAACAGCCCGGCGCTGGCCAATGCTTCACGCTGGGCGTTGGGCAGTGGCTTGCCCGCCGCCAACGCCTGGGCATCCAGTACCAACACGCACGGCTGCACCGCCAGCACTTGCTGCCAGGGCGCTTCCCGCAGTTGTTTGAGCAATTGAGCCGGATGCCCCAACCCGGACGGTTCGATAAACAGCCGGTCGGGCCTGGCCTTACGCAACAAACGCCCCAGTCCTACCTGAAACGGCGCCCCGTTAACGCAACACAGGCAGCCACCCGCCACTTCACCGAGGGCAATGCCGTCGTCATCACGGGTCAGCAGCGCAGCATCCAGGCCAATCTGCCCGAATTCATTGATCAACACCGCCCACCGCTCGTTGGCCGGGCGCTGGGCCAGCAGGTGCTTGATCAGGCTGGTCTTGCCAGCGCCCAAGGGCCCGGCAATCACGTGGGTTGGAATGTTCTGCAGCATGGTGGACATCATTCAGACCGTGTAGAGAGGTTCGATCCTACCCGGTTACGCCAACCAATCCAGCGTCAGAATCAACCGTCGTTGATCGGCTTGCAGCGGCGGCGAACGATGGATCAGGCCAAAGCCTTCGTTACCGTGCCATTTTTCGCCCTTGAGCAAGGCCACTTCGCCACAGTGGATTTGCTCAATGCACTCTTCCGGCTCCGCGCTCGCCTGGCTCAGGTGCCGCCGCTCCATGACGCCTTCGCGCAACCACTGGCTGCCGATACCGGCGTAAGTGGTGATCAGCCGTACCGGCACATGGTCCACGTGAAAGCGCGGGCACATCGCCTTGTCCAACAGCCGCAAGCGCACGCCGATACGCTTGGCACCCAGCAAACAGCCAAAGGCGCTGACCAGCCACGACACATCGGCGATAAAGCCTTCGTAGCCTTCAAGATCACGGCAACCTGACGCAAAGTCCTGCAAGTTCGGCTCGGCGTCTTCCCTGTTCAGCTCAACCACCAGCGACTCGGCCAACGGCTCATTGAGCGCCACCAGCAACGCGCCGAACTCGGCGATGTGCAGCGGCAACTGACGCTGCCACACCGCCAGATTCACGCCGTCTTCAAGGATATCGGTGAGCACGGCCGGGGTTTCACCGTGGGTCTGGCGAACCACCGGGCGCAGTTTCAGGGTCGGTGCCAGCATCAGGCAGCCTCTTCGAACCAAGGGCCAAAGGGATCAGCCAACAAGCGCCAGCCTTCAACGCCTGTGGCCATTTCATCGTCGGTGAGCAGGCAGGCGTCCAGCTCGGCGGTCATCTGCGCGAAGTCGATGTTCTGGCCGATAAACACCAGTTCCTGGCGGCAATCACCGGTACTCGGCTGCCAGTTGTTCATGATCGCAGCGACACCCTCCTCGTCCTGCGGCCACTGGGTTTTCGGCACGAAACGCCACCAGGGCCCGGCAAAGCCATGGCGCATCAAGCCGCCGGCCTGGGACCAGCTACCGGCGTCCTGATGTTTACTGGCCAACCAGAAAAAGCCCTTGGAGCGCAGCAGTTTTCCATTCACCCAAGGCCGGTCGATAAAGTCGAAAAAACGCTGCGGATGGAATGGTCGGCGGGCGCGATACGCGGTGGAGGCGATGCCGTATTCCTCGGTTTCCGGCACGTGCTCGCCCCGCAGTTCCTGCAACCAGCCCGGCGCCTGGGACGCGCGCTCAAAGTCGAAGCGGCCGGTGTTGAGGATCTTCGCCAGCGGCACCTCGCCCATGACCATCGGAATAATTTCCGCTTGGGCATTCAGGCGCTCCAGGATCGCCATCAACTCCTCGCGCTCGCGGCTGCTGATCAGGTCGATCTTGCTGATGAGGATCACATCCGCGAACTCGATCTGCTCGATCAGCAGGTCGGTGATCGAGCGCTCGTCTTCTTCACCCAGGGTTTCGCCGCGGGACGCCAGGCTTTCGGCAGCCTGGTAGTCGAGCAGGAAGTTCATGCCGTCGACCACGGTGACCATGGTGTCGAGCCGGGCGATGTCCGCCAGGCTCTGGCCTTCTTCGTCGCGGAAGGTAAAGGTTTCGGCCACCGGCAGTGGCTCGGAGATGCCGGTGGACTCGATCAGCAGGTAATCGAGCCGACCTTCCTTGGCGAGCTTTCCGACTTCTTCCAGCAGGTCTTCGCGCAAGGTGCAGCAGATGCAGCCGTTGCTCATCTCCACCAGTTTTTCTTCGGCGCGATTGAGGGTGACGTCGCGTTGGACCTCACTGCCATCGATATTGATTTCGCTCATGTCGTTGACGATCACCGCCACCCGCAGGTTTTCGCGGTTGCGCAGGACGTAGTTGAGCAGCGTGCTTTTACCGGCGCCGAGGAATCCGGACAGCACAGTAACGGGGAGACGATTGGGCATCAGGTATTCCTCATCAGGGTTGGCCGGTCAAATCGCCCGTTGATGGCGTTCGCGCAGCTCTTCACGTTCTTTGGCTTCGATACACAGGGTGGCCGTGGGGCGCAGCAGCAGGCGCTTGAGGCCGATGGGCTCGCCGGTTTCACGGCACCAGCCGTATTCACCGCGGGCCAGGCGTTCCAGGGCTTCGTCGATTTTGTCCAACAGCTTTTTCTCGCGCTCCAGAAGGCGCAGTTGCCATTGGCGCTGTTCTTCGGCGCTGCCGACATCGGCAGGATCGCTGTTGGGCTCCTGTTCGCGCAGCACCATGAATTCAGCGTCGATACGCGCTTGCAGCTCGTTGCGCTGGGCCAGCAGCAGCTCGCGGAAGAAACCTTGCTGGGCTTCATTCATGTAGTCGGCGGACGGTTGGGCGAGAAGGTCTTGTTCGGTCATCGGAGGTGGTTCACGGGTCAGGCTGATCTTTAATGTTATAGTATAACAATGCAAATAAGCCAATCCCCCTTGCTCGCGACGACGAAGGGCGCAATGCTGGCAGCCGAAAACGCCCCGAGAACCTCTATGAAATACCTGTCGTGCGCTGTGTTGCTGATGGTGGCGAGCCTGGCCAACGCCCAAGTGCCCAGCCTGCTGGCCAACTGCACCCGCAGCGCCAACCTGCTGGCGTGCGTCGACGCCCAGGGCAATGCCTACAGCGTCGCGACAGCAGGCAGCACTACCTATTTGCGGGGTTTCGAGGTGATCGGCAAACGCTACTGGGCACAGACCAACAGCCGCTACGGGCAGCTGACGTTCTTTACCGGGTTGGCGTCCGATGGTGAGGCATGGGTGGGCTACACGCGGCGAGTGGGCTGGACCACCATCAACCGATTTTCCAGTTCCGGTGGTGCCAGCGCCAAGTTCACCTGCAGCCGAATCACCGGCTGTTAGACCTGGCCATTCTTCTGTTCCTGAACCCAGGCCATGTAGCTGTTCATCGGCGGGTTCTTCTGGAAGTAGCGCTTCAACCCTTCAAACAAACCGTCTGCCACCGCCTGTTGATGGCGCGCGGTGACCAGCCGCTGGGCGTCCTGGGTGTTGGAGATAAACCCGGTTTCCACCAGGATCGACGGCACGTCCGGCGACTTGAGTACCGCAAAGCCGGCCTGTTCGACGCGTTTTTGATGCAGCGTGGTGATGCTTTGCAGGCTACCCAGCACCGAACTGCCCAGCTGCAGGCTGGAGGCGATGGTGGCGTTCATCGACATGTCGAGAATCACCCCGGCGAGCATCGGGTCCTTGTCCTTGAGATTGAGCAAGGTGGTGGCGCCCAACAGGTCGGCGCCGTTTTCCCGCTGCGCCATGAACCGCGCGGTGGCGGACGTCGCACCGCCTTCAGACAGCGCATAGACAGAGGCGCCGGATGCCGTAAGCCGTGGCGCGGCATCGGCGTGCACCGAGATAAACATGTCGGCCTTGTGCTGACGGGCGATGTCCACGCGCTTGCGTAGTGGCACGAAGAAGTCGTCGTTGCGCACCAGCTTCACATCGAAGCCCTTCTCACGCTTCAAGCGCTTGGCCAGCAATTGCGCGATGGACAGCACCACGTCTTTTTCGCGCTGGCCCTTTGATCCAATCGCGCCGGGATCCTTGCCGCCATGCCCAGGGTCCACCACCACGATGATGTCGCGTTTCGGGTGCGCCTTGTCCACCGGCGCAGGCACGGGGGCAGCCAACGCGGCCGGTGCCGCAGCGATTTGCATAGGCGCATGAGTGGCGCTGGTCAGGTCCAGCACCAGGCGATGACCTTGGCCATCCTGAGGCGGCAGCAGAAAGCTGTTGAGCTGCATCGGCGCCTTCAAGTCCAGCACGATCCGCGTATCACCCTGGCCAAAGTGCCCCGATCGAATCGATGTAATGCCGCTATTGGTCAGGGCCAGTTGGCTGAAATCCCCGGTCAGCTTCGCGCCGCTCAAATCGATGATCAACCGCTCCGGGGCGGTCAGGGTAAAGGTCTTGTATTGCACCGGGCCGCTGAGGTCCAGCACCAGCCGCAGCTTGTTATCCGAGCGCCACAGCCGTGCATTGCGGATCTGCGCGGCAGACACACCCAAGGGCAAGGTGAACACCGCGCTGGCCAGCAGCAGGTTGAGGAGTTGACGTCTGTGCATGACTTACACCGCAAATAAAGGAGCGTCCGTACTCGACATGACTGAATAAAAGACAGAGCAGAAAAACTTTCGTCGATTCAATTGTAATAATATAACATGTCTTTTTATTTCCAACGATGGACCTGCTCATGAACGCGCTGACTCTGCCCGATATCGCCGCGCAGGCTTCACGCCAAGCCTTGCCGCTGGATTGGGTGGGCATGTGCGGCATTGCCCTGCCCATTCAGATCGACGGCCAACGCCTCAGCGCCAAGGCTGATGCCGGCGTCAGCCTGGACGACGGCGAGGCGCGTGGCATTCATATGTCGCGGCTTTACCTGGCGCTGGAGATGCTTGAACAGCAACCCCTTACGCCAGCACTGCTGCGCAGTGTATTGCAACGTTTTCTCGACAGTCATGAAGGTTTATCCACAAATGCCTACCTGCGGATTCATGCGGATCTGCTGCTGAAACGCCCGGCGCTGGTCAGCCCGTTGGCCGGCTGGAAAAGCTACCCGGTGAGCATCGAGGCGCGCCTGGAAAACCAGATGTTCCACGTGGAACTAAAAATTGACGTTACTTACTCTTCAACCTGCCCGTGCTCGGCTGCCCTCGCCAGGCAATTGATTCAGCAGCAATTTATCCAAGACTTCGCCGGCACACCGCTGCAACACGAAGACGTGCTGACCTGGCTCGGCAGTGCAAACGGCATCGTCGCCACGCCCCACAGCCAACGCAGTAGCGCGCTGTTGCAGGTTCACCTTCAAGGCGATCAACCCACACTGCCGCTGACGCAACTGATCGACGAGACCGAAGCCGCCCTTGGCACCGCCGTACAAACCGCCGTAAAGCGCGCGGACGAACAAGCCTTCGCCCTGGCCAACGGGCAGAACCTGATGTTCTGCGAAGACGCCGCCCGCCGCCTGAACCTCGCCTTGAAACGCTCGGATGCAGTCAAAGCCTTCCACTTGAAAGTAATCCACGCCGAAAGCCTGCACGCGCACGATGCCGTGGCTGAAAGCCGCTGGACGAGACCTTCCGAATGATCACCTGCACCGCTTTGCGCTGGGGCGCCCCTGGCCAACCACTGACCCCAGCCGTGGATTTCACCCTGGAAAAAGGCAGCCTCACCGGCATCATCGGCGCCAACGGCACCGGCAAAAGCAGCCTGCTGAAAGTCATCGCCGGCTTGCAGAAGCCCTTGGCCGGGAAAGTGACGATTGAGGTTCCACGCCGTGGTGGCCTGTCGTTCCTGCCCCAACAACAGAACCTCGACCGCCAGTTCCCCATCAGCCTGCAAGAGTTGGTGGCCGCCGGCTTCTGGGGCAGCAAGCAAACCCCGCAACAACGCACCGAACGCCTGAGCGCCGTACTCGAAGACTGGTGCCTCAGCGGCCTTGAGCATCGGCCGTTGATGGCCTTGTCGGGCGGCGAACTGCAACGCGCCCTGCTCGCCCGCATGAGTTTGGCCGAGTCACCGATATTGCTGCTGGACGAACCCCACGCAGCCCTCGACGAAGACGGCCAGGCGCTGTGCTGGAAACACATCCATGCCTGGCACGATGAAGGCCGCACGGTGGTCGTGGTGTGCCATGACCTCGGCTCCGTCCGCCAACACACCCAGCAAGTGGTGCAGATCAAAAGCAGTGGCTGCGTGTTCGGCTCCAGCAAAGAACTGATCCGCCCGCAGCCGCACATGCAGGTGGCCTGATGCACTTCGCCGCCCACCTGTGGATGCCGTTTCTCGACTTCGTATTCATGCGCCGCGCCCTCGTCGGCGGGCTGGTATTGGCGTGCAGCACGGCGCCGCTGGGGGTGTTCCTGATCCTGCGCCGCATGAGCCTGATCGGTGACGCGGTGTCCCACGGCATCCTGCCGGGCGCCGCCCTGGGCTTCTGGTTCGCCGGCCTGAGTTTGCCCGCGCTGACCATCGGCGGCCTGGGCGCCGGCCTGAGCATGGCCGGCCTCGCCGCCTGGATCACCCGCCGCACGGGCCTTAAGGAAGACGCCAGCCTCGCTGCCATCTACCCAATCTCCCTGGCCAGCGGCGTACTGATTCTTGGCCTCGCCGGCAAACGCCTGGACCTGCTGCACCTGCTGTTCGGCTCGGCCCTGGCGGTCGACGGCCCGACCCTCACCGGCATGCTCTGGGTTTCGGGCTTCAGCCTGATCGCCATGGCGGTGATCTACAAACCACTGCTGCTGGACACCCTCGACCCGCTGTTCCTGCAAACCGTCAGCCGCCTCGGCCCGTTGGCTCACGGGCTGTTCCTGACGCTGGTGGTGTTGAACCTGGTGATCGGCTTCCAGGCCATCGGCGCCTTGATGGTGGTCGGGTTGATGATGTTGCCGGCGATTGCTTCACGTTTCTGGAGCCGGCGCCTGCCGGTGTTGATCGCCATATCGGCGGTGCTGGGATGCCTGTCGGTGTGGCTTGGCTTGTTGCTGTCGTTCTACTACTCGCTGCCCAGCGGCCCGGCGATTGTGCTGGTGGCTGGCGGCTTGTACCTGCTGTCCGTAGTCTTCGGTCCGGTGCACGGCTTGCTGCGCCGCCCGCCTTTGCTTACATCCCAATGAGGTGTTTCCCGATGCGCGCTCTACTCGTGCTGTTCAGTGTGTTGCTGCCGCTGTCGTTCGCGACGGCCCAGGCTGCCGACAAGCTTCAGGTGGTTACCAGCTTCAGTATTCTTGACGACATGACCCACCAGGTCGGTGGCGATCATATCCAGATCAGCAACATGGTCGGCCCCGACGCCGACGCCCACACCTACGAACCGACGCCCGACGATGCCAAGGCCCTGCTCAAGGCCAAGGTCATCATCAAGAACGGCCTGGGCTTAGAGCCGTGGCTGGATCGCCTGGTCACCAGCACCGAAACCAAGGCCACCGTGGTCACCGCCAGTAAAGGCGTGCTGTCCCACACCATGGAAGAAGACGGCGAGACCATTCCCGACCCACACGCCTGGCACAACCTGGCCAACACCGTGATCTACGTGAACAACATCACCAAAGCGTTGATCGCTGCCGACCCGGCCAACAAGGCGGACTACGAGCACAACAGCCAGGTGTACCTGAAAGAAATCTATCGCCTGCTGGCGGAAGCCAAGGCCAAGTTCGGCGCCCTGCCACCGGGCAACCGTCGCATCGTGACCTCCCATGACGCCTTCGGTTACCTGGGCCAGGCCTACGGTATCGAGTTCCTGTCGCCTCAAGGTTTGTCCACCGAACGTGAACCGTCTGCCGCCGAAGTCGCCACGCTGATCACCCAGATCCGCAAGGACAAGGTCAAGGCCGTGTTCATGGAAAACATCAAGGACTCGCGCCTGCTCAAGCAGATCGCGGACGAAAGCGGTGCACAAATCGGTGGCACGCTGTACTCCGACGCCCTGGCATCAGAAGGCCCGGCCAGCACCTTTACCGGCCTGTTCGAGTACAACCTCAACACCCTGTGCGCGGCCCTGAGCAAGCCATGAAACTGAGCATGCTCGACCTGGAAAAGGCTGCCATCGGCAGCCGCTTTCCACTCGACCGTGTACTCGACGCCCTGCCGTGGAACAGCGATGGCTTGATCGCCGCCATCGCCCAGCAACACGGCAGCGGCGAGGTGTTGATGCTGGCCTGGATGAACCGCCCGGCCCTCGAAGAAACCCTGGCCACCGGGCAGGTCTGCTACTGGTCCCGCTCGCGCCAGCAGCTGTGGCGCAAAGGTGAGACCTCCGGCCACTGGCAACTGCTGGTGGAGGCGCGCCTGGATTGCGACGGCGACGCCGTGTTGCTGATCGTCGACCAGCAAGGCCCCGCCTGCCACACCGGGCGACCCACCTGTTTCTACAACGTCATCGACGGCCGCCACGTACACATCCTCACTGCGCCTCTCCAGGAGCCTGACCCATGATCCGCAAGAACCCTTCCGGCGATCTGCCCGTGATTGCCGAATCGGCCTACGTCGACAAAACCGCAATCATCTGCGGCAAGGTCATCATCGGCGAAAACGTGTTTGTCGGCCCTTACGCGGTGATCCGCGCCGACGAAGTCGACGCCAATGGCGACATGGACCCGATCACCATCGGCGCCAATTCAAATATCCAGGACGGCGTGGTGATCCACTCCAAATCCGGCGCCGCCGTGACCATCGGCGAGTTCACCTCCATCGCCCACCGTTCCATCGTTCATGGCCCGTGCACCGTCGGCGACCGGGTCTTCATCGGCTTCAACAGCGTGCTGTTCAACTGCGTCGTCGGCGACGGCTGCGTGGTGCGGCACAACTCGGTGGTCGATGGCCGCGATTTACCCGCCGCGTTCTACGTTCCCTCCACTACCCGCATCGGCCCCAACACCGACCTGTCCCAGTTCCCGCCGGTCAGTGTCAGCGCCTCGGAATTTTCCGAAGACGTGGCGCGCACCAACGTCGACCTGGTACTGGGTTACAAAGCCCTGCAAAACGAGTTCTGACCATGAGCCGCCTGCTGATCCGCAACGCCCGCCTGGTGAACGAAGGCCAGGAATTCGAGGCTGACCTGCTGGTCGCCAATGGCCGTATCGAGAAGATCGCCAGCAGCATCGACAACGCCAATGCCACCGTGGAAATCGACGCCCAAGGCCAGTGGCTGCTACCGGGGATGATCGACGATCAGGTGCACTTCCGTGAACCCGGCGCGCCGGACAAAGGCAGCTTCTACAGTGAATCCCGCGCGGCGGTGGCCGGTGGCATCACCAGTTTCATGGACATGCCCAACACCAACCCGGCGACGTTGAACCTGGCAGCCCTGGCCGACAAGAAGCGTCGCGCGGCCCTGCATTCGGTGGCCAACTATGGCTTTCACTTTGGGGTGAGCAACGACAACCTCGACACGGTGGCCGCGCTGGACCCGCGCGAGGTGGCTGGCGTCAAAGTCTTCATGGGCGCCTCCACCGGCAATATGCTGGTGGATGACCCGAAGGTTCTCGAACGCCTGTTCGCCGAGGTGCCGACCATTCTCCTGGCCCACTGCGAGCACACGCCCAGCATCCAGGCCAGCGAGCAACGGATGCGCGAGCGCTTCGGCGAGCACATTCCTGCCGTGGCTCATCCGCTGATTCGCGATGCCGAAGCTTGCTATCGCTCGTCGTCTTTGGCGGTGGAACTGGCTAAGCGGCATGGCACGCGCCTGCATGTGTTGCACATCACCAGCGCCCGGGAGTTGGTGCTGTTCGAAGACAAACCCCTGGCGGAAAAACGCATCACGGCGGAAGTCTGCCTGCATCATCTCTTGTTCGACGACCGCGACTACGCGCACCTCGGCCACCAGATCAAATGCAACCCGGCCATCAAGACACGCGCCGATCGCAACGCCCTGCGCCTGGCATTGTTGAGTGATCGTCTGGATGTAATTGGCAGTGATCATGCGCCGCACACCTGGGCGCAAAAACAGCTGCCATATCGTGAGGCGCCGTCAGGCTTACCGCTGGTGCAGCATGCCCTGCCGGCGCTGCTGGAATTGGTGGCCGACGGCTTGCTGCCGCTGACCACCCTGGTGGCAAAGACCAGCCACCGCGTCGCGGACCTGTTTGCGATCCCCGACCGCGGCTACCTGCGGGAAGGCTATTGGGCCGACCTGGTGCTGATCAAACCTGAACCCCAAGGCAAGCCCGTCATCAGCCAGCCGATCCTGGCCCGCTGCGGCTGGACGCCCTTTGCCGGGCGCAGCTTCCGGCACAGCGTCAGCACCACCCTGGTCTCCGGCCACCTGGCCTGGCACGACGGGCGCGTGCACGACAGTTGCCAAGGGCTGCCGCTGCATTTCCAGCGTTAAAGAGAATCAGGAACTGGCAATCCAATCAAATGTGGGAGCGGGCTTGCTCGCGAAAGCGGAGTGTCAGTCACTGAATGTGTTTCTGATACAACGCCTTCGCGAGCAAGCCCGCTCCCACATTTTGATCGGGGTTTATCTTAGGTTAAGCGCGCGGTTTGACGGTGCCGCAGTTGCTGCCCAACCACTGCGCATGGGTGTCCAGGCTACCCTTCTGCTGAACGCCGGTGGCGTTGAAGGTGCCGTTCACCGTGGTGGTGAATTCCTGTTGGCTCTGGAACGTCGCCACGCCAGTGCCCTGGGCTTTCGGGCAGCTGAAGCGGAATTTCCACTGGTTGCCGGTCTTGTCCGTCACCTGCTGTTTGCAACCCGATTGCGGGTCCGTCAACGGGATGGAATCGGACGCCACCTGGGCTGGAGTCAGGCACACCTGGACGCCTTTGCCGGCCATGGTGATGCCCTGCTTCTCAAGCATGGCGCGTTGTTCCGGGGTCATCTGTTGCTTGAGCTGACCGAGGATCAGCGACAAGTCCGGCAGGTCCTGGTTATCGACCTTCATGTTGCTGGTGGTCAGTTCCCACAAGCCCGGCGCCAGCATCTGCGCTTGCGCCGCCACGGGCAGCGTTAAACCAACAACCATGGCCAAACCAAGCAGACGAGCATTCATCGGGTAACTCCTGGGCAATTGTCGGCGTTAGACGCCGCAAAAGCGCCAGTGTTGCACAGCAAATAAAATAGCGACATTCGGGGCCGAACATGGTCTGTTAGGCACTTGTTCGTCAGGAGTACCGTTGTCCATGGATTTCTTTGGCCCGCACCTGCTCGCCTATTTCATTGCCACCCTGCATTTTCTGGGCACCCTCGCCGCCATCCATGCGGTGCTGACCGTCAGGACCGCCCAAGGCTCGATTGCCTGGGCGTTGTCGCTGATGTTCATCCCCTACCTGACGCTGATTCCCTACCTGATCTTTGGCCGCAGCACCTTCGACGCCTACATTCAGGCGCGGCGCCAGGCCAACCAGGAAATGCACAAGGCGATCACCGAGCTGAACTGGCGCCCGTGGGTTGAAGAGGCACTGGCCGCGCGCAACTCCCAGGCCTACGCCTCGCTGCGGGCCATGCCCAAGCTGGGGCGCATGCCGTGCCTGGCGAACAATCAGGTGCGCTTGCTGATTAATGGCGAGGCCACCTTCAGCGCGATTTTCGAGGCGATCCGTTCGGCAAAAACCGCCGTGCTGTTCCAGTTCTTCATCATTCATGACGACGAGCTCGGCCGCCAACTGCACACCTTGCTCAAGGACAAGGCCGCCGAAGGCGTGTCGATTTTCGTCTTGTATGACCGTATCGGTAGCCATGCCCTGCCCCATCGTTATGTGCAGTCGCTGCGGGACGCCGGGGTGCAGGTCAAGGCATTCGCCACCCGCAGCGGTTGGCTCAATCGCTTCCAGGTCAACTTCCGCAACCACCGCAAGATCGTGGTGGTCGACGGCATTACCGGGTTTGTCGGCGGGCATAACGTCGGCGATGAATACCTGGGCAAGAAACCACCCCTGGCCCCGTGGCGTGACACCCATGTGCAAGTCAGCGGCCCGGTGGTGGCGTGCTTGCAGGAATCCTTTGCCGAGGACTGGTTCTGGGCCGCGCGTGAGTTGCCGCCGCTGCTGCTGCCGGATACCTACCCGGACGACGGCGTGCTTTGCCAATTACTCGCCAGCGGCCCGGCGGATCCTTACGAAACCTGCTCGCTGTTTTTCGTCGAGGCCATTCATGCGGCGACTGAGCGGGTGTGGATCACCAGCCCGTATTTCATTCCCGATGAGGCGGTGTTTGCGGCGTTGAGGTTGGCGGTATTGCGCGGCGTCGATGTGCGCCTGTTGCTGCCATCGAGGCCCGATCACCGCATCGTCTACGCCGCCTCCAGCCTGTATGCGATCGAAGCCGTGCGCGCGGGCGTGCGGGTCTTCCGCTACACGCCGGGGTTCCTGCATCAGAAGGTGGTGTTGGTGGACAGTGAGATCAGCGCCATCGGCAGTGCGAACCTGGATAACCGTTCATTCCGGCTGAATTTCGAAGTGATGTTGCTGACCGTGGATGACGCCTTCGCCAGCCAGGTGGAGCACATGCTGCTGGAAGACTTCGCCCTGGCCCATGAAATCAGCCAGGAAGAAAACCGCCAGACCCACCGCCTGCAACAACTGGGCATGCGGGTCGCGCGGCTTATTTCCCCAATTTTGTAAGGCTTGCACCGAACCCAATGTGGGAGCGGGCTGGCTCGCGAAAGGGGAGTGTCAGTCACTGAATGTGTTTCTGATACAACGCCTTCGCGAGCAAGCCCGCTCCTACACAAGCCCGCTCCCACATTTAGATCACCGGGGCCATTGCTTACTGATACAGGTCATCCCGCGTCCACGGCAGCTCATGGCTACCATCGGCATGGGGTTTCACCGCCAGAATCTGGTGCAGGTTGATCCAGCCTCGGGCAAACGCATACGCACAGCCGGCCAGGTACAGGCGCCAGATGCGCAAGGCTTGCTCCGGCACCATCTTGCCCGCCGCCTCCAGGTTATCTTCCAGGCGCTCGCTCCAGTGGTCCAGCGTGCGTGCGTAATGCAGGCGCAGGCTTTCGACGTCGACCACTTCCAGCCCGACTTCGCTGATCTCGGCGGTCATCATCGCCAGGTGCGGCAGCTCGCCATTGGGAAACACATAGCGCTCGATAAAGTCCCCAGCGCCACGGCCCACAGGCCGGCCATCGGTGTGCTTGGCGGTAATGCCGTGGTTCATCACCAGGCCGCCCTCACGCACCGCGCCATAGAGAATCTTGCAGTACTCCGCCAGGTTGGCGTGGCCGACGTGTTCAAACATCCCCACGCTCACCACCTTGTCGAACCGGCCATCCTGGGGCAAGTCGCGGTAGTCCAGCAGCGTCAGCTCTACCTGGTCTTCCAGGCCTTCGGCTTTCACCCGCTCCTGGGCCAGCTCCAGCTGTTCCTTGCTCAGGGTGATACCAAACACCGTGACCCCGAATTCCCGCGCGGCATAGCGCGCCAGCCCGCCCCAACCGCAGCCCACATCGAGCAGATACTCCCCCGGCTGCAGCCGCAATTTGCGGCACAGGTGGCGGAATTTGTCTTGTTGGGCTTGATCGAGGGATTCACTGCCGGTCTCGAAATACCCGCAGGAATAGGCCATGTCACGGTCCAGCCAGAGCTGGTAGAACTCGTTGGACAGGTCGTAATGGTAGGAAATAGCCGCTGCGTCGGTGGCCTTGTCGTGGATCGAGCGCACCGGACGGGTGTCCTCGTCGTCATCAACCAAGGCATGACTCAGCTCGTCAACGACCCTGATCACTTCGGAAATGGAGCCTTCCAGCTCCAATTTGCCCTCGACGAAGGCTTCGCCCAATGAATCGAGTGTCGGATGGCTAAGCTTTGAAACCATCATGGGGTCCTTGACCACAATGGTGACGCTGGGATCCGGGCCCAGGTTGAATTCATGGCCGTCCCAGAGTCGAAGACGCAGCGGTAGCTGAAGATTCTGTAAGGCCGGTGGAAGTTGCGCGAGCATGAGTAGTCCCCCCTTGTTTCAGACGTCTGAAATGAGGGTAGACCATCCACGGAAAAATTAGCAGGCTATCGAAACAATAGCCCTTTTCTATGGTGCCCGCCGCTGGAGCAAACCCTCCTGGACCCACTGTTTCAGCCAGGTAACCGCTTGCAATGGCGCGCCCTCTTGGTAAGTGACTGCCAACTCGGCACACAGTTCGGAAAAACTCCAGCCACGGGTGACCATGCCAGTCAGCGCGCGGGTTTCAGCCGCTTCCAGGCTCCGGTACTGGCAAACATTCTGATGGCGCCAGACCAGGCAGACCTGCGCCAATGGCAGGGCCTCGCTGCCGGGAAAGTCCCACTCGCCTTTGCTGGCACGCCAGATGCCCAGGCTGTTGAAATCACACAGCACCTGCTGCACCGAGGGCACCAACTGCACCAGCAGCCCGGGCCAGTCTTCAGGCGGCAGCGTTGCCATGTCCTGCAGAGTCAACGGCTCGCCCTGCGGTGCATCAAAGGCCAGGGTGAAGGCCCATTCCAGCCGCGCCAGTTCGGCCAGCGGAGCGCCCTGCTCGGCATAATGTTCAACGATAAACCCGGGGAACCGCTCGCCAAACCAACGCAGGCTGTAATGGGCCGAGGGGTAACGCCGGATATAGGCCGAACCCACCTGCGCAAACTCATCGTCCCCCAGCCAATACCAGACGGCGCTGAAGTCATCGCGCAGCACTTCCTGCAACCGGGCGTGATAGGCGTTGTGGTAAATCGCCAGGCCCGTCTCGACATCCAGGGTCGGGCCGCCGATCAAGGTGGCGCTGAAGCTGTTGCTGGCAGTGGATGTCTCGGCCAACAAGTGCTGTTCAAAGGCCAACTGCCAATCGATCAGGCGCATAACGCTCTCCTGTCCAACGCGCTCGCGCCCAGTTCACGGGCCTTGTTCAGCTCGTCGAGCAGCTCCTGGAACGGCGGGAAATGGTCATCGCGTTCCAGCAAGGTCGAGACGGGTCCAAGGTGCTCCAGGGTCTGCTGGTACAGCGCCCACACGGGATCGCATACCGGATGGTCGTGCGTGTCGATCACGTAGTCACCGTAATCCATGTGCCCGGCCAGGTGCAGCTGGCGGATGCTTTCGGGCGGCAGGTTGCGAATAAATTCCCAGGCGTCGAACCCGTGATTGCGCGAGCTGACGTAGACGTTATTCACATCCAGCAGCAGCTGGCAGCCGGTGAGATGGGTCAGGGCGTTGAGAAATTCCCACTCGGTAAACTCATCCGCCTTGGAGCGCACATAGCTGGAGACGTTTTCCAGCACGAAGGGACGCTGCAACACATCCTGCACCTGCCGCACGCGACCGGCGACGTGGTACAGGCTTTCTTCGGTGTAAGGCAGCGGCAGCAGGTCATGCAACTGGTGCGCGTTGCCGCGGCTCCAGCACAAGTGGTCGGAAACCCACGCCGGCTGGATGCGCTCGGAGAGCTGCTTGAGTTGTTTCAGGTAATCGGTATCAAGGGCATGGGGCCCGCCGATGGACAGGGACACGCCATGCATCACCAGGGGATAACGCTCGGCTATCGCGTCCAGGTAGTACAAGGCCTTGCCGCCCTGCACCAGATAATTCTCGGAGATCACTTCGAACCAATCCACGGCCGGCGATTGTTCAAGGATCTGCTGGTAGTACTCGCTGCGTAAACCCAGGCCGTAACCCAGACTCGGAAGGGAAGCGGACATAAAGACACTCCTGGGGAAAGTGTCCGCAGCGGCGGGGGGCCCGCTGCGGTTGCACTCGGTTGCCGGTTACTCGCCGACTTTGCCGCCTTTCTCATCGCACATCGCTTTGCTCATCGACAGGAAGCCCTGGCCTTTGCAAGAACCCATGCCTTTGCACGCGTGGTCTTTGGTCTTGCAATCGTTCTGGCCTTTGCAGGCGTTGACGCCATAGCAATGGACCTGAGCGTCTGCTGCCTGAACCTGAGTGGCAACACCGGCAAACATGCCAGCAGCGGCGATAGCGAGGGCGGCACCAGCAGCAGCGGATTTGATGTTCATTGTGTATTCCTCATGATCGGTAGTGGAGTCGGTCTGAACGGATTGTTCAGTCTCGACATAGCACTAGAGTGAGGTCCCCCCATGGCGTTACAGCGAGATTGAAAAATTTATTCCTCAAGTTTCAATAACGGCTCCTGGAACCGCAACAGACGCCCCGCATTGCCCAGCACCAGCAGCGTACTGAGGTTGTGCAACACCGCCGCAATCATCGCGCCCGCCGCGCCCAGCCAGCCGAATGCGGCGAACACCACGATCGCCAACGTCCAGCCCAGGCCGATGATCACATTGACCTGCAACGTGTGCCGGCACTGGCGACTCAAGCGCACACAGGTACCCAAGCGCCGCAGGTCGCTACCGATCAGCACCACATCCGCCGACGCCAAGGCGATATCCGCCCCGCCCGCGCCCATCGCCACGCCGACCACACCCGCCTTGAGCGCCAACGAATCGTTGATCCCGTCGCCCACCACCATCGGCCGGAAGCCGCTGCCGATTTCCCCCAGCACGCGGTTGAGCTTGTCTTCCGGCAAAGCCTGGGCTTCGACGTCGCTGATGCCCACTTCCAACGCCAGGCTGTCGGCCACGCTTTGGCGGTCGCCCGTCAGCAACAGTTGGCGACCCAGGCCCAGTTCACGCAGCTCCTTCATCGCCTGGCGGGCTTCAGGTTTCACGCTGTCCGCCAGCAACAGCCAGGCAAGGAATTGCCCGTTCAGCGCCAGCCCGGCAATCGGGCCATCGTGGATGGGAACTGCCGTGGTCGGGATGCCCAGTTGTTCAAACAATTCCGGCCGACCGAGGGCGGCTTCGCCCTGCCCGGTCTGCGCGACCACACCGAGGCCCTGGCGCTCGCGAATATCCGACAGCACCAGCATTTGTTCCTGAGTCGCCAACCCCGCCAATGCCCGGCTGACCGGGTGGCTGCTGGCGGAGCCGAGGCTGGCCGCCAGGTTGAGCAGCACTTGCCGATCCGGCTCGCGGGTGTCGATGGACTGCAAACGCAGGGTGCCAAACGTCAGGGTGCCGGTCTTGTCGACCACCAGTGACGTCAGGTCTGCAAGCTCTTCGAGAAACGCCGAGCTGCGAATCAGAATGCCGTGACGCGCCGCCACCGCAATGCCCGCAATTGCCGTGGCCGGTGCCGACAACACCAATGCACAGGGGCACGCCGCCACCAGTACAGCGAGCATCGCCTGGGCGTCATTGGTGACAAACCAGGTGACCGCCGCCAGCAACAACACCAGCACCATGTAGCTGCCCGCGTAACGCTCCAGCAGCCGAGTGATCGGAGGCTTCGAACGTTCGGCGCTCTGCATCAGGGCGATGACTTTGCCCAGGGTCGATTCATTGCCGGTGCGGGTCACTTCCAGGCGCAGCAGGCCGTCGAGGTTGATCGCGCCACCAAACACCTGCACGCCAACACTGGCCTCAAGCGGCACCGATTCGCCGGTGATTGGCGCAGTGTCCAGGCTGGCCTGGCCCGACAGCACCACGCCATCGGCGGGCACCCGGTCACCGGCACGCACTTCGACGATATCGCCGGTCTTCAGGATGCCGTTGTCGACTTCCAGAATGGTCCCGTCCGCCTGCACCAGGCGCGCATGGCTGCGGGTCAGTTTGCCTAGGGCATGAATCGCTTCCTGGGAGCCGATGACACTGCGCTCTTCCAGCACATGGCCGAAGATCATGATGATCGGCAGCAGCGCAGCGGTCAGCAGGTCGCCGGTGGCCCAGGCACCGAGCATGGCCAGGGCGATCAGTTGGTCGGTGATGCCATGCAGGCTTGGATAACGCAGGCTGTACCAGGCCGAGCGCATCACGGGCACGGCCACCAGCAACGAGGCGACGCCCAGCAGCAGTTGACTCACGCCGGTCTGGTCCGGCGCCAGCCAGCGCCATACCAGGCCCAGGCTGAGCAAGCCCAAGGCGAGCATCGCCAGGGTCAGTTGCCGGGCAGCGCTGCGTTGTTCGGCCGATGAGAGCATCGGGGCGGCGTGGGCGGTCATTGTTCGGCTCCCTGAATGATCAGGCGGGAATCGTCTTTAGGGTCAACCGTGGTCACGGAGCCGGCCTGGCCGAGAATCTTCGGCAGCCGCTCGCGGTACAGGCGCAGCAACAGGCCGGGGTCGTTGACCTGGGCCAGGCTGGCGACCGTAGCGGTTTGGGCCTGGGCGTTGGCCAGGCGCTCGCTGGCCTGGGCGTGGGCCACCTGCACAGCACGGTCGGCGTCCTGGTTGGCGGTCTGGGTGAGTTTCTCGGCGTCGGTGCGCGCATTGGCCACCGCCTTGTCGGCTTGCTGGCTGGCAGTCAGCACCGCGTTGAAGGCGTTGACCGCCGGGCCCGGCAGGCTTGATTGCACGTCGACCCGGGTGACTTCGATGCCCAGGCCAAGGCCGGTGGACCTCAGGTCGGCCAGACGTTGATTGATGCCTCGCACCAGATCACCGCGCAGCCGTTCGCGGCGTTCGGCAGCCTGGTTGTCGGCGCCGATCAGCTCGGGGCGCGCCACCAGAATGGTGTCCAGGTCTCGCGCAGCGGTCAGCACCACGGCGCTGCGGGTGACCAGTCGATCCAGCGCCGGCAGAACATGATCGCCCTGCAACACAAACGCATAGGGCTCGGTGACCTTGTAGAAGACCCGTACATCCAGCTGCACCACCCCGGCATCGCCGGTCAGCAGGTAGCCGGAGCCCGCCAGGGCGTCGCTCAGCGGCGTGGCGAAACTGGCCACGCGGTCGGCTTGGGTGGCCGCGTCGGAACGCAGCAGGTTTTCCACCCGGCGCTCGATCACCCGGTCCGCTGCGGGCAACAGCACCACTTGCTCGAACGGACGCGGCCAGGCCAGCAGCAACCCGGCATTCTGGATCCGGTCCAGCGCGCCGAAGTGCAACACCACGGCACGGTTCTGCGGGTCGATCTGCCGCACGTTGGAAAACGCCCACGCCAACGCGGCCAACACCGTCACCGCATACAGCGCCAGGAACGTCAGCCGTCCAGCCTGGATCCACGGGCTGTCGAGGCTTTCCCGCTCACTCATGGCTGGACATCCTTGGGCCCGTCCACCAATGCGCGGAACGGCGCGGCGTCGGTGCGCAGGATGATTTTGGTACCCGGTGTGACGACGGTGCCGAGGGTGTCGAGGGAACGCAGCAGGTTGTACAACTGCGGATTGCCAGCGTAGGCACGGCCATAAATCTGCGCGGCTTCGACCCGGGATTGCGCTTCCATATCGGCGGCTTTCACCGTGGCGTCGGCCTGGACGATCCGTGCATCACGCTCGGCGGCCGAACGAATCTGCGCCGCCTCACGCTTGCCCACGGCGGTGCGTTCAGTGGCGATGGTCTCCCGCTCGGCGCGCATGCGGTCGACGGTGGCGGCCAGGGTCACCGAGGGCAAGGTCAGCCGTTCAACGCCCACCTGCACCACGCGCACGCCGTAGGTAGTGAGCAATTGTTGATCAATCTGCTGGCGCAGTTGCGCTTCAAAATCAGCGATCCGAACCTGGCTGGCATCGGTGTTCACTAGGTTGGCCAGGTCGAAACTGGCGGCGGTGGTTTCCAGCGCCGAGCCCACAAAGGTACGAATCTGCCGCGCCGCTTCATCCGGCTGGTTCTGCACCGCGCGCATAAAGCGCTGCACATTGTCGGGATCGCCCTGCACCTGCCAGGCCACATAGGCCTGCACGATGATCCGCAGGCCATCGCGGGTGCCCACATCCTGCAAACCGCTGGAGGTGGTGCGCAGGCGCAGGTCCACCGGGATCGCCGCTTCGAACGGCGCCGGCCAGCGCCAGCCCAGGCCCGGTTCCAGCAATACCCGCGACGGGTTGCCGAAACGGGTAATCACCGTGGCTTCACCGGAACGCACCTGCACCAGGCTCGCTGCGGCAACGGCGAACAGCACCAGCAACACCGCCCAGCCCATACGCCGCCATGGGAACGGGCCGGCTTCCTGTTCATCACCGTGATGGTGATGATGGTGGCCGTGGTGGTGACCATGGCCCGCGTGATCGTGAGAATGAGCGCTCAACAGATGAACTCCTTATTGAACGGCTTTACGCGGCACCGTGGGGTCGGCCGGTAAGGTAAAGGAACGCAGATCGATGGTCGGTGCGCCACTGGCGCCCAGGCGATGATCAAGAATGAGTAATTTGGCGTGGACCAGGCCCTGGCTCAGCTGGCTCAGGTACTGCTCCAGCACGAAGGCCTGGCCCGCTTGCTGATAGGCCTTTTGTTCGGCGCTGAAACGCAGGTCTGCTGCCTGGGCGCCAGCACTGACTTCGTGAGCCGTGGCCTGGGCCTGGTCGCGGGCGGTGCTGGCTTGCAGCAACGCCTGGTTGGTCTGCTCGCTGGCAGCGCCGCGCTCCCGGGAAATCAGCGCCTGGGCGCCAATCTGTGCGGCTTGCACCGCGTGGTAAGCGTTGGCCGCACCGGAAGGCGGGTGAATGGCTTCCACCACGGTGGCGAGGATTTCCACGCCGCTGTCGAGTGTCTTCAGGTCCGCTTGCACCGCCTTGCCAATGTCATCGGCGAGGTTGTTGCGTTCTTCACCCAGCAATTCGTCGAGGGTTCGCGAGGCAAATTCGTGGACGAGGATGCGGCTGGCGGTGCTGCGGATCAGCGTGGGCACATCGGCACTGTTATAGGTGGCGGCGAGTGCGGCCTGGTCGGTCAAGCCGATGCGGTACACGAAGCGCACATCCATATTGACGATCTGGAAGCTCTGCTTGTCGCCGCTGCTGCTGGCAATCACCTGGGCTTTGTCATTCACATGGGTAGCGTCCCACAGGCGGTTGGCGATCAACGGCGCCGGGCCCTCGGCCGGAGCGACGTCGGTGTTTGCCGCTTCGCCAACGCTGGTGGCCAGCTCATGGACCACGCCGTTCTCCACGTTCAGCACGCGGCCCAGCGGCCACGGCAAACCGGCATGCAGGCCAGGCCCGAAGACCTCCACCGGCTTGCCAAAGCGTTCATAAATCCCACGGCTTTGCAGGGCGACCTCATGCACGCCGGTCAGCAACCAACCTACGGCCAGCACCACCACCAGCACCGGCAGGAATGCCCGGCGCATGTAGGTAAAGGCCCAGATCTGGCGCAGGTCGATACCGAAACGGTTGTGCAGTTCGTGCTGCAAGGCGAGCAACGGTTGCGGCGGCCAGCGCAGCATCCCGGCGATAAAACTTTGCGCCATCAGGCGCGGTTCAAGGCGCTCCTGGCGCGGGCTGAACAGCGACAACAAGCCTCTTAACAGAAACTCCAGCGCCACCAGGGCCGGCAACAGGCTGATCAATACCGCCAGGCGCAACGGCCACACGGATTCTTCGCCGGCAAACAGCAGGCAAATCGCACTGACCACCAGGCAGATAATCGCCACCCGGCTCAGTTGCGCCAGCTGCGCTGCTTCCGGCCACTGGGCAGTGCTTTCCTGGGCCATGCGCCGCTCAAACACCAGCAAGCCGAATGCCAGTGCCAAGGCAATGGCCGCGCCCACACTGGCAGCCTGGCCCACTGCAGCGGCGGGCAAGGTCAGGCTCCAGAATTCCAGGACGCTGAACAGCGCCAGCAATGACCAGCCACACAGCCAGAACACCGGCGCGCCAATCTGCACCAGCAAGCCATTGCCGACGCGACCGAACTGCCGGTTAAGCCAGCCAGGTTCTTCTTGTGGCAGCGGCTGCTCGATCAGCCGTGCAGCCGGCTCCTCCAGCGCCATGGCCCGCCAATCCGCGACCCACCAGGCCGATTGAACACCGGCCACCAGCACCAGCAAGGCCGAGGCGCAGTTGATCAACACCACCGGCCAGATCGACAGCGGGGCGAACAGCGCCACAAACAGTGCCAGCATCCAGCCGCCGACCGCCAGCACCGTCAGGGCAATGCCGGCCTGCCTTAAACGGCGGGCATGAAACAACCCTTGCTGAAACCGTGGCAACCCTTCGATGGCCACGTCATCAGCGTCTAGATCCACTCGCATCCCCAAACGCCCACCCAGAAACAATTGGTTACTCTATAACGCGGGGCGTGAAATTTTTGTTTGGTTTCACACAGATAGTGACGAAAGCCCCAGAAACAGGAGCCATCACTGGTTTCAACCGTGATAAATCGGCACACTCCCCAGAGTTTTTCGCGGGCTTACGGACAAGGAAGCGTCACTCCCCATGATTTCGATCTATCAGCTTAAACCGCGTTTTCAGAACCTGCTGCGCCCGCTGGTGCAGCGCCTCTACGACAACGGCACCACCGCCAACCAGATCACCGTGCTGGCCGGGGTGATTTCCCTGCTGGTGGGATTGCTGATTGCCGGCTTCGCACAACATGTGTGGCTGTTTGCGCTGATTCCGCTGTGGATGATCCTGCGCATGGCCCTCAATGCCATCGACGGCATGCTCGCCCGGGAATTCGGCCAGCAGTCGCGACTCGGCGCCTACCTCAATGAACTGTGTGACGTGATCGCCGACAGCGCGCTGATCCTGCCGTTTGCGCTGATCCCCGAGGTCAGCCTGGCGCCGGTATTGCTGGTGACGCTGCTGGCGGTGTTCAGCGAATACGCCGGCGTGCTCGGGCCGATGGTCGGGGCCTCGCGGCGCTACGACGGCCCCATGGGCAAGAGCGATCGGGCATTTGTGCTCGGGGTGCTGGCCACCGGCGTGGCACTGGGCTGGCTCGGTGCCGGGTGGGTCGAGGCGGTGATGTGGCTGGTCGCGGCCTTGTTGGCCTACACCCTGGTCAACCGCGTGCGCCAAGGCCTCAAAGAACAACAAACCTCCCCTTCTGCATAAGGATTTTGCGATGCGAGAACAGCAAGAGCACACCTTCAGCACCCATGACGGGGTGGAGCTTTTCTACCGTCACTGGCCCGCCACCGCGCCCGCGGGCTTTGCACCCCGCAAGGCGATTTTGCTGTTCCATCGCGGCCACGAGCACTCCGGGCGCATCGCCCACCTGGTGGACGAGCTGAACCTGCCGGAGTTCGACTTCTTCGCCTGGGACGCCCGTGGCCACGGTCAATCCCCCGGCGCGCGCGGCGACAGCCCGAGTTTTGCCACCAGTGCGCGGGACGTGCAGACCTTCGTTGATCATATCGGCGGCGCCTACAGCATTGAGGAAGAAAACCTCGCGGTGATCGCCCAGAGTGTCGGCGCAGTGATCGCAGCGACCTGGGTGCACGACTACGCGCCGAAGATCCGCTCGTTGGTGCTCGCCTCGCCCGCGTTCAAGGTCAAGCTCTACGTGCCCTTCGCCCGGCCGGGCCTGGCGCTGATGCGCAAGTTTCGCGGCAATTTTTTCGTCAACAGTTACGTCAAGGCCAAGTTCCTGAGCCATGACCCGGAGCGCGTGGCGTCCTACGACAGCGATCCGCTGATCACCAAAGCCATTTCCGTAAATGTGCTGCTGGGCCTGTACGAAGCGGCCGACCGGGTGGTAGCCGATGCCCAGGCAATTCAGGTGCCGACCCAACTGCTGATCTCCGGCTCGGACTTTGTGGTGCACCGCAAACCCCAGCAGCAGTTTTTCGACCGCCTGGGCAGCCTGAAAAAAGAACTGCACATCCTCCCCGGCTTCTTCCACGACACCCTCGGTGAACGTGACCGCGCCGTGGCCTTGAGCAGCGCCCGGCGCTTTATCCTGCAGAACTTCGAACACCCGCTGGACCGCGCCACGCTGTTGGATGCCGACAAGATCGGCCTGACCTGCGCCGAATCCGAATCCCTCGCCGCGCCGTTGCCACGCAACTCCCTGCGCGACCTGTACTGGCGCATGACCCGCGCCAGCATGGGCCTGGGCAGCAAACTGTCGGATGGCGTGAAGCTTGGTTTCGACACCGGCTTCGACTCCGGCAGCACCCTGGACTACGTGTACCGCAACACACCCACCGGCAAAGGCGGGCTGGGGCGGATGATCGACACCAACTACCTGAACTCCATCGGCTGGCGCGGTATTCGCCAACGCAAGCTGAACGTGGAAGAGCTGCTGCGCCTGGCGATGGCCAAGCTGCGGGACGAGCAGCAGGAGGTGCGCATCGTCGACATCGCCGCCGGGCATGGTCGGTACATTCTGGAAGCCTTGCAGGGCGTTTCGCCGTTGCCCGAATCGATCCTGTTGCGGGACTACAGCGACATCAACGTGCGCGACGGTGGCGCGCTGATTCGTGAAAAAGGCCTGGGGGATATCGCCCAGTTCGTCAAAGGCGATGCGTTTGACCGGGCTGACCTGGCAGCGCTGGAGCCCAAACCGACGCTGGCGGTGGTCTCCGGCTTGTATGAACTGTTCGCGGATAACGCGATGGTCGGCGGTTCGCTCGCCGGTTTGGCCGAAGCCGTGGAGCCCGGCGGCTATCTGGTGTACACCGGCCAACCGTGGCACCCGCAACTGGAACTGATCGCCCGCGCCCTCACCAGTCACCGTCAGGGCCAGGCCTGGGTAATGCGCCGGCGCAGCCAGGCAGAGATGGACCAACTGGTGGAAGCCGCCGGTTTCCGCAAGATCACCCAGCGCGTGGATGAATGGGGGATTTTCAGCGTGTCCCTGGCACAGCGAGTCTGACCCATGCGTGAACCGGGCCTGTTAAAACCGGCGGTGCTGTGGCTGCTGCTGTTGGCGCCGCTGTTTTTCAGCACCTACGGCTTTGCCACGTGGGTCACCAGCCAGCGCAGCGATGTGGGCACGATGGTGTTCGGCTGGGAAACCCATATCCCGTTCTGGGCCTGGACCATCGTGCCCTACTGGTCGATCGACCTGCTCTACGGTTTTTCCCTGCTGCTGCCCAGCACCCGCCATGAGTTGAAACAACACGCCTTGCGCCTGCTGACGGCCCAGGTGATTGCCGTCACCTGCTTCCTGATCTGGCCACTGCGCTTCACCTTCGAAAGGCCGGAACTGGACGGCGTGTTCGGTTGGCTGTTTGCGGTACTGGCCGGGTTCGACAAGCCGTTCAACCAGGCGCCATCGCTGCACATCGCCCTGCTGGTGGTGCTGTGGATAATGTACCAGCGGCATAGCCAGGGCCTTTGGCGCTGGGTGGTGCATGGCTGGTTTGCGTTGATCGGCCTTTCGGTGCTGACCACTTATCAACATCACTTTATTGACTTACCCACAGGCGCCCTCGCCGGCTGGCTGTGCGTGTGGCTGTGGCCGCTGGAACATCCGAGCCCGCTGCTGAATGCGCACCTGACCCGGGACCGACAGCGTTGGCGACTGGGGTTGCGCTATGGCTTCGGGTCGTTGGTGTGTCTGATCCTCGCATTTACCCTCGGCGGCGGTTGGTTGTGGCTGCTTTGGCCGGCGGTTTCCCTCGGGTTGATGAAGGCGAATTACCTGGTATTGGGTGTCTCTGGCTTTCAGAAGCGCGCCGACGGGCGACTCACTCCGGCGGCGCGCTGGCTGTTTGCGCCGTATCTGGCGGCGGCCTGGATCAATTCCCGCCTGTGGACACGTAAACATCCACAGCCCGACGAGGTTGTGAATAACGTTTGGCTCGGGCGAATTCCCACCGGCGGCGAGCTGGAGCAATTCAAGGCCGTGGTCGATCTGTGCGCCGAATTGCCGATTAATCCACAGGGTCGTGCCTATTACAGCCTGCCAGTGCTCGACCTGACAGCGCCCACTGCTGCGCAATGCCTGGAAGCCGCCCAAGCCATTGAACGACTGCGCTCGGGCGGGCCATTGCTGGTGTGCTGCGCCCTTGGTTACTCGCGAAGTGCCACGGCTGTGGCTGCATGGCTGCTGCACACCGGGCGCGCAGGCAATGTCGACGAAGCGGTGGCTATTATTCGTACAGCACGCCCGCGTGTGGTCCTGCATCCCGCTCACCGTGAAGCCCTGGAGGGTTTAACCCATGCCCGCTGATATGGAATTACAGGTCGTCGCCAGCCTGCTGCGCCGCGGCCGTTCCCTGGATCAGTTATCCACAGGCCTGACCTTGCTCGGCGTACTGTTCGGCCTCGCGCAACTGCTGATGGCCAGTATCACGCCGATCTGCCTGACCCTCAGCCTGTGGATGATTGTGCTCGGGCTGCTGCAAAAATACTGGGCGCTGCGGGTGGCCTTCGACGCTGACCTGTTCGCCCTGCTGGCCCGGGACACCGAGCGCACGCCCGACTTCGACCACGCCATGCAAACCCTTGGCCTGCAATCCGCCAAACGCGCGGGCCGGCCCTGGACCGAACGCCGTCGCGGCGCCTTGAAACTGTTGCGCAAGCAAGCCTACCTGCTGGCGGCGCAAGTGCTGCTGACCGTGGCCGTCATCCTGGCCAGCCCTTGGCTGCCCTTCGCCGGATAAGGAATCCTCATGTTCGAACCCGTGGTCGCCACCCTGATTACCTCCATGGCCCGCACCGTCACCGGCGCCCGCAGCCTGTGGCTTGGCTGCGCGCCCGTGCCGGTGCAGCGCATCTATTACGCCAACCACAGCAGCCACGGCGATTTCGTACTGCTGTGGGCCTCGTTGCCACAGAACCTGCGTAAATTCACCCGCCCGGTGGCCGGCAGTGACTACTGGAACAAAAGCGCCCTGCGCCGCTACATCATCAACCGGGTGTTCAATGGCGTACTGATCGACCGCGAGCGCAAGGACCCTGTGGATAACCCCCTGCAACCAATGCTTCAGGCCCTGGAACAGGGAGACTCGCTGATCATCTTTCCCGAGGGCACCCGCAACCTGGAAGATGGGTTGCTGCCGTTCAAAAGCGGGCTGTATCACCTGGCCAAGAGTTATCCACAAGCGGAGTTGATCCCGGTGTGGATCGCCAACCTCAACCGGGTCATGCCCAAGGGCCGCGTGCTGCCGCTGCCCTTGCTGTGTACAACCAGCTTCGGTGCACCGCTGCAACTGGAGGACGGCGAAGACAAGGCATTGTTCCTCGCCCGCACCCGCGACGCCTTGCTCGCCCTCGCCCCGGAGCATTCCTGACATGGATAGCCAAACCCTGATGTTGTTCGGCGGGATCGGCGCGATCCTGGTACTCGCCTCGCTGATCGGCCTGATCCTCAAACTCCGTACCCGTGGCACGCCCAATGCGGTGATCGACAACCTCAACGCCCGCATCAACGCATGGTGGGTGATGGTGGTGGTGATCGGTATCGCCTTCTGGCTCGGCACCGGCGCGGTGATCCTGCTGTTCTACGCCGTGTCGTTCTATGCACTGCGGGAATTCCTCACGCTCACGCCCACCCGGCGCAGCGATTACCCGGCATTGGTGGCGGCGTTTTACCTGGCGTTGCCGCTGCAATACCTGCTGATCTACTTCGACTGGTATGGGCTGTTCTCGATCTTCATCCCGGTGTACGTGTTCCTGCTGCTGCCGATCCTCGCGTCACTGGGCGGCGACAGCACGCACTTCCTGGAACGGGCGTCGAAGGTGCAATGGGGGCTGATGATCGCGGTGTTCTGCGTGTCTTTCGTGCCGGCGCTGCTGACCCTGGATATCGTCGGCTACGAAGGCCGCAACCTGCTGCTGATTGCCTACCTGGTGATCGTGGTGCAGCTGTCGGACGTCTTGCAGTACGTGTGTGGGAAGCTGTTCGGCAAACACAAAATCGCGCCCAACCTGTCGCCATCGAAAACCGTGGAAGGGTTTGTCGGCGGGATCCTGCTGTCATCCCTGATCGGCGCGGCGCTGTGGTGGACCACGCCGTTCAATCCCTGGCAGTCGTTCCTGATTGCGCTGCTGATCAACCTGCTGGGGTTTGCGGGCGGGATCGTGATGTCGGCGATCAAGCGCGACCGCGGCGTGAAGGATTGGGGGCACATGATCGAAGGACACGGCGGGATGCTGGACCGGCTGGATTCGGTGTGTTTTGCCGCGCCGATCTTCTTTCATCTCGTGCGCTACTGGTGGACCTGAAACCTCACTCCATGACCTTCTCCCCCGTAGCAGCTGTCGAGCTCCAGCGAGGCTGCGTCGGCCGCACCACCGACCTCAGACCGAGTCGCGCCCTACGCAGCCTCGCTAAAGCTCGACAGCTGCTACGAAGGGAGGGGAGTTTCTGATCGTTCCCACGCTCTGCGTGGGAATGCATCCGGTGACGCTCCGCGTCACGACGTTAAGAGCGGACGCGGAGCGTCCAGGGCGGCATTCCCACGCAGAG